>JAYVPW010000159.1:0-47535 GCA_043777315.1 Spartobacteria bacterium | reverse complement strand
GTCGAACGTCGAAAGTCGAACGTCGAAGTAGGGAAACCGCGTGCGATGCGCTCTCTGCACTTCGACGTTCGACGTTCGACGTTCGACGTTCGACGTTTTCCGGATCCCTGCGTCCGAGGTAAGCGCCCATGCCTCCGTCCGCCTCCTTCCTCGATCCGCAGGCGCTCATGTCGATTCGCAATCTCGAGCTCCGCGCGCGCACCGTCGTCGAGGGGTTTTGGCACGGGCAGCATCGCAGCCCGTATCACGGATTTTCGGTCGAGTTCACCGAATACCGAGCCTACACGCTAGGCGACGATCCGCGGCATCTCGACTGGCGGCTCGTCGCGCGGACGGATCGCTATTTCATCAAAAAATTCGAGGACGAGACGAACCTCCGCTGCCATTTGCTCGTCGATAACAGCCGCTCGATGACCTTCGGCTCGCGCGGCTGGTCGAAGGCGAAATACGCGAACACCTTCGCCGCGACGCTCGCGCATTTTCTGCACCAACAGGGCGACGCTGTCGGCCTCCTGACCTTCGACGAAAACATCCGCGAATATCTCCCTCCGCGGCATCGGCCCGGCCATCTCCGACAGATCATGCTCGCGCTGGAAAAGGACGCCGGCGGCACCGCGACCGATCTCACCGCGCCGCTCAAACGAATGGCCGAACTCATGCGAAAGCGCGGGCTGATCGTGCTCATTTCCGACCTCCTCGCGCCGATCGAAACGCTCGAATCGAGCCTCGGACTGCTCACCGCGGCAGGCCATGAAGTCCTGCTCTTTCAGGTGCTCGATTCAGCCGAGTTGCACTTCGATTTCGACAAGGCATCCCGCTTCCGCGACGTGGAATCCGGCCGCGATCTCTACCTCGATCCCGCGCTCGCTCGCGACGAATATACGCGCCGTCTCGCGGCGCACATCGCGGCAATCCGCATCACCTGCCAGCGGCTCGGGATCAGTCACCATCAGCTCGGCACCGACCAGCCGCTCGAGCTCGCGCTTTTTGATTTCCTGAAAGCCCGCACCCAGCGCGGCAAGACCGTGATCCGCCGCCACCAGCGCGCGTAAATGGCAATGAGCGCTTTCGATCCGGGCAGCTCCTCTCCGGGTAGCGCACTCGTCCCGAGTGCTGGCGAAGGCGTCCCGCCTTCGCGAACTTTACCACGGGCTGCGTTTCACTGGAGACCCCTCAAGCGGCGCGCGCGTCTGCAAAAGTCCGTCTCGGCGGGACGCCGAGACCAGCACTCGGGACGAGTGCGCTACCCGGAGCTCCGCCTTCGATGACCTTCCTCGCACCGCTCTTCATGCTCGGCGCGCTCGCGGTTGGAATCCCGGTGATCTTTCATCTCATCCGCCGCACGACGCGTGACGTGACGCTGTTCAGCTCGCTCATGTTTTTGACGCCCACGCCGCCGCGCGTCACGCGTCGCAGCCGGGTGGAGAATTGGTGGCTGCTGCTCCTGCGCTGCCTGGCGATTTTGCTGCTCGCGATCGGTTTCGCGCGACCCTTGATTCCCAGCGAATCAGCTTCCGCACAGCCTCTCCAGCCGATGGGCAAACGCACGCTCGTCCTCATCGACACGAGCGCGAGCATGCGCCGGGAGGATTTGTGGGCGCAGGCGCGGACGAAAGCGGGCGAGATTTTGAACCGCGTGGACTCCGGCGACGAGGTCGCGGTCGTCGCCTTTGATCGCGGTTCGCGCACGCTCCTCAGCTTTGAGGAATGGCGGCAACTCCCTCCCGGTGAACGCGCCTCCGCCGCGACGCAACGGCTGGAATCCGCGGCTCCAGGTTGGGCCGCGACGCAGCTCGGAGCGGCGCTGCTGCGCTCTGCGGAGATGCTCGACGTGGAGCCTTCGTCGGTGGCAATGCGACGCGAAATTGTGATCGTCAGCGATCTGCAGGAAGGGGCGCGCCTCGATGGTCTGCAAGGTTTCGCATGGCCCCGCGGCATCGAGGTCGTGCTCGCGCCGGTGACGGCGGGGCAGACGGAAAATGCGAGCGCGCAATGGATTGCAGAAAGCGACGAGAGCGGGCAGGGCGGTGCCGAACCGGAGCCGCGGCTGCGCGTGAGCAACGCGGCTGAATCGAAGCGCGAGCAGTTCGCGCTCGAATGGGCGGGCGGTGCCAAACTCGATGTGCATGTTCCCCCTGGACAGACCCGGATCGTCCGCGCGCCGAAACAACTCGGCGTCCGCGCCGATCACCTCGCGCTGAGCGGCGACGAGGTCGAGTTCGACAACACGCTTTTCGTCCTGCCACCCGAGCCCGCGCGGCTGCCCGTGCTCTTCCTTGGCGACGAAGTGCCGGACGATCCGAAGCAGTCGCTCTACTATTTGGAGCGCGCCTTTCACGCGACCCGCACGGAGCGGATCGAATTGCTCGCGCGGCCCGCGGATCAAGCACCTGCGGCCTTCGAGCTCGCAAAGGCGCAGCTTTTGATCGTCGGAGATGGCGCGGGCGAAGCGGCCATCGGCGCGGCGCGGGCGTTCGCCGCGGGCGGGAAAATCGTCCTGCTGCCGATGACCTCGGAATCCAGCGAACAGACGCTCTCCCGGCTGCTCGACTCGCCGGCGATCCCGGCTGCCGAAGCCCGCGTGAAAGACTACGCGATGCTGGCCGAGATCGATTTTCAGCATCCGCTTTTCGCTCCATTCGCGGACCCGCGATTCAGCGATTTCAGCAAGATCCACTTCTGGAACTATCGCCAGCTCGACGCGTCTAAAATCCCCGGCGCCCGCGTAATTGCACGGTTCGATTCCGGCGACGCGGCGATCGTTCAGGTGCCGGTGGGAAAGGGGAGCGTCATGGTTTTCACGAGCAGTTGGCGTCCAGCCGACAGCCAGCTCGCGCTCTCCTCGAAGTTCGTGCCACTGCTCCACGCGCTCCTCGAGCAGAGCAGCGATCTGCCCCTGCGGAAGGCGCAATATTTTGTCGGCGATGAAGTCGCCCTGCCCGCCAACCCGCTCCCACACAAGATCCGCAAGCCCGACGGGCGCGAGGTCGAGGTCGCGCGTGGCGGAAAATTCACCGAGTCCGATCAGCCCGGCGTCTATTCCACCGCGCCGGGAAATGAGCGCTTCGTCGTCAACCTCAGCCCCGACGAGAGCAAGCTCGCGCCGCTCGATTCCGCGCGGTTGGCGGCCCTCGGCGTCCCGATGCGCACGTCCGCGCTGACAGTCGCGAGCGTGGCGGCGCAAAACGAAATTCACGCCGGTGAGCTCGAGAGCCGGCAAAAACTTTGGCGCTGGCTGATCGTTTTTGCGCTGGCGGTGTTACTGATGGAAACATTGCTGGCGGGCCGGCTCTCCGGCACGCCCGCGCCGCAGACATGATCACCTCACTTCTCAAAACCGCGCTCGATCCCGTCGCCGAGCGTCACCGCAGCTTGCGGCGATTCCGCGGACTGGCGGTTTGCTGGGCGGGCACCATCGCTGTGGCGGTGGGGATCATCGCGGCGAAGATCGAAGTCCCGCTCGCGCCCGCGGCGCTCGGTTTGATCGCGATGATTTCCGCGTGGCTGATGTGGCGGCGCGGCGCGCGCTGGGAGCCCGATCATCACGCGCTCGCGCGGACGATCGAGGAACGCCATCCCGAGCTACACGCACTGCTCGTGACCGCGGTGGAGCAGCGGCCCGACGCGCAGAGCGGTGAGCTGAATTTCCTCCAACAACGAGTGATCGCAGAGGCGATCCGCGCGAGCCGCGAGCGCTCGTGGATCGATGCGATTCCGCGCTGGAAAGTCGCGGCGTCGTTCGCGACGCAGGCGCTGCTTTTCGGAGCGATGATCTTCGCCCTGACGCGCCTGCCCGAGGCCGGGCGACGCTCGTTGAGCGCGGCGGCGGAGGCCGGAAAGTCGGTCACGATCACGCCCGGCGATGCGCTGATCGAGCGAGGCAGCGGGCTCGTCGTGCTCGCGAAATTTCCGCGCAATGTTCCGACCGAAGCGGTGCTCGTCGTCACGCCGGAAAACCAGCCGGCGCAGCGCCTGCCGCTGACCAAAAACCTCGACGATCCGGTGTTCGGCGGGGGTCTGCCGGAGGTCGATGCGAACCTGACTTACCATGTCGAATTCGCCGCCGAGAGAACACGCGAGTTCAAGGTTCGCGTCTTCGAGTATCCGCGACTCGAGCGCTCGGATGCGCGGCTGATTTTCCCGGAATACACGCGGCTCCCCGAGAAAAAGATCGCCGACACGCGACGGGTGAGCGCGGTCGAAGGGACAAAACTCAGCCTCACGTTCCAGCTCAACAAGCCGGTGAAATCGGCCGAGCTGATCGCGAAAAATCAGCCGTCGATCGCGCTCGCGGTGAGTGTGGAAAACGCGGTGGCCGAGCTTCGCGACCTGCCGCTCATGGCGAGCCAGAGCTACGAACTGCGGCTCGTCGATGCGGACGGACGCGCGAGCAAAGTTCCCGCGCAATTCACCGTCGAGGTGCTGCCAAATCGCCGGCCGGAGCTGAAATTCATCCAGCCAAAAGGCGACCAGCGCGTCTCGGCGTTGCAGGAAATTTCGTTCGTCGCGGAGGCGTGGGACGACTTCGGGATGCCGGCGTTTGGCCTCAGCTTCACGGTCGCGGGCGGAGAGTCGAAAGAGGTGATCTTCACCCGCGACACGAAGCCGGACGAACGGGTCGAAGGCCGGCAGATGCTGAAACTCGAGGAGCTCGGCGTGAAGCCGGACGAGTTGATTTCGTGGTCGCTGTGGGCCGACGACATCGGACCGGACGGCAAGGTCCGGCGCACTTCGAGCGACCTTTTTTTTGCGGAGGTACGGCCGTTTGAAGAAATCTTTCGGCCGGGCCAGGAGAGCGAAGGCAAAGCTGCGGAGGGGAAGGGCGAAGAGGTGACGAAGCTGGCGGAGCTGCAAAAACAGATCATCGCCGCGACGTGGAATCTCCAGCGCAGCGAGGCGGTGAAGCCCGACGGAAAACTCGCGGAAAAATATCTGAGCGATGCGCCGGTCGTGCGCGACTCGCAGGCGCACGCGCTGGAGACGGCGGAGGCGATGCAGGAAAAAATCGAGCAGCCGCGGGCGCGGGCGTTCATGGAGACGGCGACCGGCGCGATGAAAAGCGCGGGCGAGCGGCTCGGGGAGGCGCTCACTTCCACCACTCCGCTGCCCGCCGCGCTGACCTCGGAACAGGCGGCTTACAACGCGTTGCTCAAGCTCGCGGCGCACGAATTCCAGGTCTCGAAAAGCATGAGCACCGGGAAGGCGAGCAGCAGTCAGAACCGGCAGCAGGAGCTCGAACAGCTCGATTTGAAAGAGGAGAAAAAACGCTACGAAACCAAGCAGGAGGCTGAACCGCAGCAGAACGAGCAGCAGCGGGCGCTGCTCGCGATCCTCAGCCGGCTGAAGGAACTCGCGCAGCGGCAGCAGGACATCAACGAGCGGTTGAAGGAGCTGCAGACGGCGTTGCAGGAGGCGAAAGACGACGCAGCAAAAGAGGAGATTCGGCGGCGGTTGAAACGGCTGCGCGAGGAGGAGCAACAGCTCGTCGCGGATGCGGATGAGGCGCGTCAGAAAATGGAGCAGCCCGCGAATGCCGCGGCTTCGGCGGAAGCGCGGAAGCAGCTCGAACAGACGCGCAACGAAGCGCAGAAAGCCGCGGAGTCGATGGAGCGCGGGGCGGTGCCGCAGGCGCTTGCATCCGGCTCGCGCGCCGAGCGCGAGCTGCAACAGTTGCGGGACGATTTTCGAAAGAAAAGCTCGGGGCGGTTCGCCGACGAAATGCGAGAGATGCGGACCGATGCGCGCGAGCTCGCGGCGAAGCAGGAGGAGATCGCGAAACAGCTCGCGCCGGAGGAAAAAAAGAGTGAGCGCCGGACGCTGGATGGGAGCGGCGAGAAGGAGCAGCTCGCGCAGGAATTTGACGCGCAGCAGGAAAAACTCGGGAAGGTGCGCGAGGCGATGACGCGCGTTTCCGAGCAGGCGGAAGCGGTCGAGCCGCTGCTCGCGAAAGAGCTCTACGACACGCTCCGCAAGAACACGCAGGCTGGGACCGCCGAGACGCTGAAGCGCGCGGGGCAGCTCGCGACGAATGGTTTCGGCGAGCACGCGCGGAAGTTCGAGGCGAAGGCGCGGGAGGAAATCGAGCAGGTGAAAAGCGGCGTCGAGCGGGCGGCGGAGAGCGTCCTCGGAAACGAAGCGGAAGCGCTGCGAACCGCGCGGGCGGAACTCGATGCGCTGAGCGAACAGCTCAACCGCGAGATCGCGCAGGCCGACCCATCGCTGGCCCAAAATGCGGCTGAACCTGGCAAAGGTGAGGGGACTGAAATGGAGGTGAAAAGTGCGGAGTCAGGGGATGCACAAAAAGGAGGACCGCCCGGAGAGCAAGCGGGGAAGCCGGCTGGAGGGGAACAGGGAGAAAAGCCCGGCTCGAAAGGGCGGGCCGCGCAGGCCGGGAATCCGGCCTCGCAGACCGCGCAAAACTCGCCATCTGCGGAGCGGGCCGAAGCCGGCACGGAGCCCGGAAAGCAGACTGGTGCCGGCGATCAAAAGGGCAGTGCCTCAGCGCAAAATGGCGACGGCGGGCGCGGACAGCAGCCCGGAAATGAGCAAGCGGGCAGCGGGGCAACGGCGCAATCCGGCAGCGGCGGGCCGGGCGAGGGCGAAGGATCACAGAACTCGGAGCCAACGCCTGACGGTTCCGGAAAATCCGGAGCGGGGGCGCGACCCGGCGGTGCGCTGCGCCAAATGGCAGCAGGAAGCCAGAGCGCAGGTGGAGGAAATGCCGGCGGTGGCGGTGATGCGCAGCAGGGACCGATCGGCGGCGATGGATTCGTGCAGTGGTCGGACCGGCTTCGGAACGTCGAGGAAATGCTCGATCAGCCGGCGCTGCGAAATCAGGCCGCGCAAGTACGGGAGACCGCGCGCGGGGTGCGGGCGGAGTTCAAACGCAACGCGACGCAGCCGAAATGGGACGAGGTCAAATTGCGGATCAGCGCGCCGCTGGCGGAGTTGCGCAACCGGCTTTCCGAAGAGCTGGCGCGGCGCGAATCGAAGGAGTCGCTCGTGCCGATCGACCGTGATCCGGTGCCTGCCAAATTCGCGGAGCAGGTGCGGAAATATTACGAAGATCTGGGCCGAAGCGAGACGCGATGACGGCGTGCGCACTGCTGGGTAGCGCGCTCGTCCCGAGCGCTGGTTTCGGCGTCCCGCCGAAACGGACTTTTCCGCGGCCATCCAGCGGGGATGAAGTCTCTCGAGTGGTGACGCCGATTAAAGTTCGCGGCGGCGGGACGCCGACGCCAGCACTCGGGACGAGTGCGCTACCCGGAATCGGAGCGCCGGCGCAATGATCGCCTCGCTGATATTCGCGGAAAGAGATCTGCTCGCCCCGGTGTCGGCTGCGGCGTTGGGCTCGTTGGTTTTTGTCGGCTGGAGCTACTTTCGCACGAGCGCTTCGCACCGGCTTCGGCTCGCCTGCGCGGGGCTGAAATCGCTCGGTCTGCTGGCGCTCATTTCCTGTCTGCTCGAGCCGGCGTGGAGCGGGCAGCGGGCGAAGCCGCGGGCGAATCTCATGGTCGTCGTGGCCGACAACAGCCGCAGCATGACGCTCGTCGGCCGCGACGAAACGGTCCCACGGGGAGAGGCGATGCGCGCGTCGCTGACGGGTCCGCAAAACGCGTGGCGCGCGCATCTCGCGGAGAATTTCGACGTTCGAAATTATCTCGCGGCCGCGCGACTCGAACCGGCCCGCGAATTCGAGGGCCTGGACTTTTCGGGACGCTCTTCGGCTCTCGGCGCGAGTCTGCGGGGGCTGGCGGAACGGTCGCGGGGGCAGTCACTCGCGGGCGTCATTTTGCTCACCGATGGGATCGCCTCCGACCTTCCGGCGGACGCCGATTTGCGCGGAGTGCCGCCGGTCTATCCCGTGATCTTTGGCAGCGACCAATCCGCGCGCGACCTCGGACTCGGCAGTGTTTCCGTGACGCAGACCGCCTTCGAAGATGCTCCCGTGACGGTGCAGGCGGAGGTGAATGCAACCGGATTTTCGAGCGAGGAAATCGTCGCGAATCTCATCGCGGTGGATGGCGGGAAAGTGGCGGCGACGCAGACGCTGACTGTCCCGCGTGGAAGCGAGCGCGTGGCCGTGCGGCTCCAGTTCCGACCCGAGAAAAGCGGCGCTACTTTTTACAAAATGCAGGTCTCCGCGGCGGCGAAAAGCGCGGTGCCGGAGGCGACGATTGCGAACAACGAGACGGTGTTGTGCGTCGATCGCGGGAGCGCAACGCATCGCGTGCTCTACGTGTCTGGCCGGCCGAATTGGGAATACAAATTCCTGCACCGCGCGGTGGAGGCGGACGAGCAGACGCAGCTCGTCGGGCTGATTCGGATCGCGAAGCGGGAGCCGAAATTTACCTTTCGCGGGAGAAGTGGGGAGTCGAGCAATCCGCTGTTTCGGGGCTTTGGAAATCAGTCAAAAGAAGAGATCGAGCGTTACGATCAGCCGGTGCTCGTGCGGCTGAACACGCAGGATGAGGTCGAGCTGCGGGGCGGTTTTCCGAAGACGGCGGAGGAGCTTTTCAAATATCACGCGGTGATCGTGGACGACCTCGAAGCGGAATTTTTCACGCCCGATCAGATGGCGCTCGTGCAGCGGTTCGTGTCGGAGCGCGGTGGCGGATTTCTGATGCTTGGGGGGATGGAATCGTTTCGGGAAGGCGGGTATCAGCGCACGGCGATGGGCGACCTGCTGCCGGTTCATCTCGATGCGCCCGCGCAGCCCGCGGCGGTCGGAATGCGGCTGGCACTCACGCGCGAGGGCTGGCTGCAGCCGTGGGCGCGGCTGCGCGCGAATGAGGCGGATGAAAGGAAGCGGCTCGGCGCGCTGCCTGCGCTCGATGTGCTCAGCCGCATCTCGTCGGCGAAGCCCGGCGCGATGGTGGTGGCGAACGTCACGGACGGTCGTCGCGAGTGGCCCGCGCTGGTGACGCAGCGGTTCGGGCGCGGGCGGACGGCGGCGCTGCTCGCGGGGGATTTGTGGCAGACCGGGCTCGGCGACGAGGCGCTCAGCAAGGATCTCGGGAAGGCGTGGCGGCAGCTCGTGCGCTGGCTTGTTTCCGATGTGCCGGAGCCGGTCGAACTGCGGATCGAACCGCAGAGCGATGGGTCGGAAGTGCGGATTCGGGTGTCGGTCCGAGACGCGAAATTTCAGCCGATCGACAACGCCGCAGTGCGCCTGAGCGTGCAGCCGATTGGAACGACCGATGAACCGGCAACCCTGATGGGAGAAGCTTCCGCGAGCGAGCCGGGCGTTTACGAGACGAGTTATGTGGCGCGGGACAGCGGCGGATTTCGCGTCGAGGCGAAAGTGACGAATGAGGCCGGCGCTGGCGTCGGTCAGGGGCAGGGCGGTTGGGCGGTGGACCTCGACGCGGCGGAATTTCGCACGCTCCGGCCGAACCGCGCGCTGATGGAAAAAGTGGCGAAGCAGACCGGTGGGCAGGTCATTTTGCCGGATCAACTCGACGCTTTTGTGAAGTCGCTGCCGGCTCGAAAAGCGCCCGCGATGGAAACGTGGACGCGCCCGCTCTGGCACACGCCAGCGATGTTTCTTTTCGCGCTGACGTGCTTCGTCGGGGAGTGGGGTTTGCGACGGTGGAGGGGGCTGGCGTGAGGGAGAGCGCCTGCGGCGGGCTGAACGTCGAACGTCGAACGTCGAACGTCGAACGTCGAACGCAGCGGGAGAGGTTTTTTTGCGTGCTCGCGCTCGCTCTGAGTGCGTTGGCGCGTGCGGCCTGGAGCGTGGAGGAACACGCATCTGTGATCGTGGTCGTTGGCGCGGGAGGGACGGCGGAATACGCGGCGGGTTTTGCGAAATCGGCAAGCCTGTGGCAGAGCGCCGCGGCCGTGGGTGAGGCGCGCGCGCGTGTCATCGGATTGGATGAAAACGAAAACGACGATCTCGAGCGGCTGCGGAAAACGCTCGGCGAGGAACCGACGGAAACCGGCTCCGAGCTGTGGCTGGTGTTGCTCGGGCACGGGACGTCTGACGGGAAAGAGGCGAAGTTTAACCTGCGCGGGGATGATCTTTCCGCGACGGAGCTCGCGCGTTTGCTGAAGCCGTTCCGACGGCCGCTCGTGATCGTGAACGCGTCCTCGGCGAGCGGCGGATTTCTCGCGCCACTCTCCGCGCCGGGGCGGGTGGTGGTGACGGCGACGAAAAGCGCGAACGAGCAGAATTACGCACGGTTCGGAGAGTATTTTTCGCAGACGATTTCCGACCCGGCAGCGGACCTCGATCGCGATGGGCAGGTTTCGCTTCTCGAAGCCTGGCTCGCGGCGGCGCAACGCGTAAAAGCCTTTTACGAAGCGGACGGGCGGCTCGCCACGGAGCACGCGCTTCTCGATGACAATGGCGATGGACTCGGCACTCCCGCGGACTGGTTTCAAGGCGTCCGCGCGGTGAAACGCGCGAAAGATGGAGCCGCGCCGGACGGCGTCCGCGCGCAGCAGATTCACCTCATTCGCAATGCCGCGGAGCGGGCGCTCCCGCCGGAGATTCGCGCGGAGCGTGACGCGCTGGAGCTGGAGTTCGCGCGCCTCCGCGACGCGAAAGCGACAACGCCGGAGGCGCAATATTTTTCCGACCTCGAAACGCTGCTGCGCAAGCTGGCAATCTTGTACCAGCGGGCGTCGAGCAGGGATCCGTGATCTGGAGGGATTGCCGAAAGTAGTTTCCGGATCAATTGGCCCGGAGGGCCTTCGGAAGGTAGCCGGTGGCGTCAGCGACCGGAATCATCGCAGAAGAGCGATGCGCCCCGGCGGGGCGCCGGAATCGCACCAGTTTCCACCGCCCCGCCGGGGCGGATTCGCGTTCATCCGTAGTCCGGTGGCTGACGCCACCGGCTACCATCCGCCGAGCCTGCCGGCTCGAAGAGTCGGAGACCACTTTCGGCAATCGCGCTACTTTTCCGGCAGCGCGAAGGCGACGTAGCTGTCGCCGGTGAGGCCGCCGAGTTTGCCGCCGCCGGTGGCGGGGATGACGAGGAATTGGCGGCCATTCACCTCGTAGGTCGAGGGAGCGGTGGTGCCGTGGAGCGGGAGTTTGGCGCTCCAGAGTTCCGTGCCGGTGGCGGAATCGAAGGCGCGGATTTTGTCGTCGCGGGTGCCGGAGGCGAAGACGAGGCTGCCGGCGGTGACGATCGCGCCGCTCCCACTTCCTCGCCCCGCACACGGACCGCACCCGCTGTCGGATCCGTCGCGGCTCGGTGCGCTATCGCGGCCAAATCACCACCCGCACGCCGAAAGCGCACGCCTTCATCGAGCAACAACTCACCCGCGCGAATCTCGGCTGGTTCCGCGCCGTTCGAGGAATCGAAGCCAAGTCGGCTCGCGCGGGCTTGAACCGATCGCGCGTTTGCAGCAGCTCGACGACAAAAGAGTGCGGCTCTCGGGATCTCCGCTTTCCGCCCGGCGACGCTGCGCTTGTCCCGCTGCTCGCCGTGCCCGCGCTGAAGGGCCGAGAGCCCGATGGAAACGTCGTCGCCTGGGCGCGCCAGCGCGAGGACGGCGGGCGCGGATTCGGCACGACGTGCGGACATTTTTACGACAACTGGCAGCACGCCGACTTCCGCAAGCTGGTGCTCAACGGCCTCGTCTGGAGCGCCGGCGTGGAAGTCCCCGCGAGCGGAGTCGAGGCGCGATATTTCGAGCGCGACTGGCGCTACGCTCCCGAGGTGCCGCCGCACCCCAGCCTCCCCGAAATCACCGCGCGCCGCGGCCTGCTTTAATTGCGTGTAAATCATGGGGTTGCTGTGGCGGGTGGCACGTCTGCGCAAGTCGTGCGATGCCCACCCGCACTGGTTCGGAACATCTTCGCGGCGAATGCGACGGACCCGCCACAGCCGCGAAGATTCGCTGCTCAATGCGTCACATTCTCGTGAATTGTCCCGCGCCTCCGCCGGTTGACATCGCCCTCCTCCGCTTATCCTCTCCGCCTCTCCCGCATGAACATTCCCGCATTCTCACGCCGCGATTTCATCCGCACCGCAGCCGCCTCCGCACTCGCACTCCCGCGTCTCCGAGCTGCCGAAACCACGACGGAACCAGTCAGTTTTTTCCTCGTCGGAGACACCCATTTTTTCGCGGACCACGATGAGCCGTCACAGATGGACGCGGGCTCGCACGAGGTGACTTCGCGCCTCATCGACACGCTGAACGAGCTGCCCGGCACCGCGATCCCCGCGGAGGCGCGCGCGGGCACGGTGGCGGTCCCGCGCGGCTTGATCCACGTCGGCGACCTCATCGACAGCGGCGACAAAACCGGCCCGATTTTCTCCAAAATGCAGGAGACCGAATGGGCGGCGTGGAGCGCAGGCTATGGTCTCACCGGTCGCGACGGACGGCTGAAATACCCGGTGTACGAGCTGTGCGGAAACCACGACGCGCCGCACGGCACCGGCCTCGTCATTGACCAAATCATCGCGCGAAACAAACAGCGGCCCTCGGTCACGAACGTCTCGGCGAACGGCCTGCACTACTCGTGGGATTGGGGCCACGTGCATTTCGTCGTCCTCGGCCTCATCGTCGGCACGGCCGCCGAAACCAAGCGCCAGCGGCGTTACGCAGCGCTCGACAGCCTCGATTTTCTCCGCGCCGATCTCGCGGCGATGGTCGGCGAAAGTGGCCGCCCCGTCGTGCTCCTGCATCACGTCGATCTCGGCCGCTACACCCAGCCGACGTGCGATCCCGCCGCGCCTTTCGACAACAAGGAATGGGACGCGTGCGACGTGCGCGGATTTTACGAGGCGATCCGCGGCCACCAAATCGCGGCCATTTTCCACGGCCACACTCACGCGCGAAACATCTTCCGCTGGGACGGTGCGAGCGCGAAAGCGGCCGAGGGGATCGCGGTCTTCAACGTCGATAACGCCAGCCACTACAAGCTCGAGAGCCAGGCGTTCTTCCACGTGGAGATCAGCGAACGCGAGCTCCTCGTTCGTGAATTCGCCTCGCCCGATCGCTGGCAGACAAGCGCGTGGACGCCGCAATCGTGGAGCGTGCCGCTGAAGATCGCGGGCTGAGGCGCGACCCATTTCCCACGACTCGATGCGCCGCTATTTTCCCCTGGCCGTAATCGCGGCCCTGCTCGGGAGCTGGCTTGTTTACTGGCATCGCGGGCCGGTGCCGCTCGTCGTCTATTGCGCGCACGACTCGATCTACGCGGAGAAAATCCTGCGCGATTTTGAGCGGCAAAGCGGCCTCCCGGTGGCGATCCGCTTCGACACCGAGGCCACGAAATCGCTCGGGCTCGTCGAATTGTTGATCCGCGAAAAAGACGCGCCGCGCTGCGATCTTTTTTGGAACAACGAACTGCTCGCCATGTTCGACCTCGCAGCGCGCGGCATTCTCGAGCCGTATCGCGGGACCGGCTACGCGCGCATCCCCGCTGATTTCAAAGATCCCGACGGCCGCTGGACCGGTTTCGCGGCGCGGATGCGCGTCGTCATTTCCAGCCGCGCGGATTCCGCCCGCACCGCGCAAACGCTGATGGAAGCAGGGCGCGCGGGCGGTGACCTGTCTCGCATGGCGATCGCGAAGCCGCTCTACGGGACGACACTCACGCACTATTCCGCGCTCTGGAAACAGTGGGGCGGCGAGAAACTCGTCGCCTGGCATCGCGACTGGCGCGGCCGCGGTGTGCGTGAATTGAACGGCAACGCCGCGGTGAAAGACGCCGTGGCGCAGGGCGCGTGTGACGCCGGCTTCACCGACACCGACGATTTCTTCGAGGCGAAGGACGCCGGAGCGCCGGTCGCGATGCAGCCCGTGCGGCTGGAAAATGGGCAGACCATTTGCATCCCAAACACCGTCGCAATCATTCACGGAACGCGCCGCGTGGCCGACGCGCAACGGCTGGCGGACTTCCTTTTATCCGAGGAAACAGAACTCGCGCTCGCTCGCTCGAAGTCCCGCCAAATCCCGCTCGGCCCCGTCGCCGAAGACGCGCTTCCGCCTGAGGTCCGCGAGCTGCGCCAGTGGTCGCAAAACGCCTTCCCGCTTTCCGATCTCGGCCCGGCGCGCGAGGAGTGCCTCGCGTGGCTCAAGGCCGAATATCTCCGATGAGCCTCGCCGCGCAGACCGCATGGGCGCTTGGTCGCGCGGCGATCGTCAGCGGGACTGCGCTCTCGCTCGGCGCGCCCCTCGCGCGGCTGATCGCAAGCTCGCGCGGGCGCAGAAAACTCATCGCTTCAGCGCTCCTGCTCGCGCCTTTTTTGACCCCGTCCATCCTCACCGGCTACGCGTGGGCGCACACCGTTCTCGATCTCACGATGCGTCCCGGCTGGAGCGAACTCGTGTACGCGACGGCGCTCATTCTCCGACTCACGCCGGTCGCTGCGCTGGTGCTTTATTTCCTCCCGGCACCGTTGAGTGCGGAAGCGGCGCACTGCTTTCGCCTGATCCGTCCAGCGCCCGGCGGCGCGATTTTCACGGCTCCGATCAGCCGCTGGAACTTCCGCCTGCGGGGCGCAGGGGCGGGGCCGTGCATCGCCATTGCGCTCGGTTTCCTGCTGGCGTTTGGGGAGTTCGAGATCGCGGCGATGTGGAGTTTTAAGACGTGGACGGTCGCGCTTTTCGACGCGCAAACCGGCGGGCTCGCCCTCCCGCAAACCTTGTGGCTGTCTGCCTTCCCGTCGGTTTGTCAGATTTCCGTCCTCGCGATTCTCCTCAGCCTCAGCGCCCGCGCCACACGTTCGCCAGGAACGCCGAATGTCGTGAGCTCGCGTCCGATTGTCCGAGCCGTCGCCTGGATTTACCTGCTCACGGCTGCGGCTCTGCTCGCGCTCTTCCCGCTCGGTATTGTGCTGCGGCAGGCGTTCACGGGTTGGCGCGCGATCGGCGAAAATCTCGTGCTCGGGCGCGACATCGCGGCCGGTGTTTTCTTCGCCACAGGATCGGCCGTACTCGCGCACACCGCCGCGGCGTTCGTTCCGCGCCGGGTCGCGATGTGGTCTGCGTTCGCCGCGCCCGGGCTGCTCGGCGGACTCGTGCTTTCGCTTCTCGCGCTCGCCCTTTTCCAGACCCCGATCCTCCGCCCCGCGTACGATTCGCCGCTGCCGCTTCTGGCCGTGCTGACGCTTCTGCTGCTGCCGTTCGCGGTGCTGCTCCGCGGGCTTCGTGAAGCGACGCGACCCGCGCCCGCGATGCATCTCGCGCGGATGATCGGGGATCGCCGGCTCATCTGGCACCTCGACACGCGGCGGAGTTGGTGGGCGCTTTTTCTCCTTTTTTGCTGGGGCTATTTCGACTTCACCGCCTCGTCGATCCTCGCGCCGATCGGCATGACGCCGGTCTTCGTGCGCCTCCATAATCTCTCGCACTACGGCCAGACCGCCGTGCTCTCCGCGATGCTCTGCGCGGCGCTCGCGGTGCCGCCGCTGGTTCTGCTGTTGACCGCCGCGGCGCGCGGCCTGTACGCACGCGCCCGTGGCGACTGAGCCCATCTGGAACCTCGATCGCGTCTCGCTCGACCCCGCGCGCTTGCGCGACGTTTCGCTCGAAATTCACGCTGGCATCACCGCCGTCATCGGCTGGTCTGGCGCGGGAAAAACGTCGCTGCTCAACCTTCTCGCCGGCTTCGAGAAACCGCATCGCGGCACGCTCACGACCCGAGCGCCGGGCATCGGTTGGGTGCCGCAAAACGGCGGACTCTGGCCACACTGCACAGCCCGCGAGCATCTCAAAATCGCGCGCCGCTCCGACACCGGAATCGACGACTTGCTTGCGGCCTTCGACCTCGCGGAAAAGGGGGACGCCCGCCCCGACGCGCTCTCGGAAGGCGAGCAATCGCGGCTCTCCGTCGCGCGCGCGCTCGCCACGAACGCGGCAGCGCTGGTGATGGACGAGCCGCTCGTCCACGTCGATCCCGCGCGCGCCGGGAAATATTGGAGCGCAATTCGCGCGCACATCGCGCGCACTGGTGCGTCGCTCATTTTCTCCACCCATGTCCCCGAAACCGCCCTCGCCGAAGCCGGCCGCGCGGTCTGTCTGCGCGAAGGCCGGGTTCTGCACGAAGCCCCCATCGCCGATCTCTACGCGCGCCCTCCCACGCCGGAACTGATGAACTTTCTCGGCCCCGGAAACTGGCTCACACCTGACGACGCGAGACTCTGGTTCGGTGTGGAAATCGAGTCGGCCTCCTGCTTTCGCCCCGAGCAAATCGAGATCGAACCGGCGAGCAACGGCGGGTTGTTTGTCGAGTCCGCGTCGTTCCGCGGCTCCGTCTCCGAATGTGTGATCCGGCGTCCGGACCAGACCTCGCATCGCTTCTTCCACCGCCCCGCAGCGCCGATGCGAGCGGGCCAATCTGTGAGGCTGAGCGCGCGATGATCTCTTCGGCTGACGCGAGAAGAATGAGCCGCAAAGTTTGTCGGCTGCTGCCACTCGTGGCCGGAGTTTTCATCGTGATTTTTCTGTCAGGTTGCGGCCGAAAGTCCGGCACCCCTGAGCTCGCGTCCCGGGAATGGCGGGCGTGGGTGCTGCCGCCGGACGGGGCTTTCCTGCCGACGCCGCGCAGTGTGGCGATCGGGCGCGACGACGAACTCGCGGTCCTCGACACCGCTGGCCGCGTGCTCATTTACGACGCGAACGGCGCGCTGCTGCGGCAGTGGAAAATGCTCGATGTCAGCGTCGGCAAGCCAGAGGGACTCGTCATTTTAAAAGATGGCCGCGTGGTCGTCTGCGACACGCATTACCACCGCGTCGTCTGGTTCGATGCGCATGGAAATTGGCTGCAAAACATCGGCCAGAACGGCACGTCCGCGGGCGATTTCATCTACCCCGTCGGCATCTGCAAAGACGCCGACGAGAACCTCTACGTCTGCGAATACGGCGGGAACGATCGCGTGCAGAAGTTCACGCGCGATGGCAAATGGCTCGCGAGCTTCGGCGGATTCGGGACGGAGCCGGGTCAGTTTCAGCGGCCGTCCGGCCTCGCGTGGCGCGACGGAAAAATCTTCGTCGCCGACGCGATCAACAACCGCGTGCTCATCTTCAGCGACGCGGGAAAATACGTCGGCCTGCTCGGGGAAATGGACCGACCGCTCAACTTCGAACTGCCCTACGACGTGAGCTTCGGCGGCGACGGCGTACTTTACGTCATCGAATACGGCGCGGGCCGAATGTCACGCGTGAGCAGCGACGGACGCCTGCTCGGCCGCTTCGGAAAAACGGGCAGCGGCGAGGGTGAATTCGCGACTCCGTGGGGCATCGTCGCCGACTCGAAAATGCGGCTCCACGTCGCGGATACGAAGAACCGTCGCATGGTCACTCTGAAATTTTAGGAGGTCGTATTTCGTGTGAAAACGCCGCGTCTCATCCGTTCGCTCTTTCCGCCGGCGCGGCAGCCAGTGACGTGGCGCTCGGTGGCTCCGCTCGCCGTTTTTGTCGGCGTCTTTATCGCGCTCGTGGTGCTGCTCGAAATGCGCGGGATCATGCGCTTCAACTACCGCCCGGCGTTCGTGCTGCTGGCGGTGACGCCGTGGGTTTGGTGGATGCATCATGCGGGCGGAAGTGGCCTGGGCAAAGGGCGCGCGGGCGGTGCGCTGATCGTGCGGCTCACGCTGGTCGCTGCGTTTGTGATGCTGCTCGCCGAGCCGCGCGCGGTGCGGCGGAGCGACAAACTCTCGGTCGTGTATGCCCTCGATGTCTCGGATTCGATGGGCGAAAAAGTGAGCGACAAGGCGCTCGGGTGGGTGATGCAAACCGTCGCGAAAAAGCCGGAGAAAGACGAGGCCGGGCTCGTCGTTTTCGGGCGCGACGCCGCGGTCGAGTTGCCCCCGCGGCAGACGTTTCCTTTCGAGGCGATGAACACCCGCACGGCGCGCGATGGATCGAATCTCGCGAAGGCGCTCGGGCTCGCAGCGGCGGTGCTGCCCGAGGGGAATCAAGGCCGCATCGTGCTCGTCAGCGATGGGAACGAAACGGACGGAGCCGCGGCCTCGCAGCTCGACGCGTTGAAGGCGCGCGGCATCGCGGTCGATGTCCTGCCGGTGAGCTTCGATTTTGCGAAAGAAGTCTGGCTCGAGCGGCTGGATCTGCCGCGCGTGGTGAAGGCTGGCGAGACGTACGAGGCGAGCGTTTTGCTCCAGTCGCTCCAGCCCGGCGCGGGCAAGCTGACGCTGGCCGAGAACGGCAAAACGATTTTCGAAAAAGAGATCACGTTCACCGCGGGCAAGAGCCGCTTCGCCCTACCGCTCTACCTCCGCGAGCCCGGATATTATGAATACGTCGCGACGATCGAACCGGTGCCCGGCGAGGACGGATGGGCCGAGAACAACGTCGCGATGGGCGAGGTTTATTTGCGCGGCGAGGGGAAGGTGCTCGTCGTCACGGATGCCCGCGGCGATGCGCGGGATTGGGAAGCTTTCGTCGCGGGGCTGAAGGCCAGCGAACGAGTCGTGCAGGTGCGGATGGCTTACGAATTTCCCCGCGATGCGCTCTCGTTGCTGCCGTTCGACCTCATCGTTTTTCCGAATGTCCCGGCCGATGCGTTCGACGCCGTTCAGCTCCAGGCCTTGCGCGACGCGGTTTACAATCAAGGCACCGGCTTCCTCATGCTCGGCGGGCCGCAGAGCTTCGGGCCGGGCGGCTACCACCGCAGCGTCGTCGAGGAAGCGCTGCCGGTGACGATGGACGTGACGCAGAAAAAAGTGATGCCGAAAGGCGCGCTCGCGGTCGTGCTGCACACGTGCGAATTCGCCGAAGGCAACACCTGGGCGAAGCGCATCGCGAAAGAATCCGTGCGCGTGCTCGGCGCGCAGGACGAGGTTGGGATTCTCGACTACGGCAGCGGCGGCGAGCAGTGGATTTTCCCGCTCACGCCGGCGGGCGAGTACGAGAAACTCGCGGTGCTGATCAACAACGCGGAGCCCGGCGACATGCCGAGTTTTCAAAATATCATGCAGCTCGCGCTCACCGGTTTGCAGGCGAGCGACGCCGCGACGAAGCACTGCATCGTCATCAGCGACGGCGATCCTTCGCCGCCGACGCCGCAGCTCGTGCAGGCCTTTGTGGATGCGAAAGTGAGCGTCTCGATGGTCGCGATTAACCCGCACGGCGGCACCGATATTTCGATCATGCAGTCGATCGCGGCAGCGACCGGCGGGCGCTATTATTTCCCGCAAAATCCGAACGAACTCCCGAGCATATTCATCAAGGAAGCGAAGACGCTGAAGCGCTCGATGGTGCAGAACCGGGTCTTCACGCCGCTGGTCGAATTCCCGTCACCAATCTTGAAAGGGCTCGATGAATTGCCGCAGTTGCGCGGCTTCGTGCTCACGACTCCGAAGGCCCGCGCGACAACGGTCTTGCGCGCCCCGCCGGGCGTTGGCGAGCCCGCGGGCGACATCGATCCCGTGCTCGCGACGTGGCGTTTCGGCCTCGGCACGACGGCGGCGTGGACGAGCGACCTTGCACCGAATTGGGCGGCCGATTGGATCGCCTGGGAAAAGTATCGCGCGTTCGTGAAGCAACTCGTGACCGAGCTTTCGCGCGTCGAGCAGCACAGCGATTTGCACGTCCAGGCATTCGCCAGCGGCGGGCGGGGCGTGATCACCGCTGAGGATTTTGCGAAGAGTGAAACATTCCTCGAACTCGCGGCGAAGGTCACCGGACCGCACGGCGAAACCAGCACCTTGCCGCTCCGACAAGTAGCGCCGCGCCGGTATGAGGCGACCTTCCCGCTCGCCGGCAAAGGCCGCTACCAAATCCTCGTCGCGGGCGCGGGCTCCGGCACCGGGGGCGAGCCGCGCCACGAACAAACGACCGCCGGGTTCGCCGTCCCGTATTCGCCGGAATATCTGCGCTTCCGCAGCGATCCGATGTTGCTGAAAGAGATCGCCGAGCGCACCGGCGGACGCGTCCTCACCGCGAACGATCTCGACGTTTTCCCGAAAGCTCGCAGCGCCCGTGAGAGCAGCCGGCCAGTGTTCGACTGGTTCCTTTTCGCGCTCGCGATTTTGGTCCCTGTCGATGTCGCCATCCGCCGCGTCCAACTCGACTGGAGCGTGATCCGCGGCTGGTTTTCGCGCGGACGAAAGGACGAGTCCGCCGAGACGATGAGCGCGCTCTTGCAGCGCAAAAAGCAGGTCGCGCAAACGCTGACTGCGCCGGTGGCACGGGCGCAAAATGTGGGGCTTTCCAAATCTCTCCCGCTCAAATCCGCCGCCCCGGAACTCTCGCCAGCACAGGCTTCCCAGCCCACCGTCGAGCCCGAACCCGACGCGCCCTCCACGACCGAAAGCCTCCTCGCTCGGAAACGGAAACGTCCGCGCGACGAGTGACGGGGACACGCGAGGCGAGTCTTGCCCCGCTGCCGGCACCGCGTAGTTTCGCGCCATGACAGCGCTGCGAAAGGAGGACGTTTACCTCACCCCGGAGGAGTATCTCGCGGCGGAACTCGTGAGCGATGTGAAGCACGAGTATCTCGCCGGCGTGGTTTACGCGATGGCGGGTGCGAATCGCTCACACAATCTCATCGCGGTGAATCTCGCCGGGGAGTTGCGAAATCAACTGCGCGGCAAAAAGTGCATTCCGTTTGGCAGCGACATGCGGCTGCACATCCGCAAGCCGGGCGCGACATTCTATTACTATCCCGACATCACGGTGGACTGCTCGGACGGGCCGGAGAGTGGAGTCGAGGAGCCGACCGTCATCTTCGAAATTCTCTCGCCCGGGACGATGCGCGCCGATCTCGGCGACAAGCTCTTCAATTACCAAAGCCTCCCGTCGCTGCGCGTCTATGTGATCGTCGATCAGTCGCGTTGCGCCGTGACCGTGCATCGGCGGGCGGAGACGGATGGCGAGTGGGCGATGGATTTTCTCGGCGACATCGACACGACGCTCGAGCTACCGGAGATCGAATGCGCGCTGCCCCTGCGCGCGATTTACGAGCGGGTGCTGGAGGAGTAGCGGGCGGCACTTCGCGCTGGCCTCGGTCCCGCCCCGCGGCGCAGCTTTCCTGCATGAGCGACCCTGCCCAACTCGAGTCTGAAGCCGCCCGTTTCCGCGAAGATTTTCAGCGTCTGCGCGACGCTGTCGGGCAGGTGATCGTCGGGCAGCAGCGCGTCGTGGAGGGAGTGCTCACGGCGATCATCGCGGGTGGAAATGTGCTGCTCGAGGGCGTGCCGGGACTCGGGAAAACCGAGCTGGTGAAAACGCTCGCGCGGACGCTGGAGCTCGATTTTCGGCGCATCCAATTCACGCCCGACCTCATGCCGGCGGACATCATCGGCACGAACATCATGACCGCCGGACCGGATGGACGATATGCGTTCGAGTTCCGCCGCGGGCCGATTTTCACGCAGCTTTTGCTCGCCGATGAGATCAACCGCGCGACACCGAAAACGCAGGCCGCGCTGCTCGAGACGATGCAGGAAGGAAGCGTCACCGCGGCGGGAATGACGCAGCAGCTCGTGCAGCCGTTCTTCGTCCTCGCGACGCAAAATCCGATCGAGCAGGAGGGGACGTATCCGCTCCCGGAGGCGCAGCTCGACCGGTTTATGTTCAAGCTCAGCGTGCCGTTTTTGAATCGCGCCGAGCTCAACGAAGTCGTCCGCCGCACCACGCTCACGCACGCGACGGACGTGCCGAAAGTCATCGACGGCCCGCGCATTCTCGAGCTGCGGGGGATCCTGGAAAAAGTGGTCGTCGCCGACCCGCTGCGCGACTACGCGGTGCGCCTCGTCCTCGCGACGCACCCCGCCGCGAGCGAGGCCGGCGACTCGGTGCGGCGCTACGTAAAATGGGGTGCGAGCCCGCGCGCCGTGCAGGGGCTCATCCGCGCGGCGCGTGTGCGCGCGCTCGCGGAAGGCCGGGCGCACGTGGCATTCGATGACGTGCGGCATTTCGCGCCCGAGGTGCTCGGGCATCGCGTGCTGCTGAATTACGACGGGCTCGCCGAGAGCATCAGCGTGCCGGGACTGGTCGAGGAAATCGCGCGCTCCGTGCCGGAGGAAGCGGCGGCGTGAACAACAGCATCGAACGTCATTCGTTCCTCTCGCAAAGCCGCAAAGCCGCAAAGAGGGGATCTTCACTTTGCGCCTTTGCGCCTTTGCGAGAGTCTCTCCGGGCATCCGCGCAGTCGGCTTCCGGGCGCGCTTTTTGATTCGTGGCCGAGCCCGCGCAAATCACGTCGCTGCTGGCCAATCGCGATCTCGATCGGCTCGGACGTTTGCGGCTGAACGCGGCGCGGCGATTCACGAATCGCAGCCGCGGCGAGCATCTCGCGGCGAAGGGCGGGACAAGCACGGAGTTCTGCGATTACCGCGACTATTCGCCGGGCGACGACGTGCGGTTTGTGGACTGGAATATCTTCGCGCGAATCGAGCGGCCGTACCTCAAGCAGTTCCATCAGGAGGAGGAATTGCACGTCGCCATTCTGGTCGATGCGTCGAGCTCGATGCTCTTCGAAGGCAAGCTGGCCCTTGGTTTGCAGCTCGCGGCCGCTTTCGGCAGCGTCGCTCTTCGCGGTAGCGAAAAAGTGAGTGCGACGGTGATCGGAGCGACTCAGCCGCAGCGTCTCGCGCCCTGCCGGGGCCGCGTGAGCATGGGAAAATTCTTTCGCTTTCTCGAAGCGATGGAAGGCGGGGGCGAGATGCCGATCGACGCCGGAGTCGAAGCGTTCCTGCGCCGTCACAGCGGGCGCGGCGTCGCCATTTTGATCAGCGATTTTCTCACGAACGGCGACCTGCGGCGCGCGTTCAATTTGCTCCACAGCGCTGGTTTGGAAATCTTTGCGGTGCAAATCCTCGGGCCGAGCGAACTCGCGCCGGAGTTCGCGGGCGACCTGCGGCTCGTTGATTGCGAGACCACGGCGGACCTCGACATCAGCTCCGCGCGCGACCTCCTCGCGCTGTATCACGAATACCGCGAGGCGCACGCCGCGCACCTCTCCGAGCTGTGCCGTCAGCGGCAGGGAAAGTTCCTCGCGGTCAGCGCGGCGGAGAGTTTCGAGCGCGTGATTTTCGACCAGATGAGGCGGAAAGGCTGGCTGGTTTAGGTTCCTTTTGCGCGTGCGGCTCGGTGCCGGGGTAGCGCACTCGTCCCGAGTGCTGGTTTCGGCGTCCCGCCGAAACGAACTTTATAAACGGGTGTCTCCTTCAGGTCGCGTGCTGAGAAAAGTTCGACGAGGCGGGACGCCTCGACCAGCACTCGGGACGAGCGCGCTACCCGGATTTCGGAACCGCGCACGCGGCCGCGAAGGGCCGCTCAGTTCCACTCCACCGCGACGCTTTTCCGCTGCTGGAAACGGTCGTGGTAGTGGAGCTCTTTGTTCGCGATGCCGTACTCGTGGACGAGCTTCGTGCACTTCACGTCGAAGCAGCAGTATTCGGCGATTTCGAGCATCCGGCCTTCGCGCCACCAGCGGATCGCGTCGAGTCCGTCGCCGGTTTTTCCGACTTTCAGCGTCGCGGTCGCCACGGCATCGAGCCCGAGACGGTGGCCGAGTTTGGCCTCGATATCGACCATCAAGTCGAGGGTCCGGCATTGGCTGTCGAGATCGAGGACGGTGTATTTTTGCAGCACGGCGTAGTCGAAGTTGATCACGTTGTAGCCGACGACGAGGTCGGCGCGGCAGAGCTGGTCAATGAGTGCGTTGACGTTTTGCTCCGTGAAAATGCGGTATTCGCCAGACCGCGTGCTGTAGGTCACGCCGAGCGACATGCCCATTTCGTGCTTCTTGTCCCAGCCACCGGCGTCGTTGGCGGTGCGCTGCGTTTCGAGGTCGAAATAGACGATGTCGGGAGGCATGGGGGCGGGGTTTTTAGCCACGGAATTTCACGGAAGGAACACGGAAATTTTGGGGCGGCCCGCGTGCTCCAAAAAGTCATCCTGAGCGGAGTGGAGCGAAGCGCAACGCAGTCGAAGGACCTCTTACTTTTCTGCGACGGAGCGTGTCCGAGCGGGGAAAAGTAAGAGGTCCTTCGACTGCGCCCGCAAAGCCGGGCTTCGCTCAGGATGACAGTTTGGAGGGAGTCGCTGCGCTCAGTTCGCCGCCGGCTTCCAGTCGTACTCGCCGGCGTCGAAGGCCATCATGTTCGCGAGCTTGCGGGCTTTGAACTCCTCGACCACCGCGCCGTCGCTTTGGAAAATGGTGATCGTCTTGCCGCCTTCGTGGCCCATCACCGCCCATTTCAGATGCGGCGTTTCGGTGATCCGCTTGAGCAGCAGTCCGTCGGAAGCCTGCAAATAAGCGCCTTCCCGGTCGATCGCCACTTCCACATCGAGCTCCGTCTTCGCGCCTTTGAGCAGTTCGTTCGGGAGAAGGCGGACGCGAATCTTGGGCTCGGGAATGAACGGTTTTTCGCGCCCGAGTTTCCCGGTGACTTGCGAAAACGTGTCGCTCGCGTCGATGGATTTAACAAAATCAGTTTTCCAGACGGACACCGGCGTTTCGCCCGTGGGATGCGATTCGGCGGGGCTGACGAGTTCGAGCAAAGTGACCCGCTGCCGGTCTCCCGATCGATCTCGGATGGCGATCGCGTCGAGGTCCTCGGACGCGTGAATTTGCTCGGGCGGCGGCGTGCCAGCGGGGAGTTGCAGCCGGCGGAGCACCTCATTGTCGGGGCCGAGTTGCAGGACCTCCGAGTGGTCGCCAAACCCGACGACGAGCCAGACGCTGCGATCCCGGCCGAGACAAAAGTTCTGCGCCGTGGCACCATCCGGGAGCACGACGAGCGCCCATTTTCCGCCGTGCCGGACGACCAGGTGATTGAACCCTCCGGCGAGTTCGTCGTCGCCTCGGCGAACAAACCCCCGGACCGGTTCGCCCGCCAGCCGCGCTGGTTCCGCGAGTTCAGGATCGGCAGCCACGACGGGTCCGTCCGGTGCGAGAGGACCCGCTTCCGAACTTCGGAAATGTTGTTCCCCGATTGCGACTTCTTCGCCAGTGACGTGCGCGGTTCCGTTCGCCTCGACACGGATGTGGCGCAGCGTGCCGTCCGCGACTTCGGCGAGGAGAAACAAGGTCGGCCCGGCGGTGATTTTCTCGATGCCGCTGAGGGCTCGAATTCGCGGTGAATCGTCGTTGGTGATCCAGTCGTTGCCGTGCATGGCGATGCCTTCGACGGCGAGCTCGCCGACGGCGTAGCCGCGGGCGAAGTATTTGCCGGCGGGCATCGGATGGCTGGCGTCGTCTTTTCCATCCCAGCTCGTGATGAAGCCGTTGAGGCCGACGGTGAAGTCCTTTTCGGTCGCTTCGCGGTGCAGGGCGCGGACGAGTTTTCCGGCTTTGTCGTAGATGCCGAGGCTGAGGGTTCCGTCGAGCGGAGGAGGGAGAAAGGTGATGTGGACGGCGGAGGGAGCGGGGTCGGCGGCGAGGGCGGTGAAGGCGAAAAGGAGGAAGAGGAGAAACGTCGAACGTCGAACGTCGAACGTCGAAGTAGGAGAAGGCGTGCGAGACCGTTTCTTCGGTTCGATGTTCGACGTTCTACGTTCGACGTTCGACGTTCCGCCCACCGCGGGCGCACCGATTTTTCACGCATAATATCGCCAGTCGAGGTTCGGGAAAATGTTGTCGCGCCACTCGCAGTTTTCGAGGAACGCGAGGTCCACGGCGGAGGCGCGGACCTGGTCGTAGAGGCGGGTGAAGCGGAGGATGTGATCCTTGGTGCGCTTGCTCGCGTAGTTTTTTGCGGTGCCGGTTTTCATCAGGAAGGCCCAGTCGCTGGATTGCGCGAGGAGGAGTTCGCGGGCCATTTGGCGGAGGGCGCGGTCGAGGATTTCCGAAGTCGTTTCGCGGTGCGCGCGGGCCATCTCGGTCATGCGGCGCGCGGCGATGTGGAGGTGCGGATAAATCCAGGCGTTGCTGTCGTCGAGCCAGACTTCCCAGTAGCCTTTGTGGCCCCAGCTCGAGGCGGAGGGGACGGCGAGTTGATGCGTCTCGTGGCCTTCCAAATACTGCGAGGGCGTGGTGAGGCGGAACTCGCGCTGATCGTAAACGGCCTTGCGAATGAAGAGGTTCAGGAACTCGGGGCCTTCGAACCACCAGTGGCCGAAAAGCTCGGCGTCGAAGGGGCTGACGACGATCGGATCGACGTTCATGTTCGCGCGGAGATGCGCGATTTGCGCGGCGCGGTTGGCCATGAAATTGCCGGCGTGCGAATCGGCGGCGCCCATCGCCCAGCCGCGATTGTAGAGTTCTTTTTCGTGAACGGGGCCGGTGATCCGGTGGTATTTGAGGCCGGTGAATTTGCGCGTGCCGTCGGAGGGCGCGGCCTCGCCGAGATATTCGAGCGAGAGATCGAAGCCGATGTCGCGGTAGAAATCGCGATACGCGGGGTCACCCGGATACCCTTCTTCCGCGCTCCAGACTTGGCGGCTGGAGTCGCGGTCGCGTCCGAACGCGGCGGGTCCGGCGGGCGTGAAAGTCGGCGCGTAAATCGCGTAACGCGGGCGCGGGGTGCCGAACATGAGCCCGTGCGCGTCGATGATGAACCAGCGCAGATTTGCCTCGCGCAGCACTTCATCGAGGCTGGAAACGTAGGCGCATTCCGGGAGCCAGATGCCGCGCGGATCTCGGCCGAACATTTCGCGGTAATGGTCGCGCGCGATGAAAATCTGGGCGCGCACGGCCTCCCGGAAGTTCTCCATGAGCGGCAGAAATCCGTGCGTCGCGGCGCAGGTGATGATTTCCAAAACGCCGCGGTCCTGTAGGTCGGCGAAGGCGCGGACGAGGTCGCGCTTCCATCTTTCCTCGTACGCCTGCTGCGCGTGTTCGAGGCGGTGGAGGTAAAAGCGGGCGATCTCTTCGAGCTGACCCTTGCCGACGGTGCGCTCGGTTTCCTTGCGCGCGAGGTCAATCGAACGCTGGAGGTAGCGGGCATATCGATGCTGCAGGAGCTCGTCGCGCAGCATGTGGCAGAGCGGCGGCGTGAGCGACATCGTGAGCTGGAAATCGACGCCGTCGCCGGCGAGCCCGTGCAGCACATCGAGGAGGGGGAGGTAGGTCTCGGTGATGGCTTCGTAGAGCCAGTCCTCCTCGAGAAATTCCTCGTATTCCGGGTGCCGGACGTAGGGCAGATGCGCGTGGAGGACGAGTGCGAGGTAGCCGTGGTCAGCCATGCGGTGCGGAAGCGAACGCGGAAACTACCAGCCGGGTCGGGGCGGACAAGGGGAAGTTCCGGGACGGCGCGCAGCGAAGTCCCGGTAGCGCACTCGTCTCGAGTGCTGGGCGCGGCGTCTCGCCGCGACGGACTTTCGCGATGTGTGATTTTTCAAGGGGCTCTCAAAATCGGCGCGGTTGAAAAAGTTCGTTTCGGCGGGACGCCGAAACCAGCGCTCGAGACGAGCGCGCTACCCCGGTGCTTTCGGACGCGCTTTTACTTCGTCCCAGAGCGCGTCCATTTCGGTGAGGGACATCGCGTGGAGGTCGAGGCCGCGGGTGGTGGCGAGTTGCTCGATTTGGCGGAAGCGGGTGGCGAATTTTCCGGTGGCGCGGTGGAGGGCGACTTCGCTGTCGATCTTCAGTTTGCGGGCCAGATTCACGACGGAGAAAAGGAGGTCGCCGATTTCGTCTTCGAGCTTGTCGGGCGAAGTGGTGAGCTCGGCTTCGACCTCGGCGATTTCCTCGCGGAGCTTGGCGAAAACGGGTGCGGCGTCGGGCCAGTCGAAGCCGACTTTTGCGGCCTTCTTTTGGACCTTTTCGGCGTGGAGGAGCGCGGGGAGTCCGCCGGAAATGCCGTCGAGCGCGGAGGTGTGGACGTTCCCTTTTTCGGCGCGTTTGATTTCGTCCCAGCGGACGAGGACGGCGGCGGAGTCGGCGCATTGGTCGTCGCCGAAAACGTGCGGATGCCTGCGGATGAGCTTGGCTGCGATGTCGGCGGCCACTTCGTCGAAAGTGAAGCGGGTTTCCTCGGTGGCGATTTGCGCGTGGAAGACGACTTGGAGCAGGAGGTCGCCGAGCTCTTCGCGGAGGTTGGCGTCGTCGGAATTATTGATCGCCTCGACGACCTCGTACGCCTCCTCGATCACGCCGGCACGGAGGGTCGCGTGGGTTTGCTCGCGGTCCCACGGGCAGCCGCCGGGAGCGCGGAGTTGCGCGACGATTTCGCGGAGGTGATCGAGCGGAGCGGCGGACATCGGCAAAATTCGTCGCGGCGTCAGATGCGCCACATCGTGCGGTGGGCGCCGAACTCGGAGATCTCGCCGGAGGTTTTTCTACCGATGTAAATGGTGATGCCGATGACCGAGACGAAGGTGCCGACGAAGACGAACGCGACGAGCCAGCTCGGGATCGAGGTGCCGACCTGGAGCGCGGAATAGAAGGAGGCGAAGTCGGTGATGGGCGGCTTGGCGTGGAGGAATATTTTCGTGATCCAGGCCGAGAGGATGATGATGAAAATGAAGCCGTAGTTGCGTTTCAGGCGGCGGCCGACGGCTTCGAATTTGCTGATTTTAAATGACGGGAGGAGCAGGTCTTCGCAGACGAGTTTCTGCCATTCGCCCTGCAAAAGACTCATGTTTTGCGCGACGATCGGGACGAGAAAATGCGCTTCCAACATGCGGACGCGGGCGCGGAAGGCGTCGTAGAAACGGTAGCGTCGGGCCTCGATCCAGAGCATGACCCAGACGATCGCGACGTTGAAAAAGAAGATGATGTGCGGGACGCGCTCGATGGAAAACGCGACGGTGAAAATGGTGGAAGTCGTGGTGATCGCCCAGTTGGTCGTGTTGTCGAGCCGCGCGCGCCAGGCCATGATCCGGCCGAGTTCGCCGCGATAGAAATGCGACATCGCGGTGACATAGACATTGTCGAGGCGCGAGAGCCGGCGGGGCGCGACGGGGTCGGCGGGAGGAGGATTTTCGGGCATCGCGCGGCGGCGTGGATCAGCGCTGTGGCGCTTCCTTTTTCATCAGATCCTCGCGGGCTTTTTCGAGCTTCGCGCGCTCGCCGGCGGTGAGGCTGGCGAGGCCGGACTTCGCGATTTTATCGAGCAGCGGATCGATGGAATCGACGGCGCTTTCCGGCTCGGCGCGGTGCCGCATCTCGCGCGCTGGTGGCGGCGGGAGGACGCGGAATTTTCGCCGGAGAAACCACGTCCGCACGCGCGAGAAGGGCGACTCGGCGTCGTCGAATTCCTGCTCCCTCGCGTAGCGGACGTAGGCAAACGCCACGCCGCACGAGAGCCAGAGCTGCGCGAGCCGCAGCCAATCGCGCTCGGCCAGCAGCATGAGCGAGCCGCAGACGATGCAGGCGAACGCGACCCATTTGAAGGGCACCCAGCCCCAGGCCTCGGTCTGCGGATAGAGCGTCGCGAAGGCCACGAGGAGCGAGGCGACGAAGACGTAATTGCCGTAGGTCTCCGACGGGATGCCGAAGCCCAGCCAGCCGAGCGCCGCCACCGCCGGGCTCGCCAGCGCGACCAGCACCCAGAGCCCCGTCACCACGCTGCGCCCGAGATGCGTCTCGATCCCGACGCTCCACCAGTAAAAGCAGAACAATCCGAACGGCGTGAAGAAGCTGATTTGATCGACGAGCAGATACGTCACGAGCCGCCAGAGCGACCACGCGGGCACGAGCGGCGCGGTGAAAATCGCGAGGCTCGCCGCGGGGCTGTGCTGCGCGCCGAGGACGGCGAAGACGATCAGCCCGAGGACAAAGAGCGCGGTCACGATCGTCGTGAGATAAATCGGGAGATTGTTCCAGCGGCCGAGCGGCGCGTTCGGAGTGGAGCAATAGCGGGCCATGCGGCGAACAGATAGCGACGTGCGCGGCGGTTCGCAATCCGGCGTTCCGAGTTCGCGCAGCCCTTGCCAACTTTCGGCCTCGCGCCAAACTCCGCCGCTATGGCACTCGGCACCTCTCTCGGCGGCTCACTTCCCGCGAACGAAACGTTGGTCGCGTGGGTCGAGGAAATCCGCGCGCGGACCGGGCCCGACCGCGTCTTTTGGTGCGATGGCTCGGAGGAGGAAAAGACACAGCTCCTCGCGGAGGCGGTGGCGAGCGGGGTGTTGGTGAAGTTGAACGAAACGAAGCTGCCGGGCTGCTATTACCACCGCTCGAATCCGAACGACGTGGCGCGCGTGGAGCAGTTCACGTTCATCTGCACGCCGGCGAAAGACGAAGCCGGGCCGACGAATAACTGGGCCGCGCCGCGCGAGATGTACGAGAAGCTTCACGCCCTGCTCTGCGGCTCGATGGCGGGTCGCACGATGTATGTCGTGCCGTATCTCATGGGCCCGCCGGGGTCGCCGTTGACGAAGGTCGGCGTCGAGATCACCGACTCGATTTACGTCGTGCTGAACATGCGGATCATGTCGCGCATGGGCCGCGTCGCGCTCGAGCAGCTCGGCGAAAGCGACGACTTCAACCGCGGCATCCACAGCGTTCTCGACTGCGATCCCGACCGGCGCTTCATCGCGCATTTTCCGCAGGACAACACGATCATCTCGGTCGGCTCGGGCTACGGCGGGAACGTGCTGCTCGGGAAAAAGTGCCTCGCGCTCCGCATCGGCAGTTACCTCGGGCGCAACCAGGGCTGGATGGCGGAGCACATGCTCATCCTCTGCGTCGAGGCGCCGGGCGGTGAGAAGACGTATGTCGCCGCGGCGTTTCCGAGCGCGTGCGGGAAGACGAATTTCGCGATGCTCATCCCGCCCGAGAGCTTCGACGGCTGGAAGATCACGACCATCGGCGACGACATCGCGTGGATGAAACCGGGCGCCGACGGCAGGCTCTACGCGATCAATCCCGAGGCCGGATATTTCGGCGTCGCGCCGGGGACGAATTACAAATCGAACCCCAACGCGATGCGCACCATCGCGCGCGACACGATCTATACGAACGTCGCGCTCGCGCCGGACGGCGACGTCTGGTGGGAGGGAAAAGACGAGCCTGCTCCGGCTGGCTTGATCGACTGGAAAGGCCACCCGTGGTCCCCCGACTCGAAGGAAAAAGCCGCGCACCCCAACAGCCGCTTCACCGCGCCGATGGGCCACAACCCCGCCCTCGCGCCCGAGGCCAACGACCCCGCCGGCGTCCCGATCAGCGCGATCATTTTCGGCGGACGCCGCGCCACGACGATGCCGCTGATTTGCCAGTCCTTCAATTGGATCCACGGCGTCTATCTCGGCGCGACCATGGGCTCCGAGCTCACCGCCGCGCAGGCCGGCGAAGTCGGCAAAGTGCGCCGCGACCCGATGGCGATGCTCCCGTTCTGCGGCTACAACATGGGCGATTATTTCAACCACTGGCTCGGCATCCGCCGCCACCTCGCCGACCCCCCGCGCATCTTCCACGCGAACTGGTTCCGCAAGGACGTCGGCGACGAATTCCTCTGGCCCGGCTTCGGTGAAAACTTCCGCGTCCTCAAATGGGTCATCGACCGCACCCGCGGCCGCGCTGCCGCCCGCGAGACGCAAATCGGCTGGATGCCGCGTTACGAGGAGTTCGACTGGACCGGCCTGGATTTCCCCCGCGAGAAATTCGAGCAGTGCATGAAGATCGACCCCCTCGAGTGGCAGCGCGAACTCATCTCCCAGACCGAGCTCTTCCTCACCCTCCACGACCGCCTGCCGAAAGAGCTCATCTTCCAGCGCGAGCTCCTCATCTCGCGGCTGTAAGTCAGCCGTCATCCTGAGCGGAGCTTCGGCTTTTGCGAAGCGCAGTCGAAGGACCTCTTACTTCTCTCCCTCCCCGAGGGCGCGGGCGCAGCGGGGGAAAAGTGAGAGGTCTTTCGACTCCGCTCAAGATGACCGGAAGGAGGAGCCGCGTTAGCCCCGCCGGGGACTGGACGTTCCGCCAGCTCGTGTGCTAAGGGCGCGGGATGAATCACCTCCTCGCCGGCACCAAGAAAGGCCTCTTCATCTTCACCAGCGCGGACCGCGGCGAGTAGGAGTTGCGCGGGCCTTTTGTGAAAGGGAAGCAGGTCCACCACGCCATGTGGGACCCGCGGACGAGGCGCATCTTCGCGGCGGGGAATGACGCGTGGTTTGGCTGCGAGGTCGTCTATTCCGATGATCTCGGCGAAACGTGGACCTCGGCAAAAACCAGCCCCGCCTTCACCGAAGCGTCGGGGCTGAAGGTGGAGAACATCTGGCACCTCGAGCCCGGCCCCGCCGCGACGCCGAATGTCTTGTATGCCGGGGTCGCGCCCGCCGCGCTTTTTCGGAGCGAAGATGCGGGCGAGACGTGGAGCGAAGTGAGCTCGCTGACCAGCCATCCATCGCGCCCGAACTGGCACCCCGGCGCGGGCGGCCTTTGCCTTCACTCCATCCAAATCGACCCCGCCGACCCGCAGCGCATGTATGTCGCCATTTCTGCCGTCGGCGTCTTCCGCAGCGACGACGGCGGCGGGTCGTGGAAGCCCGCGAATCGCGGGACGCGCGCGGAGTTCTTTCCGGGGAATCGCTTCCCGGAGTTCGGCCAATGCGTCCACAAGCTCCTCATCGCCCCGGGCGGCGCGCTCTTTCAGCAGAACCACTGCGGCATGTATCGCAGCGACAACGCGGGCGAGAGCTGGGAAGAGATCACCGCCGGGCTCCCGAGCGACTTCGGCTTTCCGCTCGCGGTGCATCCGCGCGAGCCCGGCACGGCCTACGTCCTCCCGCTGCAGGGCGCGGAATTCCGCTGCCCGCCCGATGCGGCACTGCGGGTCTTTCGCACCCGCGACGGTGGGGCGACGTGGCAGCCGCTGACGAATGGTCTCCCGCAGGAAGACGCCTACGCCAGTGTGCTGCGCGAGGGAATGTGCGCCGACACCGGCACGCCCGCCGGGCTCTACTTTGGGACGAATACGGGGAAGATCTTCGCCACCCGCGACGAAGGCGACACGTGGTATCTGCTGGCGGATAATCTGCCGCCGGTGCTGTCGGTGTCGGTGCTGTAGCCGGGGGAGGGGGAGGAGTAAGAGGTCCTTCGACTGCGCTTCGCAAAGCCGAAGCTTCGCTCAGGATGACTTGGAAGGAAGAGGGCGCGTCCTGCCTGTCGGGTCATCTTGGGCGCAGCGTGGGGGGATGAGTTCGGGTGAAAGGGGCGGGGGTCCCTCCTTCCGGTCATCTTGAGCGCAGCGTAGCGGAGTCGAAAGACCTCTTACATCTCCCCCGACGCCGCGCGATCAAGCTCAGGCGCGGCGCTCTTTGATCTCGGTGAGGAGGTCGGTGATGATTTCGGCGCGGGGTTTGGCTCCGACGGGGCCGCGGCCGTGGATGCGGATGCTGACGACGCCGGCTTCGAGGTCGCGGGGGCCGAGGATGAGCATGTGGTGGACTTTTTGCGTCTCGGCGTGGGCGATCTTGGCTTTGATCGGGTCGCTGCTGGTGTCGGACTCGGCGCGGATGCCGTGACTGCGGAGTTCGGCGACGAGGGCGCGGGCGGATTCGGCGAGAACCTCGTCACTTCCAAAGGAGAGGACGCGCACCTGCAGGGGGGCGAGCCAGAGGGGGAAATTCCCGGCGTAGTGCTCGATGAGGAAGCCGATGAAGCGCTCGTGGGTGCCGAGCGGGGCGCGGTGGATGCAGAGCGGGGTGGCGTCGGTGTTGTCGCGGGTCTTGTAGTGGAGGCCGAAGCGGGCGGGGACGGCGAAATCGACCTGATTCGTGGCGAGGGTGAATTCCTTGCCGATGATGCTCCAGATCTGGATGTCGATCTTGGGGCCGTAGAAGGCGGCTTCGTTGGCGACTTCGACAAAGGGGGCGCCGCTGGCGACGAGGACGTCGCGGACCATTTTCTCGGTTTTCAGCCAGAGGTCGCTCTGATCGACGTATTTCTTGCCGAGTTCGGCGGGGCTGTGGGTGGAGAAGCGGAATTGGTAGCGGTCGATGCCGAAGATCTTGAAGTAATAGAGATACATCTCATTCACCGCCTGAAACTCGGCGGCGAACTGCTCCTCGGTGCAGTAAATGTGCGCGTCGTTCATCTGCATGGCGCGCACGCGCATGAGGCCGAAGAGTTCGCCGGATTGCTCGTAGCGGTAGCAGGTGCCGTATTCCGCCAGCCGCAACGGCAAGTCCCGGTAACTCCGCGGCACCGCCCCGAAGAGCTTGTGATGATGCGGGCAGTTCATGGCCTTGAGGTAGTAGCGGTCGCCGGTTGGGGGGGGGCGTGTTGGGACGCTCGGTGGTTCGGGTAGGATACCCGAACCGGCGGGTAGAACACCCACCCTACCCGAGCCGGAACCCGGTGCGTGCGAGACGGTGGAGGCGGGCGCGGGTAGGGTGGGTGTTCCACCCGCCGCACCGGGTATCCTACCCGGTGCATCAGACGTCATAACCGGCCCGCCCCTCGAATCCCCCTCTGCCTGGGACGTCGCACCCGGCCCGCCCCTCGAATCCGGCGTCCAAACCCACGGATATTCCTCCTCCGGCCCGACGAGATTCTCCCCCCGCGGGTTGTTGCAGATATAGAGGAATTTTTCCTCCAAATCCGCATCTCCACGCACGTAGCGGTCGTAACGTTCCTGCTCCCACAGTTCCCCTCGCGTCCCTTCGGCTTCGTTGATGGCACGCGCCGTGAACGTCTTGATCGAGTGCATCAGTTCGCCCAGCGACCAGAACACATTTTCGCCCGCCTCGTTGGTTTCTTTGATCCACGGTTGCAGGAGAAGGTGGACGTGGTCCGGCATCACGCAGGCGGCGAAGAGTTCGTAGCGCTGGCCATGGAAATGCCGCAGCGCATTCAGCACGACGGTGCGGGATTCGGGCGAAAGGACGCGGTGGTCGCGGGTGGTGAAGGTGAGGAAGTAGATCGCCCACGGTTGTTCGAAATGAGGGAGGCGGCGGCGTTTGGAGTAGTGTGCGCCTTCCGTGGTGCCGGGGGTGCCGGGTAGGATACCCGGCACGGCGGGTGGAACACCCACCCTACCCGCTGGCGCGTCGCCTTCGGCGAGTTCCATCGGGGGGAACATGCTCTCGGCGTAGTAAGGGAGGTGGCCGCTGGTGAGGTAGAGGTTCTCGCGGGCGAGGTGGGGGGTGCGGACGCGGTCGTAACCGGCGGCGAATTCGGTCTCTTTGGCGAGCTTTTCGAGCTCTTCGATCAAGACCGTGCCGCGCGGCAGCCAGAGGGGGAGGCCGGGGCCCACGTCGTCGTCGAAACAGAAGAGCTCGAGTTCGCGGCCGAGCTTGCGGTGATCGCGCTTTTTCGCCTCCTCGAGCATGGCGAAGTAGGCCTCGAGCTCGGTTTTGTTCTTGAAGGCGGTGCCGTAGATGCGCTGGAGCTGGGGGTTGTTTTCGTCGCCTTTATAATAGGCGCTGGCGACGTGGGTGAGGCGGATGGCGCCGATATTGCCGGTGCGCATGACGTGGGGGCCGGCGCAGAGGTCGGTGAAGTCGCCGTTGCGGAAGAGGGTGATTTCTTCGCCGTCGGGGATGCCGCGGATGATGTCGAGCTTGAAGGTGGACGGGGTGCCGCGGGCGGTGAGGGCGGCGAGCTCGCCGCGCTCGGCCAGGGCGAGGGCGTCGGCGCGGGTGAGGGTTTGTTTTTCGAAGACGTGGTTGGCCTTGATCTCCTTTTTCATCTCGGCCTCGATCGCAGGGAAGTCTTCCGGCGAGATGCGGTGGGGGAGGTCGCAGTCGTAGTAGAAGCCGTTCTCGACGGGGGGGCCGGCGGCGAATTGCGCCTCGGGCCAGATGCGGAGGATGGCGGTGGCGAGGACGTGCGCGGCGCTGTGGCGCAGGCGCTCGAGGTCGGTCATCTGCGCGCGTTGTTCGAGGGATTTGCGTTCGTCGGCCATAGTCGGGCGAAGTTAGCGCGCGAGGGTGCGGCGGCAAGCTCTCCGGCGAGTTTGGATGGCGGCGCTCCTTCCGAGTCATCCTGAGCGGAGCTTCGGCTTTGCGAAGCGGAGTCGAAGGACCTCTTACTTTTCCCCCTCCCCGACGGCGCGCGCGCAACGGGGGAGAAGTAAGAGGTCCTTCGACTCCGCTGGCGCTGCGCTCAGGATGACCGGGAAGGAGGGTCGCACCGCGCTACGGGGTCGTCCTTTTCGCGGCCTCGATGTAGGCGAGGAGGGCGGCGGTCTGCGGCGGCGCGAGCTTCGCGCGGGGGCTCATGGTGGCGACGAGCTCGTGCCAGCGCGGGACGGTGTATTTTTCCAGCGGATAGGGCCGGTGACACGCGGTGCAGCGCTCGCCGAAAACGACGCGGCCCGCCTGCAAGGTCTGCATCGAGAGGCCGGGGCCGGCCATCGCCGGGGTGACGGGCGGGACGTTGCTAGTCAGCGCGCACCCGGCGAGGGGCAGCGCGGCGGCGACGAGGAGAGCGGCGCGCATTTTCAAAAGTCGAAGCCGGTGATGATGCGGATTTGCGTGTCCGGTTCGCCGTCCACGGCGGTGACTTGAAAGAGCGCGGTGGCGGTGACGAACGCGCGGCCGAACCGGACGGAGGCATTCGGACCCACGAAGAGATTCGACCCGCGCGTGGTGGCCCAATCCGGGACGACGATCTCGTGCAGCACTTCCGCGCCGACGGAGAAGTGCGGGCTCAGGTCGTAGCTCACGCCGAGCGACTGCGCGAGTTCGCCGTTCTGCTCGTCGCGGAAATGCTCGCCCGCGAACTCGGCCTCGACGACTGCGTTGTAGGCCACGGTGAGCGGGCCGAAGTTCTTCTGAAGCAGGAGCTTTCCCTCGAGCTCGACCGAGTCCTCGCCGACCAACGCCTCGAAGTAGAGCGCCGAGCCGAGAAAATCGGTGTTCGGGTTCGACAGATTGTAGATCAACTCGAAGCCCGAGTGCTGCCAGCGGGCGTTGTGCCCCTCGGGGTCGTTGCCGTCGTACTGCCAGTCGAAAAGATAGACGCCGAGCTGAAGGTGATCGGTGACGCCGAACTCGAGTTCGTGGCGGAACTGGAACTGGTCGAATTTTTGAAACGCCTCACTGCCGTGCTTCCAAGTCGCCCAGTTTTCCAGCTCGACCGCGCCTTTCGGAGTGGTGGTCGTCTCGTAGGTGTAAGTGAAGCGGCGTTCCGTGGCCGAAGCCGTGGAGACAGCGAGAGCGGTGGCGGCTGCGAGGAGGGTGGAGCGGAGCAGGGTGATTTGGAGCATGTGGGTGTCGGGCTTCTTGTTGAGACTCAGTCTTAACAAGAAACGCCACCCAAGCGTCAATCGCTTTTCGCGGAAATGTTCGTTCGCGCCGGAACGCCTGGCTTGTGCCCGGATGGCGCGGCGGAACCGGCCTTTCCACGCCCGCCACCACTGACAAAAAGCCTCACGCCCAGAGGCGTTTCCACCATTTCGCCACGGGATCGAGGTCGATGTCGTGGAGGTCTTCCACCGCGCCGCGGACCGCTCTCGACGAGGAATCGTAGGCGCGCTGCGCTTTCTTTTTCACGGGCTTGAAAGCCGAGTGGAGGTAGCCGGAGGTCTCGTCGAGGCAATCGCGCATGGGATGCGGCGCGGGCTGGAGCGCGCGGGTGAGGAGGCCGATGCCGAAGCCGATGGCGACGGCGGTGATGATCGCGGGGATCGGATTTTCGCGCAGCGCGGCATCCGCCCGGCGGGCGAGGGCGCTGGCGTCTTTCTGGACGGTCTCGACCAGTCCGGGAGCGGGGACGTTTTCGAACGCTTCCACGCGATTATTCGCCGCCGTTCCGGCGGTTGATCTCCTCGTACACTTTCATCGCGCCGAAGATGATGATGGCCGGTTTCGCCAGCATGAGCACGAGGCGGAGGAGGCCTCCGACGATGCGGAAAACCGGGAGGATAGTGAGGACGATGCCCGCCGCGAGGGCGATGCCGAGGGCCTTCGTCGGCTCGTCGCGCACGTAATCCTCGGTGCGGTGGCGGAGTTCTTCAAAGTTGGCGGGGCAGGGTGCGGCGGTCTCGGTGGTGTCCATGGTGAGGTGATAATTTCAGATGTTGCTTCGCAGGTCACGAACGGCTCGGGCGTTTCCGTCGGTCGAATATTTTCGCGTGCAAGACGGGCACCAAAAAACCCGCGGAGGCCTGGCTCCGCGGGTTTTTAAAAGTGCGCGCTTTTCGCGATTTACTTGGTCTCGGAGGTCGTGGTGGTCGTCTTCTTTTCGATCACCACCGGCGCATCGTCGGTCGTCGTGATGCGCTTTTTCTCGACCACGGCGGCACCGCCTTCGGTCGTGGTCGTCGTTTTCTTTTTATGAACGATGACGCGATTTGCGACCACGCGGTCACCTTCCTTGATGTAGCTGACGGTGACGGGCAGGCCGGATTTCACGAGCTCGAGCGAGACCGGTGCGCCTTCGTCGTCCACGTAAGTCGTGGTCTTCGAATAGGTGTAGCGGATGGGCTCGGGGCTGGTCTCAGAGCGGATGACGATGGTGTCCGGGCTGAATTCGCTGATCGTGCCGGCCGACGTGGTGGTGCTGGTGGTGGTGACCGACGACTGCGCGAACGCTGGCGTGCAGGCGAGGGTGGCGGTTGCGTTTCGACGCGCAGACCGCCGCGCCATTCAGCCGAATCGCGGCTGTTTTTTTAGAAACAGCCGGCCCGCAATTCACGGAACGCCGCGCCGAGATGAGGCAGCAAACCGGTCGCGCAGAGAGACTCCTCGGATTCGCCGCCGGAGAAGATCGCGAGCTCGGCAGCGCGTCCGCAGAGCCACGCGCCGACGCGCGCGGCGTGATAGAGCGGCAGGCCCTGCCCAGCGAGCGCGGCGCAGACGCCGGTGAGCACGTCGCCCATGCCGCCGGTGGCCATGCCGGGCGAGCCGGTGCTGTTGTAGGAAAGCTCCCAGCCGTGCTCGGCGACGAGGGTTCGCGCGCCTTTGAGCAGGAGGGTGTGAGGGTAGCGATTGGTGAAATTCTCGGCGGTCGCGCGGCGCGTGTTTTCGCGCGAATCGGGGTCGAGGCGCGCCATTTCGCCGGGGTGCGGCGTGAGGAGGCGCGGGCCGGCGCAGGAATGCAGCGCACCCATTTCGGTGGCGAGCGTGTTGAGGCCGTCGGCATCGATGATCATCGGCGCATCGACGCGGCGGATGAGTTCGATCAGTTCGCCTTTTCGCGAAAGTCCGAGTCCCGGGCCGAGCGCGACGACATCGCATTTCAGCTCGAGCAATTCGAGATACGAGGTCACGGGCTTCACCATGATCTCGGGCGAAGTGACGGCCGCCACGATCGGATAAACGTCCTCCGTCACGAGCAGCGTCACCAGCCCCGCGCCCGCCCGCACACAAGCTTCCGCGCACATCGCCGCGGCGCCGGTCAGACCGCGCGAACCGGCCACGATCGCGATGCGGCCGCAGTCGCCCTTGTGCATGTCGAAGCCGCGCCGCGGGAGCAGATGCGCGAGCGAAGCGCCGGTCGCCACGTTCTCCGTTTCGTCGGAAAAATCCGCGCGCGCCGTGAGTTCGCGCAGCGGCAGGATCGCGAGGCGGCCGACATATTTCTCGGCTTGATGCGCGACGAGGCCGCGTTTCGCGAAGCCGATCGCGAGCGTGAAATCCGCGCGCACCGCGTCCGGGTCGGGCTCGCCGGTGTCGCCGTCGAGACCTGTCGGCAGGTCGATCGCGAAGACCTGCGCGCCGTCGGCCCGCAGCCGATTGATCGCCCGCGCTGCTGCCGCGATCGGCTCCCGCAGCGGCCCGCCCGCGCCGATGCCGAGCAGTCCGTCGAGCACCACCAGCGTGCGCCCGCCCGCGCCGGGCCCGCGGTCCTCGAGCGCGGCAAATTTCTTCCGCGTGAGCCCGCTCCACTCCGCGATCACGAACGCCGGCACGAGCTCCACCTTCCACCCCGCCGCCGCGAGATGCCGCGCGGCGACGAGCGCATCGCCGCCATTGTGCCCTTTTCCAAAATGCACGACGCACCGTCCCGGAGTCGGAAAAAACTGCCAGATCGCTTCCGCGATGCGCGCCCCGGCTTCCTCCATCAGCGCATCCGCACTCACCCCATCGGCAAACGCCCGCTCCTCCAGCGCCCGCATTTCGGTTGTCGTGACGATCATCGGGGGCGCGCGGTTTCGACGAGAAAGGGGATGAGGGTGATGAACGCAAACGTGACCACAGCCAGAAACGCGATCCCGGCGAAGAAGCCGGTCAGCGGCCCGATCAGCGCCAGCAGCGTCAGGATCAAGAGGAGAAAGGTCGTCACCGGATACCGCATCCTCGGTGCCTTCATCGCGTCATTGGTAGAGCCGCACCACCGCGCGCGCGATCGCCTCCGCGAGCCGCTGCCGGTGAGACGCCGTCATGATTCGGCGAGCCTCGGTGCCGTTCGTCAGAAAGCCGCATTCCGCGATGATGGACGGGATGCGCGTATTTCGGATCACGTAAAACCCGCGCGTCCGCACGTGCCGATCTTCCGTCCCGGCGGCGCGCACCACTTGCGCGTGGACCGCCGCTGCCAGCCGCGCGCTTTGCCGCGTGTAATAATAGGTCTCGATCCCGTTCGCGCCTTCGCGCGGCGCGGAGTTGAAATGCACGCTGATGAAAATCGCGTCCCGCTGCGCATTGGCGATCCCGCAGCGATTCCCGAGCGTCACGAAATAATCGCCATCGCGCGTCATCACCGTGCGGAAGCCGGCGCCGCGCAATTCGCTCTGCAAACGCTTCGCCACATCGAGCGTGTACGGCTTCTCCGGGATCTTTTGCCCCGGCCCCCCGCCACGGTCGATCCCGCCGTGCCCGGCATCGATCACCACCGTCCGCACCGCCCACGCTTGCACATTCAGGGCGAAAAATACGAGCGCCAGCAGCGGGAGAAAACGGGTGCCTTTCATCGGGTGGCAAGGTTTCGCAAACAGCGTCGAATGCGAGCGCATTTTTGTCAGTTCGTGTGCGCACGAAAGCGCCCTTTCCGGTCATCCTGGGCGCAGCGCCAGCGGAGTCGGAGGACCTCTTACTTCTCCCCGAGAGCGAAGGCGGCGGGTTTCCGCCACCAATCTTCCACGACCTCGGGCGAAACTGGAAACCGACGCCAAAACTTTGGACTAAGGCGCCGTGGACGAAGGGATTGAGACACCGGAGAGTCACGCCGCCGCCGCGAAACATTCACGGCACCGTGAGCTCCCGCGACCGACGAAACCCCCAACTCCAGCCTAAATCATGAGCGACATCCAACCCGTCACCTGGCACCAAGATCCCGCGCATTTTCGCAAGACTTCGCGCCGCGATTTCCTCTACGTCGGCCTCGTCGGCGGCCTCGGACTTTCGCTCGGCAATCTCTTCAAACTCCAGGCCGCCGAGCAGGCCTCGATGCTCGACCCGCTCGTCGCGAAAGCCGAATCGCTCATCCACATTTACCTCCCCGGCGGCTGCGCGCACCAGGAAAGCTGGGACCCGAAACCCTACGCCCCGATCGAATACCGCGGCCCGCTCAGCACGGTCGAAACGAAAATCCCCGGCGTCCGCTTTTCGCAATACATGACGAACACGGCGAAGATCGCCGACAAAATCACCGTCGTCCGCTCGATGACCCACGGCGAAGCGGCGCACGAGCGCGGCACGCACAACATGTTCACCGGCTACCGCCCGTCGCCCGCGCTGCGCTACCCGTCGATGGGCTCCGTCGTTTCCCACGAGCTCGGCTCGCGCAAAAACCTGCCGCCCTACGTCTGCATCCCGAACATGCCGAACGAATTCGCCGGCAGCGGCTATCTCTCGTCCGCAAACGGCCCGTTCAGCCTCGGCGCCGATCCCGCGAACAAAGGCTTCAACGTCCGCGATTTGAACATGCACGCCGGCATCACGCCCGAGCGTTTCGACCGCCGCCGCACCATCCTTTCCACCGTGGACGAGCATTTCCGGACTTTGGAGAAAAGTGACGCCCTCACCGCGATGGACAGCTTTTACCAATCCGCCTACGCCCTCGTCTCCTCGCAGGAAGCCCGCGAAGCCTTCAATCTCGCCGCCGAACCCGAGGCCATCCGCAACGAATACGGTGTCAACGACGCCGGCCAGCGGATGCTCATGGCGCGCCGCCTCGTCGAGGGTGGCGTCCGTTTCGTGTCGCTGACTTACGGCGGCTGGGACATGCACTCGAACGTCGCAAAAGGGATGGAGCAGAACCTCCCGAAATTCGACCAGGCCTACGCTGCGCTCATCACCGACCTCGACCGCCGCGGGATGCTCGACAAAACGCTCGTCATGGTCAGCTCCGAATTCGGCCGCTCACCGAAGATCAACAAAGACAACGGCCGCGATCACTGGCCGCGCGTTTTCTCGATCGCCTTCGCCGGCGGCGGGTTCAAGCGCGGCTTCGTTTACGGCTCCTCCGACCCGACCGGCTCCGAGCCCGACCAAGACCCGCTCACCGTCGAGAACATGGCCGCCACCGTTTACAATCAGCTCGGCATCCGCGCCGACAAAAAGCTGATGTCGCCCGGCGACCGCCCCGCCGCGATCGTGAAAGACGGCACCGTCGTCACCGACCTCCTCGCCTGATTCGACTGCGCGAAAAAAAGCGCGCAACTCCGGGACCGTCCCGTCCCGGCGCAACCGTGCCAGCCTCGTCATCCTGAGCGCAGCGCCAGCGGAGTCGAAGGACCTCTAACTTCTCCCCGTTACGCGCGCGCTCCGAGCTGGGGAAAAGTAAGAGGTTCTTCGACTGCGTTCCGCTGGCGCTCCACTCCGCTCAGAATGACAGGGAAGAAAGCACGCCGCCCGAACGATCCCATCTTCGCATGAAAAAATCCGCCCTCCCCCCGACCGTCCTGCTCCTCGCGCTGTGCGGCCTTTCCCTGCCCGCGCTCGCCGGTTCCCCCCGCGCCTCCGGCGTCTATCCGAGCGCCTGCCAGCGCGGTGTCGAAAGCGAAATCGAATTCCGCGGCGGCAATCTCGAAGACGCCAAAACCGTCATGTTCGACGAGCCCGGCTTCGAGGTGACGACCGTCACCGCGGAGAAGACCAAGTTCAAAACCAAGCTCAAAGTCGCCCCCACCGCGCGCCTCGGCGAGCACACCTTCCGCATCGTTACCGCGTCCGGTCTCTCCGACGTGAAGCTCTTTTACGTCACCCCTTTTCCCGTCGTCGAAGAGGTCGAATACAAAGACGAACCGAAGAAAGCCCAGCCCATCGCGCTCGGCACCACCATCGTCGGAAAGACCGCGGGCGAAGATCAGGATCACTTCGAGGTCGAACTCAAAAAAGGCCAGCGCCTCAGCGCCGAAGTCATCGGCGCGCGTCTCCAGAGCGGCAATCTTTTCGACCCGTATCTGACCATCACCAAAGCCGACGGCACCCGCGTCACCGAGGTCGATGACACCGCTTTCACCCAACAGGATCCAGTCGCCAGCATCATCGCGCCCGAGGACGGCAAATACGTCGTCACGGTCAAGGACTCGACCAACTCCGGCCAGGGCGAATGCCAGTATTTGCTGAACATCGGCTCCTTTCCGCGCCCGCTCGCCGTCTATCCGCCCGGCGGCCACACCGGCGAAGACTTAAAGGTCAAACTCCTCGGCGACGCCAGCGGCCCGATCGAAAAAACGATCAAACTGCCCAACGAAATCGACAACCGTTTCGAGGTCTTCAGCGACGACGCCCAACCCGCGCCGCAGCCCAACTTCATCCGCGTCTCGACCTTCCCCAACGTCCTCGAAGCCGAGCCGAACAACGACCCGGCGACTGCGCCTCTGACGACTCAGGCGCTGCCTCTCGCCTTCAACGGAATCATCCAGGAAAAAGGCGACGTCGATACCTTCAGATTCACCGCCAAAAAGGACCAGAGCTACGACCTGACGGTCTGGGCGCGCCGCCTCCGCTCACCGCTCGACGCCGTCCTTTCCATCTACGACGCAAAAGGCAGCCGCCTCGCCCAGAACGACGACAGCGGCAGCAGCGACAGCTACCTCCGTTGGAAAGCGCCCGCCGACGGTGAATTCGTTGTCGGCATCGAGGACCAACTCAAGCGCGGCGGACCGACCTACACCTATCGAATCGAAGTCACCGCGATGCAGCCGAACATCGCGATGTGGCTGCCGGAGATGGTGCAAAATTCCAACCAGGAACGCCGCGCCATCGTCGTCCCGAAAGGCAATCGCTACGCCAGTCTGATCCGCGTCAAACGCAACGACATGATCGGCGAAATCCAACTGTCGCCCGAAGGTCTCCCCGCCGGCATCACCGCGACCGGACTCACCATCGACAAAGCCACGGACAGCGTGCCCGTCGTCTTCGACGCAACACCTGACGCCGCACCGGCGGCTAAGACTTTCGCGATCACCGCCCAGGCTGCTGAGGCACCGAAAGACACATCGGTAAAGTCCGCGATCGAGCAAGACATCGACATCATCGAAAACGGCAATCAAAAATCCTACTACTCGGTTAAAGAGGACAAGCTCGCTGTCGCCGTCACCGACGAGATTCCGGTGAAGCTTAACCTTTCCCAACCGAAGGTTCCGTTGCTGCAAAACGGCTCGATGAACTTGAAAGTCACGGCCGAGCGGAAAGGTGACTTCAAGGGTCCGATCAGCCTGACGCTCCTCTTTTCGCCTCCGGGAATCGGCTCTGCCGGCACAGTGCAAATCAAAGAAGGTGAAAACGAAGGTCTCGTCCCACTCAGCGCCAACCCGACCGCGGCGCTGCAAAAGTGGAAGATCTGTGTCGTCGGCAGCGCGGACTTTGGCAAAGGAGTCGTCTGGTTCAGCACCCAACTCATCGACTTGGAAATCGCCGCGCCTTACCTGGCCGGCCAGATCGTCCGCACCTTTGTCGATCAAGGCGACAGCACGAACGTGAAAGTGAAGCTGGAGAACAAAATCCCGTTCGAGGGCAAAGCGAAACTCTCACTGCTCGGCCTGCCACCAAACACCACGGCGGATGAAAAAGAGATCACGAAAGACGACAAAGAAGTAACCTTCACCGTCAAAGCCGAAGCGACCGCTCCAGCGGCTTCGCACAAACAACTCTTCTGCCAATTCCAACTCGCGAAAGACGGCGAAACCATGACCACCGGTTTCGCCCAAGGCGGCGTCCTGCGCGTGGACAAAGCGACCATCGCCAAAGTCGCGCCCAAGCCCTGATTTTATCTCCGCGATACGGCATCGCGCAGAAAAAAAGACTATCCATCCGCGAGCAGTTTTGGCAGACACCTCACCCGTCGGGAGGAAAACCAACGCGCGAATGAAAACGGCTCAACGACTCAACGGCTCAACGGCTCAACGTAAAGCGGCTGAAACCGGTCGCGCGGATTTAGCAATCTCGATTTTTGAGCCCCGAAAGTTTTCGGGGCTTTTTAGTGTCGCCCCATCTGGGAGCGCATCGCGCCAGCGCCTTCCCCACGGCTTCTCGACGCCGGCGGCTCCGGGAAGCCATGCGGCGCATTCACGAAGCCCGATGGCGCATGAGCCCCGTGGTGCGGCGGACCGATCTCGCCACAGGGCCAGCGTGAGCCGCCCGGGGGCGGGTCGCAATCGCCAGACGGCGGGTTCTGCTCAACGCCGGTCGGATTTCACCCGCCGTATGGCGGATTGCGTCCGCCCGGCGGTCGCCTGGTTCCGCCTCCCGGCGGTTCGCCTCTGTCCGACGGCTGCCGGAGTTGGCCGGACGGCGTCACGCCCCAGCCGACTCATTTACGCCGTAAGACACGATATTTAATCCAGAAAACACCAGAACCACATGCCAAACGCCGTCATCCCCGACTCCCACAACAACCGGCTCACCTTCTTCAAAAATCTGAAGCAGGAAATCGCCGACAACGCCACCGCCCTCGGCCTCGCCGCCGCGAACCTGACTCCGATCAACGCGCTCCTCGACCCGCTCATCGCCAAATATCAGGCGCTCGTCGATGCCGAGCAGGCCGTTGTCGAAGCCAGTGCCGACGCCGACCAGGTCTTCACCGCCAGCAAAGACGACCTGCTCGCGCTTTTCGCCAACCTCCGGGCCAATCCGAAACTGACCGACGGCATGGGCGCGGCGATGAAAATCTACACCCAAACCACCCAGCGCAACCCCGACGACACCAAACCCGCCATCAAAGCCGACGCCCAGCCCGGCCACGTCCGCATCACCGGCTCCAAGGACTACGCCGAACTGATCAACATCTACATGCGCCTCGTCGGCACCGCCGCGTGGACGCTCGTCGGCATCAAGCGCAAGAAGTTCCCCTTCGACGACCAAACGCCCCTCAAAACCTCCGGCACCCCGGAGCGCCGCGAATACATCGCCCGCGGCGTCATCGACGACGAGGAAGTCGGCCAGATGAGCGACATCGTGAGCGTGACGTTTGGGGGGTAGGGTCCGGCACTTTGATTCAACGGAAACAGAATGGATCCCGTTATCACTCCGCTCCTGGCGGTGGGCGCATACAAATTCGTCAAATGGGCTGTCAAAGGTCTTTCAACGCCGGAACCCCAAGTTAGTCCGTCGCGCGTTCTAAACAGTGGAGGAACGCGAAAAGAAGTTCGATCCCACTTTCTCGCAAACACGGTCACCGTTGCAGGACGCACCTCGGTCGGAAAATCGAGTCTTTGCAACGCCCTACTCGGAAAACCCAAATTTGACGTCGGGATAGCGCACGGCACCACAAGTTCGGTTGCACAAACTGACTTTCAGGTGGGTTGGAAATTGAAGGATACACCCGGATTATTGGATGATCCTAATTACTGGCGTATCGTTATGAAAGAATCTTGCAACAGCAAGATTGTGGCCTATGTCACGTCGGGGCAGCTTTACCGAAAGGAAGTGGAATTTCTGGAGGAATTGCACGCGGCCCCACCGAAAACCCGTTCCATATTGGTATTGCTAAATATGAACGACCTGAAAATCCGAACGATGCCGAAAACGGTTCGGATGCGAGAAATGGACGCTCTCGTGGCTCAGGTTACATTCATTCCACGTCCTCAGCTCTGCTTGGGTTCTGCCGCACCGGCCGACGGCCATGAACCAGATTTGGAAGACTTCAATCAACTACTCAGGAGCGCGATGGCGCTTCACTCATAAGATTAACCGACAAACCAAATAAACATATGACGCAACCCATAACTGACGATACTGATAACGCGCGCATCCGGCAAGACATGGAAGGGGTTCAGCGCGAATTGGCAGAAGCTCTTCAAAACCTCACTACTGAAATCGGGAAGAAACTAAAGCCGAAGGACAAAGAAGCAGTTGAAGCGGAATTTGCTGAACTGAACGAGCTGCTTGAGCGCCTCAAAAGCGGATTGGTTCACGTCGCGCTATTTGGAAAAACATCCGTGGGAAAATCAGCAATAGCCAATTCGCTCCTCGGCTGCGACATGGCTAAAGTTGGCGTGGAGATGGATAAGACAAAAGTAGTGGCTCACTACCGTCGTGATCCGTGGATGCTGGCTGACATGCCGGGCGTCATGGGCCAGGAAGATTTGGAAAGAATTGCCCTGGATGAAGCCCGCCGCTCTCACGGGATTGTCTTTGTGGTTGATGGTGAACCCTACGGGCCGGAGTTGGAAATGTTCGAAGCGGTCTATGCCGCGATGCCGAATACGCCGACCCTCGTCTTCGTAAATAAATGGGACGAAATGCAGCATCGGCCCAGTAGCCATCGTGATGAAGTGAAAGCGCTGATTCATAAAAAGATGCGGAAGTTTGTCAGCAGCGAGGGCGACATTGTCTATGGTTTTGGGGGTGTAAAAGTTTTTCTGTAAATTGCTCTTCCTTCGCAATGCCCAGCTCCCCTGCGGGAGCGGCGAAGCGAAGGCGAGCGTAGCGAGCCGAGCG
>JAYVPW010000158.1:0-47710 GCA_043777315.1 Spartobacteria bacterium | reverse complement strand
GATCTCCGCCGCCCGGTCGTAGCCGATGATCGGGGCGAGCGAGGTGACCATGGCCATGCTGTATTCGACGAGCTCGGCGCAGCGGGGGACGTTCGCCTTGATCCCCTCGACGCACTTTTCCCGGAAGACATCGACGACGTTGGAGAGGAGCCGGACGCTTTCGAGGAGGCTGTGGGCGAGCACGGGCATCATGACGTTGAGCTCGAAGTTCCCGTTGGCCGCGGCCCAGGTGATGGTGGCGTCGTTGCCGAAGACCTTCGCGCAGACCTGCATGACCGCTTCGCACATGACGGGGTTCACTTTTCCCGGCATGATCGAGCTGCCGGGCTGGGTCTCGGGGAGCAGGATCTCGCCGATGCCGCAGCGGGGGCCGCTGCCGAGCCAGCGGAGGTCGTTGGCGATCTTGAAGAGGGAGACGGCGATGGTCTTGAGCTGGCCGCTGCATTGGACGAGCGCGTCTTTGCACGACTGCGCCTCGAAGTGATTCCGCGCCTCGCGCCAGGCGATGCCGGTCTGGTCGGCGAGGTGGCGGATGGCGATGCCAGCGAAGTCGGGGTGGCAATTGAGCCCGGTGCCGACGGCGGTGCCGCCGAGGGGGAGCTCCTCGATGGCGGCGATGGCGTTGGTGGCGCGGTAACGGGCGAATTCGATCTGCCGCGCGTAGCCGCCGAACTCCTGCCCGAGCCGGACGGGCGTGGCATCCATGAGATGGGTGCGGCCGATCTTGATGACGTCCCAGAACTCGACGGACTTCTTTTCAAACGCGCCGTGGAGCTGCTCGAGCGCGGGCATGAGGTATTTGCGCAGCCGCTCGCCGACGGCGACGTGGATGGCGGTGGGGATGACGTCGTTGCTCGACTGGCCCATGTTGACGTGGTCGTTCGGGTGGACGGGGTCCTTGGAGCCGATGGGCTTGCCTTCCAACTGAGAGCATCGATTCGCGATGACCTCGTTGATGTTCATGTTCGTCGAGGTGCCCGAGCCGGTCTGGTAGATGTCGAGCGGGAAGTGCTCGTCGAGCTTACCGTCGATGACCTCGCGGGCAGCCTTGGCAATGAGGGTGGTGCGGGCTTCGTCGAGCTTGCCGAGCTCGAGATTGGCCTCGGCCGCCGCCCATTTGATCAGCCCGAGAGCGCGGATGAATTCGCGCCCAAACCGGTGGCCGCTGATGGGAAAGTTGAGGACGGCGCGCTGCGTGGAGGCGCCGTAGAGCGCGTCGGCGGGAACCTCCATGGCGCCCATGGAGTCGTTTTCGGTGCGAGTGGGGGACATGCCCGCACCTTGCACGATCCGGCGCGCGAAAGGGAAGGCAGTTGTAGGGCGGGCGCTCCGCCTGCCCCCGGCAAGCGAAGCGGTCGCCCTACAACTTCACCGCGTGGCCGTTTTTGCCGTTCACCGGCACCCCATTCGCCGTGCGGTAGAACTTCGTGACGAACATCGGCGGGATGTTTTGCAGGCAATACTCGCTCTCGATCCGCGAAAAATGCCGGCAGTGCCCGACGAGCTCGTTCGTCACCTGATAAATGACGAACGCCGCGTGATACTCCGGCTTCAGCGCATCGAACGTGTGCCGCAACAACTCACGCTTTTTGCTGCTCTCCAGAATACTGAACGGAATCCCCGAGACGATGTAATCGCAATGCGCGAGCCCGAGCCGAAGCAGCGCGGCATTCAGGTCGCACGCGTCCGCATTCAGCACGGTGACCCGCCGATCATGGCGAAATTGCGCGGTCAGATGCTCCGCGAGTTCCGCATCCAACTCGAACAGCAGCAACTGCGCGTCCGGGTGCATCCGGTCCAGGATCGCCCGCGTGTGGCAACCCTCGCCCGGCCCGTATTCCGCGATGATCCGCGCTTTCTCGAAGTCGATCTTCCCGGCGACCTTGCGAATGAGCGCCTTTGAGCTCGGGATGATCGACGCCACTTGCATCGGACTTTGGAGGAAACGTTTCAGGAAGAGTGCGCTCATAATGGGATGCCTGGGCAAAGGAAGTCGGACTTTAGACGCCTCGATTCGATTGTCGAGAGTGGGATCGTCAGTCACGGCCAGGCCGAGGATGCGGGCGAAATCTTCATTCCCCCCGCTAAAGCCTTGGAACTTATGGCAATTAGTGATCAGTTCCGCCCGCCATGCACAATCTGATGACCGTCAAAGAGACCGCCGAGTATCTCCGCATCCCGCTGCCGACGGTTTATTACCTCGTGCAGCGCGGGCAGCTCCCGGCGATCCAGATCGGCGGACGCTGGCGGGTGAAAAAGGATCTGCTCGACCGCGATGTCCTGCACGCGGAGGAGCACGGGCAGCCGACCGTGCTGGTGGTCGATGACGACGAGGTGATCCAGACGCTGTTCAAGCAGTACCTGAAAAAGGCCGGCTTCAGCCGCATCGTCGTCGGCACCGGGAAGGAGGCGCTTGCCGCGCTGGCGAAGCAGAAGTTCGACCTGTGCTTTCTCGATTTGCAGCTCCCGGACATCACCGGCGACGAGATCTACGCCATCGCGAAAAAAGATCACCCCGACCTGCCGTTCGTGATCATCACAGGTTTCCCAGACAGCCAGATGCTCGACAACATTCTCAAGTTCGGGCCGGTGACCGTCCTGAAAAAGCCGCTGCAACTTCCGCAGCTCCAACAGACCCTCCGGATGCTCGGCTACAAGCCAGCGTCCAAAGCGGCGTGACGCTGGAGGGCATCGCGTTGCGATGCCGAATTTGTAGGGCGACCGCATCGGTTGCCCCGGGGCAGGCGGAGCGCCCGCCCTACAACGCTCCCGGCGGCGGCTCGACGACGGCGCGGAAGCCGGTGAAGCGCACGCTCTTCGCGTCCTTGGAAATGCGGAACTCCACCTCGCACGCGTCCGCGTCGGGCGGGATTTGGAAGGCGAAGAAATCGGTGCCCGGCTCCGGCTGGAGGTAGGGCTTGAGCAGCAGGACAGCGCGCTCTTTTTTCCCGGCGAGAAAGGTGAGCCCGACCGAGACGGCCTCGACTTTCGCCGCCGCCGCCTCGATTTCCAGCCGGACGAACTGACCGCGCAAACTTGGCGGGACCGACCAGCGAACCGATGCGAAGGACGTGCCGGTGCGCGTCCACGCGAATGGCAACGGCGGGACCAGCCCGGCGAATTCCGGCGCGGTCGCCTCGAGCCGGCGCGGCGGCGGATCGGCGGGCGTGCGGCGGCGGTAAAAAACGAGGTCCGGCGTGTCTCCGCGGACGAGGAGCTGGTTCATGCGCCAGTCGCGATCGGGTGTGCGGAAATAACTCGCGAGCGGCAGCGCGGCGACGGCGCTCTTTTTCTCGAGCGCCTTGCGCGTGTTCAGCCAGGCGAGATCGCGGATGTACCAAAACTGCTCGCTCGCGGCGGCTCTGGCTTCGAGTTCCGGCGTGCGGTGCAGGATTTTTTCCGGGGCTGACCAGGCGAAACGCCGGGCCGAATTTGGATCGACCATGAACGCGAGCGCGCGCATCGAATCGTGCGTGAAGACCTTCGTCCCGCTCGGCAGCGCAGCGAGATGGCGGTGCATCGGGAGGACGAAATTGAGGTCGAAAAAAGCGCGCGACGTGACCGCCGCGAGGAGCGCGACGCTCACCACGGCCGTGAAGATCGGATGCCGCGCGGCGACCTTTACCGCGCGCCATTCCGGCCAGCGCAGCGTCGCGATCCCGACGCTGACGAGCACCGACATCGGGACGACGAGCCCGCAAAGAAACCGATCCGCATCGCGCACCAGCGGCCGCCACGGCCACAGACTTTGCGGGGCGCACGCGTATTCCAAATACAGCGCGCCGAACCAGACGACCGGGATGCCGAGCGGCATGTGTGCTTGATCCGCGGGCAGGCGGGCCTCGCGCGATTTCCACCAACTCCACAATCCGGCGGCTGTGAGGGCGCAATAAAAAGGCGCGAGGCGGTTGCCATTCCAGAGCGTGTCGAGAAAGCGAAACGGCAGCGACCAGACCGGAATCGCGTGCGTGCCGGGCGCGGATTTGTTCCCGAGATTCGCGTGAATGTTATGCAGCCAGTCGCCGAAAAGCTGGTGATAAAACGCGGCCTCCGCAGCGTAAAACGCACCCGCCACCGCGCCCGCGAGCACGAGCCAGCCAAGGCGCCGCCGCGCGTAAATCAACGTGCAGATCAACAACACCGGAACGATGAACGCGCCGGTCACGCGATTGCTTTCACCGATGAAAATGCACGCGCCCGTCAGCACCGCCCACAGCAACGAACGCCCGCGCGTTTCCGCCCGCACCAGCCGCCACCAGGCCAGCACCGCCGCCGCGCCCCAGACGGCTTCGGACAGATCGGGCATCGGGCGGTAGCAGACCGTGTCGAGCAGCGGATGAAAAAGGAACGCGATCCCCGCCATCCACGCGACTCGCAGCGAACCCGCGACCATCCGCCCGCACGCAAACGCCAGCGCCGCGCCCGCCGCGAGATAGAGCAGCGGTGCGCCGTAAAACGAGACGAGTCCCGGGCCGACGATGCTTTGCAGAAGCCAGCAGACGCCCCACACCGGCCACCGCAGATCGTGAAAACTATGCACCTGCCACGCGCGCAGCCCGCGCTCGTGCAGGTCGAAAGCGAAGCTCCAATACGTGAAGTCATCGCCCAGCCGCGTCGGTTGCAAAAACACCAGCCCGACACCAATCGCGACCACCGCGAGCGCCGCGAAATGCAGCGGCCAGCGGGGATTTTTGGGAACGGTTTCGTTGGGCTTCATGTCGAAGCGAGCACGTCCCATTTTGTCATCCTGAGCGCAGCGCAGCGGAGTCGAAGGACCTCTAACTTCTCCCCGGTGCACGCCGCGCCTCGGGGGAAAAGTAAGAGGTTCTTCGACTGCATTTCGCTGCGCTTCATTTCGCTCAGAATGACGGAATTGGAGTTCAGCGCCTTCGCGCTGGTGAAAGATTTCCCGCTGCCTAATTTCGCGCTCCACCCATGCACGACCTCCTCGAAGTCACCCCCGTTTCCGCCCCGCCAAAACAGTCGCTCCTTTCCCGCATTTTCTGGTTCGGCGTCGGCGGCGGCCTCAGCGTCGCGATCAATTGGACGATCTATTACATCTTCCAGGAGCGCCTCGGCTGGCCGCGCGGCGAGGCTTTCGCCGTCAGCCTCAGCGTCGTCACGTTCGTCTTCGCGATCTGGAATTATCGGATCAACTTCCGCACCACCCGCGGCTTCCGCGAATGCCTCGTGCGCTACCTCGTCGCCATCGCCTTCTGCTTCGCGCTGAATTACCTCATCGCCATCGCGGGCATCAAACACCTCGCGACGGCGAAATGGATGGAATACGCGGTCATCGCCGTGACGCAGGTCGGCGTCAGTGGCGTGAAGTTTTTGCTCTATCACCGCTGGGTGTATCCTCACGGCGAAGCTTGAGCTGGAGCGGCTTCGCGGACTGCCGCCAGTTTTTTTGAAAGTGCGCCGACCGCAGCGACAACCAGCGCGGTGAGCGTCCAAAACATGATCGGCAGCGCGGGGAGAAGGTAGCGGTTCAGCGGGCGCCCGACGGTGCAGAGCAGCACGAGCGTGAAGCTCCAAATCGCGGCATGGCCGAGCCAGAAAAGACGCTCTTCCGCGCGGCTCCGCCAGACCAGCCAGAGCCCGCCGAGGCTTGTGGCGAGGGCCGGGAAAAAACGGAAGAGCCACGCCGATTTTTGCAGCGCGATCAGTGCATTGAAATGCCCGCGCTTTTCCGCGATCTCAAACGCGGCGAGCGTGCGCGGGATTTGCAGGCTCGGGTGCGGCTCCTCGATCCCGGCGAGGATCGCGCCGGCCGATTTCAGCTCGGACGGGTCGGGAACATTCACGGTCGATTCCACGGCGAAATGGATCTTCAAAAAATCGCCGATCACCTGCCGAAAAAACTCCTTCGGATGCGTGGAAATCGCCTCGACCGCGAGCCGACGGCACAGGCGATTGAGGTCCACGGCGGTCCGCCCTTCCTGCTGCAAATGTTCCCACAAATGCGGCACGGCGGTGCGCTTGAGGATGATGTTGTTATCGAGCTTCGCGCGCTTCCGATACTCCTCGATGTCGGCGCGAATCAGGGCCTTGAGTTCGGGCTCGATCCCGCCATCCAGCGCCGTCCATTGCGCCGTGCGACCGAAGAGCAGGATGCCGGATTGCGGCTGCGGTTTTTCCACGACGGACGCGGTTTTGTCGTGCCAAACGACGAGTGCGAAAGGGAGCGCGAACGCGGCGATGAAGGCCGCGGCGTGCCCGACGAGTCGGCGCGGATTTCTCCAAAAAAGATAGGCAACTCCGGCGAGCGCGATGATCGGAAACGGGAGCAAAACATTCTTCGTCAGCGTGAGAAAACCGGCCGCCATCCCACCGAGTGCGAGCCAGCCGGCGGAGCGCTTTTTCAGCGCCAGCGCCCAGCTCCCGACGGCGATCGAGGCGAAGAAAAAGAGGAGCGATTCGTTGCGCACGAGATGGCCGTAGTAGAGCCCGGAGCCGTTGATGCTGAGCGCGTAACCGCACGCGTAAATGAGCCACGCTTGGCGGCGTCCGAAATGAATGCGGGCGCAGATGACGGTGAAAATGATCGCGACAAACTCGAGCGCGTGCTGCGTGAGCATGATGCCGTCGAAGCTGCCCCACAGCCGCGTCGCGTAGCCGAGGAACATGGTGTAAACGGGCCCGCGCCGGCCATCGATCAACCACTCGCCGGAGTCCAGCCACGCGAAGGCTCCATGCGCGTACGAGCCGCCGTCCTTCGACCAGATGTAGGTCGGCAGCAGGTGGACGAAAAGCAGCCGCGAGCCCGCCGCGGTGAATGCGACGAACAGCAGAAGCAGCGCTTCGATTCGCAGCGGGAGCGCCTCCAATTTCCGCAGCGCGACCGCCGCGGACTTCCGCCAAGTCGCGAGATTCATGCGACCGCGAGCGCAGGTTGTGCCGTCACTTTTCGCCAGAGCCACGCGCCAGCATCGAGGACGGCATCCAGCCCGAGCGCGACGAGGACGAAGGCCGCCCAATCGATCGGATGCAGGTAGCGCGTGACGGTGTCGCCGACGGTGAAAATGAGGCCGCAATAAACGATGACCGGCAGCCAGAGGATCGCCGTGCGGCGGAAGCGGCCCGGCAGCAGGCAGGTGAGCAGACCCAGGGTTAGCAGCACGCCCGGCCAGCGGAGCGAGATTCGCGGCGGTTGCCCCGGCCGGCCATTGATGTAGGCGGTCCAGGCCGCCTCTTTTTCGAGCGACAAAATCGTGTCGTCGAACCAGAGCGTTCGGGCGCGGCCCGCCTCCTCCATCCGCAGATAGGCAGCTTCGTCCATTCCATAAACGAGCCATGTTTGCGGACCATTCCTGGTCCAGCGGCCCTCGTTGGTTTCCGCCTGCTGCTCCCAAAATCGCGCCGGGGTGATCGACGAGCGCGGGCTGCCGTAAGCCAGCACGCACATGATTTTCCGATAGAGCATCTCGGTGAAAACGAGCGGTTGGGCGAGGATGCCTTCGATCGCGAGATGCTTCGCGACGGTCGCAAACTTCGTTTTGTCCAGACGGAGGGTCGCCCATTCCGGCCCGAATTGGCTGCCCGCAGCATCTTTGCTCAGCTCCTTTTTGTAACGGCCTTGGAGCACCGCGTAATTGACGAGGTCGGCGCGCGCCTCCTCGATCATCGGCTTTAAAATCGTCCGATACTCCTGCCATTTCGCGCCCTCGGTTTTCACGAGCGGCAGCGCGGAACTGAGCAGCAGCCAGCTTCCCTGCGAATTGCTGCCTCCCGTGATCAGGATGAAAATCGACGCCGCGACCACCGCCCAATGTTCCACTTTCCACCGCAGATGGCCCCATGTGTAAACGCCCGCGAGGAAAACGAACGCCAACCAAAAGGGTCGTCCGTGCGGCTTCACCGCGATGACCACGCCCGCCGCGATCAGGAAAAAAAGCAGCCCGCGCCGGGTCCGCAGACGCTCCAGCGGCAGCGCCAGCGCGACGGTGAGCACGAGCGCGGCGAGGATAAAAACCTCGGCGATCATCTCGTGTTCGTACCACAGCATCCGCGGCCACATCGCCGCGACGAGCGTGACCGCCGGCACCCAAATCGCCGGACGCCGCGTGAGTTGTCCCGCCACCCAGCCGATGCCGAGCAGCGTCGCGAGCCCCGCCGCATGCTGAAGGATCGCGACGCCGACCGCCGTCGAACCCGGCAGCGCGACGACTGCCGCGAGGAAGACGGGATAAAGATAGCGGCGCTTCGGCGGGATCTTGAATTCGCCGTGATTCCACAGTCCGTCGGCGGTGGTGAAATACGAGTTGCTGTCCGACCCGTAATAAACTTGCGGCACCGCGACGAGGAACGAGATGCGCAAAATCGCCCCGACGATCAGCGCCGGAAGGCAGAGCCAGAGACACTGGCGAAAGTTGAACGGGGTGGGGGACACGGCATCGGTCGCGGGCATTTGGGTGCGGAAAGTGGCGGCGCAGTTTCGGGCTCACAAGATGAAACTTGCCCGCGGTCGCGGCGCTCGCGGACCCGGCGCAGCCGACTGCCAAACCCGTCATCCTGAGCGAAGTGGAGCGCCAGCGAAACGCAGTCGAAGGACCTCTTACTATTTCCCCTTCTTCGATGCGCAGGCGTGGCAGGGGAAATAGTAAGAGGTCCTTCGACTCCGCCCGCAAAGCCGGGCTGCGCTCAGGATGACGGGCTTGCACGCTGAGATCGCGTGCCCAATTCCCCCTTGTCACGCCCCTCCCTTTCTCCAGACTCACCGCCCGCCAGCGGCCCCGTTCGCTCGCGATTTTTCACGAAATGAACGTCTCCGAACTCAGCCTCAGCGTCCTCGTCCCCGCCTTCAACGAAGAGGGTGCGCTGGAAAAAACCGTCTCCGCGATCCTCAGCCAGAGCGGGCATTTCGCCGCGTTTGAGATCGTCGTGATCAACGACGGCTCGCGCGATCGGACCGGCGAAATCGCGCGCGGGCTGCCTGTTACTTTGATCGAGCACGAGCGCAATCGCGGCTACGGCGCGGCGCTGAAAAGCGGGCTCCAGCAGGCCAAATACAACTACATCCTCATCGTCGATGCGGACGGCACCTACCCGCTGGAAGACATCCCAAAACTCGCCGCCGACGCTGCCACGCACGATATGGTCGTCGGCGCGCGGACCGGCGCGGAGGTCAATATTCCGACGATTCGCAAGCCCGCAAAATGGGCGATTACGCGCCTCGCGGTCTATCTCAGCGGCCAGGAAATCCCCGACCTGAATTCCGGCTTCCGCATCTTTCGCAAAGACGTCGCGCTCAAATTTCTCTCGCTCTACCCGGACGGCTTTTCGTTCACCACCACGATCACGCTCGCGATGCTGACCAATTTCCACCGCGTGAAATTCATCCCGATCAACTACCACAAACGCGTCGGCCAATCCTCGATCCACCCGATCCGCGACACGGTGAATTTCACGATCCTGATCATCCGCATCTGCGCGTATTTCAAGCCGCTCAACGTCTTCGTCCCGCCCGCGCTCCTGCTCATGCTCCTCGGGTTTTTGAAAGGGACGCGCGACTACTACCATCAGCACTCGATCGGCGTGCTCGCGATGATGCTCGCGCTCATCGGATTTCAGATGCTCTTCATCGGCCTCCTCGCCGACCTGATCGACAAGCGGATGAAGCTCTAGGGCGGCGATTCGACGACCGCGCGCAGCGCGAGCAAGCGCACGGCTTTGGCGGTCTTGTTGAATTCGACTTTGATCGCGCAAGTTTCGGCAGCGGCGGGGATTTCCAGCGCGAAAAAATCCTGGCCCGGCATCGCGTAAATCACCGGTTTCAGCGTGCAATTAAAAAGGGCGCGCGCGCGGTCCCGGAACTCGAGCCGGATGGTGACCGGCGCGAGGCTGGCAGATGAAAACGTGGGCTCCAGCCGGATGAACTTGCCGCGCCACTCCGGCGGCACCTGCCAGTCCAACGCGAGGGTCGGCCGGTCCGCGCGGGACCACTCGGCGGGCAGCGTTGGGAGCAGACCTTTCCAACGGGTATCGGTCGCCGCGAAGACGGACGGCGCGGGGGATGCGCGGGTCCGCCTCCGAGCGAAAACGAAGTCGGAATTGTCGCCCTGCGCGAGGATGCGCTCGGTCTGCCAGTCCGCTTCGGGCGCTGCGAAATACGACGCCAGCGGCGGCTGCCCGCCGGGCGCTTTTTCGGCGGCTTTGCGCTGGACGAGCCAGGCGAGTTTGTGGGCGTACCAGAACTGATCGCAGGCGCGCGCGCGTGCTTCGAGCGCCGGGTCGCGGTTGAGGATTTGGCGCGGCGCATCCCAGACGAATCGGCGCACGGCGCTGCCATCCGCGAGGCACGCGAGGTCATACATGGACTCGTGCGTGAAGATGCGGGTGCCATCGGAGAGGTCGTGCATGTAGCGGCGAAAGTCCGGCACAAATCCGAGGCTGAAAAACGGCCGCGACGTGCCGGCCGCGAGCGCGGCGAATCCGACGACGCCCGCGATCCAAGGCCTCGATCGCACTCGCTGCATCCAGCCGAGTCGCGCGACCGCGCCGGCCACGGCGAACGCGCCGCAACCGACGAGCACCGACAGCGGGATGACCGTCGCGGCGATGTAGCGGATCGAGTGGCCGAGCAGCGGACGCACGGGATGGAGACTCTGCACGGCACAGCTCTCCAGTAGAAAAAGTCCGCCGAACCACAGCGCCACCAGCCGCCCCGCCGCGCCGTGTTTTTTCTGCCACGCGAGCCAAAGTCCACCCGCACCGAGCACAGCGAAAACCGGCGCAATGCGATTGCCTTTCCAGAACGCATCGAGAAATCGAACCGGCAGTTTCCACAGCGCCATCGGCTCGGTGCCGAGTGCGTTTTCCGCGTGGCTGTTCGCATGCAAGCTGTGCAGCCAGTCGCCGCATATCCGCTGATAAACCGCGCATTCGATGGCAAAGAAAAGTGCGACGAAAAGGCCCGGCACCAGCAGCCATTTCCACCGTCGCGGAAAGAGCAGCAGCGTTGCCACGGCGAGCACCGGAGCGATGAGGATGCCGGTCGAGCGATTGGCAAATGCCAGACCGATCGCGGTGCCCGAGAGCGCGCCAAAAATCCACGCGCCCCGCGTTTTTTCCGCCCGCATCATCGTCCACCACGCCAGCACAGCGCAGCCGTCGAACACGCTCTCGGACAAGTCCGGCAGCGGCTGCAAAAAAACGACATCCAGAACCGGATGGAAGAGCAGCGCGGTCGCGCAGACCCACGCGCCGGCGACCGAGCGGAGCACGATTTTCCCAAACGCGAACGCCAGACAAGCTGCCGCGACGAGATAGAAAAGCGGCGCGCAATAGTACGATGCCAGACCCGCGCCAAACACGCCTTGCCACAGCCACGACACTCCCCAAAGCGGCCAGCGCAACGCATGAAAACTCTGCGCGCTCCACGCTGCCGCGCCTTTGTGGTGAAGCCCGAAGGCGAGCCGCCAATACGTCAACTCGTCGCCAAATCCCGGCTCCTGCAGAAACAATATTCCAACGAGCAACGAGACGAAAATCAGCGCGACGTAGTGCCACCGCTCATCGATTGGGAGTTTTTCGTTTTCCCTGCCGAGCGAGGCGGAGCGGGGATTTTCGAGAGGCGCGGGCGTCATTATTTTGGGGCGTTGATTTCGGAATCTTGAAATGCCGTTTCCCTCGCCGAGGTCCGGGCGTGCGAGCGACGCGGTCACACTGACTGGCGGAAATGACAAAATACCGTGAGCCGGCGTGACGGTCCCGTCAGCCGAATGAAACGCGCGGCTGCCGCCTGCCCACGGCGCCCTTTTTCATGCTCATCTTCCCCCGAAGCTCCGTCGCGCGAGCCTGTGGGATTTTGTGGACAAACGCGCGAATCTGTAGCGGTTTGCGCGCGTGTTCGCCCATTTCCGTCTGTTCCTGATTCGCCACCCGGCGGTGCGCGACGCGCTCCTGTGGGCGATCCCCGCGATCTTGTTTGGCGCGGCGCTGCGGCTCCTGCTGCTGAGGTATCAGCCCTACGCGTACTGGGGCGCGGACTCGCGCTCGTACTTCAAATTCGCCAACGATTTGCTCACGCAGGGCAACATCAGCATGAACGAGAAGCGCCGGTTTCTTTACCCGCTCCTCCTCGTCCCGATCACCGCGCTGCCCGGCCAACCGCTCGTCTGGCTCGCGTGGCTGCAGCACGCGTTCGGGCTCGCGACGCTGGTCCCGCTGGCCTACGTCGCGCGCAAAACATTCGTCCACTGGCGGCTCTGGATCATCCCCATCACGGTCGTCTTCGCCGGCTTCCCGCTCTTCATCTGGTACGAGCACGAACTGCTCGGCGAGAACGTCTTCTACGCGTTGTTTCTGTGGAGTTTTGCCGGCTGGGTCGCGTGGATCAGCGAGGCGAAAAGAGAGCGGTCGCTGCGGCTGTTCTGGTGCTTCTTCATTCCGTTCGCGCTCTTCATTTTGACGAAGCCTTCCGGCCGGTTCGCGTGGCCTGGCATCGCCGTCGGGCTCGTGCTCGTCGCGGCTTGGCGGCGGCTCGACTGGCGGCGCCTCGCGGCGATTTTCGCGCTCATCGTCATCACGCTTTTCGTTGGGTCAAAAAAGCAGGGTGCGTGGCTTTTTTACGTCGCCACTTTTCCGCTCACGCAGGTCGATTCGCCGAAGCACGCGGACTACAAAGCCGAGATTCGCGACAAGGTGCTGGAGCTCCGGCGCGACATCGACGTGTACTATTTGCAGGACCGCGACGTTTTCAATTTCCTCGAACGCCCCGCCGCGCAAGACGACTGGCCGCTATGGAAAAAGTTGGGCGAGGGCGACGAGACCGAGAAATTCAAGCTCTACATGGATCTCGCCGTCGAGGGGGTCAAAAACGAGCCCGGCACATTCCTCAAACTTTCGCTCCACCGCATCGTCCACTCCGCGAATCCTTCTTATTTCAAAGGATCGCGTTTCAACGGCGTCCGCTACGTCGAGAAATTCGGGCCGCTTTACGAAGAAGCGCGCAACAAACCGCACGACGCGATCCGGTTGGCGTTCGCGCTGCCGAAAGGCCAGCCCTTCCCGCCGTACGACGAATTCCAGAAACGTTTCGCGCCCGCGCCGAATGGCTGGGCGGCGCGCACGATGCTGGCCTACAACGACGCCTTCGAGAGCGTCTCCGACCTCGTTCGCCTGCCGGAATCCAAGGAGATCAAGGAGCGCACGATCCGCAAGGCGCGGCCCACGATCCTAGGCTGCTGGCTGATCGCCGGGCTGCTGCTCTCGCTCCTCCCGCGCTACCGCCGCACGCTTGGAGTCTGGATGATCGTCGCCGCCGGCTACCTCTACACCCTCTTCCTCGTCTCGCAGATCAACCCCCGCTACTTCGCCGTCGCCTGGCCGGTTTTCGTCCCGCTGCTCGCGCTCCCCGCCGACGTTTTGGTCTCGCTGGTGCTGCGGAGATCAGCGACGTCCACGTTGCCCACGTGAGCGAAAGGTTCGTCCAAAACGCGCGGCTCGCGCTCTGGTCGCTGGTGCTCTTCGCGCTCTGCCTCGGGCTCGACACGCGGCATCACCGCTTCCCGTTTTTCTATCATCCCGACGAGCCGGGCAAGGTCCGGCAGGTCCGCACCGGCGAGTGGAATTTCCATCATCCGATGCTGCTTCTCACCGCGACGAAAATGGCGCTGAAGTTCTCCGCCGCTCATCGCACGGAACAGGATGTCGTCGAGTTCGGACGCTGGGTTTCCGCGGCGTTCGTGGCCACAGCGGTCGTCGCGTTGTCGCTCCTCGCGTTTCTGTGGCGCGGCTGGCCCGGGGCGTTCACGGCGGGCGCAGTGCTCGGATTGCACCACCAGTTTTACGAGCTCGCGCACTACATGAAGGAGGACTCCGCGATACTCATGGGCCTCGCCGCCACCTTCCTCGGAGCGGCGATGTACTGGCAGACGCCGTCGCGGAATCGCGCCGCGTTTTTCGGCGCGGCGTGTGCGCTGGCGATCTCGGGAAAATATCTCGGCGTCCTCGCGCTCGGCCTCGCCGTGCCGCTGTTCTGGCGGAAAAAAGGTGCGGGCGCGTGGGCTTTCGCGCTCGCCCTGCTCGCCACGTTTGCCCTCGTGAATCTGCCACTGCTCACGCATCTCGCGACCTTTCAAAAAAGCTTCGGCCGCGAGATGGAATACGTCGTTCACGGCCAGCGCGGGATGACCCGCAGCGTGCCGCACGCGCAGTATTGGAGCGTCTTTCTCGACAACACCACGCCCGCCATCTGGCTGCTGCTCGGCGTCTTCCTCGTCGCCCGCTGGCGCGAGCGGCGGGCCGTCACGCTGAACGAATGGCTGCTCATCGCGTTCCCGTTTTGCTACGCGCTCGCACTCTCTTTTTCCCCGAAATCCAACGACCGCTACTTCCTCCCCGCGTCCGCGCTCTTCACGCTTTTTGCGGTGCTCGGGGTCGAGGATGCCGCGCATTTTCTCGCGGGAAAAGTGAGCCGCCGCAGGGTCATGTGCGCGGGCGGCGCGCTGCTCGTCGTCTTCCAAATCACGGGATGGAGCAGCAGCCGACCGGGCCTCTGGCAGTACGAGGAAGCCTTTCAACACGACGACCTGAAAGAGCTCATCGGCTGGGTCAAAACCGAACTGCCGCCGGACGCCGTGATCGCCTGCGACAATCGCGTCGGCCTGCCCGGCGAAAAGAAAAAGGACGCGGCCCGCCGCGGGCTCGTCCCGCAAAAAATCCTGCGCGGGCGCTTCGCCGCCGACTTCGGAGAGCTCTCGGAACTACGCGGAAAAGGCATCACGCACGTCGCCGTCTCCGAGAGCGATTACGGGAAATTCTTTCTCGAAAGCCTGCGCCCGCAAACCGGCGAACTTCCGGATTTCGAGCGCAGGAAAACGTTTTACGAAGAGCTTTTCCGCGAGGGCGCGCTCCTCTGGGAACGCGACCGCGGCACGGTCATTTACCTGCATCCCGGCATCCGGGTGTATCGGCTTCGGGGGTAGTTTCCCACGCCGCATCCCCTTTTTTCCTCTCGCAAAGGCGCAAAGGCGCAAAGAGAGAGTTCCCTTCTTTGCGCCTTTGCGGCTTTGCGAGAGCCCTCCGTTGCCTTTTCGATCGCGGATTCGAGGCGGGTATTGGGACGAAGTGTTCCGTCAGGCACCGCCTTTCACGCTGTCGTCGCGTTCGGTGGCTATTGAGTTCGCCGCGGGGAAGTGAGAGCCTCGACGCCAATGACTTCCGCGGTATCCGACTCACTCGTGATTTTCGAGCTCGCGGGGCAGCAGCTCGCGCTGAGCCTCTCGTGCGTGGAAGGCGTGATCCGATCGGTCGAAGTTTCGCCCCTTCCCGAGGCTCCGGCGGGCGTGCGGGGCGTGATCAATTTTCACGGACGGATCGTCCCGGTGCTGGACCTGACTGCGCGCTTGGGGTTGGCGCCGCGCGAGCTCCGGTTGAGCGATCATTTCGTGATCGCGCACACGCAGCGCCGCACCGTCGCGCTGATCGTCGATTGCGCGATCGGCGTGGTCCCGCGCGCGCCGGCGAAGCTCACCACGGCCGAGGCAATCGTGCCGGGACTCGCCGGAATCCAAGGCGTGATGCGGCTCAACGGCGATCTCGTGCTCATCCATGACCTCGAAAGTTTCCTCTCCCCCCAAGCCGCGGAGGCGCTCACGCAAGCGCTGCCGACGTGAATCATGCCCCCTCTTCCTGACGAACTGCTGGGGCAACTGAGCGACTTCGTCGAGCTGCAGCTCGGCCTGTGCTATCCGCGCGCACGTTGGCCCGACCTCGAGCGCGGGCTGCGCCGCGCGGCGCCCGAGCTCGGGTTTTCCGACGCCGAGGAGTGCGCGCGGTGGCTCGTGGGATCGCGGCGGAAGAGGACTGAAGTCGAGCAACTCGCGACGCACCTGACGATCGGCGAGACCTACTTTTTTCGCGATCCGAAGAGCTTTGCCACGCTCGAAAACTTCGTCCTGCCGATGCTCGTGGAAAAACGGCGGAGCTCCTCGAAGCGGCTTAGAATCTGGAGCGCGGGCTGTTGCACCGGCGAGGAAGCCTACTCGATCGCGATGTCGGTCACGCGCTGCGTGCCGGACTTTGCCGACTGGCACATCACGATTCTCGGGACCGATGTGAACCCGCAATATCTGCACAAAGCGGCGGTGGGGATTTACTCGCAATGGTCGTTTCGCGGGGCGTTCGCTGGGATCAAGGAACGCTACTTCCGCGAGGTCGCGCCGAACCGTTTCGAGGTGAAGCCGGAGATCAAAAAGCTCGTGACCTTCTCGTGCCTGAATTTCGTCGAGGACATCTACCCGTCGCTCGAGACCAATACGACCGCGATGGACATCGTCTTTTGCCGAAACGTGCTGATGTATTTCTCGCGCGGGCACGCCCAGAAAGTCGTCGTCAATCTGCGGCGGTCGCTGGTCGAGGGCGGCTGGTTTTTTGCGAGCGCGACCGAGGCGTCGCCGGAGCTTTTGCGCGGGTTGGAGCGCGCGGAATTTCCCGAGGCGAGTATTTACCGGAGAGCGGAAGCGCCGCCCCCGCCGGTGATTCCTCCATTCAAAGTCGAGCGTCCGAAACCTCTGCCCCGACCCCCGGCAGCCGACGCCCCCCGGGCAGTGGGGAAACGCGCGAAAGCCGGTTCGCCGGAGTCGATCGATCGCGAAATCATCGCCCGCAATCTCGCCGACCACGGGCATCTCGGCGCGGCGCTGGCGGAATGTGAGAAGGCGATCGCGGCGAACAAAGTCGATCCCGGCAGCCATTATTTGCGCGGCGTGATTTTGCAGGAACAGGGCGAACTCGGCGAGGCGGCGAAGTCGTTGCGCGCCGCCATTTATCTCGATCCGAAATTCGTCATCGCGCATTTCGCGATGGGCAATCTGATGCTCCGGCTCGGTCGGCACACCGATGCCGTGCGCACCTTCGAAACCGCGCGGACCCTGCTGGAATCGTTCGCGGCGGAGACCGTGCTGCCGCATTCCGAAGGCATCACCGCCGCGCGTCTGCTCACCATTGTCGCCTCGATGCAGGAGGTCGCCGCATGAGCGAGCGCGAGGAAAACCGGTGGGAGAAAATCGTCGCGCGCATCGACGACGTGCGGGTCGCGATCGAGCGCGGATTCATTCCCACGCCGGCGGAGGAAAAACAGCGTTTCAAAGACCGGGCCCATGATCTCGCCCGCGAGACGGAGCACGCCGCGGCGGGCGAATCGATCGAGGTCGTGGAGTTCGATCTGGCCGACGAGCGCTACGGATTCGAGCTCACGCGGGTCCGCGAAGCCTGCCTCCTCCGCGAGGTGACGCCGGTGCCCTGCACGCCCGGTTTCGTCCTCGGGATCATCAACCTTCGCGGCGAAATCCGCACCGTGATCAACCTGAAGGAATTTTTCGGACTGCCCGGAAAAGGGATCACACAGCTCAACAAAATCATCCTCATCCAAAACGGCGACATGCAGCTCGGCATCCTCGCGGATGAAATTCGCGGCGTCCGCGCAGTGCCGCTCTCCGACCTGCAGCCCGCGCTGCCGACGCTGACCGGAGTGCGTGCGGATTATTTCCGCGGCGTCACGAGCGACCGGCTCATCGTCCTCGATGCGGTGAAGATTCTCGCGGACGACCGGATCATCATTGAGGAGGAAGTGGAAACGTGAGGCCGCCGCCGCTCCGATGAACTCGTTCGTCAACCTCTCCACCCGCGCGAAACTGACCATCGGTTTCGGGCTGGTGATTGCCATTTTCGCGATCGTGGTCGCCACCGGTTTTCTCACGCTCTCGGCGGTGATGCAGGCGCAGTCGAATGTGGCCGACATGCTGGAAGTCGGGAGCCGCTTGAACGGGCAGCGCGCCGCGCTTTTCACCGCGATGATCGTCCCGCCCGGACCCGGGCAGGAGGCGCAATTTTCCCGCGTCGTGGCCGACAGTGCGGAGAACGATCTCGCCGTCCAGCGGCTACGCCTGGACCTCGCCGCCGACGTGCAGCTCGGGGCGATCCTCACGACTTTTTCGGCCCTCCGCGAGCAGCACACCAGCACGCGCGACATCGAGGTCATCCCGTTGATCCGGCAGGGGAAAATGGAGGAGGCGAACCGGCTGGCGATCGGCGTGCAGACGGAGCGTTTCGACCGGCTGCGAAGCCTCAGCCTCGAGATCGTGGGCGAGCTGCGGGCGCGTTCCGAGCAGCGCGCGGAGGGAGCACGGAAGGCGCTCGGCGTGCTCAGCGGGTGCGCGTTGCTCGCGGCGGTTTGCATGGTCGTGTGGCTGACTCGCTTGATCGCGCAACCGCTCGCGCAGCTCACCGCGATCGCGGATGAAATCGCGCATGGAAATTTGAATGCCGAGTTCACCACCGTGAGCCGCGGAGACGAGGTCGGCGCCCTGCTGCTCGCGTTTCAGCGGATGACGCGGTCGCTGAAAAGTTTTGCCGGGCGCGCCAGCCAAATCGCCGCCGGCGACCTCACGGCGCGAATCAAACCGCAGTCCGCGGACGACGTGCTCGGGAATGCATTCGCCACGATGACCGAGACCTTGCGCCAGCTCATGTCCGAGCTGCTCGAGGCGGTGAATGTGCTCGCCACCTCGGCGGCGGAGATCATGACCTCGACTTCGCAACTCGCCGCGAGCGCGGCGCAAACGGCCGCAGCCGTGACCGAGACGACGACTACCGTGGAGGAGGTGAAACAGACCTCCCAAGTCTCCAGCCAGAAGGCCAAAAACGTTTCCGACGAAGCGCAAAAAGCGGTGGAAGTGGCGCGGGAAGGGAAGCGCTCGGTCGATGAAACGATCGAGGGAATGGGCGGCATTCGCGAGCAAATGGACGCCGTCGCCGAGAGCATCATGAGCCTCAGCGCGCAGAGCCGGGCGATCGAGGCGATCATCGCGACGGTCGATGACTTCGCCGCGCAATCAAGGCTGCTGGCTGTCAACGCGTCGATCGAGGCGGCGAAAGCCGGCGAGGAAGGCAAGGGATTTGCGATCGTCGCGCAGGAAGTGAAGAACCTCGCCCTTCAATCCAAAGACGCGACGAAGCAGGTCCGCGCGATCCTCAGCGACATCCAAAAAGCGACCGGCACCGCCGTCCTCGCGACCGAGCAGGGGAGTAAGTCGGTCGCCGCGGGTGTGCGCCAATCCTCGATCTCCGGCGAATCGATCGCCGCGCTCGCGGAGAGCATCTCCGAGGCGGCGCAGGCCGCGTCGCAAATCGCGGCGACCAGCCAGCAGCAATACGTCGGCATGGACCAGGTCGCCCTCGCGATGGAGAACATCAAAACCGTCAGCACCCAGACCGTCACGAGCACCCGCCAGGCGGAACTCGCGGCGCAGAACCTGCACGAGCTCGGGCAAAAACTGAAGGCGCTCGTGGGGCGCTTCAAAGTCTGACCATTGGCGATGGACCTCCCCCCGCCACCAACGCCCCGGCTCGCGAAAATGCGCCGCCTCGCGCGTCTCGCCAACGTCACCCTGCTCATCGTCCCGAGCGCGGTGTTGTGGGGCTGGCTTTTCAATATCGACGCGCTCACCCGCATCGTTCCGGGGCTCGTGCAGATGAACCCGGTCGCCGCGATCAACTTCATCCTCGCCGGCTCCGCCGTCGGTTCCGCGCTCAATGGGCACGCCGCCCGCGCCCGCCGCGTCGCCGCCACCGTCCTCGGGCTCACGGGCGGCCTCGTGCTCTGCCGATACGTTTTCGGCTGGGACGCGAAAGTGGACCAATTCCTTTTCTCCAGCAGCCTCCGCGGCAACGTCATGGCGCCCACGACGGCGTTCGCGTTTGTCCTCAGCGCGCTCGCGCTCGCGCTGTTCGAGCGGAAGTCGCGCGGTGATCGTTTCCCCGCGCAATGGTTCGCCGTCGGCGCTGGAATCGTCGCGCTGATCGCCCTCACCGGCTACGCCTACCAGGTCGAAAAACTTTACCGGCTCGGCAGCTTCATCGCGATGGCGCTGCACACCGCGGCGATGTTCCTCGTCTTCGCCATCGGCCTGCTTTGCACCCGTCCCGACCGCGGGCTCATCGCCCGCTGGTGCAGCGATGGGCCGGGCGGTGCGATGCTCCGGCGGCTCCTGCTCGCGATCGTCGGAGTGCCGCTCCTGCTCGGCTGGCTGGCGACGAACGGCCAGCGCAGCGGCAGGCTCGAGCCCGCCTTTGGCTTCACCATTCTCGCGGTCGGAACCGTCGTTTTTCTCGCCGTCATGATCTGGCGCAACGCGATCTCGCTCGACGAAAAAGACGCGGCCCGCGGCCGCGCCGAGGCCGATCTGCGGCGCGTCCATCTCGGGCTCGAAACCGCCGTGCACGAGCGGACCATCGAAGTGCGGCAGGTGCTCGCGGCGATCTGCGAAGGCGTCGTCGTCCTCGGCTCGGCGGCCGAGCAAATCCTCGCCTCGACCTCCGAACTCGCCGCCACCGCGAGCGAAAGCGCGACGTCCGTGAGCCACACGACCGGGAACGTCGAAGCGGTCCGCCAAGCCGCGCACGCGAGCAGCGACGAAGCGCAGCGGGTCGCCTCCTCGTCGCAGGCCGCGGTCGAGATTTCCCGGGTCGGAAAAAGCGCAACCGAGGCGACGATCACCGGCATGGATCGCATCCAGCGCGAGATGCAATCGATCGCGGAAAGCATGTTGAAACTCAGCGACCAGAGCCACGCGATCGGCGAGATCGTCGCCGCGGTGGACCAGCTTTCCGAGCAGTCGAATCTCCTCGCCGTCAACGCCGCGATCCAGGCCGCGAGCGCCGGCGCGCACGGCAAAGGCTTCGCCGTCGTGGCCGATGAAATGAAGTATCTCTCCCGCCAATCGCAGGAGGCGACGAAGCAGGTCCGCGCGATTTTGGGTGAGATCCAAAGCGCGACCAGCGCCGCCGTGATGACGACCGAGCAGGCGGCAAAAGCGGTCGCATACGGCGTCCAGGAATCGGCCGAAGCCGGCCGCTCGATCGTCGCGCTGGCCGAGCATCTCGACGGCGCCTCGCGCTCCGCCACGCAGATTGCCGACTCCAGCCAACGGCAGCTCACCGGCATGGATCGGATGGCGCTCGCGATGGAACAGATCAAGGAAGCGAGCGTGCACAGTGCCGAGCAGGCGCGGCAGCTCGAGCAGTCCGCGCGCGGGTTGAACAACCTCGGCCTGCGGCTGAAACAACTCACGGAGCAACACCAGGCGGAGACCAGGGCATGAACGACGAAGACTTCATCAAGGAATTGCGCGAGGCGTTCGCGATCGAGGCTGACGAGCATCTACGCGCGATCATCGACGGCCTGCTCGAGCTGGAAAAAAAACCCGAGCCCGACGTGCGGCGCGAGCTCGTCGAGCGGACTTTTCGCGAAGCCCACAGCCTCAAGGGCGCCGCGCGCGCGGTGAATCGCAGCGATGTCGAGGCCGTCTGCCAGGAACTCGAGACGGTTTTTTCCGCGTGGAAAAAAGGCGGCGCAGAGCCCTCCACCGAGACCTTCGACACGCTGAACAACGCCGCCGATATCGTCGGCAAACTGCTCACTTATCCCGACGTTTCCGCCGCGCCTGCGGACCGCGCGGCGATCGTCGAAATCGTGAAGCAACTCGCGCATCCCGAAAGTGCGCCATCGCCTCCCGCGCGAGCACCCGCGCCCCTTCCCGCGCCCCTTCCCGCGCGTCCGCCAGTTGCGCCGCCGCCGCCCGCTGCTCCCTCACCGTCCCGCGAAGAGCCGCCGCCCACCCCGGAAACGCCGCACACTTTCGCCGAAACCGTCCGCATCCCGATGGCGAAAATGGACGCGCTGCTGTTGCGCGCGGAAGAGATGCTCGGGGTCAAACTCGCCGCCAATCAACACGCCGACGCGCTTCGCGAATTGCGCGGCCTTTTGGAGACGTGGCACTCCGAATGGGGCCGGGTCCACAGCGCGCGAGCCAGCGCGCCGGACACGGCGAAGGCCTCGCTTTTCCTCGACTGGAACCACGACTTCATGAGCGCTCTCCAGGAAAAAATCGGCGCCGCGACGAAGGTCGCGGAAGCGGACGAGCGCGCCATCGCGACATCCGTGGACGACCTGCTCGACGACGCGAAGAAGCTCGTGATGCTCCCGTTCGGCTCGCTGCTCGATCTCTTCCCGAAGCAGGTCCGCGACCTCGCGCGCGACGAAGGCAAGCAGGTCGAGCCCATCCTGCGGGGCCGCGAAGTCGAGATCGACAAACGGATTCTCGAGGAAATGAAAGATCCGCTGATCCACCTCGTCCGCAATGCGATCGGCCACGGCATTGAATCTCCGGCCGATCGCGTCGCACGCGGCAAATCAAAATCCGGCACGCTGACCATCGTCGTCACCCAGCGCGAAGGGAGCACCGTCGAGATCGTGGTGCTCGACGACGGCGGTGGGATCGACGTGGAAAAAGTGAAGCTGGCCGCGGTGAAAAGCGGCTCCGTGAGCGCGGAAGAAGCGAGCCACCTCGACGACGAGGACGCGCTCCAGCTCGTCTTCCAATCGGGCATATCGACGAGCCCGATCATTACCGGGCTCTCCGGCCGCGGCCTGGGCATGGCGATCGTGCGGGAAAAAGTGGAGCGCCTCGGCGGCCATATCGCGATCGGCACGCGGCTCGGCGTCGGCTCGTCTTTTCGCATCCTGCTGCCCGTCACGCTCGCCACTTTCAAAGGCGTCCTCATCCGCGCGGCGGGCCAGCAATTCGTCATCCCGATCGCCAGTCTCCAGCGGATCACTCGCGCGAAATCGACCGACATCAAGACCGTGGAAGGCCGCGAGACGATCGACTTCGAGGGCCATCCGCTCGCGCTCGCGCGGCTCGACGAGCTCCTCGAATTGCCGCGGCGTCCCGGCGCCGTGACGGACGACCTGCTCGAAATCGCCGTGCTCGGAGTCGGCGAGCGGCGCATCGGATTCGTCGTTGAGGAGGTGCTCAACGAGCAGGAGGTGCTCGTCAAAAAACTCTCCAAGCCGCTCGTCCGCGTCCGCAATGTCTCCGCCGCGACCGTGCTCGGCACGGGCACGCCGGTCTTGATTTTGAACGTCGCAGACCTGCTCAAATCGGCGGTCAAAGGCGCGGGCGCAGCCACCCGAAAAGTCGCCGCGGCGGAATCGGGCGCGCCCAAACGCAAGGGCCGCATCCTCGTGACCGACGACTCGGTCACCTCGCGAATGCTGCTCAAGAACATCCTGGAATCCTCTGGCTATCAGGTTTCCACGGCGATGGACGGGATCGACGCACTGACGACGCTGAAGCGCGGCGACTTCGATCTCGTGGTCTCGGATGTCGAGATGCCGCGGATGGACGGCTTCCAACTCACGAAGAAAATCCGCGCCGACAAGGAACTCGCCGACAAGCCCGTCATCCTCGTCACCGCGCTCGCCACGCGCGAACATCAGGAGCGCGGCATCGATGCCGGCGCGAACGCCTACATTATCAAAGGCAGCTTCGATCAGAGCAATTTGCTCGAGGTGGTCCGCCGGCTGATTTGAGCATGAAAAACGAACAAAAAATTGGCGTCCTGATCGTCGAGGATTCGCTCGTCGCGCGCGAGATGCTGCGGCGGGTGCTGGAATCCGATCCGCAAATCGAGATCACCGGGTGCGCGCGGGACGGGGCCGAGGCGATCCGGCTGATGGCCGAACGGATGCCGGATGTGATCACGATGGATATTCACATGCCGGGGCTCGATGGCTTCGAGACGACGCGGCAGATCATGGAAACGCAGCCGGTGCCGATCGTCATCGTGAGCGCGAGCTTCGCGCCGGACGATGTCGAGCAGGCCTTCCGCGCGATGGAAGCCGGCGCGGTTGCGGCGGTGGAAAAGCCGCGCGGGATCGGCCATTCCGCGCACGACGAGATCGCGGGAAAGCTGCTCAAAACCGTGCGCGCGATGTCCGAAGTCCGCGTCGTCCGACGCTGGCCGCGCACCCGCAACGGCCTCGCGGCCCCGGACCGCGCGCCTGCGCCGATCGCGGCGGGCGCGGAAATCGAGCTCGTCGCGATCGGCGCTTCGACCGGCGGGCCGCCCGTTTTGCACACCATTTTCGCCGCGCTCCCGAAGCCTTTTCCGGTGCCGATTTTGGTCGTGCAACACATCAGCGCGGGCTTCCTGCCGGGCCTCGCGGAGTGGCTCAGCAAGACGAGCGGACTGCCCATTCACATCGCGGAAGACGGCGAGCGCCCCTTGGCCGGGAACGCGTATCTCGCGCCCGATGGCATGCAGATGCGGGTCGGGAAAATGGGGAGACTCTCGTGCGTGCCCGACCCGCACGAGAACGGTTTGAGGCCGGCGGTCTGCTGTTTGTTTCGCTCGGTCGGCGAGGTTTTCAGGAACAAAGCGGTCGGCATCCTGCTGACGGGAATGGGGCGCGATGGCGCGGCGGAATTGCGCTACATGCGCGACCGGGGCGCGGTCACTTTTGCCCAGGACAAGGAAAGCTCCGTCGTCCACGGCATGCCCGGCGAGGCCGTGAATCTCGGCGGCGCGGTCCACGTCCTCCCGCCCGAGCGGATCGCCGCGGCGCTCGCCCTTCTCGTCAAAAACCGATCGTCCTCCCCCGCGCGATGAACCCCGAAACCGCTCCGCCACTCGAAGTCCTCATCGCCGAGGATAGCGCGACCCAGGCGCTGCTCCTCCGCAGCATTTTGGAAAAGCAGGGCTTCCGTGTGACCACGGGAAAGAACGGTCGCCTCGCTCTCGACACGCTGGAGAAATTCACGCCCGCGCTCGTCATCACCGACATCCAAATGCCCGAGATGGACGGCTACGAACTCTGCTCGCGCATCAAGTCCGACCCGGCGCGCAGGTCGATCCCCGTCATCCTTCTCACCTCGCTCAACGCGCCGCAGGACATCATTCGCGGGCTGGAATGCGGCGCGGATAATTTCGTCGTGAAGCCGTACGATCCGGCGTTTCTGCTCGCGCGCGTGCATGCGATTTTGGCCAATCGCGAGTTCGGCGGCGCCGGCTCCGACAGCGGCGGAATCCCGATTTTTTTCGCGGGCGAAAGGTATCTCATCAACTCCGACCGACGCCAGATTTTGAACCTCCTGCTCTCCACCTACGAGACGGCGGTGATGACGAACACCGAACTCATCGCCGCGCACGACGCGCTCAAAGCCGCGCAGGCGCAGCTCATCGAAGCGGAAAAACTCCAGAGCGTCGGGCGGCTCGCGGCGGGCGTCGCGCACGAGGTGCGGAACCCGCTGGCGATCATGGAAATGGGTCTCGGCTTCCTCGCGGCTGAGACGATTTCGGACGACGCGAAAATGATTCTCGGCGAAATGAGCGAGGCCGTGAGCCGCGCGAACGGCGTCATCACCGGGCTGATGGATCTCGCGTCGCCGCGTGAACTCGGGATGCAGGCGACGAGCGTGAACGAAATCGTCCACGGCGCGCTCGTCCTCCTCGCGGATGATTTTGCGCGCGAGAAAATCAAGGTCGTCACGGAGCTCGCGGCGGATTTGCCGCCGTCCCATTTCGATGTCCCGAAGGTCGAGCAGGTCTTCGTGAACGTGTTCACGAATGCCGGCCACGCGATGCCGGACGGCGGCACGCTGACGATCCGGAGCTTCGTCAAAAAGCTCGACGCGGCGGACGTCGATTTCGACGCCGGCAACCGCGGCGGCGCGAGCTTTCGCAGCGGCGAGGAGGTGGCGGTCGTCGAGATTCGCGACTCCGGTAGCGGTATCCCGGCGGGTGATCTCGGGAAAATTTTCGAGCCGTTTTTCAGCACCAAGCCGACCGGAAAAGGGATGGGCCTCGGCCTCACCGTCGCGAAGAAAATCATCGACCTGCACCGCGGTCGCATCGAAATCCGCAACCACGACGAAGGCGGCGCCGTCGTGACCCTGATGTTTAAAATCGCATGAGCGCTTTCGAAGACAGCCTGCCCCATCACGCCGCGATTCTCATCGTCGAGGACAGCCCGACGCAGGCGCTCAAGTTGCGCCACGTCCTCGTGCGCCACGATTACGTGGTCACCGTCGCGCGCAACGGACGCGAGGCCCTCGCTGCGCTCGCGGGTGATCTTCCGGCGCTCGTGATGACCGACATCAACATGCCGGAAATGGATGGCTACGAGCTTTGCGCGCGGATCAAGGACGACCCTCGGCTGAAGGAATTGCCCGTCATTTTGCTGACCTCGCTTTCCGACCCGAAAGACATCCTCAAGGGCCTCGAGTGCGGTGCGAACAACTTCATCGTCAAGCCGTACAACGAGGAGTTCCTGCTCTCGCGCATCCAGTATGTCCTCGCGAATCTGGAGCTCCGCCGACGGCACGGGAACAAGCAGGGGACCGAAATCTATTTCGCCGGGCACAAGTACCAGCTCACCTCCGAGCGCATCCATTCCATCGACCTGCTGCTCTCGACCTACGAGACCGCAGTGCAGAAAAACATGGAGCTCAGTCAGGCGAAGGAAACGCTCGAAGTGCAGGCCCTGCAGCTCCGCGAGAAAAACGCCGAAATGCAGGCGGACCTCGATCTCGCGCGCGAGCTGCAGACCGCGTTTCTGCCGCGGCATTATCCCGTCTTTCCCGCGCGCTCCTCACCGGAGCAGAGCGCGGTGCAGTTCTGCCACCGCTACTTCACGACGACCGATCTCGGCGGCGATTTCTTCGACATCCTCGCGCTCTCGGATTCGACGGCGGGCGTGTTCATCTGCGACGTCATGGGGCACGGCGTCCGCGCGGCGCTGGTCACCGCGATCATCCGCGGATTGGTCGAGGAGTTGAAAGATGCGGCGGTCGAACCGGCGCAATTTCTCACGGCGATGAACGAGAGCCTCTGCGCGATTTTGAAGCAGACGCTCACGCCGCTTTTTGCCTCGGCCTTTTACATGGTCGTCGATGTGGCGAAGGGCGAAATCCGCTTTGCGAATGCGGGTCATCCGCTGCCGTTTCACGTTCGCCGCAGCACCGGCGTCGTCGAGCCGATGGGGCTGGAAAACAAGCCGGGACCGGCCTTGGGCGTCTTCGAGACCTCGACCTACACGCTCCTTTCCCGTCCGCTCGTCGCGCGCGACATGGTGATGCTTTACACCGACGGACTCTACGAAGTGGAGTCGCCCGACGGCTCGTTTTTCGACAAGGAGCAGCTCTTCGATGCCGTGTCGAAACACGCCGCGAAACCGACACCCGAGATGTTCGACGCGCTGCTCGCCGACGTGCGGGCGTTCGCGGGCAAAGAGGAATTCGAGGACGACATGTGCATGGTCGGCATGGACGTCGCCCGGCTGGTGCGGTAGTGGCGGAGCGTCTCTTTCCCGGAGCAGCGAAACCCCCTTCCGGTCATCCTGAGCGAAGTGTAGCGCCAGCGAAACGCAGTCGAAGGACCTCTTACTTCTCCCCGGAGGATGCGCGCGACTTGGGGAAAAGTAAGAGGTCTTTCGACTCCGCTGCGCTGCGCTCAAGATGACGGCTGGGGCGCTTCCCGGCGGACGAGTTCGAGCGTCCATCGCACCGGCTTGCCGGGCTCGAGTTCCAGCCACGCGTAGCTCGCGGGCGCGCCGAGATTCGGGCGGGTGATGCAGCCGGGATTGAAGAAGCGCGTGGCGCCGACCATCTCGTTGCGCGGGACGTGGGTGTGACCGTGGAGGAGGAGGTCGCAGCCGGTGGGCGCGGTGCGGGTGGGGATGTGGACGAGGCGGATTTGGAAGCCTTCCAGCTCAAATTCGAGCGTCAGCGGCCAGTCGAGGCAGGCGTCGCAGTTGCCGCGAACGACGCGCAGCGGGCGTCCGAGGTGCGCGACTTTTCCGAGGATCGCGGGCGAGCAGACATCGCCGAGATGCCAGATTTCATCGGCACTCGCGATCGAGTCGAGGACGTGCTTCGGCAGGCGATCGTGCGTGTCGGCGATGACGGCGATGCGCATCGCCGCGCTCACTTTCGCGCGGAGGCCTGGACGGCGAAAGAGTTCTGCACCACGTCGCGGACGCGCTCGCCGGTGCAAACTTTGCCGGTCTGGTAATCGACGTTTCCGTCCTTGCCGATGATCGCGAGCGTGAAGTCTTTCTCCGCGCCGTAGGCCGCGGCGACGGCGGTGCCGTTGTTCACGACGATGAACGGGATGTCCGATTTGATCGGCCCCGCGCCGTTCTTCAGCGCGGCAACGAACACCACCTGCTTGCTGGCAAACTGCTGGTAGATGTCCTCCAGATTTCGGAGCTGCTTTTTGAACGTGCGCCGGTCCGGTGAGTCGGCCACGAGCAGCACGACGGCCTGTCCGCGGAGGCTGCGCAGGGTAGCGTTGCGGTTGCCAGCGGCAGGGAAAGTGAAGTCCGCCGCGGGGCGAATCGTCTCCGCGGAAGCGAGCGCGGTGAGCGCGAAAACGGTGAGGGCGAGGAGCTTTTTCATCGGTCAGACTTTCATGATGTCGGCCTCTTTCGCCGACAGCGACTCATCGATTTTCTTCACGAAGCCGTCGGTGAGTTTCTGGATTTCCTTCTCGTAACTCACCAGCGCGTCCTCGCTCACGTCGCCGTCTTTCTCGCCCTTCTTGATCGTGTCGATCCCCTCGCGGCGGGCCGAGCGGATGCGGACGCGCGCCTCTTCGGCCATCTGCTTGATCCCCTTCATCAGGTCCTTGCGCCGCTCCTCGGAAAGCTGCGGGATGGGCAGCCGAATGATCTTCCCATCGACCGCGGGATTGATCCCGAGCTTCGACTCTTTCAGCGCCTTTTCGATGTCCTTCAGCGTGGAGGCATCGAAGGGCTGGACCACCAGCAGACGCGGCTCCGGCGTCGTGATCAGCGCGAGTTGCTTGAGCTTCATCGACGTGCCGTAGGCCACGACGTCGATGTTTTCCACGAGCGCGGGCGAGGCCTTGCCGGTCCGCACGGCGGCGAACTCGTGCACCATATATTCGAAGCCTTTTTCCATCGTGGCCTCCGTCTCGAGAACAATTTCGTCAGGGTCCATAAATCAAAGCGAGCGGTCGCAAACGAGCGTGCCGACCTTCTTGCCGAGCACCACGTTTTTGATGTTGTCCTCGGTCATCATGTCGAACACGACGATCGGGATTTTGTTATCCATGCAGAGCGTGAAGGCCGTCGAATCCATCACCGAGAGCCGCTGGTCGAGCGCGTCGCTGTAGGTGATCTGGTCGTATTTCTTCGCCTTCGGATCTTTGAAAGGATCGGCCGTGTAGATGCCATCGACCTTCGTCGCTTTCAAAATCACCTCCGCGGAAATCTCGCTCGCCCGCAGCGCCGCGGTAGTGTCGGTGGAGAAAAAAGGATTGCCCGTGCCGGCGACGAAAATCACCACCCGCCCGAGCTCCAGATGCCGCATCGCGCGCCGCCGGATGAACGGCTCGGCGACGCTCTGAATCGGGATCGCCGTCTGCACGCGCGTGGCGAGGCCGACCTGCTCGAGCTGGCTTTGTAACGCGAGCCCGTTGATCACCGTCGCCAGCATTCCCATGTAATCCGCGGTCGTCCGTTCCATCCCGCGATGGCTCGCGGAAAGGCCGCGCCAGATGTTCCCGCCGCCGATGACGATGGCGATTTGGACGCCCATGTCGTGGACCTCTTTGATCTGCTGCGCGATCTTCCCGACGATCTGCGGGGAGATGACATCGCCGCTGCCGGGCTCGCGCAGCGCCTCGCCGCTGACCTTCAAAACGATCCGCCGATACTTGGCTTTCAACGGATTTTTTGCGGGGCGGGCGGCGGGCGGCATGGGGCGCAGATGGAAGCGGGAAGGCGCGCGCTTGGGAAGCGGAAAGGCGGGTGGGCCGGAGATCGTTCCGGTCATCCTGAGCGGAGCTTCGCCTTTGCGAAGCGCAGTCGAAGGACCTCTTACTTCTCCCCCTCCGCGGTGCGCGCGCGCGATGGGGGGAAATCAGAAGAGGTCCTTCGACTCCGCTGGCGCTGCGCTCAGGGATGACCGGAGGAAGCAGCCCGCCGCGCTACTCGATCGTCACCGACATCGCCTTCTGCAGGCGGAAAGCCTCGTCCGCGGCGGCGAAGATTTTCGTGAGGTCGTCCTTGCTCGCGACGCGGAATTCCACGGTCCGCGCGTGCGTGGTCGTCGGGTAGCTTTTCAGCACCTTCTTCCAGACATCCTGCCCGGTTTTGTCGCCGGCCTGGGTGAGGAGATCCTGCGCCTTTTCCAGCGCCGAAGTCGCAATGCCGAGCGGCGCATTGGGCGCGTTCGGCTCGAGGAAATAGAAGCGCACGAGCATCGAGCCGGCGGTGTCGATGTTCACCTCCGTCACGCGCGCGGCGACATCGACGACGTATTCGTGCTGGCTCACCGCGATCATCGCGCTGGTCGCGACCTCGTAGATGCCGCCGGGCAGTTTCGCGCGGAAGATCGGCCGGGTCGCGGGCGCGGCGGCGGCAGTCGGCGGCGGCGGCGGCGCGGGGGTTTGGGCGAAAAGGGGCGCGGTGGTGAAAAGGGCGAGGGCGAGGAGGAGGCGGTGCATGGCGGGAAGGTGAGCGGTTTCGCGCCGCGCGCCAAGGCGCGAAGCGCGCCCCATCCCGTCATCCTGAGCGGAGCTTCGGCTTTGCGAAGCGCAGTCGAAGGACCTCTTACTTTTCCCCTTCCGCGATGCGCGTGCTTCTTCGGGGGAAAAGTAAGAGGTCTTTCGACTGCGCTATCGCTCCGCTCAAGATGACCGGAACGAGCGCGCGCCTCCCGCCATTCCGGCCGGCGCTCCCATCTCCGCGCCCTTACCCGAGCCGCGGGCGCAGCCACGCGAGCACTTCCGCCACGGATTCCGCCACGGTCTGCCGGTCGGTCGGCAGGGTGATCTCGGCGTTCTCCGGCGCTTCGTAGGGCGCGCTGATTCCGGTAAAGTCCGCGATCTCCCCGGCGCGCGCCTTTTCGTAGAGCCCCTTCACATCGCGCGTCTCGCAGACCGCGAGTGGCGCGGCGATGTGGATTTCCACGAAGAGCAGTCCGCCCTCCGTCGCGATCTCCCGCGCCCGCTGCCGGTCCGCGCGGTAGGGCGAGATGAACGCCGCGATCACCACCAGCCCCGCCTCCGCCATGAGCCGCGCGACCTCGGCCACCCGCCGGATATTTTCCGCGCGATCCTCCGGGCTGAAGCCGAGATCGCGGCACAGCCGCCGCCGCACATTATCGCCATCGAGCACCTGCGCCCGGACGCCGAGCGCCGCCAGCTCCCGCGCCAGCCCGCGCGAGATCGAGCTCTTCCCCGCCCCGCTCAGCCCCGTCAGCCAGAGCACCGCGCCTTTTTTTTGGGGATCGAGAGCTCGATTCATCGTCGCTTTTACCGGCTCAGATTCCGCAGCGCAACTTGGGAGCGGAAGGGGTGTCCTCATTTGAATGCTCCACCGCCGATTTCATTTTCTCGCGAAGACGGCGAAGTAGAGCCCGGCGAGGATCGCGATCGTCATCCGCGCCAAAATAAGAGGCGGCGGAAGGCCTGCTACGGAGGGGTCGAAGTCGGCGGGAAGGGATCTGACAGTGGCGGTGAACCTGCCCCCGCCGGGCAACCGGGGCGGTCGCCCTACCATGCCGGAGACGCGTCTTGCTTCCGGGTCATCCTGAGCGGAGCTTCGGCTTTGCGAAGCGCAGTCGAAGGACCTCTTACTATTTCCCTCTCCGCGAGGCGCGCGCGCATCGGGGAGAAGTAAGAGGTCTTTCGACTGCGCTGCGCTGCGCTCAAGATGACCGGAAGGAAGGGGGCGCCGCCGGGAGACGCGGCTTTCTCCCCCAAGGCTCGGCCCTTTTCTGAGACGCCCTTTTCTCCTAGATCGCGAAATCGACGTACTCGGGGCGGACGGCTTCGAGGGGGGGGAAGAGCATGCCGGCGGCGACGGTTTGGTTGCTGCCTTGCTCGATGAGGATGAAGGAGCCGGTGAGGCGGTTGGCGGTGTAGCCGTCGAAGATGAGGGGGCGGGAGGTGCGGAGGCGGATTTCGCCGATGTCGTTCATCTGGAGGGCGTCGGGCGCGGGCTCGGGCTCGAAGGTCTGGATGTCGATGCGGTGGTCGAGGCTGGTGACGACGGCTTGCACCGTTTGCGTGGTGTGTTTGAGGAAATACTTTTTGCCTTTTTGCAGGGGGCGCGGGTTCATCCAGCAGACGCGGGCGCGGAGGTCGCTGGCCATGCCGGGGAGGTTTTCGAGGCCGATGATCATGTCGCCGCGGGAGACGTCGAGGTCGTGGGCGAGGCGGATTGTGATGGACTGGGGGGAGAAGGCTTCGTCGATGGGGCCGCTGAGGAGGCGGATTTCGGCGACGGTGCTTTTCATGCCGGAGGGGAGGACCATGACTTCCTGGCCGACCCGGACGATGCCGCCGGCGAGCTGGCCGCTGAGGCCGCGGAAGTCGTGGAGCTGGGGGTCGGTGGGGTTGTGGGGGCGGTTGACCCACTGGACGGGGAGGCGGAGGGCGGAGAGATTCCAGTCGCTGGCGATGTGGACGGTCTCGAGGTAGTCGAGCAGGGGAGGGCCGGCGTACCAGGGGGTGTGGGGCGAGGGCTCGACGACGTTGTCGCCATTCAGGGCGCTGATGGGGATGAATTTGACGTCGGTGAGAACGTCGAGCTTCGGCAGGAAGGCTTCGATGGCGTCGCGGATTTCGAGGAAGCGCTCTTCGCTCCAGCCGACGAGGTCCATTTTATTCACCGCGATGACGACGTGCGGGATGCCGAGGAGGGCGGCGATGTAGGTGTGCCGGCGGGTTTGCTCGATGACGCCCTGGCGCGCATCGACGAGGACGATGGAGAGGTTGGCGTTGGAGGCGCCGGTGACCATGTTGCGCGTGTACTGGACGTGGCCGGGGGTGTCGGCGACGATGAATTTGCGCCGCGGCGTGGCGAAGTAGCGGTACGCGACGTCGATGGTGATGCCCTGCTCCCGCTCGGCGCGGAGGCCGTCGGTGAGGTTGGCGAGGTTGATCTGGCCGCCGCCGGTGATGTCGGCGCTGCGCTCGAGGGCTTCGAGCTGGTCCTCCATGAGGTTCTTGGAGTCGTAGAGGAGGCGTCCGATGAGGGTGGATTTGCCGTCATCGACGGAGCCGCAGGTGTTGAAGCGGAGGATTTCGACGGGGTGGGCAGACGCGGGCATGTGGCGGATTATTCGGGCGGAAAAATGCAGGGAATGACGTCCCGTTTGTGGCGGCGATAGACGGAGAAATCGCGGCGATCAGTCGTGATCACTTCATGGTCTGCAAACAGTTCGCTCATCCGCACGACGCAGAGATCGCAGAGGTCGGGGCCGCGATCGGCGTAACGAGTGGCAAGTTCCTGGACCTCGGGAATGTGGTCGTCGAGGTCGAAGGAGAGTGTCACCAATTCACTCGCGACCAAGCGCAGGACGAGTCCGCTGTTGTTGAGCAGGTAGGCCGCTTCCGTGACCACCGCTTCGCAGGTCAGCAGAGCGTCATCGACCTGTCCGGCGAGTTGGCGCGCCCAGTCGTGGTGCTGATCTCGGGCGTTGAGGAGGGCCACCAGAAATCCGGTGTCCGCAATCGCCCTCATCGCGGACCGAAACCTTCGCGCATGGATAAATCGGGGGGACCTTCCATGCAGCCGACCAATTTCATCCACGGCTTTTCTTCCCGGGCCAGCCGCGCATGTTCCAAATGCAGACGGACAACCTCGCTCCGTGTCTGCCCAGTGGTTTCCGCAATTTTTCCGATCCAAACGGCAAGTTCTTCAGGAAGACGAATCGTAATCGTGCTGTTCATAATTCAGAAGCGTAAGACAACGCGTGGATGTTGCAAGACAACTTAGAAATATCCCGCTTTTTTCCGGTCCTCCATGGCGGCTTCGGAGGATTTGTCGTCGGCACGGGAGCCGCGCTCGGTGACGCGGGCGGCGGCGATCTCGGTGATGATGTCATCGACGGTGTTGGCGGGGCTTTCGACCATGCCGGTGCTGATGATGTCGCCGATGGTGCGGACGCGGACGACGAGTTCGCGGACTTCCTCTTTTTCCCGAGGAGGGACGAGGTCGGTGACGGGGAGCCACTGGCCGCTGCGGCGGACGCACTTGCGCGTGTGGCTGAAATAAATGGTCGGGACTTCGAGCTGCTCGCGCTTGATGTATTCCCAGACGTCCATCTCGGTCCAATTCGAGAGGGGAAAGGCGCGCATGTTTTCGCCGGGGTTGATGCGGGCGTTGTAGAGGTTCCAGATTTCCGGGCGCTGGTTCTTCGGGTCCCACTGGCCGAAGGCGTCGCGGAAACTGAAGAAGCGTTCTTTCGCGCGCGCCTTTTCCTCATCGCGTCGCGCGCCGCCGATGCAGCAGTCGAAGCTGAACTCCTCGATCGCGGCGAGGAGCGTGGGGATTTGGAGGCGGTTGCGGCTGATCTCGCCGGGGGTCGGGATGGCGACGCCGCTTTTGATGGCGTCCTCGACTTTGCGAATGATGAGACGCCCGCCGAGCTCGGCGGCGCGGTGGTCGCGGAAGGTGTTCAGCTCGGGAAAGTGGTGGCCGGTATCGACATTCAGGAGCGGCATCGGGATGTCGGAGGGGCGGAAGGCTTTTTCCGCGAGGCGCAGGAGGCAGATGGAATCCTTGCCGCCGGAGAACATGATCGCCGGCCGCTCGAATTCCGCGGCGACCTCGCGCATGATGTGGATCGCTTCGGTCTCGAGATGTTCGAGATGGTCGAGGTGGTAGCTTTTCATCGCACCGCCTCGCCGCCCCAAGCTGCGTGCAAGCCGCACTCGCGTTTCTCGTCGGCCTTCGCCGGGTCGAAGTAATCCCACTCGTTCGGCAGCCCGTTCGCTTCGCAATACTCGTGCATCTGTTTGTCGTTCCAGTGGAAGACAGGGCTGACCTTCAAGCTGCCGAAATTCGCGTCGGCGCTGACGATGTCGAGACCCGCACGGTTGGGGTTTTGCACCTTGCGCAGGGCGGTGATCCAAACCGTCGGCGCGAGCTCGCGCATCCCGCGCTGGAATGGCTCCAACTTCATCACGGTGCTGAACGCCTTGATCCGCTCCTCGTTCTCGGGCGTCGGGTCCGGCGCGCCGCCGTGGATCGCGTCGTAATGCGCGGCGGTCATCCGCGGGACGAAGGGCTTGATGTTCAAGCCGAGCAGTTTTTTCAACTCCTCGGCGTGCGCGTAGGTCGCCGGTTTGTTGTAGCCGTGGTCGATCCAGAGGACAGGAATGTCGGGCTGAACCTGCGTGGCGAGGTGAAGAATGACGGCCTCATACGGGCGGAAGTTGGTCGAAACGATCGCGCGCCCGGCGGCTTGGGCGATAGCCCAGCGGACGATTTCGAGCGGGGTCTTGGTTTGCAGTTCCGCGTTAACGGCGAGGATTTGGTCGGCATTCATTGTCTATCGGGAATGCGGAGAATAGAAACGGAAGGGCGGCGGGCAAGGCATTTTTCGGACGTGACGAAGACTCTCGCCGAGCATTTTTCCGGAACCTGCGCGAGAAAAGAGGAACTCTCGCAAAGGCGCAAAGCCGCAAAGGAGGAAAGGCAAGGGTTGACTGGTTGCATCATCTTGATGAGGCGGTCGCGCTGCCGCATTTACCTTCGAACTCCGCCCCTCCCCTCCCGCTTTGCGCCTTTGCGTCTTTGCGAGAGTCATCTGGATCAGGCAGCGGAAAAGTCTCGCGTGACGCTTTCGCCGCTCCCTACTTTCCGCGCCCTATGACTCGCCTCGACGGCCGCGCGCCGGACCAACTCCGCCCCATTTCTTTCATCCGCGACTTCGCCCCGCACTCCACCGGCTCGGTGCTCGTGGCGAGCGGCGACACGCGCGTGATTTGCAGCGCGATGATCGAGGAGCAGGTGCCGCGGTGGATGAAAGATCAGAAGGTCGCCGGCGGCTGGATCACGGCGGAATATTCGATGCTCCCGTATTCGACCTTGCAGCGGAAGGCGCGCGACATTTCCAAAGGCCGGCTCGATGGCCGCAGCGTGGAAATCCAGCGCCTCATCGGCCGCTCGCTCCGCGCGGTGATCGACCTCGACCTGCTCGGGCCGCGGACGCTGTGCATCGATTGCGACGTGCTCCAGGCCGACGGCGGGACGCGCACCGCCTCGATCACCGGCGCGTGCGTCGCGGCGGCGCTCGCCTTCCAAAAGCTCCTCGAAGCCAAGCTGATCAAACGCAACCCGATCACCAAATTCGTCGGCGCGGTCAGCGTCGGAATCGTCGCCGGCGAAGCACTGCTCGACCTCAATTATCTCGAAGACAAAGACGCCAGCGTGGACATGAACGTCGTGATGACCGACGACGGGCAATTCGTGGAAGTCCAAGGCTCCGGCGAAGAGACGACCTTCACCCAAGAGCAGCTCACCGCCATGCTCGCGCTCGGCAAAAAAGGCATCACCGAACTCCTTGCAGCGCAGCAGCAACTCCTGCTTGCCCCTGCGATTTCCTGACCACCGAGAGTCGCCACGAACGATCTTCGCCGACTCGTGATCCGAGGATTTGCGCCTTCGAGGGCCGAGTCAGCAGCGGACTGCGAAGCTCGTTCATTGGCAAACGGGCGGCGGCCTCGCTAGCCTGCTGCACATGGCTCGCGCAAAGAAATCATCCACCTCGTATCCGAAGGACGCCTACCCTTCGTCGCTCATTCAGGAAGCGCTCTCGGAGCGATTGCCCAAGCCACGACTCGACGCGCAAGGCCGGCTTTTCTGCCCGCTGATGAACCACGGCACCGGCGGCTGGCGCGACCCCAAGCCCGAAGAAACCGTCCGCCAATCCTTCATCCTCCATCTGCAGGGGCACTACGGATACGCCTTCGAGCAGATGCTCGATGAGCAGCGCACGCAGCATGGGCACAAAAGCCCGAAGGCCGACATCGTCATCTGGGAAACCGCCGCGGAGCGAAACGCGAAGCGCAAGCCCTCCCCGAAGATCGTCGTCGAATGCAAAGCCGAGCACATCGACATCCACCCGCGCGACTATTTCCAGGGCGAAAGCTACGCCCGCGCTTCTGGGGCCGAGCTGCTCGTCATGCACAACGAGCGGCAGACCCAAATCTTCACCCTCACTCCCGGCTTTCCCGGCGAGTTGGTGCAAATCAACGAGCTCCCGGCCGCGCAGGATTGGGGCAACGCGAAGCGCATCGCGCAGCTCAAAAACAGCCTCCGCGTCTTCGACCGCAAGACCTTCCAGGATCTGCTTTTCAAGTGCCACAGCATCCTGCGCGACGTGCATAAAATGGAGCCCGGCGCCGCCTTCGACGCCATCTCCAAGGTGCTCTTCATCAAAATGTACATCGAGCGCACCGGCACTTGGGGCACCTTCAGCGTGGACTTCCTGAACCAGCGCCACGCCACCCGCCTGCCCACCGACAAGGAAGTCCACGAGCAGCTTTTCGAGCAGACGAAAATCCACTACTCGACCGACGAAATCTTCTCCGAGCGCGACGCCCTCGACATCTCCGGCGACACCTTCCATCGCATCGTCCAGGAGCTCCAGCGCTTCAATCTCTCCGCCACCAGCGACGACATCAAAGGCCTCGCCTTCGAGAAATTTCTCGGCACCACCTTTCGCGGAAATCTCGGCCAGTTCTTCACCCCGCGGCCGGTCGTGAACTTCATCGTCGATCTCCTCGACCCTGCCGAGGGCCAGCTCATCTGCGACCCGGCCTCCGGCTCCGGCGGATTTCTCATCCGCGCTTTTGAGCACATCCGCGGCGCGATCGAGGCGGAGATTCAGGCGAAAAAAGATCGCGCTCGCGAGGAGATCGAAGCGCTGAATCTGCCGCCCGACGAGGAGGAGCAAAAGATCGACGCCGCCTTTGCCGAGCTCAATCTCACCCTCGATCCCGAGCTCACCGGCTCCCGCGTCCACACCCTCGCCCACTCGCGCATCTACGGCACCGACGCCGAGCCCCGCTCCGCCCGCACCGCCAAGATGAACATGATCATGCACGGCGACGGCCACGGCGGCATCCACTTCCACGATGGCCTGCTCGACATCAACGGCATCTTCTCCGGCCGCTTCGATCTCGTGATCACCAATCCGCCCTTCGGCGCGAATGTCGGCGACGACCAGAAAGTCGGCTCCAGCGAGCAAACCCGCCTCCCCTCGCGGCCCAGCTACCTCACCGACTGCCGTACCCGCTACGCCGGCGAGATCGAGCAGTGGGAGGCCAGCCACCGGCGCGTCGCCGCCGCCGCGACCGCGGGCGAGAAAATCCTGAACCTTTTCGAGATCGGAAAAGACAAGCCGAACCGCGCCACCGAAATCCTTTTCCTCGAGCGCTGCCTCCAGCTTCTGAAGCCCGGCGGACGCCTCGGCATCGTCCTGCCCGACGGCAATCTCAACAACCCCTCCCTCGGCTGGCTCCGCCGCTGGGCGGAAGGTCACGCGCGTCTCCTCGCCGTCGTCTCCCTGCCGGAGGAAGTCTTCAAAGCCTCCGACACCTCGGCCAAGACCTCCGTCCTCTTCCTGCAAAAATTCACCGCCGCCGATGCCGCGCACTGGTCAGTACTTTGGGCGGAGGCCCACGCCGCCCACGATCCTCTTTTCGCCGTGCGGCGAAATCAGCTCGCCTCCGACGCGGCACCCGCCATCACCACTGCGGGCGATCCCGGGCTCGCGCAGATTCTCGACGACGCCGCGCCGCTCGGCCTGCGCCGCGTCCTGCCGAGCCCGAAGCTGAAAGCGCCGCCGCCGTATCCGCGCGGTGTCGTCCAGAGCGAAATCGCGCGTCCCATCTGGATCGAGCCCGCGCTGGAGACCCCGCCGCCGACCGAAAAAGAGGCGAAAAAGAACGCCGCCGCCGCGAAGCAAAAGCTCCGCGAGCTGCGCCAGAAATTCGAGGCGGCGTGGACGGATGCCCACGGCGAGCGGAGCGAAGAGCTGCGCCGCGAGCTCCGCGTCGCCCTGCGCAAGCTCGACCGCGAACACTCCCGCGCCCTCTGGTTGCAAGTGCGCGCCGCCTTCGACTACCCCGTCTTCACCGCCGCGCCCGGGCACGCCGGCATCACCTCCACCGGCGACACCGGCGAGCACGTCCCGAACGACTTTCCGCAAGTCCTCGCCGCCTGGCGGCAGTTCGACGCGTGGGTGAAAGCGGGCGCAGATGAAAAGGCGATGCCGCAGTTTGCCGCCGCATGAGCCCGCCAGTTCGGATTCGCCGTTGGGCGGAAATGGATCGCTGGGATTGGGTGCTGCGCGCTGACCTTTCCTCTCACGTCACACGACACGCTCTCGCGCCGATCGGAAGTTTTCTGCGCCGACGGCGTGACACCATCAATCGAAAGAAAGTCGCCTTTGCCGACTTGGTTCCGATCTCCATTCACTTCGATGGCTCGATCAGCCGTCGCGAGATGAAGGTCGGGCGGGAATACACGCTCGAGATGCAACGGGCACATCCCGGCGATGTGGTGCTGTCCAAGATCGACTTGAAGAATGCCGCCGTCGGGCTGTTGCCCGACGACTGGAGCGATGTCGCCGTGACGACGCACTTCGCGGTTTACGAGCCTGACAAGCTGAAGGTGCATCCGTTCTTTTTCCGCCTCCTCGTTCAGAGCCCGCAGGTGAAAGAGTGGCTCGCCTCGAACAAGTCCGGCGCGGACGGACGCAAAGAGGTGAAGCTCCAAGATTTCGAGGACTTGGAAATTCCCCTCCCGACACCCGACGAACAACGCGCGCTCGTGGAGAAATACGAGAGCGCCCTCGCCGCCGCGACCGCGCTGGAGCAGCAGGCAGCGGCAACCGAGCGGCTCGGCCTGCAAACTTTTGAGGCCGCGCTCGGCCTCACCCCGCCGCCCGACCTGCCCCGCCGCCCCTTCCAAATCGCCCGCTTCCGCGACCTCGACCGCTGGAGCCACGAGGGCATCCTTCAACGTGTGGCTCGCGTCAGCGCACTCGCCCAGCAGGCCGCGTCCAGCGAAGATGCGGTCTCCCTCGGCGACTACGTGGAAGTCACTCACGGATGTTCCGCGAGCCCATCACCCGCCGCGACTGCGCTTCAGGTTCTGAAAATCAGCGCGGTGACACGAGGTTCGTTCCGTCCGGCTGAGTGCAAATTTGCCTTCGACACTCCCGAAGTGCGCGAAAGATTCAGCCTGCGTGCTGGCGACGTTCTGATGTGCCGAGTCAATGGCACGCTTCGCTACGTGGGCATGTCTGCGCTCGTGACGGAATCGCTCCCCGACATGATCTTTCCCGACAAGCTCATCCGCGTGCGCATCGTCCGCGAAGGGTTGCTTCCCGAATTCCTCTGGCGCGTTTTGCAATCGCCGACGATGCGCGCACAGATCGAATCAGTCACCCGCACGGCGGTTGGAAATTACGCGATCGGCTCCGCCGATGTCCGGGATTTGGAAATCATTCTTCCCAAACCCGCCGACCAAATCGCGTTGATGGAAACGTTGCTCGACAGCCGCGCCGACGCCGCCCGCCAGCGGGCGGAGGCTCAGGCACTCCGGGCGCGGGCTTGGCAAGAGTTCCTCGCGGCGGTTTTTTCCTAGCCGCCAATCCGCACCCGACTCCTGCGCCGCCGCCCGTTTTGCTTCCGCGATCCCGTGATTTTGGAAATGCAGAATTTCCGGGAATAGATGTTTGCGCCAGTGCGCCCGGAGCCTAGAAAAGCGCCCACTTTTTCGCGCGCACTCCCGACACGCGAACCGAAAACCCCGACATGAAAAAAGCGCTCATCACCGGCATCACGGGCCAGGACGGCTCGTATCTCGCCGACCTGCTCCTCGCGAAAGGCTACGAAGTCCACGGGATCATCCGCCGCGCGAGCACCTTCAACACGTCGCGCATCGACCATCTTTACACCGACCCGCACGTCAATGGCGTCCGCCTTTTTCTGCACTACGGCGACCTCGCCGATGCGCTGAATCTCACGCGGCTGATCGACCGGGTTTGCCCCGAGGAGATCTATCATCTCGGCGCGCAGAGCCATGTGCGAGTGAGTTACGACATCCCGGAATACACCGGCGATGTCGTGGCACTCGGGACGATCCGCATTCTCGAAGCGATCCGCGAGGCGAAGGTGAAGGCGCGGTTTTATCAGGCTTCGTCGAGCGAGATGTTCGGCAAAGTGCAGGCGGTGCCGCAGACCGAGACCACGCCATTCTGGCCGCGCAGTCCGTACGCGGTGGCGAAGGTGTATGCGTATTGGGCGACGGTGAACTACCGCGAGAGCTATGGGATGCACGCGAGCAACGGCATTCTTTTCAACCACGAAAGCCCGCGGCGCGGTGAGACCTTCGTCACGCGCAAAATCACGCGCGCGGTCGCGGCGATCAAAAAGGGCAAACAGAAAGAACTCTACCTCGGGAATCTCGACGCGAAACGCGACTGGGGTTACGCGCCGGAATACGTCGAGGGCATGTGGCGGATGATGCAGCAGGAAACGCCCGACGATTACGTCCTCGCGACGAATGAAACGCACACCGTCCGCGAGTTCGTGGAGGAGGCGTTCCGCCACGTCGGGCTCGACTGGCAGGAGTGCGTGAAATACGACGCGCGCTACGAACGCCCCGCCGAAGTGGACCTCCTCATCGGCGATCCCGCGAAGGCGAAAGCGGTGCTGGGCTGGGAACCCGCGACCAAATTCCACGACCTCGTTCGCATCATGGTGGACGCCGATCTCGCCGCGCTGGAATAGCCGCAAATCTCCCTTGACCACTCCCGCCCACGCCTCCATCGTCCCCGCCCTTCGCCAACCACGATCCCTATTTTTATGAGCAAAGTTTGCAGCGTCACCCAAGCCCGCCCGACCAAGGGCTCCATCATTCACCGCCGCGGTCTGGCCAAGAAAAAAGGCGGCATCGGCCAGCACGTCACGAAGGTCGTCTCGCGCACCTTTTACCCGAACCTCCAGAGCAAGCGCATCTGGGTCAGCGAGCTGAAAAAATTCGTCCGCGTGAAGCTCACGGCTCGTGCGATGAAAACCGTCACGAAAAACGGTGCGTTCGCGACTCTAAAAGGTGCCGGATTGATCTGAGCCGCAGCCTCTCAACCTTTCACCTCCACGTTTATGTCATTCAGCGTTGTCAGCCAAAAATCCGGCAAGACCTACTTCCTCCACTCCCGCAATCAGGAGCTGAAAGGCGGGCAGAGAGTGATGCTTTATTACTTCGGCGGCGAGGCCAAGGAAGGCGCGATCGACGCGCTGCCGGAAGGCTACGAAGTCTCCGAGAACACGAAGACCGGCCTGCCGCTGCTCAAGAAAAAGCGCTAGTCCGCGACTCGTAAAAGTTTTCCGCTGGCGGTCCGGGTCTCGACTCGGACCGCCAGTTTTCTTTCCACCCATCACCGCTCCTTTTTCAAAATCATGACCGCCCGCCCTGTCCCCGTGACTATCCTGACCGGCTTCCTCGGAGCCGGAAAAACGACGCTGCTGAATTACATTTTGAAGCAACAGCACGGCTACAAATTCGCCGTGATCGTGAACGAAATCGGCAAGATCGGAATCGATGGGATGCTCGTCGAAAACCAGCAGGAGGAGATCATGCAGATGAACAACGGCTGCGTCTGCTGCACGATCCGCAAGGATCTCGTGCAAGGCGTGCAGAAGCTGATCAAGCGCGGCGGCTTCGACTATTTGCTCATCGAAACGACCGGCATCGCCGACCCCGGACCGGTCGCGCAGACCTTTCTGAATATCCCGCAACTCCAGCAACTCGTCCGCCTCGACTCGATCATCACGGTCGTCGATGCCGAGCAGATCGAAAAGCAAATGGCCGACGTCGAAACCGCGCGCGAGCAGATCGCGATGGCCGATTTCGTCCTGCTCAACAAGACCGACCTCGTCGATGAACAGCACCTCGCCCGCACCGAGGAGACGATGCGCGACCTCAATCCGCACGCGCAGATTTTCCGCACGAATCAGTCGCAGGTGAACCTGAAGGAGTTGCTCGACATGAACGCCTTCAACCTCGACCAGAAGCTCGCGGTCGATCCCGAATTTCTCAACGAACTCAACCAGCGGCATCACCACGAAATCAACTCGATCTCCTTCGAGTTCGCGCGCCCGTTCAGCGTCGAGAAGTTCGAGCATTTCGTGCAGGAACTTTCGGTGAAGGAGCAGATTTTCCGCTCGAAAGGCTTCCTGCAAATCGAGGGAAATCCCCGCCGCGCGATCTTCCACGGCGTGAACAATCGTTTCACCATTTTGTGGGATCGGCTCTGGGAAAAAGGCGAGGCGCGCAGCAGCCAGCTCGTTTTCATCGGCAAGCAGCTCGACGAGCCGCGCCTCCGCGCGCAGATCGAAGGCTGCCTCGCGTAGGCGCTCGCTTGTCAATCGGACGGCGTTGTGCGAGATCGAAAAGCATGATCGCCGAGCACATCCGAAAACTTCAGGCCGCAAGTCCGTTCGAGCCGTACACCGTCTGCACGAGCGACGGGAAAGAGCTTTTCGTGAAGCATCCCGATTACCTTTTGATCACCCCGGGCAATGAAACGGTTTTCGTTTATTCGGACGAGATCCACTACTCCATTGTCGCGGTCGGGAACATCACCCGGTTGGTTTCAGGTGCCGCAAAAAAGCGCGCGCGCAAACGGGCGTAGCGAATGGGTAGCGCACGCGCCTTGGCGTGTGATTTTTGGCGGCCTCGCCAAAATATCCTCGGCAGCCCGGTGAGCAAACACGCCTCCCCACCGACGCTGGCGAGGGTGCCATCGGCAACACGCGAGGGCGCGTGCGCTACCCGATCCGGGTCGGCGCGAGGATCGCGTCTTTCATTCCGTGGAGGAGTTTTTTGTCGGCGGGACAGATGGTCGCGAGCGCGCCGCTGAGTTCGGCTTTGCCTTCGATGACGAAGTAATACGGGCAGAGGCGAACGCGCCCGCGCATTGTTGCGACGGTGCCGGTGGCGGAGTTGAAAAACGGCTGCTCGACGATCCGACCTTTGTGAAAGCGCTGGACGATGTGCGGGTGGTGGTCGAATTCCGCGAGCCCGTTTTCGACCGTCGATTGCCAGTCGCCCTGCGAGACATCGGAGCCGAGCACGACGCTGCGGCTGCCCCACGCGCGCTCGGAAAAGCCGCTGATTTTCAAAATCAGGTCGCGCTCTTTTTGGCTGAAACGCGCGAGCTCGTGCCAGTCATTGATCTCCAATCCGGGGATCACCGCGTGATGTGGGATCGGCGTCGGGTCGAGAATCCACGTGTAGGGAATGTGTTTTTGCAGCTCGAGGAAATGCCGCTCGCCGAGTTCGCGCCGCCAGTATTCCCGCAGCGGCCGCAGCCAAAAAAGCGCGAACCACATCTTCTCCTCGAGGAATGGTTTCAGCGGCGGCGTGATCTTCAAATCGCCCGCGGAGGCTGATTGCATCAGGGCTGCGAGGTTGGGGAGGTTTGCGAAATCGAACTGCTCGAAGAAGCGGTAAACCGCCGCCGTCGTCGTGGGGCGTTCGTAGTTTTCGGCTTCGCAAACGCGTGTCCCGTTCGCGAGTTCCCTTGCGATCCATTCCATTTCGGGGCGGTAAGTCGCGGCTTCGTTCGAGACCAAAATATCCGCACCCGGAGCGATCGCGGCGAAGCCCTCGATCATCCCGCGCGCGCCGCCGATCACGTCGAAGCCGAGCCCGGCGTAGGTTTGGTTCAGCCAGCCGGTGAGGCCGATGCCGCCCGGCACGCTGTCGATTTCCGCGATGGTGAAACCTTCGTCCGTCAGGACCAAATCGGGGCGGATGACCAGCGGCACGTCGTTGCGAAATTCTTTGCGCCGCGCGAACTCGATCAACTCCGGCGGCTTCCCGCGATCGAGATAATCCGCGATCCACGCGGGCTGTTTTCCCGCGACGCTGCGGTGGTAGAGCTCGTTGCAGGCGCGGGTGAAAATATTGAGCCTGTGGCCGAGCTTTTCGAGTTGCTCGTGCAGGCGCGCATCGATCGCAAATGGCTCGGGTGAAACGAGCCAATCTTTGTCGGCGAAAAGCCCCTCCGCTGGCTCTGCGGCACGGATCGCGGCGAGCCGGTCTGCTGAGGATTGCACGATCATTTGGGAATCTTCTTCGGACGAGCGGCATCGGCTGCGCGCCAGAGATACCACGCCGCGGTGGTGCGGTGCGGCCGCCACTTTTCGCCCGCGGCGAGCAGCACTTTCACCGTCGGCATTTCGGCGAGGCCGAACGCGACGCGGTAGCCATTCCGCACGCCGAAATCGTCGGCGGGCAAAACGTCGGGGCGGCCGAGTTTGAAAATGAGCATCATCTCGACGGTCCAGCGGCCGACGCCGCGGACCGCAGTCAGCCGCTCGACGATTTCGTCGTCGCTCAATTTCCCAATCGCCGCCGAACTCGGGACGACACGCGAAATCGTCTTCGCCGCGATGTCGCGCAGCGACGCGATTTTTGGGCGGGAGAAACCACAGGCGCGCAACGCTTCGTCCGTCACGGACGCGAGTTGCTTGGCGGCGGGAAAGCGTCGCGCCGTCGGGAACAATTCGACGAACCGGCGCAGGATTGCTTCCGCCGCCGCGCCGTGCAGTTGCTGATGCGCGACGGCGCGAACGAGCGACTCGAACGGCGACCGCGCGCCCTCCGGAACCAGCGTGCACGGACCGTGTTCGCGGATCAGACGCCGCATGACCTTGCAGCGTTTGCTCAAGTGCTGGAGCGCATCGGCATTCATCGCGGAACCGTAAATGTCATCCCGTGGGTTCCAAGCTCCGGCTTGGCGCGTTGCGCGCTGGATTTGCGCGGGCCGGCTGCGCACATTCCCGCGCGTGAAGTTCCCCATCCACACGCTGCGCGCCGCCGTGCTGCTCTGCGCGCTCGCGCCAGTCGCGCGGGCGCAGCAGTCGCCGAACAAAGAACCGCTGCCGATGGTCGAGCCGTTGCCCGCCAATCCCGAGCCTGCGGGCGTCGAGCCGCCGGCATTGATGCCGGATGAAATCGTGCTCACACCGCGACCGACCGCGGCGGATGGAGCGGGGCCGATCGCGACACCGTTCAAGTTGCATTTGGAGCCGCTCGTCTTCGAGCCGGTGCTCCCCGCGCTCGCGCCGGGTTGGGCGGATGAGCGGCGGCTCGCCTCCGCGCTGCGAGTGCAGGTGAAGCGATTTGTTTTCAAAGGCAATCACGTCATCTCCACGCGCACGCTGCAAAAGGCAGTCGCCCCTTTTTCCAACCGCGAAGTGACGAGCTCGGAGCTCGAGGAGGCGCGGCAGGCGGTGACGGCGAAGTATGTCGAGGCGGGCTACATCAACTCCGGCGCGGTGCTGCCGGATCAGGATTTGAAAGACGGCGTCATCGCGCTGGAGGTGATCGAGGGGCGGCTCACGTCGATCGAACTCAGCGGATATTTCTGGATGCGCCCGTGGTGGCTGCGCCACGAACTCCGCCGTGCCGCGGGCAAGCCACTCAATTTCAACAACCTCAAAGAGGGCCTCCAACTGCTGCGGCAGGATCCGAATATCCGGCAGATCAATGCCGAGCTCATGCCGGGCGGGAAGCCGGGCGAGAGCATTTTGAAAGCGGACGTGAAAGAGGTGCAGCCCTTTCGCCTCGGCGTGGAAGTGAGCAACCGCCGGCCCCCGAGCGTCGGCTCCGAGATCGTCGATGTCTCCGCCGCCGACCTGAATCTCACCGGCCACAGCGACCCGCTTTTCCTGAAATGGGGCGCGGCGCACGCCGTCGCGGAGACGGCCGATCGGTGGGAATTCAGCGACCTGCAAAACCTCGAGGGCTCGTATCGTTTCCCGATCACGCCGTGGCACACGACGCTGGAGGTCCACGCGAGCCGGAATGATTCGTCGATCGTCGAGGAGCAGTTTTCCGAGCTGAATATCACGAGCAAATCCGAGCAATACGGCGTCACGCTGCGGCAGCCGTGGTGGGAGAGCGTGAACACGGAAGTCTCCACTTCGCTGACTTTGGACAACCGGCGGAGCCAGACGTTTTTGTTGAATCGGCCGTTCACGCTCTCGGCGGGCGCGGTCGATGGCGAGACGCGCGTGAGCGTCCTCCGCCTCGCGCTCGAAGTCGTGAACCGCAGCCAGAAACACGTCCTCGCGCTCCGCTCCACTTTGAACCTGGGCATCAACGAATTCGAGGCCACGCGGCATGTCGGCATGGGCACCGCCAGCGGCACCGGCGCGGGCTCGCAGCGGCGCACTCCCGACGGGCAATTTTTCTCGTGGCTGGGGCAGGGGCAGTACGTCCGGCGACTCTTCGACACGGATAATCTCGCGGTCATCCGCGTGAACGCGCAGCTCACCAACGACCCGCTCCTTTCCCTCGAACAATACAGCCTCGGCGGCGCGCAGAGCGTCCGCGGCTACCGCGAAAATCTCCTCCTCCGCGACAACGGCGTCTTCGCCTCGATCGAGGCGCGCATCCCCGTCTGGCGCGGCAAAGCGAAGAACCCGCTCGTCACCCTCGCGCCTTTCTTCGACTTCGGCATCGGCTGGGACCGCGTCGAATTCCTCGGCGCGAAGCCGCCCAAAAACACCATCGACGACCGCACCGAAACCCTCGCCAGCGTCGGCCTCGGCGTCCTCTTCACCCCGTCGAAATACGTGACCGCGCAGCTCTACTGGGGCTACGCGATCAACCAAAAGAACACCTTCGCCCACGGCGAAAATCTCCAGGACTACGGCCTCCACTTCACGCTCACCGTAAATGCGTTTTAAGCGCCTCCGCGCCCTGTCCTTTAGATGTGTGTAAAAAGCCGGTTTTGGTCCGCGAAAGGACGCGAAAGGACGCGAAAGGACGGATTGCTTCCCCCTCGTTCCCAAACTCCGTTTGGGAACGCCCTAGCTCCCGAAACTCTGTTTCGTCTTCCTTGGCCCCCGCACGCCTCCTCCTCCGCTGCGAAACGGAGTTTCGCCCCTCAGTGCGTTCCCAAACGGAGTTTTGAGGTGCCACTCATTTTTGGACCAAGAGTGATTTAGTTAGCGAGAGCGATGTCGGCCTCGAAAGAGGCCGGGGAACGGTAGTTGAGGGAGGAGTGGC
>JAYVPW010000157.1:0-4056 GCA_043777315.1 Spartobacteria bacterium | reverse complement strand
AGCAGGACATCCAGAAAGTCATCATCCCCACCATCGTCCGCCCGTGGCGCGAGCGCATCGAAGCCTGCGGCAAGTCCGTGACCAAGCTCCGCGAAGCTCTGCGTGACATCCGACTTTTCCGCGTGCTCGACCCCGCCTGCGGCTCCGGGAATTTTCTTTACGTCGCCTATCGCGAGTTGAAGCGTCTCGAACGCGAGATTCTGCTGCGGCTGCGTGAAGTCAGCAAAGCTGAGCCGCTGGAAAGCGCTGTCTCGCTGAACCAGTTCTTCGGCCTCGACATCCTTCCCTTCGCCGTGGAACTCGCCAAGGTAACGCTCATGCTTGCCAAGGAGCAGGAACTGATGGAGGCGCAAAAGTTTCAGGACGCCAACGGACTTGAACTGCCGGAGAAACCACTCCCGCTCGACAATCTCGACAAACAAATCATCTGCGGTGATGCGCTGTTTACTGAATGGCCCAAAGCGGAAGCGATTATTGGCAATCCGCCTTACTTGGGATCGCGCTACATCGCGAAAGAACACGGCTACGATTATGCGAACAAGATTTACGCCCGCTTCCCCGGCGTGCCGAAGATGGCCGACTTTTGCACTCATTGGTTTCGTCTCGCGCATGATGCGCTGCCGCAAGGTGGACGCGCCGGACTCGTCGGCACAAAGACAATTCGCCAAAATGAAAGCCGCGAGGCGAGCCTCGACTATGTAGTGAATAATGGAGGCGTGATAACTGACGCGGTGGCACACGAAGTCTGGAGTGGGGAGGCGGCAGTTCACGTCTCAATCGTCAACTGGATAAAGGGTGGCTCAACAGGAACCAAACGGCTTTACACACAGAATGGTGATTCTATAGAAAGCGAGTGGAACATTGAGGAGCTTGATAACATCCCGTCAACTTTGCGAAGTGGCATCGTCGTCAGCAATGCCGACGTTCTCAACGCAAATGAGAAGGCTAAGAAGTGTTTCACCGGGCAGAACCCGGTGAATGCTGGTTTCTTTCTAACTCCAGAAGTGGCCGCAGAGATGATTCACGCCGATGCGCGGAACAAAGAAGTGCTCTTCCCATACATGATAGGTCGTGACTTAGTCGAAGATTACGGGCCGACACGGTGGATCATTGACTTCGCTAAGCGAGATCAATTCACTGCCAGAACTTATGCTTTGCCGTGGGAGCGCGTTAAGAAATGTGTTATGCCAGTCGTGCTTGCGAAGGCAGCGGCAGAACAAAAAGCGCAGGGTAAGGACATAACTCGTTATACTCGCATCGCAGAGCGCTGGTGGCAGTTCTATGACTATCGGCCCGGAACGATTGCCGCCATCAACAGCGTTTCTCGTTGGATTGCTCTTTCGCGCACGTCAAAGCGACCAATCTTTGAGTTTGTTAGCCGTGACATTCATGCAGACTCGAAACTCATGGTGTTCTCGTTTGCGGATGACTATTCATTCGGTGTTCTCTCATCAAGCGTGCATTGGGCTTGGACTGTAGCGCAAGGTTCAACACTGAAAGGGGATCAGAATTACACCAGCGACACCGTCTTCGACACCTTCCCCTGGCCGCAGTTTGAAAGTAGCAGCCGACGTAAGGAGGCTCAAATTTCTTCATCGAAGACCCCGGACAAACTTCCCGGTAAGAGCCTCCTTACGTCGGCTGCTACGAAGGCGAAGATTCGCGCCGTGGCCGATGCTGCCGTGGCCTTCAGAAATCTCCGCCGCGACACCATGCAAAAGCTCGGCTGCTCCTTGCGAGAACTCTACCGCACCCTCGAAGAACCCGGCGACAACCCGTTGCGCAACGCCCAGCAAAATCTCGACTCCGCCGTCCGCGCCGCCTATGGCATGAAGCCCGATGAAGACCCGCTCGCCTTCCTCCTGCAACTCAACCACGCCTGCGCCGAAAAAGAAAAGGCTGGCAGCAAAATTACCCCACCCGGTTTGCCATTACCGCCAGAGGAGCACGCCGCATTCGTGACGGAGGATTGTATCCAGATCGAAAAATGAAATGAATGTAGGACGTTTGTGTCAAACGTCCTATGTAGGAAGCTTGTATTTCGTCTTCGACATTTAGAAATACGGCGTGGTTGCGGATGCGTTGAGCTTCAATATTAGGCCGCTTGACCCAAGCGGCCTACACAAAAAATGGATGTGGGACGTTTGTGCCAAACGTCGTGAATAGGAAGCTCGCGCTGGGCTTCTTAATTTGGCCGTTTGACACAAACGGCCTACACATCATTTTGATAGATGCGCCCTCCGCGAATTCCCAATCTGCTGCCGCCGGAAAAGGAGACGATGTATTTCATCACCATTTGCGTGGCTGGGCGGCAGCGCGTGCTGGACAATGAGGTTACATGGCGTGCGATCTGCGAAACTCTGCGTCGGCTGGATCGCTGGCGGATGCTGTCCGCTGTGGCGATGCCGGATCATCTTCATCTCATTTCCGCGCCGCGCTTCGATCGTGATGAATCGGTGAGCAATTTCTCCCGCTGGTTCAAACGCTGGCTTCGTGAAGTGCTCCACCACTCTTGGGACTGGCAGGAGGGCTGTTTCGATCATCTTCTGCGCTCCGGTGAATCGGCGAACACGCGCTGGGATTACATCCGGCAGAATCCCGTGCGGGCCGGACTGGTGGCGAGGCCCGAAGACTGGCCGTGGAAGTTCGGCTTCGAGAAGCCGTTGGATGACGTGTAGGGCGTTTGTGTCAAACGTCGTGAATTGAATGCTTGCGCCGGGCTTCTCAATTTGGCCGTTTGACACAAACGGCCTACACATCAAAAATTTCCTAATGGATTCCCTTCTCACCACCCTGGTTTTCGTGGCCGCCAAGACGCCCGAAGAACTTGGAGAGGAGTATTGGACAGACTGGAGCCAACGGGCCGTTACAGAGGGATCGCGAGACCTTTGCAAGTGGTCTTCGTCGCAGCACTTCAACTTCAACATGGACCTGCGCAACATCTTCCTTAACCCTGGTTCCCCGTGGCTGAATCAAACCCGTATATTCGATACCTGCGCCCCCGACACCATCAGTGATTATCTGTGCAAGTGGCTCACCTGGAGTTTGATTCACGGCAGCGCAACCCGCGATGACGCCGATGCTTTTGTGAAAGCCAATGGTCTGCCTCGGACACTTACGAGATTTCTATCTCTGGAGATGACACCCTGTTCAGATGAGGAACTTTAGCATCTCAGTTTGGCCGTTTGACACAAACGGCCTACAGTTGCACCAACCCTGATGACTGATTCCACACTGAAACCACACTCCGAAGTGACCCGTCTGGTGGCAGAAAACGTGCTTCTACTTGATGAGGTGGCCCAATTGCTGGCTGAGTCCCACGACTTGTTGCATCTGGTGAAGCCGAATCTGCTCGTGATTTATCAGGCGAAGCTTGGCCCTTGGGAATTGCAACGGCTTCAGGCGGAAGTTGCTTTGGCTCGCACGAAGCGCCAGATTCAGATGGTGCAGGCCAGCCTGAACCACGGAGAGAAGCCTGACCTGACGCTGATCGAAAGCAAACTTGAACAGGAGTTTGCTGCGTGGATGAAGAAGATCGAGGAAGAGGCGGCACGCATTCAATCGGCTGAGATTCGATTGAAAAGCGTGATGTCGCCCGATGATCAGCGCGAACTAAAGAAATTGTATTATGCGCTGGTGAAGAAGCTTCATCCGGATTTGAACCCGGATCAGACGGAAGACCAAAAACGACTCTGGCATCGCGTCCAAGTTGCCTATGAAGCTGGCAACTTCGACGAGTTGCAGGCACTGACTCTGCTGGTAGAAAAGCCCGGTGAAACCCAGGCGGATGAGTCTTCACTGGAGCAACTAAACCGGAAGAATGAAAAATTACGCAAACTCATTACGGAACTGTTGGCGCAAATCGAAGACACGCAGAAACAGCCGCCGTTCAGCATGAGAGAACAGTTGAAGGATGAGGCGTGGATTGCGATAAGGCGAAGTGAAATTGAATCGAATATCAAAGAGTTGGATTCTCAGCGCGATGCATTGGGACTACAGTTGAAGATGATGCTATCTAAAAACGCAAATGGCACAGAGTTTGGTTCCAATTGATCC
>JAYVPW010000156.1:0-4059 GCA_043777315.1 Spartobacteria bacterium | reverse complement strand
TGGCCGCGCCGCGCATCCAGGATACGAACTGGATTTTCGTCACCCGCTTCAGCGCCGAGGGCGATCTTTTCCTCACCGGCGGACGCGGTCGCATCGGCCATGTGTGGGACTGGCGGAATGGCCGTCTGAATTGCCCGGCGCTCCAGCACGACGGCGAAATCTTCGGAGGTGCCTTCCTGCCGGGCACGGAATGCGTCGCCACGAGCGGGCTGGACAAGGTGATCCGGTTTTGGGATCGCCGCACGGGCCTGCCGGTCCGCGCCCCGCTCCGGCAGGACGGCGTCATTTTGAATCTCACCGTCACCGCCGATGGACGCACGCTCATCTCCGATACGAAAGACGGCGGCGACATCCGCCTTTACGACATCGCCACGCTCCTGCCGCGCCCCGCGCTGCCGCCCGATGACGCCCTGCTCCTCGCCGAGATCGACGCCGCCGCCGAAATTCAACACGGCTCGCTCGAACCGCTGAGCCCCGCGGCATGGCTGGAAAAGTGGCGGCAGTTCCGGGCGAAATATCCGGAATGGCATCGGTGGTAATGCCGTCGCGCGGAGATCGCGCAAATTATTTTTAAGGAGGCGTGTAATGATTTGCCGGAAAGCGGTGAGAAGGAGGCAGCAACCCCTCTGTCTGCCATGAAAGCCCGATTCAATCCGAATACCGCCATTGCCCAGCTTGGCGCCGCCGGCACGCTGCGCGAAGCGGTGAACGCCGTGCGCAACTCGCCCCTCCCCATCCTTATCCTCCTATGAACCATCGCTTCCTCACCGTCTGTTTTTTCCTCGCCGGATTGCTTTTCGCGGGCGTCGCTTCGGGCGCAACGCAAACTGGTCCAAACTTTGTCGTGAACTCTCTCGCGGATACCGACGATGGTTCGTGCGACGTCCTGGGTCAGGGCACCGGCAATCACGACTGCACCCTGCGCGAGGCGATCAACGCCGCGAACGCAAACAATAACGGTGCGGTGATCAGTTTTAACCTGAGCGGGACGATCACGCTCGGCTCGACCCTGCCTAACATTACCCGCAACTGCACGATCGATGGAAGCGGACAGAGGATCACGGTTAGCGGCAATAACAGCGTCGGCATCTTCCAAGCCACCGGGGGGCTGACCAGCTACAGCACCGGGAGTTACACGGTCGCTTTTAATGCGCTCACCATCACGAACAGCGCGAGCACAAGTGGCGCAATTTTTCTGAGAGGTAGCGGCGCCGTTATCACCAACTGTCTCCTCACGAACAACAATAGCGGACCGGGAAGCGGCGGGGCTATCAAAATTGACCCCGCCTCCAGCGCTACGATCGCGAATTGCACCTTCGTCAATAACTCAGCCGCGACGGGAGGTGCGATTTACGCCCAGGCCTATCTACCAAACAACTTTTTCAGCGCGCTCTACATCTACAGCAGCACGTTTTACAATAATCACGCCAGCTTCGGCACCGGGACGTTCCATGCCGCCGCCGCCGATATCTATGCTATCGACGCCACGGCCGAGATCCGGAATACGGTTCTAGTTAACACCGACTTCCGCGGTGTGAACCCGGAAGACAATGCGCAGGGCCTCACCTATGCGGACCTCAGCGACATCTGCAACGTTGATATTGACAACCAGACTTTCAACGCGACTCAGGCTACGGCCGCGCAGATCAACCTCGATACGACGCTCAAAGATAACGGCGGTAGCACCAACACACTGGCGCTTTTGCCTGGTAGTGTGGCGATTAACGCCGGCAACAATAGCGCAGCGAGCGGGCCGCCGGTGAACAATCAGGATCAGCGCGGCTACGTTCGCGTCCGTCCGGGCGACTCGACCTGTGACGTCGGCGCCTATGAAAGTGGCGCCAGTGGCTCGCTTGTTGTTACTACAACAAGCGATCTAACTTCCGCTACCGCTGGGCAGAACAGTCTCCGCACCGCGGTAAGCTATGCGCAGCAGTTAGGCGGGGCGCAGACAGTTACCTTCGCGCGCCCGCTGGCCGGCCAGACTGTCTTTTTAAGCAATGCCTGGAACAATGCCAACGGCTACAACACCAGCTCGGCTTTCAGAATCGACACGAATGTTACTATCCAGGGGCCAGCCAGTGCGCCCGGCATTACCTTAAAGGTCGCTGATACGGCTCAACTTCGGCATTTCGTCATCAGTAGCGGCGGTTCCCTGAACCTGCAGAACCTCACGCTGACTGGCGGCAAACCTACAACTGCCGGATTCGACTTCGGCGGAGCAGTCTGGAACTTCGGCTCACTTAGCGTGCGCAATTGCACCTTCACCGGCAATACGGCAGTAAGCGAAGGCGGCGCCATTCAGAGCTGGGGCGATTCGCCGTCCTTGCTGGTCGAGAACTCCACCCTCAGCGGTAACCATTCTAATGGGATCGCCGGTGCGATCGACTCTGGCTCCGCCTCGACGGCGTTTCGCTTCGTGACGATCTCGAATAACACCTCGACCGACGGGAACGCGCTGGTGATCTGGGGCCATCCACTCACGATGATCAACGGGCTCATCGGCGGCAATGGCAATGAAGGTGTCGGCTCTGCCAATGGCGGGATCTTTTCCGCTTCCAGTACGAATAACATCTTGAGTAGCGCCAGCGCACCTGGCCTCACGAACGGAGTGAACGGGAATCGGATTGGAGTCCCAGTCGCTCAGCTTAAACTTGGGACACTCGGAAACAACGGCGGGCCGACGCCCACGATTTCGCTCCAACCTGGAAGTGTGGCGGTGGATGCCGGAGTGACGATCGCCGGGATCACGACCGACCAGGTAGGAACATCTCGTCCACAGGGGAATGCACCTGATGTCGGGGCCTTCGAGCTGATACCCTATTTAGTGCAGGGCATCTACGCCGATGTTAACGGACTAGGAGGAAACGGCGCGGGTTCGCTGACCGGCTATCCAGGCGGGAATACTCCAGGTTTCGTGCTGCTTCGAGGGCTTAATTCGGCCAGTGGCATGGTCTTCGATGCGGCCGGAAATCTCTACTACGGTGCCTACGATAGTTCATCGAGATTCGGAAGTGTGTATAAGCTGGCCTTAGGTTCGAGTAATCCGCAGACCCTGGCCTCGTTTTTCGGCCAACCGCCAAGCTCTATCGCGATCAATTCCGCCGGCGATTCGCTCTATGTGGTCATCAACCTTGATTACGCAACCGGAAGCAGGATTTGGAAGGTTGGTCTGAGTGGTGGCCAGAGTCTCGTATACGATGCTCCGGGTGTCGCTGCTGCCGGAGTCGCGATGGATGCCGCGGACAATCTCTATTTCGCCGACACGACCAATCAGCTGATTCGAATCATACCAAGCAGCGGAAGCAGCACGGTCTTTGCATCAGGCGTGTCCGCACGCGGACTAGCGTTCGATGGATCTGGAAATCTTTTTGTCTCGTCCGGCAGCAATCCCGGTAACGACTCCATCCTGAAATACACGCCGTCAGGCACGCAAAGCACGTTTGCCACCGGCCTCGATAACGTGCCTCTGGGAATTGCCTTCGACGCCAACGGCAACCTCTTTGTGGCCGAGACGGGTGCCGCAAACCAGCCAGGAGACATCATCAAAATCTCGCCTGATGGAACGAAGAGCACGTTCGACTCGAACCTAGGTCCAGCGCGTCCATCCGGTAATGGCGGCCCGCAATATCTCGCCATCTTTCCTAAACCAGTGGCGGCGGCGATCCCTATCGTTAGCCCACTCGGTGGCATCTACGAAAACAACGTGCAGGTAACGATAACCAGCACCAGTTCTGGGACGACAGTTCGCTACACGCTGGATGGCACGAGTCCGTCTTCGACCAACGGTCTAATCTACACCGGTCCATTTACCTTGACCCGGAACACCACAGTTAAAGCCATCGCGTATGGGCCAGGCTGGATCGATTCATCAATCGCGTCCGTTGCTTACGGCGTGCTGCCGCCACTCGCGTATTGGCGCAACTTGCAAGGGCTCCCAGCAGACGGGTCACAGGACCTGGCGAATCCTTCCGGCGATGGCGTGAGCAATCTCGCGAAGTATGCCTTCAACCTCGCACCGGCCGCGGGCGACCTGAACAAGGCGAGTTACCAAGTCCT
>JAYVPW010000155.1:0-48120 GCA_043777315.1 Spartobacteria bacterium | reverse complement strand
CCGTCGAGCGCCGCGCCGTATTTCCACTCGCCGTAAGCCATCGCGTTCGCGTCGTTTTCAATCGTGACGGTGAGCCCGGTGCGATCGGCGAGGAGCTTCCGCAGCGGCACCTCGACCCAGCCGTGGACGTTCGTCAATTCATGCACGATCCCGCCGACGCTATCGACGATTCCGGGCAGCCCGATCCCGAGCGCGCGCACCTCGGGCGCATCGGCGCGCAGCTCCTCCGCGACCGCGACGATCGCATCGATGATCGCCTCCGGGCTGCCGCAGCGCTGCGTGTCGATCGCGGTCCCGTGCCGCAGAATTCGCCCGTCGCCCACGAGCCCCGACTTGATGCTCGTGCCGCCAAAATCGATGCCGATTGCGTGATCCATGCGCGGACTTTGCCGAGACCTGCATCGCTGCGGAAGTCGCAAAATCGCACCATCGCGATCCGCGCGATTTGGACGTAATGTTGTGCCTCCTGCGATGATCACCCTTGCCATCGACACCTCGACCGCGCGCGGCAGCGTCGCCCTTTTTGCGTACGGCGAAACGGCGATGGACGAGGCGTTCACCGCCGATCGCAGCCACAGTGCCGCGCTTTTCGTCTCGCTCGAACGTGCGCGCCAGCTCGCCTCGCGAATCGACCAGATTGTCATCGGGCTCGGCCCCGGATCGTACGCCGGCGTGCGCATCGCCATCTCCGCCGCGATCGGGCTGCAACTCGGGCTCGGCTCCGCGCTCGCCGGCATCCCATCTGTCGCAGCGCTCGATACCGACGTGCCCGAATATCTCGCGATCGGCGACGCGCGCCGGGAGACTTTTTACTTCACGCAAGTCCGCGACGGCATCTGCATTTCCGGCCCGCTTCTCGTCAGCGAAAGCGAGCTCCGCAGCCGGCTCGAACGTCATCCGACGCTGCCCGTTTTTGCCTCCGAGCCACTCGCCGCATTTCCGACCGTCCCGATCGCGCACCCCTCCGCGATGCGTCTCGCGCGCCTCGCCGTCGCCGGTCGCGGCATCGTGCAGGAGGGCGATCTCGAGCCGATTTATCTGCGCGAACCGCACATCACGCTGCCGAAGCCGCGCGCAATTTGATCGACGGCGCAGGACATCTTGCGGCCGGCAGGCGTCCGCATAGTTTCGCCGATATGGCCACCTACGTTTACGAAACGATCCCGCAAAAAAAGGGACAGAAACCGCGTCAATTCGAGCTTCAGCAGAAGATGAGCGAGTCCGCGCTGACCAAGCATCCCGAGACCGGCGAGCCGATCAAACGCATCATCACCGGCGGCAGCGGAAACATCATGCGCGGCCTCGGCATCCTCTCGATGAACAACCCGCGCAAAGGGCGCTGATCGCCCGCGTTGCCGCTTCGCAATTTTTACTCGCCGCGCAGCCGCTTCTCCAAATCTAGCGGCGCAACGAAAGCGAAGGCGCGCCCTGATTTGCGCTGCTCCAAAAGCCGTTTATCCGCCAGTCCGAAAAGGTCGAAGCGCGCCGTGTCGTAGGCCACACCTTGCCGGGATTGATGGCCGGCGATGGAGTAACTAAATCCCGGATGACGCATCGCGTGAGCGATGATGGCTTGCTGGCGGTGATTCAAGTCGGGGTGCTGGTGGAGCAACGCCATGCTCGTCCGCGTCTCACTGGATTTTCGCGCCACGTAATCGTGCAACTCGAGCAACGCGCCGCGGATCACCGCCGCTTGATGAATGATGAAATAAGTCAGGTCATTCTCGTCCGTTTCCGTGTGCAGGAACGCTGTGCCATAGCGCACCGGAGCTTTGCGCAGGATTTGGGAAATCGAGATGAACTCAAAAAGCCAGTATTTCTCGTGCAGCATCTGCCAGTAAAATAGAGCCCGCGCGGTGCGGCCATTTCCGTCCACAAACGGGTGATCGTAAGCCAGCCAGAAGTGCAGGATGATCGCTTTCAGCACAGGATGGATGAAAGGGCTCGGCACTTCGCCATTGGCAAACCGACACATTGTTTCGAGGCGATCGGGGAGGTCGCCAGCAGGCGGAGGGATATGAAAAACCTGTCCCGTCATGTCATTAGCAACCTCGACCTGCTCATCCGCGCGGCGGAGGCGTCCCGCGCCGTCGGGCTTGTCCAGGGCGCCATCGGAGACTCGGTGGTGAATGTCTAAAATGAGACTTGGTGTCAGCGGCTCCTCTTTGATCTCAATGATCCGGCGCATCGTCTGGAAGTTGTTGAGAATCATGCGCTCGCCGCGGTCCCGTGGAGCCCGGCCTTCGGTGAGCATTTTTTTGGCGACCTCACGCGTGGTCGCAGCTCCTTCGAGCTGACTCGAAGTGATCGCCTCTTCCATCAGCGACCGAAGCAGGTAGCGATCACGCTCGGCTCCGTCGGTCACCGGCTCCGGGATTCCGATCAAGGTGCCGCCGTCGCGGTCAATCTGATGCAGCAGCTCGGCCACGATGTCGGGCACCACAAAACGGAAGGGGACGCTTTCCTTGTCGCGAAGCGGAATCTCGCGCCGCGCGGTCAGACGCTGAAGCTTCAGTCCGATCCACCACTGTTCATGGGTCAGACCTTCCGGCGGTTTGCGAAATCGGAGCTCATCCCAGTGGTAGTACTTTGCGCCCGACAAGCCGTGGGGAACTTTTCTCAAAATCTGCGCCATTTGGTCTCCCGGGATGGCAGCGACCAAATTTTCAAACGAAGGTGGAGAATGAGGAATACGCATGACGAACTACCAGTGAATTACCAATTGATTCGGAATTGGTAGTTCATCAAAAAGAGTGAATCAACTACCAATTTTGGTTGGATTGGTAGCAATTCGGTAGTTCGCAAAACCACTACATCCTGTGGCGGCGTCTCTCGCCATCACAGGATGTAGGGCTCTGCCCCGCTTGTGGGCGCTCCGTCAAGTGGCGGCGCGGCTGCCCGTGGAGCTACCGCAGGAACGCCTCGTGCAGGCCGCCGTCCACGGTGATGACCTGGCCGGTCGTTTTGCTGAGGCGATTTGAGACGAGGAGAAAGTAGGCCTCGGCCTGGTCGGCGGGGGTGATCGGCGACTTGGTCAGGGTGCGGTCGGCGTAAAATTGCGCGAGCTTGGTGACCAGCGAGTCGGTGGCTTCGTCGTCGGTGTACGGGATGTTGTATTTCGCGAGCGAGCCGATGACGCGGTCGCGGGGAAACATGGCGCTGCCTTGCACGACGGTCGCCGGGGCGACGCCGTTCACGCGGACGAGCGGGGCGAGTTCCATCGCGAGTTCGCGGACGAGATGGTTCGCCGCAGCCTTGCTCGTGTCATAGGCGACGCTTCCCTTTTTCGCGACGGCGGCATTCGCGCTGGTCGTGAGGACGAGCGCGCCGCGGAGCCCTTGCTCCTTCCACGTTTTGAACGCTTCGTCGGCGATGAGGTAGCTGCCGGTCACGTTGACGTTGAAGACGAACGCCCATTTGTCGTCCGGGATGTGGCCCGACGTGTCGCTCGGCCAGAAAACGCCGGCGGTCACTTCGATCGAATCGAAGCCGCCGTACGCGAGCGCCACTTGATCCAGCATCGCGCGGATGCTCGCGCGGTCGGTGATATTCGCGCCGAGGCCGATCGCCGGGCCGCAGCCGCTGATGCCGCTGCCCGCGACGCCGATGCCTTGGCCGGCCTTGTCGGTGATCTCTTTCGCCGTCGCTTCCGCGGCGGCCTGGTTGAGATCGACGGCGACGATCGTCGCGCCTTCGCGCACGAGCCGATGCGCGGTTTCCTTGCCGATGCCAGAGCCCGCGCCGATGACGATGTGGACCTGCCGCGCGAGTTCTTTCTCGGCCGGCATCCGCTTCAATTTCGCCTCTTCGAGCAGCCAGTATTCGATGTCGAAAGCCTCCTGCTGCGGGAGCGAAATGTATTCGTCGATCGCCTCCGCGCCGCGCATCACCTCGACGGCGCAGTTGTAAAATTCCGCCGTCACGCGGCTCTCCGACTTGTCCTTGCCCCACGCGATCATCCCGAGTCCGGGGATGAGCACGACCGTCGGATTCGGGTCACGCATCGCCGGGGAGTTCGCGTGCTTCGAGGCGTTGTAATATTCCGCGTAATCCTCGCGATAGGCCGCGAGTCCGCTCTGCAGCTTGGTCTTCAGCGCATCGACCTCTTCGGTCTGCGGATTCCAGTCAACGTAGAGCGGCTTGATTTTCGTCCGCAGAAAATGATCCGGGCACGACGTCCCGAGCTCCGCGAGACGCGCCGCGTCCTTCGAATTCACGAAGCGCAGGATCGTCTCGTCGTCCTGGATCGTCCCGATGAAGCGCGCCTTTTGGCTGACCTGTCCGCGCAGCCACGGGAGGATTTTCGCGAGCGTCTCGCGGCGTTTCGGCTCATCGAGCGACTGATATTTCGGCCCACCGAACGCCGTCGCGTGGCCGCCTTTCGCCGCGTATTTCTGCTCGATGAACGAGGCCGCTTTCTCGATCAGCGTGAGCGTCAGCTCGTAGCACTCCTTCTCGTCGTTGGCCCAATTGATCAGCCCATGCTGGCCCATGATGATCCCCTTGGCCGTCGGATTTTCGCGGCAGATTTGCTGCATCGCGAGGCCGAGTTCGAAGCCCGGTCGCAGCCACGGCGTGTGGATGACTTCATCGCCGTAAATTTCCTTCGTCAGCGCGACCGAGTGGCGCGAAGCCGCGACGGAGATCGCCGCGTTCGGGTGCATGTGATCGACGTGCTTGAACGGGATGAACGAGTGCAGCGGCGTGTCGATCGACGAGGGGCGCGGGTTCAAATTGAAGGTCGTGTGCGAATACATCCCGACCATTTTGTCCTCGGCGTCGGTCTTCGCTCCGGTGCCCGGCAGCGCGGCGTAGAGCGGCTGCAGCTCCATCAATTTCGACTGGTAGAGCGACGAGAAATTTTCGCGCAGCGAAGTCCGCAGATCGCCGCCCGAGCCTTTGACCCACAGCACTTCCGTGTCTTTGCCGGTGAGCGGATCCTGCTCCGTGATCTTCGCGGAAGTGTTGCCGCCGCCGGTGTTCGTGATGCGCTGGTCGGCACCGAGAATGTTTGAACGGTAGATGAGGCGGCCGACGGGATCGAGCGCGGCGGCTTTGGCGTCGTCCCAGGAATACGTGACGTGTTGGAAGGATTTCATAATGAGGTAGCGGCGGGTGATGTTTGGGGCGTCGAGACTTCACATCGGCGGGGGGCTGTGCAAGTCGTTACGAGATGCGACTCGATCAATGGCTCTGGGCGGTGCGCGTCTTCAAGACCCGCGCGCTGTCCGCCGAGGCGATCAAATCCGAGCGCGTGGAGGTCGATGGAAAGCCGGGCAAACCGTCGCACGCGGTGCGCGCAGGTGAGCTCGTGACGGCGCGAATGGACACCGGCGCGGCGGCGTGGACGCGCACGCTGCGGGTGCTCGATGCACCGCTATCGCGCGTCGGCGCGAAGCTCGTGGCGCAGTTCGCCGATGACCTCACACCGGCATCGGAGTTGGAGAAACGAACCCAGCGCGAGCCGATGTTTTTCCCGCCCGGCTTCCGCCCGCAGGGCACCGGACGCCCGACGAAACGCGAGCGGCGCGAGACCGATGAATTCGAAAAAGAGACGCGGGAATCCGACGACTAACACCGCGCCGCGTGGGCAGTTCACTCGTCCTCATGCGCCTCCAAAATTTCGCCGCCGTCACGTTCGCTGGACGACGGTGCTGAGACCGGGGCCGAAACTGGACGTGCTGGCGCACAACGAAATCGGCGAGCCGTGCTTCTCCTCGCCGGCGAGCAGCGGTGGGCAGGTCATCATCCGCGGGGCGAAGTATCTTTTCTGCATCGGGCGATAGTCCGGTGAAGCGGTGCTTTCGGAGCGCGCCCAGCCGTCATCCTGAGCGCAGCGAAGCGGAGTCGAAGGACCTCTTACTTTTCCCCCTCACTGGCTCGCGCAACGGGGAAAAGTGAGAGGTCCTTCGACTCCGCTTCGCAAACCCGAAGCTCCGCTCAGGATGACGATGAGGGAGCGGACAACGCCGCGATCATGCGCGCGGCTTGCGTGGCGGCGCGGACGTTGTGGACGCGGAAGATGCTCGCGCCGCGCTGCATTCCTTGCACGAGGCAGGCGATGGTTCCGGCGTCGCGGTCGGCGGGATTTTCGAGGCCGAGCACGTCGCCGATGACTGTTTTGCGCGAGACCGGCAGGAGGATCGGGCGCGCGAATTTTTGCAGCCGATCGAGCTCGCGGAAGATGCGGAGGTTGTCGGCGCGCTGTTTGGCGAAGTCGATTCCGGGGTCGAGCAGGATCGATTCGCGCGGGAGGCCGGCGGATTCGGCGAGCGCGATTTTTTCAGAAAAGAAAGCATCGAGCTGATCCATGACGTCGTCGTATCCGACGTGCGTGTGCGGGACTTTCGGCGCACCGATGCTGTGCATGATGAGCAGCGCAGCGGCGGTCTCCGCGCAGATGCGCGCGTTCTCGTCGTTGGGCAGGGCGCTGAGGTCGTTGAGCAAGTGGCCGCCGGTCGCGAGGACCGCGCGCGCGACCGCGGGCCGCCAGGTGTTGATCGAGAGGAGCACGGGCGAGTGCCACTTTTCCACGAAGGCGCAGAGCTGATCGGCCTCCTCCTGCTCGCCGATCGCGGAGCGATTTGTCCGCGCACTTTCGGCTCCGATGTCGATGATCTCCGCGCCGTCAGCCACCAGCCCGCGCGCCTTTGCCAGAGCGGCTTCCACGTCCGCGAGCCCGTCGCCGGAAAAGGAATCCGGCGACAGATTCACGATGCCCATGATGACGGGCGGGCGGGGGAATTCGAGGACGTGGCCGCGCGCGAGGAGTCTCATTTCAGCGGGACGAGCGAGCGTTTGCGCTGCTCGAAACGCGCGAGATGCGTGTAGCCGACGGCGTGCGCGAGGGCCTCGGCTTCGTCGAATCCGGCGGTCAATTCCGCGACCGCGTGCGAGTCGGAATTGATGAGCAGCGGCACGTCTGCGGCGCGGGCGAGCTCGACGAATCCTCGCGCGGGGTAGAGCTCGCGGCAGTCTTTGCGGAGCCCCGCGGTGTTGATCTCGAACGCGAGTCCGCAGTCCGCGAGCGCGGCGATGGAGGGCTCGTAAAATCGGCGGAGATCACCCGGCGGGCGGTGGCCGAATTTTTTCGGCAAATCGGGATGCGCGACGAAATCGAAGAGCCCGCTGCGGATGCACTGTTCGTAGCGCTGCCAGTAGCTCGCCCAGATTTCCGCCGCCGCGCCGGCGTGCCGGCCAATGTATTTCGGGTGATCCACTTCCCAGCCTCCCGGGAGGTAATGCACGCTGCCGATCAGGAAATCCCACGGTGCCATCGCGGCCAGTTTTTCGATCCACGCCTCGCCGCCGGGGAGGTAATCGCACTCGAGTCCGAGCCGGATGGTGAGCTGCGGAAACCGGGCGCGCGCTTCTTCCACCGACTCGAGATACCGAGGGAGGTCCTCGATTTTCATCCGCCAATCATCGAACGGCTCGGACATCGGGTTGTGATCCGCGAGGCCGATTCCATCGAGGCCGAGGGCCACGGCGCGTTCGGCGTATTCGATCGGCCAGCCAGTCGCGTGGAGGCAGAGCGGCGTGTGGATGTGGGAATCGAAGCGGGGCATTTTTGGATCAGGATTTTAGCAGGAAAACAGGAAAACAGGAAAAGAGAGCTTGTGCCGGATTTCCTGTTTTTCTGATTTCCTGCTCACTCTTTCAGGATGCGCGCGCGGTTTTTTCCCTCGTTACTTTTCGGCCCGCTTCCGAAACTCGCGCCTGCCATGAATTTCATCGATTCCGTCTTTCTAAAACTAAAGCGGCATCCCAAACGAATCGTCTTCCCGGAAGGCACCGAGCCGCGGGTGCTGCGGGCGGCGGCGCGTTTCGTGAAGCTGCAGCTCGGCGCGCCGATCGTGCTCGGGCTGAAGGCGGAGATCGAAAAAATCGCGGAGGAGGAGAAGATCGATCTCGATCACGTCGGGATCATCGATCCGGTGAGCGCGAACGATTTACCGGTCTTCATCGAGCGGCTGGAGAAGCTGAAACGCTACCACGATCTCGGCAGCAAACAGGCGCGCGACGTGATGATTCAGCCGAATTATTTCGCCTCGATGATGGTGCAATACGGACAGGCGGACGGGCTCGTGACCGGCGCGAACGAGACGAAAAGCAGCACGCTGCGGCCGCTCATTCAGCTCATCAAACCGCTGCCCGGCGCGACGAGTATTTCGAGCTGCATGATGCTCGATCTTTCGAACAAACGGTACGGGGAGCGCGGCGTGATGCTCTTCGCCGACTGCGCGGTGATCCCCGATCCGACGGTCGATCAGCTCGCGACGATCGCGGTGCAGACGGGCGCGATCTGCCGGCAACTGACCGGGCAAAAACCGCGCATCGCGATGTTGAGTTATTCGACGAAGGGGAGCTCGAAACTCGCGTCGGCGGAGAAGATCGCCGCGGCCACCGCACTCGCGCGGCAGCGGGCGACGGACAGCGGAATGGAAATGGAGATCGATGGCGAAATGCAGGCGGACACGGCGTTGCTGCCCGATCTCGCGGGGCTGAAAGCGCCGCAGAGCCTCGTCGCGGGGAAGGCGAACGTGCTGATTTTTCCCGACCTGAACAGCGGCAACATCGGCGTGAAACTCGTGCAGCATCTCGCCGGCGCGGACGCGTACGGCCAGATTTTGCTCGGGCTCTCGAAGCCGTGCGCGGACCTCTCGCGCGGTGCCTCGGTGGACGACATTCTCGGCGTCGCGGCGATCCTCGGGCTGCAATCGATCGAATACCGGAAGCTGTATCCGACGGAAAGTTGAGGGCGGGGATTGGGGCGATTTAGGAAGTGGGATTTAGGATTTAGGAAGTTCAGAACAAGGCGCGCGACCGCTCTCCGTATTTTCTAAATCCTAAATCCCACTTCCTAAATTGCCCCCGCTCTCAACCCTCAACTCCCGACCGATCTGAACACCACCACTCCGCGCCTGTTCGTTGCGGCGACGCAGCAGAACGATGGGAAGACGACGACTGCGCTCGGGCTCTTCGCGGCGTTTCGGAAACGGCTCGGGAGGATCGGATTCATCAAGCCGGTCGGGCAGCGGTTCGTCGATGTCGAGGGGCAGCGGATCGATGAAGATTCGGTGCTGATCGATCGCACGTTTTCGGTGCATACGCCACTCGAGGCGATGAGCCCGATCGCGGTCGAGCCGGATTTTACGCGCCGCTATATCGAGAATCAAAATAACGAATTTCTCGTCCGGCGGATTCAGAATTCGTTCGATCGCGCGGCTTGGGAAAAGGATTTCGTCATCGTCGAAGGGACAGGGCACGCGGGGGTCGGTTCGGTTTTCGATTTGTCGAATGCGCGAGTCGCGCGGTTGCTCGAGAGCAAAGTTTTGCTCGTGGTGAAAGGCGGGATCGGGCGGACGATCGACGAGGTGGCGCTGAACATGGCGCTGTTTGAAAAAGAGAAAGTCGAGGTCGTCGGGGTGGTGATCAACAAGCTGCTGCCCGACCGATTCGAATACATCCGTGAGTTCGCGCAGCGCGGGCTGGCGCGGCTCGGGATCGATTTGCTGGGCGCGATTCCCGACGAGGCGCTGCTCGCGAATGCCTCGCTCGGGCAAATCTGCCGGACCATCGGCGGCGACTTCATCAACCAGAAAAGCAAGTCGCGGCGGCGAGTGCAGAAGGTGGTGATCGGCGCGATGAACTCGACGCATGTGATGCAGTATTTCAAGCCGGGCACGCTCATCGTCACGCCCGGCGATCGCGAGGATGTGATCCTCGCCGCGCTCTCCTCGAGCACGCTCAGCGAAGCCGAGGGCCACTCGATCGCGGGGCTCGTCCTCGCCGGTGACCTGCTCCCGCATCAGAGCGTGCTCGACCTCCTCACGCAGTCCGATGTGCCGACGATCACCTCGCCGCTCGACAGCTACACCGTCGCGAGCAGCATCCACTCGATGACCGTGAAAACGCTGCCGGGCGATTTGGAAAAAATCGACCTGATCCAGTCGCTCATCGACCGGCACGTGGAGGTCGATCGGCTGCTGGCGAAGCTCGGCGTGGGGTAGAATGCGTGGTCGTCCCGATGGGGACTGGGACGTTTCTGGAAGGCGATCCGAACGCTGAAGTGCTGGGCTATTCTCGCACGTCCCCGTCGGGGACTTTCGGAACAATGATCAGTCGCGGAAGTTCTGAAAGGCGAGGGCGACGCCGAAGTCTTTGCTGCGGCAAAAGGCGATGACGGTTTGGAGGTCGTCGCGCTTTTTTCCGGTGACGCGGATTTGCCGTTCCTGCAGGGCGCACTGCACTTTCAAGTCCTCAGCCTTGATCGCTTTCGTGACTTCCTTCGCCTTGTCGCCATCGAGCCCTTGCTTCACCACGAACTCCTGCGTGGCGTGGCCCAGTGGTGAGATCGCGGGATCCTTGCGCTCGACGTTGCGGAGATCGACGCCGCGTTTCGCGAGCTTGCCGATGACGATTTCGCTGAGGCTTTTCAGGCGGCTGGCGTCCTCGGCGGTGAGCTTGATTTTGCTCTCCTTTTCGTCGAGCTCGACCTTCGCGGTGCTGCCTTTGAAATCGAAACGCGTGGCGATTTCCTTGTGCGCCTGGTTGATCGCGTTGTCGATCTCCTGCTTATCGACCTCCGAGACGATGTCGAAGGAAGGCATCGGCGGGATTTAGAAACCGATGCTGGCCTGCGCCTCGACGTAAGCCGCGCCGTTGTAGGTGTGGTAGCCCTCTTCCGCGCGATGGAAATTGAACTTGCGGGTGAGCGACCAGCCGCCGCCGAGATCGAGCCGGACGTGATCATTTTTCCAGGCGATGCCGCCGCCGACGCGCTCGTCGGAGTAGGTCACGAGCGCACCATTGAGGCGGCGCTTTTCCGTCGAGTCGCGGCCGTCGGCGCGGAAGGATTGAGTGATGTATTCGCCGCCGACGTAGAGATCGAGGTTCTTGGTCGGGGAATAAACGAGGCGTGGGCGGACGGGGTTGCCCTGCACGGTGAAGTTGTCCGTCACGCGCCAGCGGAAGGCGAGGAACGGGATGAATTGCGACTGGCGGAAGCCATCGTAGGAGACGCCGCCGACGAGGACGAAGCGGTGGCTCGGCGTGTAATAGAGAGGAACGTAGGCGAGGGTGGGCGCGTTGAAATCAGCGGTCGAGGCGTGGTGGCCGAAGTAGAGGCCGGGGCGCGTCTCGATTTGCAAAACGGGCTCACCATCGACCAGCGACTGCTCGCAGTCGGCGTAGAGCTCGAGGCCGAAAACGCCCGACACACTCTGGAGCGCGTTCGGGATTGGCAGCCCGCCGGAGTTGTCGAAATCGCGGCGGCCATACGCGAAGCCGGTTTTGAGCATCCACTGGCCACCGCGCGCAGCTTCCGGCACCGAGAGGCTCAGCGGAGTGCGGTAATCGATCTCGGCGCCGTAGCTGAGCGCGTCACCCTTCGCTCCATCCTTGCGCTGGAAGTCCGCCTCGCCGACGTAGCTGCCGGCGAAGCTGGCGATCAAGTTGAGGGCGGGCGGGCAGGCGGGCTCGATCACCTTGCCGTCTTTGCTGTCCTTCGAGTCGATGGTCGAGTGGCCAGCGAATGCGGCAGAGACGACTGAAAACAATGCAAGCGCGGGGAGGATTGGCGATTTCATGGCGCGGACGCTAGGAGGCCGATTTGCGGGTGGGAAGGGAAAAGTGGCGCGAAAATTCAGGGGTTTTTCCTGACTGCCGCATCGGGCGCGCTATTCGTAACGCAGCGCCACCACTGGATCGAGGCGGGCCGCGAAGTAAGCGGGGATCAGCGCTGCGAGGGAGCAGATGGCGAAGGCGCTGAGGCAAATGACCGCGACATCGTGGGGCACGACCTCGGCCGGGATTTCGCTGAACTGATAAATGCCGCGCGGAAAAATATCGATGTGCAGGGTCGCGGCGAGGAACTCCTTGAACTCGTTGCGCCACCGCACCAGCGCCATGCCCGCGGCGAGCCCGGTCACGTTTCCAAAGACTCCGACCACCATCCCCTGCGCGAGAAAAACCCACACGATCTGCGGTGTCGTCGCGCCGAGCGCCTTCATGATCCCGATCTCGCGCGTCTTTTGCACGGTCACGGTGATGAGCGTGTTCATGATGCCGAACGCCGCGACGATCACGATGAAGAGCAGGAGGAAAAACATGACGTTCCGCTCCATGCGGATCGCGTCGAAGAGCTGTTTGTTCAGGTCGATCCATGTGAGGACGTTCATGTTGGGCGGGAGGAAAGCCTGGAGTCGTTGTTGCACCGCGCCTGCTTGGTACGGCTCGGTGGTGCGAATGGTCAGCCCGTGGAGTCCGTCTTCGAGGCCGTAAAGTTCCTGCCCGACGTGCAGCGGGACGAGGAGAAACTCGGAGTCGTAAATGTAGCGGCCGGATTCAAAAATCCCGGTGATCGTGAGCTCCTGCGGGAGCACCATTTCGCGCAGTTCGCTGATCGTTTTCTTGTTGGCGGGATCGCGTTCGGCCTTGTTCAGCTCCTCGATGATCGCGCTCATGTTTCCCGGCGAATAGACCGTGATCTTGTCGCCAAGTTGCGCACCCAGTTGATCCGCGAGTTCCTTGCCGATGACCGTCTTGTCGCCATCGAGATCGAGTTCGCCCCATTTCACTGCGGAGCGAATGTCGGTCACCTTTTCTTCGCGATCGATCTCGATGCCGCGAATTTTTGGAGCCAGTCGTTTGCCTTCAAACTCGACAATCACCGGCCCCTGCACGAACGGCGCGGAGGCGACGACACCCTCCGTCCGGTCGATTTGCGCGTCGAGTTCGCGCCAGTCGCGCATCACCGAATCATTCGTCACGAGCACATGCGCGTCGAAGCCGAGCACCTTTTTCCGCAGTTCCTGGTCGAAGCCCGTCATCACCGAAATCACCACGATCAGCACCGTGATCCCGAGCGTCACGCCGAGGATGGAAATGAGCGTGATGATCGAGACGAACGTGCGCTTCGGCTTGAGATAGCGGAGCGCGAGGAACAGGCTGAACGGGGCTTTCACCGGCGCATGGATAGCGGTCGCGGCAAGCGCACCAAGCCAAATTTGGAATCTGAGAAATTGATTTGACGCTCCGCGAATAACAGCTCTCATTCCGCCCCATGAAGAAAGTCCTCTCCCTCCTCGTTGCTTTCGTCTTCCTGCAAACCCAATCGTGGGCGCACAGTGGCGGTCCCGATTACGGCGGCGCGGGTGTTACGTTGACCGGCGTCTATGCGGGCGTGCTCATCCCTGACCAAAGGGCCGTGGCCTTGGCCGCGGCCGCACCTGTCGCGAATCAAACGGCGGCCAGCATCGGGCTGTTCAGCCTCGGGGTTCCCGCGACCGGCCTGGCGACAGGCGCTTGCGTCATCTTTATCAATGGTGACCCTTTTTCGGGCACAATCACTGGCGTGGCCGATCCCGGCAAAGGGACCGTCGTCGCAATCATCGACACGATCAGCAACTTCACCGTTTTCAATCCGTTGTTTCCCCGCATTCCGTTTCGGCTGTTTGCCACTGGTCAGTTGAAGGCGAGAATCCGCCAGCTTGCCAATAGCCTCACGCCGACAGGATTCACCGTCCCTGGCTCGACCCGAGTCGAAGGGACCGCAACGCTTGCCGTGAACGGCGCGATCGTCAGCTACATCGTGGACGGCTTCAAGCAGAGCGGCACGACATCCGCCGCCAACACGGGCGGGTTGGGCGGCATCGGCGCTGGCGGCACCGGCGGGTAAATCCATCCCTCAATCCAGCAATGAAGGCTGGAAAAGTCGGACCTTTTGTGAAGCCGCAATCCTCCAGAGATTGCGGCTTCACTCTTTTGGAGTTGATGACCGTGATCATCGTCATCGCCATCCTGGCGGCGATGCTCATCCCGGTGTTCGAGCAGCTCAAATCCCGGGCGGAACGCGCGGCTTGCATGAACAATTTGAAGTCACTGTACGTGGCGGCGGATGCGTCCCTCCAGTCCCAGGGACGCTGGCCGCAGGTCGATCCGAAGCTGATCAAGGACGACTCCAAGGAATATGCGCGGCAGTGGCAGGAAGCTCTGCAGCCGTACGGGATCGGTCTCAAAAACTGGATCTGCCCCACCGTCCAGCGCGTCACCGGGAATACGGACTACATCAAGCCTGACAACCTCCGCGTGGATTACATCGCCACACCCTTCGACGACAGTCCCATCACCCCGCGCAAGTATCCCACGCACCCGTGGTTTGTGGAGCGCGGCGATGTCCACGGTGACGGCAATCTGGTGGTCTTCACCAACGGCCAGATCAAGTCACTCGCGGAGATCGTCCGCGACTCGGGCGGGTTGCACCCGGCCCCTTAGTCGAGCTCCGTCTCCTGCAGCCATGCACGCACCTTGGCCAGCGCCCGGGCGCGGTGGCTGCACTCGTTTTTCACCGAGGCCGCGAGCTGCGCGAAGGTCTCGCAGTGGCCGGCGGGCACGAAGAGCGCGTCGTAGCCGAAGCCGCCGTCGCCGCGTTCGGCGTTGATGATCATCCCCTCCACCGCGCCGTCGAACATGCGCAAAAGTTCACCGTCTTCCGCTAGCGCGATCACGCAGCGGAAGCGCGCAGACCTCGCTTTCCCCCGCACCTCGGCGAGGTTCCGCAGCAAAAGAGCGCGATTCCCGGCGTCCGTCGCCCCATCACCGGCGTAGCGCGCGGACCGCACGCCCGGCGCTCCGGCCAGCGCGTCCACTTCGAGGCCCGAGTCGTCCGAAAGCACCAGACCCGCGAACGCCCGCGAGGCCGCCACTGCCTTCAGCTCCGCGTTCTCCGCGAAGGTCGCGCCCGTCTCCGCCGTCGGCGGGAAAGTCGGGTGCGCGTTCAGGTCCGTTACCTCCCAGGTCGGGCCGAGGATGGCCCGCACCTCGGCGGTCTTGTGCGCATTGTGAGTGGCGAGGAGGAGCGCGGGCATTGGATGGGAGAACGTCGAACGTCGAACGTCGAACGTCGAACGCCGAAGTGAAGAATTCACGCGCCGCGGGCTCCCCTCTGGACTTCGACGTTCAGCGTTCGACGTTCGACGTTCGACGTTCTCCCCCCCGCCCTCCCTCCGCGTTGACTCCCCCCCAAGCGTCCGCTTCACTCCCCGCCCGCATGATTCACGACCGCCGCAAGCCCTACCCCTTCGACCAGATCGAGCCCAAATGGCAGGCCCACTGGGACCAGCACCAGACCTTCCACGCGCCCAATCCCGGCGAGCCCGGCTTCGACCCCACGCGCCCGAAGTTCTACATCCTCGACATGTTCCCCTATCCCAGCGGCGCCGGCCTCCACGTCGGCCACCCCGAGGGCTACACCGCCACCGACATCATCGCCCGCTTCAAGCGCCAATCCGGCTTCAACGTCCTGCATCCCATGGGCTGGGACGCCTTCGGCCTCCCCGCCGAGCAGTATGCGATCAAGACCGGCCAGCACCCCGCCATCACCACCGCGCGCAACATCGCCCACTTCAAAGGCCAGCTCCAGCGCATCGGCTTCGCCTACGACTGGCAGCGTGAGGTGAACACCACCACCCCCTCCTACTACCGATGGACCCAGTGGATCTTCCTCCAGCTCTACGGAGCCTGGTTTAATCCCGCCAGCCAGCGCGCCGAGCCCATCTCCACTTACACTGGCACCGACCCCGCCTCCGCCCGCCTCGCCTACGTCGCCGAGGTGCCCGTCAACTGGTGCGCCGACCTCGGCACCGTCCTCGCCAACGAGGAAGTCATCGACGGCAAGAGCGAAGTCGGCGGCTTCCCCGTCGTGCGCAAGCCCATGCGCCAGTGGATGCTCCGCATCACCGCCTACGCCGAGCGCCTCATCCACGAGCTCGACGGCCTCGCCTGGCCCGACTCGATCAAAGCCCTCCAGCGCAACTGGATCGGCCGCTCCGAGGGCGCCGAAGTGCGGTTCGAGATCGCGCCGGGTAGCGCGGGCGTCTCGCCCGCAGTTTCCGGCGTCTCGCCGGAAAGCGGTGGTTCCGCGGGTGCGGAGCTCAGCGCGTCCCGCCCCGCAGACCAGCCGCTGCCGCGCGAGACGCGCGGCACTGCGGGCGAGACGCCCGCGCTACCCGTCTTCACCACCCGCCCCGACACCCTCTTCGGGGCGACTTACATGGTCCTCGCCCCCGAGCACGGCCTCGTCGAGCAGATCGTCACCGAGGAGCAGTGGCCCGCCGTGCGGGAATATCGCGAACGCACCGCGCGCAAGAGCGACCTCGAGCGCACCGACCTCGCCAAGGACAAATCCGGCGTCTGGACCGGCGCCTACGCCATCAACCCCGTCAACTCCGAGCGCATCCCCATCTGGATCGCAGACTACGTCCTCGCCGGCTACGGCACCGGCACCATCATGGGCGTCCCTGCCCACGACGCGCGCGACTGGGAATTCGCGCAAAAGTTCGCCCTCCCCATCCGCGAAGTCGTCTCCCCCACCCCGCGCCTCGGCCTCGGCGGCAGCAACCCGTGCAGCGCCGAGCCCCTCACCTGCTTCATCGGCGAAGGCTTCGCCATCAACTCCGGCCCCCTCGACGGCCTCCCCACCCCCGAGGCAAAAGCCGAGATCACCAGCCGCCTCGAAGCTCTCGGCATCGGGAAAAAGACCGTCACCTACAAACTGCGCGACTGGCTCTTCTCCCGGCAGCGCTACTGGGGCGAGCCCTTTCCCATCGTCTGGGAGGGGGGCAAACATCGCGCCATCCCCGAGGCCGAGCTCCCGCTCATCCCGCCCGAGCTCGCCGACTTCCAGCCCACCGGCACCGGCGAGCCACCCCTCGCAAAAGCCACCGACTGGCTCCGCTACTCCGCCGCCGCCACCCGCGAGACCAACACCATGCCCCAATGGGCCGGCTCCTGCTGGTATTACCTCCGCTACACCGATCCGCAGAGCACCGCCCGCTTCGTCGGGCGCGAGGCCGAGAGCTACTGGATGACGGGGCGTCTGCCGGGGGAGGGGGAGAACGTCGAACGTCGAACGTCGAACGTCGAACGTCGAAGTTCGGAGCGGAGTTCGGAGGGGGAACTCGGAGAAGAGCAGAGAACGCAAGCAACCGGTGAACACGCTCCCCTTCTTACTTCGACGTTCGACGTTCGACGTTCGACGTTCGACGTTTCCCCTCCTCCCCACCCCGGCGGCGTCGATCTTTACGTCGGCGGCACCGAGCACGCCGTCCTCCACCTCCTCTACGCCCGTTTCTGGCACAAAGCCCTTTTTGATCTCGGCCATGTCTCCACCCCCGAGCCCTTTCAGCGCCTCGTCAATCAAGGCCTCATCATGGGCGAGGACGGGCAGAAGATGTCCAAATCCCGCGGGAACGTGGTCAATCCCGACACCGTCATCGAGGCGTATGGGGCCGACTCCCTGCGGTGTTACGAGATGTTCATGGGCCCGCTCGAGCAGAGCAAACCTTGGTCGATGACCGGCGTCGAAGGCGTCTCCCGCTTCCTCGCCCGCGTCTGGAGGCTGATCATGGAGGAGAATCAGGCGGGGGAATGGGCCGTCTGCCACTGTAGGGCGACCGCTTCGGTTGCCCCCGGGCAGGCGGAGCGCCCGCCCTACGGTGCGGACCTGACCGAGGTCATCGCCGACATCGAGCCGTCCAAGGCATTGAAGAAGGTGATGCATGCCACCATCAAGAAGGTGGAGGAAGACATCGAGGCGCTCTCCTTCAATACGGCGATCGCGCAAATGATGATCTTCGTGAACGCGCTGATCCCCGAGCGGCCCCGCCCCCTCATGGCGATCCGCGCCTTGCTCCAGGTGCTCAACCCGTTTGCGCCGCACCTGACCGAGGAACTCTGGCAGCGCCTCGCCCTGCCGGGGGAACTCGCCAATGAGCCTTGGCCGGCCTGGGATCCGGCGGCACTCGTCGAGGATGAGCTGGAGCTACCGGTGCAGGTGAATGGCAAGGTGCGCGACCGCATCACCGTCGCCACCTCCGCCACTCCTGCGGAGATCGAGGAAGCCGCGCTTCTTTCGCCCAAAGTGCAAGAGCACATCGACGGCAAGCCCGTGAAGAAAGTGGTCGTCGTGCCGGGGAAACTGGTCAATGTCGTGGTCTGAGACGATGTGTGAAAAGTTGGGAACCCGGCAACCCTTGCCCTGGAGCGCGCCGCTCCGTCGGCGCGAGTCTTTTAAAACAACCCGTTCGGGCACCGACGGAGCGGTGCGCTCCAGTGTGTAATAAGTCGAAAAAAGGATCTCGGCACCGAGGAAGTCAGGCGTCCCGCCTGACACGCCGGGTGAGACGCACCCGGTCAGGCGAGACGCCTGACTTCCTGCACGGTCTTAAAGGCTATTTTCGCCCCTGCAAAAACATCTGCACCGTGCGGTAGGGCCGCGCGAAGCTGTCCGTCCGATCATCCGCACAAACCCAATCTTTATGTATCTCGATACCGCTCACCTCGACCCGCCGACCGACCTCGCACCCACCACCGAGACGCCGCGACTCTCGCCCCCGACCGGGGTGCCGATGGCGGCCGATCACCGCGACCTCCGGCGCGACGACTTCTGGCGCGCGGTTCCCGCCTACGCGCACGTCACCGACACCGAGTTTCGCACGCATCAATTCCAGCAAAAGCACACCGTCACGAACGCGCGGCAACTCCGCGAGACCCTCGGCTCCCTCGTCCCCGAGTCCTTCTTCGCAGACCTCGCCGCCGGCATCCAGCACGCGCCGATGGCCCTCCGCATCTCGCCGTATCTGCTCTCGCTCATCGACTGGCGCGACCCGCTCGGCGACCCGATTCGCACGCAATTCATCCCCCTCCGCTCCCAGCAGCAACCGAACCACCCCCTCCTTCAGCTCGACTCGCTCAACGAGCAGGGCGACTCCCCCGTCCCCGGCCTCACCCACCGCTACCGCGACAAGGCGCTTTTCCTCCCGATCGATTCGTGCCCCGTCTATTGCCGCTTCTGCACCCGCAGCTACGCCGTCGGTGCGGACACCGATGTCGTCGGCGAAAAGCTCAAGCTCGGTGCCAATCTCGCCCGCTGGGAAAAGGCGTTCGCCTACATCGAAAGCCGCCCCGAGCTCGAGGACATCGTCGTCTCCGGCGGCGACACCTACAATTTGAAGCCCGAGCACCTCCAGCTCATCGGCGAGCGCCTCCTCCGCATGGCGAATATCCGCCGCATCCGCTTCGCCACCAAAGGCCTCTGCGTCATGCCGCAGAAAATCCTCAGCGACGATGCCTGGCTCGACGCCCTCACCCGTGTCGTCGAGCTCAGCCGCGCCCTGCACAAAGACGTCGTCGTCCACACCCACTTCAACCACCCCCACGAGATCACCGGCATCACCCACGACGCCATGAACCGCCTCACCGAGCGCGGCATCCACGTCCGCTGCCAGACCGTCCTCCAGCGCACCGTGAATGACACCCCCGCCACCATGCAGCTCCACATCCGCCGCCTCAGCTACATCAACGTCCACCCCTACTACGTCTTCTTCCACGACATGGTCCCCGGCGTCGAAGACCTCCGCACCACCCTCCACACCGGCCTCCAGCTCGAGAAACACGTCCGCGGCCACAGCGCCGGCTTCAACACCCCCGCCTTCGTCGTCGATACCTTGGGCGGGGGCGGCAAGCGCGACGCCCACAGTTTCGAGAGCTACGACCGCCAGACCGGCATCGCCGTCTTCACCAGCCCCAGCGTCCGTCCCGGAAAAAAGTTCCTCTACTTCGATCCCCTCGCCACCCTCGACGAGACGCACCAATGGCGCTGGACCCAGCCCACCGAACGCCGCGCCATGATCGACGACGCCCTCGCCGGGTAAGGCGCAGCGCGGGAATGCAGACCAGCTTTGATTGGGACGCGATCTGAGGTTTCCGTCTTCGTCAATCCGGGCACATCGACGGGCTGCGGAGCTTGCAGGCCAAGGCGACGAAACGGAGCTTCGGCAACCAGCGCGTTTTCATACGGACTGGGTTTGCCGTGTTGTCACGGTTCAAGCGTTGACCCCGATCGCACGGCGATGCGCGCGCCCTCGGGCTTTTCCTCGGCGGCACCTAAATCACCGGCTCGCCGAACTGCGCAAACATCCACTCGAACTCCTCGCTGTATTGCGCGTACAACGGCGAAGACGCCGCCAGTTCTGGCGAAAAATAAAAGCAGTCCTGCGCCTCCAACTCCTCCGGCGGATGATAGCACTCCACCCACAATTGCGGCTCGTTCTCGAAAACTGTGAAGTGGCTCTTCTTCCACAACTGCGCCAGCCGCGCAGCGCGCGGATCATTTGCCGCCGCCGCGGAGAGCTTGCGCAATTGAAGTTGGCCCGGCGCGAATTCCTTCGCCACCTCGCGCAGCCGCGCCACGGCGGCGTCCGTCGGTGCCACGGCAAAATATCGCAGCTCCGCGCCTTTGCGCAGCCACTCCAGCAACACGCCCTTTTCCTTCGGCAAATCATGCGCCCAAATATATTTCGGGTCGGCCACGCTTGGCAGATCGTTGCCGACCACCATGATCTTCGTAGCCGCGCCCACATGCGGCGTCGCGATTTTGTCGAGCGTCGTAGCGATGTATGCCTTGGTCTCGTAATGCGCTCCCGAACGACGCAACGCATCGTGCGGAGGCACGGGGGGTTCGAGCTGAAATGCTTGGCGGATTTGGGCCGGATTGATTTGAAACGGAGCGCGCATGGCGAAAAAGACGGCGTGTTATGATGCGGTGAGCACAGGCTGTAAAGCAGCTTTCCAGCCCGCCAGACGGGCGTGGAGCATGGAGCTTTCCTTGAAAATCGCAAGTGCCGCCTGCTGCTGGCTGTCTGCAAATGGCAAATGCAGCCGACATGCCTCCGGAGCCAGCGCTGTCGGCAATTCATCCAGGCCCGCGTTCAGCACCTTTCCGATCAAGGCCGATTCGCGCAGCAAACTCAGGTCATCCGTATTCCAATCCCACTCCCGTCCCAAGGCCACCAGCGCCTCCGCAGATGCATCGCAAAAAATGCGGTTTGCCGCGGATTCCAAGTCCAGCACGCGCTCCAATTTCACCTCGAAGGCCACTACCGCGAGCGGTCCCCGCAATGTGCCCTGCTGCGTCCGATACCGCGCATAGCCCAGAGCCGCCTCGATTCCATGCTGCTCCGCCGTCCGCTCTGCGTCCACGCATCCCCAGCACGGTTCTCCGCAAAAGCCATACACGGCCGGACCGACCATCAACCGATCCCAGTGCCTTTGTTCGCTCACATCCGGCATGTGAATCTGCCCCGGTGGGGCGATGATCGCCCGCGCCTGCGCTTCCGAGGTGCCGTGGTAGAGCGTGCCGCTCCATGGCGTCAGCACCGGATGCACGCCGGCGTCGATCATTTGTCGCACTCGATGAAATAAATCTGGATACACGGTGGGGTGGAAAATGTGCGGACCATCGCCGCCCCTAGCCGGGTGGAGAAAGAGCGTGCGAATGCAGCGGTCCGTTGCTTGATTGTCAATTCCTTGTCACCCGTGCAGCAGGCAACGGAGGTCGCCGGGAACGACCCCATCCTCCTCCGCCTCAGTCGAAAACTTCGCTTTGCGGTGCTGGCAAAAGTTCGGGCTCGGGGCGCGCGCCGGTGGATTTTTTCCCCTCGTTCCCAACTCCGTTTGGGAACGCCATAGCTCCCGAAACTCAATTTCGCCCATTTCGTTGCGCCCAGACCGCCGCGAAACAGAGTTTCGCCCCTCAGTGCGTTCCCAAACGGAGTTTGGGAACGAGGGCGAAAAACGGAGACGGCGGAAGGTTGCGAAGGTTTTGATTTACTCTGGAGTGGGCGAGGTGCGCCAGTTTGGCGGGTTGTGGCGAGATCGAGTTCTTCAACTGGACGGGTTTGATGTGGCATAGCAAAAAGAGGACGCTCTTGCTGCGGTAATTTTTCGACTCCTCCCGTTCCGCGCCATGCCCCTCCCATTCGCCTCGCCAAGCGGACCTCCCATCGAGGTGATCACGAGCTGCCTCCCGCGTGATCTTCCGATCCTGCGGCTCGCCGTCGCCGGGCTCCGGGAGCACCTCGCCGCCGGGCCGATCAACGTGGCGACGGCTCGGAAAAACTTCCGTCTTTTCCGAAGCGCGCTCGGCTCGGAAGTGACCCTGCTCGACGAAGACACGCTCATTCCGGGCATGACGCTGGCCGAGCTGCGAGGGCTGAATCTGCGCGGCTTCCCCGAGAGCGCGGGGTGGTATTTCCAGCAGTTGCTGAAGTTTGCCTACGCCTTCCACGGGCCGCCGGATTCGCACTTTTTGATCTGGGATGCGGATACCGTTTTGCTCCGGCCGCTGGAGCTGTTCGATGAAGCGGGGCGCGCGTGGTTTACGATGGCGGACGAGTTTCACGAGCCGTATTTCGAGACGTATCGGCGGCTGCTCGGCGATGATCCGCGGCGCGAGTTTTCCTTTGTCGCGCAGCACATGGTGGTGAGCAAACCGATCCTGCGCGAGATGCTTTCCCGCATCGAAGCGCACTGCCCGGGCGAGAAAAACTGGGCGTGGAAGATCATGGAGAATCTCTCGGAGCGGATGATCTACCGCTTCAGCGAATACGAGACGTACGGGCACTACGTGAAGAATGTGCATCCCGAAGCGGCCGCGTTTCGCCGGCTCGAATGGACGCGGGATGGGGCGCTGACCTCCTCCCGCCCGAGCCCCCGGCAGCTCCGCGCGCTCGGGGACCGCTACGTTTACGCCGCCTTCGAGTCCCGCCAATCGCCGATGAACCGCGCGCGGCAATATCTGGCGCGGCTCGTCTCCGGCAGCGGTCCCCTGCTCCCCGGATTTATGCGAAGAGGTTCGTGACGGGCTTCGCTTTGACCAGCTCGCGGGGCTGGTTGAGGTGATTGAAGACGATGGTCTCGGGGTCGATGCCGCAGGCGTGGTAGATGGTCGCGAGCAGCTCCATCGGATGCACGGCGTCCTCGGACGGGCTGGAGCCGGTCTTGTCGGAGGCGCCGTGGATGTAGCCGCGCTTGATCCCCGCGCCCGCGATGCAGGCGGTGTAACAGTAGGGCCAGTGGTCGCGCCCGTCGGAGCTGTTGCTGTTCCCGCTGGTGCTGAGGCCCTTCTCCGGGCTGCGCCCGAATTCGCCGAGCGCGACGACGAGGGTCTCGTCGAGCAGACCGCGCGAGTCGAGGTCGTCGAGCAGCGCGGAGAAGCCCTCGTCGAGCATCGGGCCGCTCTGCTTTTTCATCCGGTCGGTGAGGCCGACGTGATGGTCCCACGAGTGGTTGTCGGAGTTCGCGACCTTTGGCCAAATGACCTCGACGACCCGCGTGCCGGCTTCGACCAAGCGGCGCGAGAGGAGCAGGCTCTGGCCGAATGTGTTCATCCCGTAACGCTCGCGCATCTGCGGCGTCTCGCGGTCGATGGCGAAGGCGTCGCGCGCTTTTCCGCTGACGATGAGGTTGAGCGCGCGGTCGTAGTATTCGTTCAGGTTGTATTGGGCGACGGCCTTGTCGATGACCGGCATGGCGTCGTTCATGGCCTGCCGCAAGGTCGCCCGGCGCTCGAGCCGCTGCGCGAAAACGTCGGGCCGAAGCTGGAGGTCGTCGATGTGGATGCGGTTCATCTTCGCCATGTCCATGTCGTCGCCGTCGGGGAAGAGCGTGTAGGGGTCGAACTCTTTTCCGAGGAATCCAGCCGTGCCGCCTTTGCCGACGACGTTCGATTCCTGCAACGGACGCGGCAGCATGACGAAGGGCAGCATCGGCTCGGTCGGCGGTTTCAGGCGGATGATGTTCGAGCCGAAGTTCGGGTAATCCTTGGCGTTTGGCGGCTCGAGCTGGCCCGATGGGGAGACCTTGTCGGTCGTGTAGCCGGTCATGATTTGGTAGATCGCGGCGGTGTGATTGAAGAGGCCGTTCGGCGTGTAGCTCATGGCCCGGCACATGGTCATCTTGTCGTTCACCTTCGCGAGCTTCGGGAGGATTTCGGTGAAGTTGACGCCCGGGATCTTCGTTTTGATCGGGTCGAACGCGCTCCGCATTTTGTCGGGCATGTTCTCTTTCGGATCCCACAAATCGAGGTGGCTCGGCCCGCCTTGCAAGTAAACGAGGATGACGTTCTTGGCCTTGTTCCAGCCCGGCCCCTTGCCAGTGGCGTCTTTCAATTTCGCCTCCGCCGCGCGCGCCTTGAGTTCGAAGACCGAGCCGAGCGTGAGCCCGAGCAGCGCCGAGCCGCCGACGCGCAAAAGGTCGCGCCGCGTGAAACCGAGATGATTGTCGCAAAGGTCGCGACCGGGTTGTCCTGGGATTCGGATCATGGTGTTTGGGGGTTAGCGGTTGAAGAGAAACGACGGGGTGTTGATGAGCGCCCACGCAAGGTCCTGGACGCCGGTGAGGCGTTTGTTGGCGAGCTGCGTTTTGCTCTGCGCAGCGTCCTCGCGGAGGCGGACGAGCGCAGGATCGAACTTGATCGGCTGCTCCGCTGTGGCGATTGCGGCGCGGCGTTCGGTCACGCCGGGGTCGGTGCCGGGCGGGAGTTGGAGCTTGGCGAGAGTCAGTTGGCGTTTGAGGAATTCGGGATCGTTCTCGCGCCAATGCGCGGCGATGGCGGCGGTCTGTTCCTTCGAGCGATTTTGCGGCGGAAGTTTGAAGGCTTCGGCGACGGGCGCTGGGAGGCCGATGTTCAGCGGCGTCGCGGAAGTGGTGACCCACAACCGAAAGCGCGAGATCGCGAAACCGCCCGTCCGCGGCTGGTTGAACTCGAACCGCAGCCGGGCTCCTTTCTCCGCGTCGCCGACCGGCTTTTTTAGCGCGAACGCCGCGCGATGCACGACGCCGAATTGGTTGCTCACGGCCCAGCCTTGATTCCCGTCGCCCTTCTTCCCGTCGATCGCCTTTTTCACGTCGTAATCCTTCTGGCTGAAGTCGGCGATCGCGTCCTCGAAACTCGCGTCCACCGCGGCGTCATCGCCGCCGAGCGCGCTGATTTTCAGGCTCAACTCGCTCAGCACGAAATTACCATCGATGTGTCGCCCGGGGCCAAAGTTGGCTTCTTCCGCACTCGGCAAAACCTCGAGCAACACGCCGGTGATCCCCGCGATTTTCGTGTCTGATTTGACCACGTAATCCGTGCCGTCGGGTCGCGGTCCGCCGGCCTTCACGCTCCCGTCGGCGAGCTTCTCGAGCGTCACGCCGTTGGTCGCGTTGATCTCCGCAAAATCGAGAGGCTGCCAGCCCGTCCAAGTCCGCGCGACGGGCACGGTCGCCTCGAAATTCGCCTGCGCTTTCGCCAGTTCGGCGGCTTCGTAATCCTTCACCGCCTTGTCGCTGACAATCAGGTCGGCCTGCCGCTTTTTCTCGGCTTCCGCGAGCTTCGGCGCGATCTCGGCTTCATACCGCAGGAGCTCTGTTTTCGCCGCGTCGATCGCCGCCGCACGCTCGGCTTCGGCCTTCGCAATGGCCGGCGCTTGCTCCGCTTCTTTCGCTTCCAGAATCACCGCGAGCTTCGCGGCGTCGCCCTCCATCACGCCCCACGTCTGCTGCACTTTCGCGATCTCGGCATCGTTGGCGTGGCGATTCAGCACGCGCATAAACAGCTCATCGACGAGCTGCCGATCGTCCGGCTGCGCGTTGACGAGTTTCACTAATTCATTTTTTGGATCGCCGATTGCCTCGGCCACCGCGGGGCCGCTGAACAGCGCCATGATGCTGCCGAGCCGGATGTCGCTGCTGCGTTCGCACTCGCACGAGCTCTCGCGCGCCGGGCGCCCGAGGCTCGCGAGGAAACCGCTCGGCAGGTCGATGCCCGAATCCGGGAGCTGCGCCGCGCGCATCCCCGCGGGGACGCCGGGAAAGTGCGGGCTGCCGCCGACGACCTTCAGCACCGCGTCGTAAAGCGCCTCAGCCGGGAGCCGCCGCGGGGTCGCGTGCGAGTAGTTGATTTTGTCGTCCTCGTTCCACCGGTTCGTCGCGAGCGCGAGCTGATACGTGCGCGACTGGCAGATGATCCGCATGAGATGCCGCACGTCGAATCCGTGGCCGACAAACTCCTGCGTCAGGTAGTTCAGCAGCTCGGGATTCGTCGCCGGATTTCCGGCGCGAATGTCGTCGAGCGGCTCGATGATTCCGACTCCCATGAGGTAGCCCCAGACGCGGTTCGCGTAGCTCATCGCGAAGTAGCGATTGTCCGCCGAAGTCATCCATCCCGCGAGCTGTTCGCGGCGGCTCGCCTTGTCGTTCGGCTCCGATTTCGAGGCGAACGGAAACTCCGGCGCGGCGACTTTGTTCGTCCGCAGATGCGTCATCTCGCCGTCCGTTTTGTCGCGGACGATTTCGTAAAACGGCCGCGCGTTTTCCACCGCAGTGCCCGCGATCGTCTTGCCGCCGCTCGCCGGATCGCCGTCGAGCTGCACCTGCGCGAAAAACGCCGCGAGATGGTAGTAATTATCCTGCGTCCAGCGCTCGAACGGATGGTCGTGGCACTTGTTGCAGTTGAAGCGCGTCGCGAGAAAAAGATGCGTCGTGTTCTCCATCGTCTCCGCCGGGTCGCGGAGGATTTTGAAGTAACTCGCGGGCGGGTTGTCTTTGTTCGATCCCGTGGCCGTGACGACCTTCCGCACGAACTGATCGTACGGCGTGTTCGCCTCGATTTCCTTGCGAATCCATTCGCGAAAAGCGGTCGCGCCTTCCCGTCCGAGGAATTTGGAATTCACCTGCAAAAGGTCCGCCCATTTGTTCGACCAGTGGTCGATGAAGTCCGGGTTGCCGATCAGCTTTTCGATCAACTCCTCGCGCTTCACTTTGCTCTCGCGCGCATCCGCAGTGAAGGCGCGCACGTCATCCGCGCTCGGCGGGAGGCCGGTGAGATCGATGTTCACGCGGCGCAGAAAATCTTCGTCGTTGCACATCTCCGACGGGAGAATTCGCATCCGCTCCCACTTCCCGGCGACGAGCTCGTCGATGCGATTGAACGCCGGCGGCGTCTGCCACGCGAAGCCGCTCCGGTCGCCCATCACCGTCACCGTCGTCGCCGCGTACGCGCCTTCGTAGCGCGCGAGCACCGGCGCTTCGCCGCGGCGCAGCGTCTTCATCAAGCCGCCGCCGTCGGTCGCCATCACGTCAGAGTTGCCGCTTTCGACGAACGCCTCCGCGCTCACATCGCGCGTCTCGCCGTTCGCAAAAGTCGCGAGCACGCGCATCTGCTGCTTCGCGCCGATCGCCTGCACGACCGGATCGCGCGGGAAGATTTCGATCTTGGAAACGCGGGGCGCTTCGAGGTTCAGCTTCGCGCCGTCCGCGATCCACGAGCGGAGGATTTCGTAATATTTGTCGCCGAGCTTCGTCCGCTGCCCGCCCTCGTGCGGCACGCCCGCGGTCGCTTTCAAAAGCATCAAACTCTCGTCCGGTTCCGCGACATTCAGGCGGCGCGCGGCGAGATCGTCTTTCAATGAGCGGACGTCAAAAAGCGGATCGTACCCGCGGAGCGAGAGCTTGAATCCGAACTTCCCTTCCTTCGCTCCGTGACAAGTTCCCGCGTTGCAGCCGAGCCGCGTCATCACCGGATTCACATCGCGGATGAAATCGACCGCCGACGTTTCTGTCATCGCTGAGACCTCGACCGGGATGCTCGCGGATTGGCCACCCGCCTCGATCTGCAGCGATCCGGCTCCGTTTTTCTTCGGCTGCAAATGCCCGCTCGCCGTGACCTCCACGAGCCCTCCGGCGGTGTGAAATTTCGCCAGTCGCGTCACGTCCACGCTGTCGCCGGACGCCAGCTTCGCGGTCACGAGAAGCTGCGCGTATTCGTATTTGCCGTGGATTTTCAAAGCCGGCGGCGTGACCTCCAGCGAGACGATTTTCGCGTTCACCGGCAGCGATTCCGGCAAGTCAGGCGTCGGCGCGGGAGCCATCGTCACCGCGTTGGCGCGCGCGTGATTCGCGAGCAAAAACGCGGCGGCGAGGGCGGTAAAAACTTTGGGAGTGATCATTTTGCAGGAGCGGGATTTTCGGCGGTCGTGACGCGGGAGGCACCGATCGGGACGGGGACAAACTCCGTGACCACCTTGCCGTCCGCGGCGCTGATGAGGCGGACTTTTCCATCCTCGCCGGATGCGGCGACGGTTGCGCCGTCGGGGCTGAACGAGACGGCGTAGATGCCCGAATCGATCGGGACGGAGTGGACGAGTTTGACCCCGGCGGTGAGATACGCATCGAGCTTCTCACGCTCTTTTCCGGCGATGTCTTTCGCCGCTTTCGTGAGCAGCGGCTCGATGTCCGGCGGCAGCGCGTCGTCGTATTCGCTGGTGCAAATGTTGACGATGCCGTGCCCGTCGAGGCTGCTCCCACACACGATCCGCGAGCCGTCGGGGCTGTAATCGACGCCGTAAATCCGGCCCTCCATCGCGGGGAATTGGCGGATGTGCGCGGCGTCGTCGCCGATCTTCCGCGCGGTCGTGCGGAAGATGCGGTAGGCCTGCGGAATGCCGTCGGAGCCGCCGATGAGAATTTCGTCGCGCTTCGGATGCCGGGCGACGGCGTGGATGCCGCCGCGGAGCGCGCCGGGGGTGATCGAGGAGATGTTGTCCACGAAACGCTGCGAGGCGAATTCGGTCAGCTTCACGCTCATGTCGCGGCTCACGGAGACGACGTGATCGCCTTTCAAAGAGAAGACCGTGTCGAGCACCCAATCGCTGTGGGAGGACTGCGTGAGCACTTGTTTCCCGGTCGCCGCATCGATCGCGCGCACCGTTTTATCCGAGCATCCAAACGCGAGCGACTTGCTGTCCGGCGACCAGCTCACGCCGTAAACCGTGTCGAAAGTGACGGGGACAGAAACGGTCAGCTTGCGTTTTTCCACATCCCAGATTTGCACCTCGCCCATCCGCGCCGGCTGCCCGCCGGCGACCGCAAGCCATTTTCCATCGGGCGAAAAGCGGACTGATTCGATCCGCTGCGAGAGCCCGACGAGACGGGCGACGAGCGCGGAACCGTCGGCTTTGTGCAGCAGCACTTCCTGAAATCCGGCAACGGCGAGGAGCTGCCCGTCGGGCGAAAAATCGAGCGAAGTGACCACCGGCGCGCGCGTGTAAATCGGCGGGTGCTCGGCGTCGAAACGCTGCTTCGCGTTCGCCGGCGTGTCATCGACCGCGCCCTCCACGACCCAGCGGCGGATCGTCTGCAGATCGACCTCCGGGAGCGGCGGCTTCTTTTTCGGCATCTCGGCCTGGCCTTCGATCGGCGTGATTTGCTCGACGAGCAGGCTGTGCTCCGGGTCTTTCGGGACGATCGCTTTTTCGCCTTTCGCCGCGCTCTCGCCGCCTTCGAGGAGCCTGGCGAAATCGGTCATCACGTAGCCGCCCCTCGCCTTCGCGGGCTGGTGGCAACCCTGGCACTGCGCCTGAAAAATCGGGCGGATGTCTTTGTAATAGCTGACGGGCTTGCCGGGTTCGACGGCGTCGGCGGAGGCGACAGTGACCAGAAATGCGGGGAGCAAAAGTCGGGGAAGCATGGGCTCGAAGTAAAGGCCGGCGCGGCCGAATTCTTAGCGGTAGAACTGAACGCGCGCCGCGGCGGATTTCAACTGCGGACGGACCTCTACGCGCGGGAGGGCGAAGTGAAGCGCAAGTGCTGTAGCCACGGCCCTGTGGGCCGCCCGGTCGTGCGCGGCCTCCGTGCGTCCGAGACGCCGCACAGCGGCGTGGCTACAGCGCTCTCAGCCTCTCAGAGCTGCTCGACCTGGTCGCCGGGGAGGAGCTTCGGGTCTTGCTCTGGAAATTTGTTGAGAGTCTTGTGGCTGTAAAGCGTCACCTTTCCACCGCGGCTCAACTTGGCTTTGTCGCTGGCGAATTCGGCTTTGCCACCCGCCGCGCTGATCGCGGAAAGGAGCGTGAGGTCGGGTGCCCAGATCATGCGTTGCGGCGAGCGGACCTGTCCGCCGATCGTGACGTAACGGGCACCGGGGGTAACGTTGATGGTGGCGGTGGGGTGCGTGAAAATCTTCTCATCGATGAGCCGCTTTTCGATTGCGCGTTCGAGTTGGCTTTGCGTGAGGCCGGCTGCCCTGATCTGTCCGGCGTACGGGATATTCACGAAGCCGTCGCCGCCGATGGTGAACGCCTGCGAAAACTGCGCGGCGTCTTCCGGCGGCATCCCGCTCATGCGGAGCTCGAAGACTTCGCCGGAGCGAAAGGCCGCGCCGACGCCGGACGCCGCGGGCTCGGGGTTGGCCGGGAGGGCACGGCGGACGGTTTGTGCGGGCGCGCCGGAGAGGGCGAGCAGGAGCGCGATGAGGCAAAGGGCGAGCTTTTGCATGAGATCAATATTCTTCGCGATCGGCGCGGGGCCGGGTGGGAGTGGCGGCGGTCGTCGTCGCCGCGCGGGGTGCGCCGGTCGTGCGGCGGGGTGGGGCGTCCTTGCGCTTCGGCGCGTAATAATCGTTGTAGGCGTTGTAGTACGAGTAGCCGTCGTCGTGCTTGGAATCGACGTTGTTCAGCACCACGCCGATGAGCGTGCCGCCGGCGTGGCTGACCGCCTGCTTGACGCGCTGGAGCATGGCGCGGGGGAAGCGGCGATGCTGCACGACCATGATCGTGATGTCGCACTCGCTCGCGAGGACTGAGCCGTCGCTGACGCCGAGAATGGGCGGCGCATCGAAGAACGCGAGGTCGTACTGGCCCTTCACTTTCGCGATGAGATCGACCATGCGCTGCGAGTTCAAGATGCCGATCGCTTCGCCGGGCAGATTGCCGCTCGGGATGAACGAGAGGTTGTCGATTTTTGTGGTGCGCGTGATCTCGTCGATCGTGGCGTGACCGGTGAGGTAGTCGGTGAGGCCGAAGTCGTTTTCCTGCTCGAAAAACTTGTGCTGGGTCGGCCGGCGCAAATCGGCATCGACGACGAGGACGTTGTACCCGCCTTGCGCGCAAGTGTAGGCGAGGTTGTTCAGCGTCGTCGATTTCCCCTCGCCCGGACCGCCGCTCACGAGCGTGAAGGTGTTCGCATTGCGGTCGGGTTTGTTGAATTCCACGTTCGCCCGCAGGATGCGATAGGCCTCGGCGTCGGGCGTGTCGCCGGTGGTTTTGATCAGCTCGGAGATGTCTTTCGGCACGACGGCGAGCACGGGAATCTGGAGGTATTTTTCCACGTCCTCGAGCGTCTTCACGCTGGTGTCGAGATACTCGATGAAGAACGCGAGGCTGACGCCGACGATGAGGCCGACGAGCGCGGCGAGGCCCATGTAGGCGGGGACGTTCGGGCGCTTGGTGTAAACGGCGGGCTCCGCCGGTTCCCAAATCTTAAACGGCTCAAAAAAGTTTTTCTGATTGAAGAGCTCGGTCGAGATGCGCAACTGCGCCGCTTCGAGAAGTTTCTTCGACGAAAGATACTGACTTTTGGCATCGAAGTAGGGGCCGGTCTTCTGCTTGTCGGCGATCTGGTTCTTCATCGCGTCGTCGAATTTCGCCTGCAGCGTCGTCAGGTTGCGCTCTTCGATTTCGAGCTTGGCTGCCTGGTTCTGAGTTACGCTGGTGAGCGATTCGGACAGCACGCGAGAATAGTATTCGCGCTGCTTTCGGATGGCCTCAATCCGGGGATGCTTTTCGCCAAGGCCGTTGGCCTGCAGACGCGACTCTTCGGAAAATCCCTCCTGCATCGCCGCGACCATTTTCACGACATTTTGGTCGTCGATGTTGAGGGTGCGGAGGACCTCTCTCAGCTCCTCCGGCTTGAGCTTCATGATTTGCTCGAGGTTGCCTTTGATCCGCGTGACGACGAGCCGCTGTTCATTCAACTGCTGTTCGAGCGTGACGACGTTCCGATCGGCGGTGTTGAGCGTGGAACTGAGGCTCTCCGGATCGGAGTCGAGGATGGAATCGCGCTGCCGGATTTTCGCCATTTCAGCCCCGGCTTCCTCGACTCTTTTGCGGAGCTTTTCGGTCTCTTCCCGGACCTGCGCGAGCCCGCGCTCGATGTTGCTCTGCAGATCGCTCAACCGTTTTTCGCGGTAGGTGACGGCAATGGTGTTCGCGATGTTTGCCGCCTCCTTTTTGTCCGTGCTGTAAACGCCGATCTCGATCAGCCCGGTGTTGCGGACCTCGTGCAAGTCGAGCATCCCGAGGAGCTTTAGATAGACCGTTTGCTGGTCGAGAGGTTTGCCTTCGATGGCCCACTCTTCGCCGAGCTTCAAGGTCTGGATGACGGGATACAGAATCTGCGTTTTTTGCAAAATCTGGAACTGCGTCGCGATGTAGGCCGGGTCGGCCGTCTGGCGAGAGCCGCTGGGATTGCCGTTGACCGGATCGATTGTCGAAGAGTTGTCCGGCTTCACCTCGCCGGTGACCTTCGAATAATACTCGCGCGGCAGGAAATAGGTCGTGACGCCGGCGGTCACCATGACGAGCAGAAAGGCGAGCGTGATCAGCCCGGCGCGGACTTTGATGATGCGCCAGTAATCGAGGAAATGCAGCCGGACCTCGGTGGACTCGTTGATTGAATTAGGCATGGGGAGGGTTTGGGGGCGCGGAAATTAGGCGGCGGGACGATAAACCGCAACGGTGGAGCTGGCAATTTTGGGGCGGGCAGACATGGCGGCGGGCTGCTTTTAAAAAGAATAGGCGCCGCCGAAGAAAATGCGGCTGCGGTAGTAGTCGCGCACGCCTTCCTCGGAGAGCAGGGTGGTGAAGCTGTAGTTGGCGTTCAACGAGAAGTTCCGCGTGACGAGGTAGTTGAGTTGAAGGTTGGCGTCGTAGGTATTCGTGACGGTTTCGAGCGAGTTCTGGCCGGTGCCGCCGGGGTTGCTGCTGCTGCTGCTGCTGGTGTCGTGCAGATAATTGATCCCCGCCGCTCCGCTCAGGCGCGGGCTGAAGGCCTGCGAATAGCTCAGGCCGGTGCGATAGACGAGCCGCTGCGTGCCCGCGCTGGTCGGCTCTTCAAATCCAAAACGCGTGTTGAAATTCACCACGGAAGTCGGCCCGAGCCGATAGCCGACGGTGCCCTCGAGATACGGCGTGGCCGAGCTGTCGCCGGATTCGGTGAAGCTCCGCAGCGATTCGCCGAACCGAAGCGAGCCGGTGAGGCGCTGCGAAAATTGCGCCTCCGCGCCGAGGAGGAAAAACAGCGTCATGGAGTCGCGCGCCGTGTCCTGCGAGTAGCTCACCGTGTCGTATCGGCCCTCGGCCAGCAGGGTCAGGCGCGGGCCGTAGAGGTAGCGGAATTCGGTGCCGAGCGCGATCTCGTTGTAGTCGCCGGATTGCTGCGTTTTTTCCTGAAAAAGGAGCGTGTTGTCGCTGAGGCTCACGACCGTGGTGAAGCGCGGCGACCAGCGATACGAGAGGTCGATTTTCGCGTTCGTGTTGATGTAGGCGCCGCCGGTTTGCTGCTGCGGCGTGTTGATGCGCGAGAGGTCGGGCTGCGTGAGATACGCGCCGTTGAGCTGCGCCGTGAACTGCATCCGCGGCGTGATCCGGTAGAGAAAGCTGAAGACGAGCGCGCCGTTGTAATCGGTCTGCTTTTCCGTCGGCCGGCTCCAGTAATGATCCGCCCCGCCGCTCAGGTCGAAGGTGAAGAGCGAACGCGCGGAGTAGAGCTGAATATCGACTCCCGCGCCCCCGCGCGTGACCGCGCTCCCCGCGCGTTTCTGCGCCGGGACGGCGGCCTGCACGAGCACGCGTCGGATCGTCGGCGCGGTGCCGGGGACGAGCTCGAGGCGGGTGCCGGTTTGCACGGTCACCGGGGCCGTCCCTCCACCTGGGATGAATATTCTCGTCGTCGAGAAAACGGGCACCTGCCGCAGCATCGGCGGCGTCCCGGGATCGACGAGGACTTCCTGGAAAATATCCGGCGTTCCCGTGGTCGTCGTCGGCGTCTGCTGCGTGTTGTCGTCGTAGCCGAACGAGAGCGAAACATTGTAGCGAAAACGCGGGCGCGCCAGCCGCCCTTCACCCGCCGTCAGCGTCGTCGCCGACGCCCCGTAAAATCCCGGCAGCGTGAACGACGGCGGCGCCGCCGGTGGCGTCTTCGCCGTGCCGAATCCCGACCCCTGCAACGACGACTGCGAGCCTGTCGTGGACGCGCCACCGCTCGTCGCCCCGGTCCCCGGCTCCGGCACCGTCGGTGTCGGCGCGGCGCCAAATGACGACGACGCCCCGCCTGCCGGAGCCTGTGAACTGCCAAACCCCGAGCCGAACCCGGAGCTCGCGCCCGGCGCAGTCGCGCCGCTTCCCGAAGCCGCAGGCGTGCCACTCGCGCTCCCGGGGGAAGCCGCATTTCCCGCCCCCGCATCCGTCTGCGCCACCGCCACGCGACACGAGCAGCAGCCAGCGACCATCATGGCAATCCAAGGCCGGTGGAGGATCATGACGGGACGTGAGGCGGGGAAATTCTGCGCAGGGTGGGCAAAGGGCCGATGGGATTAGCGAATGCCCGGCCCGCGCGCAATCCCAACGTCCTGGCGGGCGCGAAATCTCTGCCCCCGCGAGCTCGCCGCCAGAGCCGATGGAATTGATAAAATCATTTGAGAGCCGGGACGGTGCAGCCAATGCACGAATTTACAAGTGCCGCTCGCACAAGCCGGTTGACCCATCCTTCGGCATATTTAAGGTAAACGCCCTTAACCTTATGCCGACCCCCCGTGAAGAAACGAAAATGCGCGTCGATGCCGAGCGTCTCGCCGACATTTTCACCGTCCTCCAGCGCTGCTTCATGCTCAATCTCTCGAAGGAGCTCTCCCGCGGCAAAGTCTCCTTCCCGCAGTACTTTCTCCTCGGTTTCCTGACGCACGAAAAACAGCTCACGATGACCGAGATTTCCCAAAAAATGGGGCACACCACCGCCGCCGCCACCGGCTTGGTCGATCGCCTCGAAAAGCTCGGCCTCGCCAAACGGACACACGCCCGCGACGACCGCCGCAAGATCCTCGTGCAAGTCACTTCCTCCGGCTCCTCGCTCGTGGAAAAAGTGCGCGAGGACATGATCTCCAATCTCCTCAAAATGATGTCGCACCTCGACGCCGAGGAGCAGCGAAACTGGGTCACGATTTACGAAAAGATTTTCACCTACTGCCAGCCGAAATGACCCGCCGACTTCTCGCCGCCGCTCTGTTTTTCACGGGCATCCACTTTCCACTCCTCGCTGCCGAAGTCCGCACCGCGCACGCCGTCGCTCGCACCGTCACCGGCGACCTCACGCTCGATCGCGCGGTGCAGATTGCCGTCCGGCAGAATCCCGAGATTCTCAAAGCCCTCCAGGAAATCGAGCGCACCCGCGGGCAGGTCATCGAAGTGCGCGCTGCCGCCCTGCCGCACCTGACTTTGAGCGGCACCTACAACCAGCAGGACAAGCGGCTGCTCGAAGGCGGCGGAGGAGGAGGCAGTCGCTCCGGCAGCAGCCTCTCGCAGGGGCAAAACTCCGCAAACAACAACAGCCAGAACTCGCAAAACGGCACCGATCAAAACGGCCAGACGACGCAAAACAGCTCGCAGAACCAGCAGCAGAGCCAGCTCGCGAGCCTCGGCAGCGATTCTTTTTCCGGCCAGACCGGCTCGTCTGGGAGCCGCGACAAATCGTGGCAGGTCACGCTCCAAGTGCGCCAGGTGCTCTACGCCGGCGGGCAGGTGAAGGCCGCGCTGCGCATCGCGAAATTCACCGAGGACACGAGTTACTGGCAGCTCCGCGACACGCTCGATGTGATCATTTCGCGCACGCGCCTGCAGTTCGTCACGGTGCTTTTGAATCGCGCGCTGATCACCGTGCAGGAGGAATCGATCAACCTTTTGACGAGTCAGCTCAAGGATCAGCAGAACCGTTTCGAGGCCGGCACCGTCCCGCGTTTCAATGTCCTCCAGGCCGAGGTGGAGCTCTCGAATGCCCGCCCAGAGCTGATTCGCGCGAAGAACAACTATTTGGTCGCGCAACTCCAGCTCGCGAAAACCCTCGCCGTCGAAGCGACCTCGCCCGGCCAGCCGGCCTTCCACGCCGTCGGCGAACTCGAACTTCCTCCGCGAAAATTGACTGTGAAAAACGCGCTCGATTTGGCGAAGGCGCGGCGTCCATTTCTGAAAGTGCAGCGCCAAAGCATCCTGATCGAAACCGAGCAAATCAAAGTCGCCCTCGCCGGCTACAAGCCGCGCCTCGACGCGAATGTCGGCTACGAAATCCGCAACTCTCGCCTCTCGAACGACCTCGCCGACACAGTCAACGGCTGGTTCTTCGGCGTCACCGGAACCTGGAATATTTTCGACGGCGGCGAAACCTTTGGCAAAACCAAGCAAGCCCGCGCGCGGCTCGAATCGGCCCGCGTCAATTATCAGGACTCCGTGCAGCAGGTGGAACTCGAGGTCCAGCAGGCCTGCGCGAATCTCGGACAAGCGCGCGAAACCGTGCAGAGCCAGCAGAAAAACGTGGAGCAGGCGCTCGAAGCGTTGCGCCTTTCGCAGGAGCGTTTTTCCGCCGGTGCCGGCACGCAACTCGACGTCCTGAACGCCCGCGTCGCGCTCACCCGCGCCCGCACCACGGAGCTGCAGGGGCGCGCGGATTACAACACCGCGCTCGCCGAGTTCGACCGCGTCACCGCGACCGATACGAGCTACGACGACACCTTCCACGATCCGCTCACCGCCCGCGCCAAAGCCTCGCCAGCAAAGGAAAAGACGCGCGCCGCCGGTTTCCACAACAAGGTCGAACTGCGCGGCGAGTGACCGATCCGGCTCGATCGATTTCCCGGAGGATTGAGCAGGAAACCAGGAAGCCAGGAAAGCCGAGCGGTCGCACTCCGCTTCCTGGTTTCCTGGCTTCCTGCTTCCATTTTTCGACGCCCTCGTTCCGGCACCCGCTCCTTTTTCAGAAACACTTTTGAAATGGCACGCGAGACCACCCACGAGACTTTTCCCGCGCTCGCGGCGCTGCCCTTTCTCCGCCACGGCTTCACGAATCGCGTCGCTGGCATCGACGTGAAAGTCGATCGCGCCGCAGCCCTCGCGCGGCTCGATGCGGCGCATCGCCGCTCGCGCGAGCAACTCGGAATGGGCGGAATGCCGCTCGTCCTCGCGGAACAAATTCACGGCGCGGAAATCGCGCGCGTGGACACGTCGGCGGAGTCGCCCGCGCCGTCCGCGGACGGGCTGATCACCGCGACGCCGGGACTTTGCCTCGGCATTTATGTCGCCGATTGCTGCGCCGTTTTTCTCGTCGATCCCGAGCGCCGCGCGATCGGCCTCGTGCATTCCGGCCGCAAAGGAACCGAGCTCGGCATCGCCTCCGCCGCGATTGGGAAAATGGTCGCCGAGTTCGGCTGCGAACCTGCGCGGATGATCGTCCAGCTCAGCCCCTGCATCCGCCCGCCCGCGTACGAAACCGACTTCGCCGCCGAGATCATCCGGCAATGCTCCGCCGCCGGCATTCGCCAAATTTTCGACCCCGGCACCTGCACCGCGAGCCACCTCGACCGCTACTATTCCTACCGCGCCGAACTCGGAAAAACCGGCCGCATGCTCGCCCTGCTCGCGCTCGACTGAGTTCTTGAAATCACGAAGACACGAAGGCTTTGCACACATCGGCCGCGGAAGACGGGCGTCCCGCCTGTCGGCTCCCGCCCGCCGGACAGGCGGGACGCCTGTCTTCCGCAAACCAACCACCGAGAAAGGCTGGTCCTGCGTTTCTCTCCCCTTCGTGTCTTCGTGGTTCAACCGCAGCGATTCCAGCGCCGGAGTTGTCGCCGATGCTCCGGCGGGATTAACGTCCCGCATCCATGAAACGCGCCTTCGACGAAGACGAGCCCGAGCTCATGGATCGCCCGCAGCCGGTCAGCTCGGAGCTCGAAAAAGACCTCGCGAATCTCGCCTCGCTCAACCGCTATTTCGGCGGCCACCGCATCACCCGCCGCTTCCTTTCCGCGTGGCTCCAGCGCGATCGAAAATACCGCGTCCTCGACCTCGCGACTGGCGCGGGCGATCTCCCGCGGATCATGCTGGACTGGGCGCGCGCGCGCGGCATCGCGCTGGAAATCGACGCCGTCGATGCGAATCCCTCGACCCTCGAAATCGCGAAAAAATTCAGCGCCGGATACCCGGAAATATGCTTCCACCGCGGCGACGCGCTGGCCTTCGAAAACCGGGGCTCCTACGACCTCGTCTGCTGCTCACTCGCGCTCCATCACTTCAGCGAAGCCAACGCGATCCGCCTCCTCCGCCGCTGCCGCGAACTCTCGCACCGCTTCGTCCTCGTCGCCGACCTCGAGCGCAGCCCGCTGACCACCGCCGGAGTCTGGGCGCTCACCGAATTCATCTACACCGATCCGATGACGCAGTTCGACGGACGCCTCTCCGCCCGCCGCGCTTTTTCATTTGCCGAAATGCACGCCCTTGCCGACGCCGCCGGCTGGCGCAATTTCGGCCACGCCCGCTTCGCCTTCTGCCGCCAGGCGCTCTGGCTCGACGAGCGCACGCTCGCCGAAATCCCCGAGCCCGCGCTGCCGGTCGGCGACGGGCTGCCGTGCCCGGGCTGAGGAAAAGTTGAGGGTTGAAGGCCGCGTCCGCGAGCCGTTTGCCGTCATCCTGAGCGAAGCGCAGCGGAGTCGAAGGACCTCTAACTATTTCCCCGACGGGATGCGTCCGGGTGGGGAAATAGTTAGAGGTCCTTCGACTGCGCCCGCAAAGCCGGGCTTCGCTCAGGATGACGGGAAGAAGGCTTCGACCCTCAACTCATCCGAAATAGCGCGCCCATCTTTTTCCCGAGCAGGCGGCTTGCGGCGAAGATCGTGATGCCGAGGAAAAGCATCGCCCAGACGCCGAGCGCGCTGGCGACGAAACGGCCTTCTCCGAGCAATTGGAACAACTCGTAGATCGCTTTCGTGATCGGGAAATGCTGCTGCTTTTGCGCGAGCACCAGCGAGTCGGAGACCTCGAGCATGGCAAAAGAAAACGCCAGCAACCCGCCCGCGAGCACGTTCGCCGCGATGAGCGGCATCGTGATCCGGCGGAGCGAACGGAGCGGCGTGGAGCCGAGATTTTGCGCGGCTTCCTCGAGCGTCACGCTCGTTTGCTGGAGCCCCGCGGCGGCGGACCGCACGACGTACGGGAGTCGGCGGACGGCGTACGCGGCGATGAGCAGGAGGGTCGGGTCTTTGCCCGGATTCAGCGCGGCGAAAGGGCGACCCTCCTGCGTCATCGAGATGTAGCCGAAGGCGAGCACGAGTCCCGGCACGGCCAGCGGGAGCATCGTCAGCGCATCGAGCAAACCGCGCGCGGGCAGCGTCGTGCGGACGACGACGTACGCGATCGCCACGCCGAGCGTGAGGTCGAAGAGCGTCGAGAGGCTCGCGTATTTCAGGCTGTTGAGGATCGACGGGACGGTGAGGTAGTGCCCGAGCGCGGCGTGGTAGTGATCGAGCGTCCACTGCGTCGGGAGGACCGAGCGGTACCATTCGCCGGCGAAAGAAATGCAAATCACGCCCGCGTGCGGCAGCAGCGCGACGAGCGTCACCGCCGTGAAACCCAGCGTGCAGGCCCATCGGACGACCGCGCTCGTTTCTCGCGCGCTCCCGGCGGCAGTCGCTTTTCCAGCGGCAGCGTGCGCAGCATTCCCAAAAAAATAGCGGCTCGCAGCGTAGAGCAGCAGCGTGCTCGCGAGCATCACGACGACGAGCGCGAACGGAAACGGGTTCCCGGCGATCTCCTTGATTCCGTAGAAAATCTGCACCGGCGTGACGCGCATGTAGTCGAACATCAGCGGCACCCCGAGCTCCGTGAACGCGAAGATGAAGACGATCGTCCCGCCCGCGAACAGCCCCGGCACGATCAGCGGCAGCGTGATCCGGCGAAACCGGCGAAGGCCCGTGCAGCCTAGGTTTGCGGCCGCCTCGTCCATCGCCGGGTCGAGGTTCGCGAGCGCCGCGGTGATGTTCAAAAAGAGGATCGGATAAAGGTGCAGCGCGTTCACCGCGACCACGCCCCAGAAGCGTCCGTGGCCCAGCCAATCGATCGTCGCGTCCGGCGCGAGCAGCCCGATTTTTGCGAGCAGCGCGTTGAGCGCACCGAACTGCCCGAGGATTTGGCGGATGCCGATGGCGCCGACAAATGGCGGCAGAATCATCGGCACCAACAGCACTGCGGAGAGCAGCTTTTTCCCCGGAAAAACAAACCGATCCGCGACCCACGCGAGCGGCAGCGCGATCGCCGCCGTCGCGACCGTGCTCGCCACCGCAAGCAGGAAACTGTTCCGCAATCCTTCGAGATAAATGCGGTTGCGAAAAACCTCGGCGACAAATGCGAACGTCACCTTTCCGTCCGCATCGAGAAACGCGCCGCCGAGCGCCGTGACGATGGGCCAGATCAAAAAGCAACCGAAGAACGCGAGGGAGAAAAGCCAGACGAGCCACGCGAAAGACTTCGACATGCCGGTCGTGATAAACCCCGCGCGCCGGTCCGTCGAGCGGCCGCGCACGGGCCCAATCAGGGGGTTCTCGCGCTGAGGCGGAGGAAGCGGCTCGGATGGGTGGGGTCGGGGATTTCGCTCCCAATTGCGCCGGGGGCGAGGAGCGTGAAGGGCGCGCTGTTTATGCTTTGGGCGAGGTCGGTCCAAGGGCCGGTGAGGCTGTCGCTGGCTTGGACGATCAGCGTGATGTCAGCGCGGTCGAAGTAGCGGGTGAAGCTGAGCTGGAGGCGGTTGCCGTTGCGCGCGAGCCGCGGGAGGATGGCCCGGCCGGTGGTGCTGCCGGTGGCGGCGGCCGCTTGGCGCTGTGAGAACCCGTGTTCAGCACGCCACTCCTTGAGCACATCGGCCAACTCGGCGGCGGTCATCTGCACGTCGGTCAGCGGATCGTGTCCGTCGCGCATTTGGCGGACGACGGCGCACATGGTGAAATAGCCCGGTCCAATGCGCTCGGCCAGCCAGTGACGCACAGTGCCGGTGCCACTCACTTTACACCTACTCGGCACCGCGATGAAGTTCCGATGAAAGCCCGCGAAGTAAGCGTTTATCAGGCTTTGGAGCGCACGAAGGGCGTCGCGGAGGGTGAGGATGGCCGTGCAAAAAGTGGAAGGTGCGAAAATCAAATCCTCATACGATTTGAGTGGTGGTCGCTGTAACCGAGTGGGGGACTCGATCTCGTCAAAGGTTACCTAAACTCTCGTGCAACGGCGAACACCTCACGCGCACTTCGGTCGGCTCGAATCGACGCGCGTAACACCTCGAGCAATTTAGCGGCTCCGCACTACCCTGCGCGGGCCGGCTATGGCTGACTCATCATTCAATCTGCATTCCCTCCTCCCGCAACGCGGGCCGCTGGAAGCTTTTCAAAATGCGGCGTCAGATCCAGCGGCGTTCAGCGCGGCGTTCATCTGGGGAATCATCTTTTTTGGAACGGCGGTGTTCTTGTGGGTGCTGTGCCAATGGGCGCTGGTGTGGTGGAGGACGCGGCGGATTCTCAAACTACTGGATGGCGTAACGCCCGAGAACGCGACCGAGCAGCGTGAGCGACTTCGGCAGCATGGCGATGCGCTGTGGCAGGAATTCGATTCCACGTTTGTCGAAGATCACGATCTCGCGAACGGTCGCGTTTGGTTGCGGCGCACCGTGGATGCGGCACAAATTTTCAACGAGCGCAGTCTCGCGCGCAGATTGATCCACAGCCGATTGATCTCGGCCACATCCGGCCTGCTGACTGCGCTCGGTGTGCTCGGCGCGTTCATCGGACTTCAACAAGGCATTTCGGGACTGAGGTTCGTGAACCCGCAGCCGGGAGAAATGGAGGCGAGCAGTCAGACGCTGGTGAACGGCCTGACGATCAAGTTCTCGTCCTCAATTTGGGGCATTCTTTGCAGCATCCTTTTCAACGTGCTCGAGAAACTGATCGAGGGCGCCGCATGGTCGCGCATCCGGCGCGTGCAGGCGCGGATCGACGCGTTGTTTTCGCGCTACACGCCCGAGACGGCGTTGTCGCGATTGCAGATTTCAGCTGCCGAGTCTGAGCAAATCTTGCGCGAGCTCGCGGTGGTTATTGGCGATCATACGCAGCAGGCGTTGGCCGGGAAAAAAAGAAACCCCGGCTCCTGTCTGCCGCAAGCGGCAGAGGAAGGATTTCCGAGGTTTACGCGCCAAAACTCACTCAACTGCCTTTAGCGTGCAAACATGAACCCGGCAAACTAAGGAAACGATATGCCTTCACTCGATTTCAAAGGTAAGAGCTTCATCTACACGCACCATCTCGGCGTGCCGTATCGGGAGCTGATCGTGGATGCGGGGAAAAGCTCGCCCGCGCCGGGGCGGCAGCCGGACCTGGATGACAACCTCATCCTCCACGGGGACAACCTGGACGCGCTCAAGGCCCTGCTCCCGCGCTACGCCGGGCGGGTGGACTGCATCTACATCGACCCGCCCTACAACACCGGCACCGAGGGCTGGTGCTACAACGACAAGGTGAATAGCCCGCTCATGCGCGAGTGGCTGAAAAAGGAGGGCAACCCCGTGGAGCGCGAAGACCTCCAGCGCCACGACAAATGGCTCTGCATGATGTGGCCCCGCCTCCAGCTCCTCAAAGAACTGCTGGCCGAGCATGGGGCGATCTTTGTCTCCATTGATGACAATGAAGTGCATCGGCTGCGGGCGATGATGGATGAGGTTTTCGGGGAGGAGAATTTCGTCGCGTCGATCGTTTGGCAGCGGCGCATTTCCCCGGAAGCCCGCCTCGATCTCGGTGCCGCGCACGACTACATCATCGCCTTCGCTAAAACAGCCGATGCCCTCCGATTGAAAAAGCTTCCGCTATCTGACTTGCAGGAGCAGTCATTTAAGAACCCCGACAATGATCCGAAAGGAGCTTGGGTTTCATCCGATTTCACGGCGCAAGGTTTCCGACCGAACCAGATGTATAAAATCAAATCGCCCGGCGGCGAAGCTTACGAACCACCGCCGGGCCGTTGTTGGGGAAACATTGAGCGCGAATACGAGAAGCTGAAAGCGGACGGACGAATGTGGTTTGGCGCGGACGGGAAAGCGCGCCCACGAGTCAAAACCTACCTGAACGAAAGCGGTGGGGTGAGTTGCTGGACGTGGTGGACGAATTCCGAAGTTGGCGACAATCAGGAATCGAAGAAGGAGGTGAATGAGATTCTCGGCTCATCCACGAGTTTCGATTTCCCAAAGCCATCGCGTCTCATCAAACGCATCCTCGAAATCGCCACCGACAAGGACTCCCTCATCCTCGACTCCTTCGCCGGGAGCGGGACGACGGCGCACGCGGTGCTGGCGCTCAATGCGAAGGACGGCGGGAACCGGAAGTTCATCCTGTGCGAGACGGAGGCTTACGCCGACACGCTGACCGCCGAGCGCGTGCGGCGCGTCATCCACGGGTATGAGTTCACCGGGACGCACCAGATGGACTTGATGGACCCGGTGAAGGTGACATGGACGACCTTCGGCAAGGACAAGCAGCGCAACGAAATCCTCGAACGCATCGCAGGCATCAAGACGCTGGAAGGCGCGAGCTACGATAAGATCGAAACGAAAATCACCGACGGCGTGCTGACTGTGGTGGGTCAGAAGCAGGTGAAGGAAAAGATGCCCGGCCTTGGAGGCAGCTTCACCTACGTGGAGCTTGGCGAGGCGATGGACCTCGATCGCCTGCTGGCGGAGACGCCCGGCACCGTGCCGGGCTTTGCCTCGCTGGCGCGGTATCTCTTTTTCACCGCGACGGGGCACACGCTGGGAGTGGAGGGCATGGACTTAATGGACTTGGATGGACCGGTGCTGATCGGGGAGACGGCGGTGTGGCGCATCTATCTACACTACAGGGCGGATGAAGGCTGGCTGCGCAGTCCGGCGGCGGCTTTTACCCGGACGCAGGCGGAGGCCATCGCCACGGAGAGCAAGGCCAGCGGGAAGCAGGTGCTGGTCTTCGCAGCGGCGAAATATATCTCCCACCGGGGGCTGAAGGAACTCCATGGGGACACGAAGGTGCGAGTGGATTTTGCGCAGCTCCCCTATGCGCTGCATCGGGTGCAGGAGGGGTGATGGACTGGATGGACGAAATGGACTTTATGGACGACTGAACGATGGAACCTGAACCGCTCATCCCGAAGCATGGTGGCTACCGGAAGCTGAAGAGCTTTCAGGTGGCGCAGCTTTGCTACGATGTGACGGTGCGGTTCTGTGATCGCTACATCGAGAAGCGCAGCCGCACCCACGATCAGATGGTGCAGGCGGCGCGCAGCGGGGTGCAGAACATCGCCGAGGGGAGCCAGTGCAGCGGCACCTCGAAGAAATTTGAGCTGAAGCTGACGAATGTGGCGCGGGCCAGCTTGGAGGAACTGAAACTGGACTATGAGGACTACCTGCGGCACCGCAGCCTGCCGCTCTGGCCGGAGGGCGACCCGCGCCGGAAGGCGCTGGTGGCCCGGCGCTGCACCACGGCGGAGGAGGTGGCGGCTTGGGTGAAAGAGCAGCATGGACGGGATGGACAGAATGGACCTGATGGACAGCCGAAGCGCGGTGCCGCGTCCATGGAGTCCATAAAGTCCATGCCGTCCAAGAAGCCCACCTACCCCGAACTCGCCGCGAATGCCGCCCATGTGCTCATCGGGGTGGCGTGTGCTCTGCTGGACCGCCAAGTCGCAGCGCAGGCGGCGGCCTTCACCGAGGAGGGCGGCTTCACCGAGCGGCTCTACCGCCTCCGAACCGAAAGAAAACGCCGATGAAACGCCTGGACTACCAAGAAGAAACCGTGGAGCGATTCACGAGCTATCTCGAAGCCCTCGTGGCCAAACGCGACGCGGCGGAGAAATTCGCCGAGCTGGCGCGGCAGAATCAGATGGAGCCGCCAAACGTGGATTGGTGCGGGCAGACGTGGGAATCGCTCAAAACGGAGGGCGCACTGCCGAAGGCGAAGGATGCGGGCGGCGCGCTCTTTGTCCCGTCGTGGCTGCACCGGCAGGACGGTATCGGGCGGCCCGTGCCGAATGTCTGCCTCAAGCTCCCGACCGGCGGCGGCAAGACCTACCTCGCCACGCGCGGCATCGAGCAACTGCAACGGCTCTACTACCGCCGCGCCCACGGGCTGGTGCTGTGGATCGTGCCGAGTGATGCCATTTACACCCAGACGTGGAAGACCCTCGCCAACCGCGAGCATCCCTACCGCATGACGCTGGAACGCGCGAGCGGTGGCCGCGTGAAGCTGCTGCGCAAGGGCGATACTTTCACCAAAGCCGACGTGGAAAACTACCTCTGCGTCTTTGTGATGATGATGGCGGCAGCGGCGCGGAAGGTGACGGACGTGCTGAAAATGTTTCAGGACACCGGGCGCTATGAGGGCTTCTTTCCCCCGGAGGATGAGTTTGAAGCGCACAAGGAACTGCGGCGGCTGGTGCCGAATCTGGAAGTGAACGACCTCGCCGACGGTGTGCCGTGGGGCGGTGGCGTGTCGGTGCGGCGCAGTCTGGGCAATGTCTTCTGCCTCGCGCGCCCGACGATCATTTTGGACGAAGGGCACACGGCTTTTTCCCCCATCCGGCGGGCGACGCTGGCGAAGTTCAACCCGAGCTTCATCCTCGAACTCTCCGCCACGCCGAACCGGGCGCGGGAGCAGCAAAGCAACGTGCTGCACAGCGTGACGGGCATGGCGCTGAAGAAGGAGGAGATGATCAAGATGCCGCTGGAGCTGCACAACGCGGGCAAGGGCGACTGGAAAGACACGCTCATTGCCGCGCACGGCAAGCTGGCGGAACTGCAAAAGCTGGCCGACCTGGAGCGGCAGGACACCGGGCGCTACGTGCGGCCCATCCTGCTGGTGCGCGTGGAGCGCACGGGCAAAGACCAGACGGAGGCGGGCAAGGTCCATGCCGATCATGTGCGCGACTTTCTCAAAAATCGCCTCGGCGCAAAACCTGACGAAGTGGCGGAGAAGAGCAGCGAGACGGATGAACTGACCTCGCACGATTTGATGGAGGAGAAAGATCCGGCGGTGCGCTTCATCATCACCAAGGCGGCATTGCAGGAAGGCTGGGATTGCCCCTTCGCCTACGTGCTGGCTGTGCTCGACGAGACGACTGCTGGCACCGCTTTGACGCAAATGATCGGGCGAATCCTCCGCCAACCGCACGCGGAACGCTTTCCAGAAAGCCGCGCCGGGCTGAACCAGTGTCACGTTTTCGTGCACCGGCAAAACGTGGCGGATGCCGTGGCGAAAGTGCGCGAGGGACTCTCCAACGAAGGCATGGGCGACCTCGGCGAACTGGTGCGCGCGGCGGGCACAACCTCGACGGGCGGCAATGTCGTCAGCGTGGAAGTGGAGCGGCGGGCGGCGTTTCGGCGGCGCATCTTTCTCCCGCGGATTCTTTCGCGCGAGGGCGAGGGCTGGCGGTTGTTCGATTACGAGAGCGACCTTTTCCCCGCCGTGCCGTGGGAGGAGTTGGCATGGACGAAGGCGGCGGACTTTTCCCCGGACGATGCGGCGGCACTTTCGCACACCCGCGTGGCGGTGGACGTGGACCAGCTCGGCAGTGACCCCAAGAAAGCCCTCGGCGTGGCAGAAGCGGGCGGCAGGCCGGAGCTGGATTTCCCGGCGCTCGTGCGCCTGCTCGTGGATGTGATTCCGAACCCGTGGCAGGCCGCGCGCATCCTGCGCGGCGCACTGGCCGCGCTGCGCGCCCGCGGCTTCACGGAAGACGAGTTGCTTGCGAGCCGGTATCGGCTCATCGAGACGATGCGGACGGATTTGCTCGCGAGCATCCACACGCACACCGAGCGCGTCTTTTGCGAACTGCTGGCCAGTGGATCTCTGTCGTTCCGGCTCGAAGGCAACGGGCTGAACTGGGAATTGGCGGAGAAGCTGGCGTTCGAGGTGACGCAACCGCCGGACTACCAAATCACGCACAAAGGCAACGGGCAGCCGGTGGAGAAGTCACTGTTCGAGCAAATCTGGAGCCGGCATTTCAACGGCCTCGAAAAGGACGTGGCGCTCTACATTGACGACGTGAAAGCCGTGCGCTGGTGGCATCGCATCGCCGTGCAGGCTGACTGGTATCTCGACGGCTGGAAAAAAAAGCGCGTCTTTCCTGATTTCCTCGTCGCGCTGGAAGAGTCCAACGGTAAACCGACGCGGCTCGTCGTCGTGGAGACGAAAGGCTTGCACCTGCAAAACGACGACACCGCCTATAAGCGGAAGCTCTTCGAGGTGCTGGAAAAGCACAGCGCCAACGGTGTTCCCGTGGGCGAGCTGACTCTCGACACACAGCCGGGGCCGATGCGTTTCCGGCTGGTGCTGGATGGCAACTGGAAGTCGCAGGTGGACGCGGCTTTCGCAGCAGCAGACGCCTGAGTTCCGCAGCAAATACGACTTCATCGACGGCCTGGCTGCACATGCGCGGTCTGACGCGCGACGTTTTTGTCCACGTCCCGATCCTGCTCCACCCGGAGCGCGCATCTTACGACGTGAACCTCGACCGACTGCTGCGCTCGAAGATGAGCCTGCAAGACGCGCTCACAATCGCGGTGCCCGACGAAGTCACCACCGGCGAAGTGCTCAAAGGGATATTCGGGGAGCAAAGCGGCTCGAAGCCAATGCCCGGAGCCGAGCGGTCTTTGCGTGTCGAAGACGTGCTGGGCTTGTCGTGGGAACTGTTCGAGGCACTCGTGGCGGAAATCTACAGTCGCGACGCGCGCGAAGTGATTCTCACGCCACGCTCCGCCGATCATGGCTGCGACGTCGTGGTGCTCGGTCGCGACGGCGCAGAAAACAGACTCATCCAATGCAAACACACAGCCGCCCGCGTGTTCGATGGCGATGTGGCGATTCGGGAGGTCGCGTCTTCACGTGCGCACTACGAGCACCGTCTGGGTGAACGCTTCCCTCGCCTCGCGGTCCATACGCCCTGCCGCAAGTTCAGCCGTCAGTCGCGCGAAGCGGCAGACTTGCACCACGTCGAGCTTTTCGATGCCGACTGGCTGAAGAAGCATCTCACGACCCACAACGTATCTCACGCGGACCTGCTGCGACGGACGACTCAGCGCCGGAAGGTCTGATTGAGACGCGAGCAGTGGTTTTGAGGTTGCGAGAGTAGGCTTTTGATTGCGTTTATCAGCCGAATTTGCCCGTCGAGCAGACTGGTGTGTGTGTTGGAGGGTCAGGCTTCACGGACTGGGGTTTGCGCTGCCGGGCACGACACGCGAAACGCACACCGGAACGGGCCAGCGGGCGCTCGCGTTCAGTCAGGCGGGCTCATTCCTCGATGATGGCGAGAATGGCGGCTCGACGATGCGCGGGTGGCTCGTTGCGGCCATGCTCGTATTTGC
>JAYVPW010000154.1:0-48762 GCA_043777315.1 Spartobacteria bacterium | reverse complement strand
CTTTGCAGCCGAGCTTCGTCATCACCGGATTCACGTCGCGGATGAAATCCACATGCACCGCGTCCGTGATGCCGCTCACCTCCACCGCCGCCGATGCCTTCTGCCCGGCCAGCTCCGCAGCCAGCGTCGCAGTTCCATTTTTCTGCGCCTCGATGTGCCCGGACTTCGTCACGCCCGCGCAATCCCCACTCATCCGTAGCGCCGCAAACCGCGTGACATCCGCCGTCTCGCCGGATTGCAGCTTCGCAATCACCAGCACCTGCGCCGCCTCGAATTTCCCCGCCAGCACCACCTTCGCCGGCTGGATTTCCAGCGACACAATCTTCTGTTTCGGCAGCGTCTCGCCCGTCGGCGGCTGCATCATCGGGGCCGGAGCGGCACCGAGCATCGGAAGCAGGGAGAAAATGCACGGCAGAGAGAGGAGGAATCGTTTCATCAGGATGGGAGAGTGGCGGCGGCGAGAGTGTAACCGAAGCGCAAGGGGCGTATTAGAGAGAGTAGCAGCAAGTCGGCGCTGGACTGTGCGCCAAAGGCGCAACCCATGTCAGCGTGGCCTGTTATATCGCACTCCTCCGCTTCACTGCACAGGGAGCGAAGGATCATCATCCGCGCCGACAGCGAAAAGAAGGCGCTGCATATGCTTGCCGAACTCGCCGCGACCGGAGCCGTCCAAACGAGGACCCTTCAGGCATTCACTCATCTAAACACGCCGAATCCGATTCCCGCCTTGCCTCCCGTTCGGGCGTCTGCCAAGAGCGGGAATGCCCGAGATGAACGAAGCTGTCATCGAACAAGCGACCATGGAAGATCTGCCGCAGATGGTCGATCTGCTTTACGAATTGTTCGGTCAGGAGGGGGATTTTGTACCCGACCGCATGAAGCAGGAACGCGGGCTTCGGCTCATCCTCGAGCAGCCGAGCCGCGGCCGCATTTTCGTGTATCGCTGGAATACCACCATCGTAGGGATGGTAAATCTGCTCTTCACGATCAGCACTGCGGAAGGCGGATTCGTCGTGTTGCTTGAGGACGTGATTGTCCGCATTGATTACCGCGGGCGCGGCGTGGGTCGTCAGTTGCTCCAGCACGCGATTGATTACGCGAAGAAGAAGGAATTCCTGCGGATGACGCTGCTCACGGACCGCATCAATGCGGAAGGCCAGGCATTTTTCGAGAAGCTCGGGTTCTTCAAGAGCCAGATGATTCCCCTGCGCCTCCCGCTCACCAAGGACGCAGCGACGCTGCCCAAATCGTGACACCCGGCGGCTTCACGGATCTGGGCTTTGCGCGGGTGGATACGGATCGACGCCGGCGCTGCGGGTTTCCCGAAGTGGTCTTCGGTCTCCGGAAAACGCCCGAACAAGTCGCTGCGATTGCGCAGGTGATATTGAGACACGAACCCGTGCTGCTCGTCAGCCACGCGACCGATGAGCAATGGCGCGCAGTGATGGTGGAATTTCCCGATGCCCTCTTTCACCGCAGCGCACGGTGCATCACCGTCGAACGCACGCCGCTGCCGAAACTCAGCGGGCATATCGCAATCGTGTGCGCGGGCACGAGCGACCTGCCGATCGCGGACGAGGCGGCGGTGACGTTGGAGATTTTCGGGAACCAGGTGGAGCGGATCACGGATGTCGGCGTCGCGGGATTGCACCGGTTGCTCGCGGTGCGCGATCGCATCGAGGCGGCCAACGTGGTGATCGTCGTCGCCGGCATGGAAGGCGCGCTGCCGAGCGCGGTGGCCGGGCTGGTGAGCAAGCCTGTGATCGCCGTGCCGACGAGCATCGGCTACGGGGCAAGTTTCGGCGGAGTCGCGGCGCTGCTCGGGATGTTGAATTCCTGCGGCAGCGGCGTGACGGTCGTGAACATCGACAACGGGTTCGGAGCGGCCTACGCCGCCGCCACGATCAATCGAATGCTGCACGAAGCGGGAAAAATTTAGGATTTAGGATTTAGGATTTAGGAAGTCCCGGATCGGAGAAGACGCGCCTTCCGACTTCCTAAATCCTAAATTCCGCCCTTTCCCCGCCGAGCCGGAGGAGGCGTAATCTGCGGCCCCAATTTCCCAATCCAAACCCACATGAAAAACACCTCGACCCTCCTCCTCTCCGCGCTGGCTGCCGCCGGCTCAAGCTTGATGCCAAGCGGCTTCGCAGCCGAACCGCACGCGCTCGGCTACCAGGACACGCCGATCATTCCTGGGCAAAAATGGCACGTCCACGACGGTGAGCGGCCGCAGCCGAAAGTGATCACGCCCGGCACGTTTCCGACGCCGGAAAAGGCGGGCACGGCACCGAGCGATGCGGTCGTGCTTTTCGATGGAAAAGATCTGTCGAAATGGAGCGGCGGGAAGGGCGAGGCAGCGGGGTGGAAAGTCGAGAACGGCTACGCGGAGATCAACAAAACCGGCGACATCAAGACGAAGGACGAGTTCGGGCCGGACGTGCAGTTGCATGTCGAGTGGGCATCGCCGAGTCCCGGCGTCGGGTCGGGGCAGGGCAGGGGAAACAGCGGCATCTTTTTTTACGGCCGGTATGAAATTCAGGTGCTCGATTGCTACGAAAGCCAGACCTACCCCGATGGTCAGGCGACCGGCATTTACGGCCAGACTCCGCCGCTCGTGAACGCGTCGTTGAAACCCGGCGAGTGGCAGACGTACGACATCGTTTTCAACGGCCCACGTTTCAAGGACGAGAAGCTGGAGACGCCGGCCTTCGCGACGATTTTTCACAACGGCGTGCTCGTGCAGAACCACACGCAGCTCATCGGCGAGACGCCGCATCGGCAGGTCGGCACGTATCATGTGCATCCGGAAAAAGGCGCGATCAGACTTCAGGATCACGGGAACCCGGTGCGGTATCGCAGCATCTGGATTCGTGAGTTGAAGCCGGTGGATTCGGAGTGAGCCGCGAGCCGGATTCAGTCCGGAATTCGGAGCCCGTCCCCGCAGTGAAAAAAGCGGCGCTCGGCGATCTGCTCGAGCTCTTCGGCTACGTGCGTCCGTGGCGCGCGACGTTCTTCACGGCCGTGTTCGCGCTGGTCGTGTCGATGAGCTTCGGGCTGATGTTTCCCTTCCTCGTCGGGCATCTTTTGGACGCCGCGATTCCGTCGGTGAAGCAGGTCGCGGCGTCCGGCTGGCTGCGCGACGTGAACAGCGTTGCGTTGCTCCTCATCGGCACGCTCGCGATTCAAGCGGCGCTCACTTTTTACTCCTCGTACGCGTTCAACCGCGTCGGCGAGCGCGCGGTCGTCCGGCTGCGGCGGACGCTTTATTCGCGGCTCATTTCCATGCCGATGAAGTTCTTCGGCGAGCATCGCGTCGGCGAGTTGGCGAGCCGGCTTTCGAACGATCTCGCGCAGCTCCAGGACATGCTCACCGGGGCGGTGCCGCAGGCGCTCCGGCAGACCATGTTGCTCGTCGGCGGCGTCGCGGTGATCGCCGTCACGTCGCTACGCCTGTCGCTGATCATGATCTCGTCGTTTCCTGTGCTGATCCTGCTCGCCGTCCTTTTCGGGCGGCGCATTCGCAAGCTCTCGCGCCTCGCGCAGGATCGGCTCGCCGAGACCGGGACGATCGTGGACGAGACGTTGCAGGGGATCGCGAACGTGAAGGCGTTCACGAATGAAACATTCGAGACGAATCGCTACGCCGCAGGGCTCGACGCGTTTCTGGAATTGGTTTTGCGAAGCGCAAAATATCGCGCGGCGCTGATCGCGTTCATCATCGTCGGCATCTTCGGATCGATCGTGCTCGTGCTGTGGGAAGGCGCGCGGCTGATGCAGGCCGGGCAGCTCACGCACGGCGAACTCACGCGTTTCATTTTCTGCACGATCTTCGTCGGCGGGTCGGTGTCGTCATTCGCGGAAGTTTTCAGCCTTTTGCAAAAAGCGCTCGGTGCCACGCAGCGGGTCCGGGAGCTTTTGGACGAAGAGCCCGAGGCGGTCGAACTCCGCGAAACCCGGCGCTTGGCCGGCGAGGTGGAATTTCGCGGCGTTCATTTTCGATACCCGTCGCGGCCGGACATGGCGGTTCTACGCGGCCTCTCGCTGCACGCGCGGCCCGGCGAAAAGATCGCGCTGGTGGGCCCGAGCGGCGCGGGAAAATCGACGATCGTTTCGCTGCTGCTGCGCTTTTACGAGCCGGACACGGGCCGGCTGCTTCTCGATGGAAAAGAGGCGGCCGAATTCGATCTCGCGACCGTGCGCAGCAACATGGCGATCGTGCCGCAGGAGGTGCTGCTCTTCGGCGGATCGATCCGCGAAAACATCGCGTACGGGCGTCCCGGCGCGAGCGAGGAGGAGATCATCGCCGCGTCCCAGCGCGCGAATTGCCACGAGTTCATCGCGCGTTTTCCCGAGGGCTACGACACGCACGTCGGCGAGCGCGGGGTGAAGCTTTCCGGCGGACAAAAACAGCGCGTCGCCATCGCTCGCGCGCTGCTGAAAAATCCGGCGATCCTCATCCTGGACGAAGCGACCAGTGCGCTGGACAGCGAGAGCGAACAACTGATTCAGCAGGCGCTCTCGACGCTGCTCGAAGGCCGCACTGCGTTCATCATCGCGCACCGGCTCTCGACCGTTCGACAGGTCGATCGCATCTGCGTCATCGAAGACGGGGGCGTGACCGAATCCGGCACGCACGCGGAGTTGATCGCACAAACCGGCGGCACGTATCGCCGACTTTCCGAGCTGCAATTCGCGACTTGATTTCCGAAATCCCGCTCAGTTCCAAAGCGCCTGCAAATCGGGATCGACGCGCGCGTTTTTCTTCATCGCGGAGTTCAGCTCGAAGGCGGCGTTGATGCACTGCCGGGCGGTCGAAAGATCGCCAAGCCGCGCTTCGTAGCAGGCCAGATTGTAGTGGAGGATGCCGGTGCGTCGGAGCCATTCGGGAGCGGATTGGAGCACCTCGATCGCGCGATCACCTTTCTGCATTTGGTGGAGCGCGAACGCGCGCTGTACCGTGAATTCATCCTCACTCGGGTGCTTGGTCGTTCCCCGGTCGGACAGATTTTCCGCCTCCCGCCATTTGCGCAAATGGAGCAGCGCACGAATCCTCGCGAGCAGGACGGAAGCGCCTTCCTGCTCGTCTGCCGGGATGGCCTCGAGTTCCTCGAGCGCGTGTTCCGCCATGTTCAGAAAAAGATACCCGTCTGCGGCATGAAGCGCGCGCTGAACTTCGGGCGTGTGGGCGCGATTGCGATTGGCGAGGTAGAGCATTTTAGTGGGCGGGGTTCGAAAGAGTCGGACGGCAAGTGGCCTCCGAATGTTCACCGCAGTTGAATTCGCGGAGCACATGCTGCCAGTGCCACCGTGCGCTTTGCCCGCGAACCAGCTTGATCGCGATGCACGCGGAATGGAGGAGGCAGCGGTGCGCTTTATTCATGACAGATGAATAGTTTAGCACCGGGTGTGCCAACGAGATCCGAGCCGTCGGAGCCACAAATACAGAGGGAGCGAGGGGGCTTTTCCGCGAATATGAGCATCGCGATGCTGGCCCGTGTCGCTGGCCAAGACACTGTGTCTCGACTCCATGCAGCGTGTCGCACCCATCCGGCACGGCTACGGCGTTTAGCCGCGCTACTGGCTCGCGAGCGCCTTCTCGATGACGCGGAAAAAATCGGCGACCCGATACGGCTTGGTCAGGTAGTCGAGCGCGCCCATTTCGAGGAGCTTTTCCACGCGTTCACCCATCGCGTCAGCGCTGATAATGACGACCGGGATTTGCCGGAGGTCGGGATCGAGTTTGAGCTGCCGGAGGATTTCGTCGCCGGTCATGTCGGGCAGATTCAGATCGAGCAAAATCAGGTCGGGCCGATGCTCACGCGCGAGGTCGAGCGCGAGCCGCCCCTGCATCGCGGAGAGGAGTTTGTATTCCGGCCGATGCAGGACGATCCGCTCGACGAGGCGCAGATTGAGATCCTGATCCTCGACGTAAAGGAGCGTGTATTCGCGAGACGGACGGGGCTGCGAGGGGCTCGCCTCGATCTCACGCGCGGGCTGCGCAATGGCCGCGGCGCAGGCCGGGAGCTCGAGCCAAAAGGTGCTGCCGAAACCGGGCTCACTTTCGACACCGATCCTGCCGTGCAGCGCCGTCGCGATCCTTTGCGAAAGCGCGAGGCCGATGCCGGTGCCCTCGATGTCGGTGGTCTCCGCGCCGAGTCTCTCGAAGGGCACAAAAAGCCGCGTCATCTTTTCCGGCGAAAGACCCGGCCCCGTGTCCGATACGCTGATGCGCAGCCGCTCCTCGCCAGCTTCCGCACAGCTCACCGTGACGCGGCCGTGCGGCCGATTGTATTTCACCGCATTGGAAAGGAGGTTCAGCACGACCTGCTGGAGCCGCTGCCGATCCGCCATCGCGTGGAGGCACTCGTGGCAACTCGGATCGAGCAGCAACTCGATGCCGTGGCGCACGGCCAGCGGGCGGATGAGTTCGATCGCTTCGCCGAGAAATTTCGCCGTGTCGATCGGCTCGGGCGACAGCGCGAACCGACCGGCCTCGATGCGCGCGATGTCGAGCACTTCGTTGATCAGCGAAAGGAGGTGCAGCCCCGCGCGCGAGATGTGCGTGATGCTTTCGGACTGGCTCGGCGTCGGTGCATCGACCTCGAGGAGCTGCGTGAAGCCGAGGATGGCATTCAGCGGCGTGCGCAGCTCGTGGCTCATGCGGGAAAGGAATTCGCTTTTCGCGCGGTTCGCCCCCTCGGCCTGCTCCTGCGCGAGGCGGATGCTCTCTTCCGCGCGGCGGCTCGTGACCGCGGCGGTCAGCACATTGGCCACCGACTGGAGAAAATGCGCGTCGTCCTGCGTGAACGCTCGCGGCTCCGTGGAGGAGGCGCAGAGCACGCCGAACGGCTCGTCTTCCGCCTGAATGGCGACGCTGATCGCACTGACCGCGCCCATGTCACGCATCGGCTGGGAGATGTGGAAGCGCGTTTCCTTCGCCATGTCCTCGACGAAGACCGGCCCACCGACGAGCAGCGTGTAGCCCGACTGCGATCCGTGGCCCGCGGGGACCGAGCCATCCCTCGTCCCCTCAGGCCAGCCCGCGCTGCCCCGCACGGTGAGTTCCGCGTGGTCGGCGGTGCGCTCGAGGACAGCGCAGAGATCGACTTTCAAAGTCGTGCGGACCAGCGCCGCCGCCTCGTCGAAAAGCTCCTCGAGCTTCGCCCCCGCGAGCGCGCGCTGCCCGAGATGCGCCACGGTTTCCTGCTGCATCGCGCGGTCGCGGATGACGATGTGACTGCGCGCGAGCTCGGCCGTTCGCTCGACCACGCGCGCCTCCAGGCTCTCGTGCGCGCGGGCCAGCGCCTCCTGCGTGTGCTGCTGCTCGGTCACGTCGGCGAAGAAGCCGACCATGCGTCCGATGCGGCCCTGACGATCGAGAAAAAAGTAGCCTTTTGCGTCGATCGGCACCTCGCGTCCATCCTTGCGCCGCAGCCGGAAACCAAGGTGAAAAGGGTCGCGCGTCGCGGTGACCCGCGCGATTTCCTGGTCAAAAGCCTCGCGATCATCCGGGACAATCAGCTCCCGCAGACGCGGCAGCCCGCCCGCCATTTCTCGCATCGAAAAACCGAGCAGACCTTCGCTGTCGCCGCCATACGTGATCTCGTTCGTCGCGCAATCCCAGTCGAACAAAAGCTGCCCGCTCGCGCGGATCGCCGCGTCGTAGCGATTGGCCCACTCGATCCGCGCGACCTCCTCGCGCTTCTGCCGGCTGATGTCGCGCATCATCGTGGACATGAACGCCGGAGCCTCGTCCGTGGCAGGATGCGCGATGATGATTTGCGAGACGGGGATCTCGCGGTCCTCCGCTCCGAGCAGCGCCGTTTCGCCGGTCCAGGTTCCCTCGCGCAAGGCGATCGGAAAGCCTTCCTCCGAGATGATTTCCGCGGCCCATTCCGGGTGGACCTCCCGGACATGGCACGCCCGCAGCGGCCCCTCCAGCGGCCAGCCGAGCATCCGTCGCCCGGCGCTGTTGATGTAGAAAAACTGTCCGTCGGCACCGCTCATCCCGACGAAATCGCTCGTCGCCTCCAGCATCCGCGTCAGCCGCGCCTGCGCTTGTTCCGCGCGCTTGCGGAGCGTGATGTCGCGCATCGCGCCGAGCACCCGCACGAGTTTGCCGCTCACATTTCGCTCCAGGCAAACGCGGACATCGATGATCGCGAAAGTGCCATCGAGCTTGCGAAAACGATATTCCTCCGACGCGTCCGTGCGGCCCTCCCTCACGGCGCGCTCGAAGGCGGCGAGAACGCGCGCGCAGTCCTCGGGATCAACCCGCACTTTCCACCACGCGACGCTCACGGCGAACGGCCCGGGCAGGTCGCCGAGCGTGGTGGCAAAGGACGCGTTGTTGATCACGCGATCCGTCCGCCGGTCCCAGCTCCAGACCATGTCCCGCGTGGCGAGGCCGAGGAGACGCGCTTGTTCCTCGATCTCGCGCCGCGCCGAATCCATCGAGCGGCGCTCCGTCGTGTCGTAGCAAAATCCGATGTAGCCGGTGAAATGTCCCGCGGAGTCCAGCAGCGGATTTCCCCGATCGACGACCCAGCGATAAACGCCATCGTGTCGGCGCAAACGGTATTCCATCTCGTACGGCTGCCGCGTCGTCGATCGCTCGCGGCACCGCTCGACGAGGGCTTCCCGATCGTCTGGATGCACGCTTTCGAGCCAGCCGGTGCCGAACTCCGCCGCGAGCGGACGACCCGTGAATTCCAGCCACGCCTTGTTGAAATAAACGAAGTTCGCCCCGCTCCCGCTGACCCAGACCGGCGTCGGAAAATCATCGAGCATTCCGCGATGAAACTCGCAGCGAGGGTGCGTCCGCGCGGGCTCGCGAAGTGGCGCGTCGGGGTCCATCGGTTAATCGATCGGGAAAATCCCCATTTCCATCCCATCGAACATCCACCCCAAAAACGCGGCGAGCTGCGTCAGCCAGAGTCTGGAGGAAGTCGAACGACCGGGGAGCATTGCGCCGATTCTGGAGTGCGAAAACCGCGCCGCAATCGAAAAGCTTCAAGCGTCCGGCATGCCCCCCGGACCTGCCACGAAAAGGGCGGCGCCCGTGAGAGCGCCGCCTCTTCAATTCCCCGCGAAAAATTTCGCGTTATTCCTTCGGAACGACGACGACGTAGCGGCTCTGCCCCTTGCTCGAAACTCGGAGCAGCACCTTTTTTTCCGTCTTCACTTTCTCGCTCAGTTCGATCGCCTGTTTCGCCGTCGTGACCGGTTGCCGATTGATCTCATGGATGACGTCACCCGTCTTGAGCCCCGCCGCCGCGCTCGGAGAATCCGGATCGACCTTCGTGATCACGACGCCCTCCGTCGATTCCGGCAGCTCCATTTCCTTGCGCAGTGCCGCGTCCACATCGGCCACCGTCACGCCGTCGAGCACGTCGGGCATTTGGTCTTTCGGCTCCTCGGTGGCAGACGCGAGCGCGCCCTTTTTCGCCGGCAATTCGCCGAGTTCAATCGGGACGACTTGCGTCTGTCCCTCGCGGATAATTTTCACGTCCACCTTTGTCCCCGGCACCATCGCGCCGACCAGCAAACGCAGCTCGCGCGGCCCTTCGACTTTCTTCCCGGCGACTTCGGTGATGATGTCGCCGCCCTTGATTCCCGCTTTCGCCGCCGGCCCTTTTGTCTCCACTTCGGAAACCAGCGCGCCGCTCTGATCCTTCGTTTTGAAAGCCGTCGAAAGCTCCTCCGTGAGCGGCTGAATGATCGTCCCGAGATACCCGCGAATCACGCGCCCGTTCTTGATGATGCTGTCCATCGCGCCGTGCGCCAGATTCGCCGGGACCGCAAACCCGATCCCCTGATTCCCGCCGGTGCGGCTGAAAATCGCCGTGTTGATGCCGATGAGCCGCCCCTCGATATCGACCAGCGCGCCGCCCGAATTGCCCGGATTGATCGACGCATCCGTCTGAATGAAATTCTCGTAATCGACGATCCCCATCCCGCCGCGACCGAGCGCGCTGATCACGCCCATCGACACCGATTGCGTGAGTCCAAACGGATTCCCGACCGCCACCGCGATGTCGCCGACGCGGATGTTATCGCTGTCGCCGAACGTGATCGGGGACAAATTTTTCGCGTCGATTTTCAAAACTGCGATGTCCGTGCCGGGATCGGTCCCGATCTTCTTCGCCTTATATTTGTGCTCGCTGTTGCCGATCGTCACCTCGATGTCGTCCGCGCCTTCGACCACATGATTGTTCGTCAAAATGGTCCCGTCCGCGCTCACGATCACGCCCGAGCCGAGCCCGAGCGCCTGCTTGTGGAAGGTACCTCCGCCCTCGTTTCCGCCATTTCCGTTCTCGCCACCTTTGCCCGGATTCTTCGGCTTCTTGCCGCGCCGCGAAGGTGGCTGCGGGGTTTGATCCGTCTCATCGTCTCCGTCATCCGGCATTCCAAAAAAGCGGCGAAACGTCGGATCACTCAGCAGCGGGTTGCCGCCCCGCGGCGCGTTCTTCGAGACGTTCTTCGACGTCGAAATCGTGACCACGCTCGGCGCCACCTTTTCGACGACCGGCGCGAAGCTCACGATCATCCCCGGCTTCCCCTGCACCGGCGAAGGATCGACCTTCACCGGCGGCGGGACCGAGCCCTTTTCCTGCGCAAAAAGCGGGGTGCTCGACGTGAGCAAAAGTGCAGAGGCGAGCGCTGCGATGGAGGTGCAAAGGACGGCGTTTTTCATGGTTGTGGGGCGTCAGACACGGGGCCGAATGCGCCGTTCAATGTCTTGATTCGCGCGGCCGTAATGGCGTGCGTGTCTGAGTGGAACTCGCAAAAGCCCATGCGGGTAATGACGGCGGAGTTTCTCTCGCAAAGGCGCAAAGACGCAAAATAGAGCCCCTCAAAACTTTGCGCCTTTGCGCCTTTGCGAGAGTAAACTCAGATCACCACGTCCTCCGGCGGAGCCAGATGTCGAGTGGGAAAAGCACGAGCGCCGCGACGAGAAAGTAGTCCGTCAGGTCGCGGCGACTTGCCGCAGTGTGCTTCGGTCGCGCGTAAATCTCAGCGGGCGTGGGATCGAATTTTCCGCCGCCATTTTCCGCCAACGCGCGCAGCAAAACCTCGTTCGTTTCCGTCGTCATAAACTCGCGCGGATAGCTCCGCGTGTGGCCGAAGACGTAGCCGCCATCGGGCAGTTCCGGCGAGGTGACGGAAAAAATCGTCGTCCCTTCCGCCGCCAAGTCGAACGTCGCCGAGTATCGGCCCGGCGCGTCCTGCCGCGGCTCCAGCGTCTGCGTTTCCCCCGCCGGGCCGAGCGCGTTGATGGTGATCGGAAGCTGATTGCGAAAGGATCCGTCGGGTTTGATCGCGTCGATTTCCAGCGTCAGGCGGTCACCGTTTTCGCGCGTGCTCACGGCGAAACTCGCCGCGTCGCTTTTCCGCATCAGCCCGCGCACGAGTTGCGTCCAGAATTTGCCGTAGCCCGGCCAGCCCAGCCATTCCGCAGCCCACCGGCTTTTCGCATCGCTCGTAAATGCCGCCGCCTGCCCGAGCCCGTAACGCCACGTCGCGAGCAGCGGCTCGCCGCGCTCCGTCGCGAGCAACACGTCCGCGGTGGGCTTCGGCTTCGTCGCATTGTAGCCGAGCAGCAGCGGCGACTGCGCCCAATCGATGCCGCCGATGAGCGCGCTTTTCCCCGCCGCGACCGCGAGGAACGGCTCCTCGACCAGACTCGACTGCGCGACCTTCATCGTCTCGGTGCTGAAAATTTGCGGCAGGCTCGTCGCGTCGCTCGTCAGGTAAAATCGCCCGCTCCCGCGCTCCGCGAGCTGCCGCAAAAACGGCGTGTCCTTGTCCGCCTCCAGCCCGAGCGCGACGACCGAAGTCGTGATCTTCGCGGTCAACATCGCCGCCGCCAAATCGAGCGCGGAACCCGCGCCTGTCGCGCCATCGCCCATCTCGCCCGCGCCTTTTTCTTCGGCATCGGCGGCATCGGAAAAAAGGATGACGTGCTTGATCCGCGCGGGCACATCGCGGAGCTGCTGAAACGCCTCGGCGAGCGAGGTGTAAATGTAGATGCCGCCGCCGCCCGCGGTGATGCTCATGATCTTCTGCTCGATCGGCCCCTTCGACGCGTGCTGCTGCAACGGCGCGACCGTGTGGGCCTTCGTATCGACCGCGAGCACGCCGAAAAAATCCCTCGGCTGGAGCACATTCATCGCGAAAACCGCGCCCTGATCGGCAAGCGAAATTTTCGTCTGTCCCTGCACCAGAGCCGTCATCGAGCCCGAGCGATCGAGCACCACGAGCAGCGCGACACTCGGCACATCCTGCCGGTCATCGTGCTCCATTTTCACCGGCAGCATTTGCTCGATCGGCGTCCGAAAATATCCGCCGACCCCGAAACTATTCTCGCCGCCGAGCATGATGAAACCGCCGCCAAAGTCCTGCACCCATCGGCGGAAGAGCTCCATTTGATCGCGCCCGAGCGCGAGCGCCGACAGGTCGCTCAGGATGAAAAGATCGAACTGCTGCAAGTCCTCCAGCGTCTTCGGCGCGCCGAGCGAGCCCCGCGTTTCCACGCCGATTTTCTCGCCGCGCAACGCCTCCGCGAGCGGCCGCGCCTTCGCCTCATCGCCCTCGATGATGAGCACGCGCGGCTGCCCGCGGAGGCTGGCGGTGGCTTGCGCGCGGTTGTTGTCCGCAGACGTATCGAGCACGGCGGCGACCTCGACTTCGTACGAAATGAAGCTCCCGTCGGCCTTCAGATTCGGCGCGCGGAACTCATTGTCACCGCGCTTCAGCGCGACCTCGCGCGTCTCGAGCAGGAACTGATTCTGGTAAAGTTTCACCTTCGCGCTCGTCTCGACGTTGCTGCGAATGTGCGCGACGAGGTCGAACGGCTCGCCCGTTTTCAGCCGCCGCGGCACCTCGACTTTTTCGACCAGCACCTCCGGTGCGGCGGCATTCCGCAGCGGCACGGTGAAAAGCTCGATGCCCCGCGAAGCAAGTGCGCGTGCGGCTTCCGCGGCGCGACCGCCCGTGTCGTTGCCATCGGTCAGCAGCACGAGGCGCTTCGTTTTGTCCGCGGGAAACAGCGCGGTGGAAAAGTCCAGCGCCCCGCCGAGGTCCGTCCCTGCACGATCCGCGAGCTCCGGCCACGTCGGCGCGAGCCGCGCATTCCCGGTCGCCGGCTGCCAAAGTTCCGCGCCGCGCGCGAAGCCGACGACGCCACTCGTGTCGCGTCCGTGCTGCGCCGCGAGGCTCGCGCCGACAAAGTCTCGCGCCTGTTTCGCCGCATCGGCTGAAATGCTCGCCGACTGATCGACCGCGAAAACCACCGCCAGTTCCTCCGTCGGCAAAAGCATCTGCACGCTCGCCAGTGCCGCGACGAGCAGCAGCACGATGAGCGCGCGGACGGTGAGACAGACGCGCCGCTGCGCCGGCCTGAGGTCTGCGAGCGACCGGCGCATTGCGATCACGAGCAGCGGCACCGCGAGCGCGAGCACGAGGTGGAGCGGATGCGTCAGCTCAAACATAAGAGGGCTCGGGTCCTCCCTTCTCCGGGTAGCGCGCTCGTCTCGAGCGTTGGTTTTGGCGTCTCGCCAAAACGAACTTCAGAGGCTCGGGTCCTCCCTTCTCCGGGTAGCGCGCTCGTCTCGAGCGTTGGTTTTGGCGTCTCGCCAAAACGAACTTCAGAGACGTCTCGATGAGGCAGGTGCTTCTTCGCATCGGGGCGCGGTTGAAAGTTCGTGCCGGCGGGGACGCCGGCACCAACGCTCGAGACGAGCGCGCTACTCAGGGAAAGAGCGCATCCGCTCATTCCGTCCGCCTTCGGTGGAAAAGCCACCACTCCAGGGTCGTGAGGACCAGCGCGGCGAGCGCGAGATATTGCCAGAGCGGACGGCTCCCGATGCTCGCGAGCGACCTGTGCAAAACGACGGGTGCGGCGACGGACGGAGCGTCCGTACCGCGCAAATCGGACTCCGCTTCGCTGAACGTATTTGCAGCAATCCAGTTCGGTCCGGCGGGCTGATTGAGCAGGTAAAAGCCTCGTTGTGTCGGTTGAAAAAAAGTGCGTGCGAGCTGTGCGGGGTCCGGTTTGGCGGTCGCGGTTGGATCGGTCTGCGGGCTTGTCCAAACGGTCTGATCGGGAGTGAGCGGGAGCGTTTCGCCAGCTCGCATCGTGATCGGGGAATCTAGTCGTTCGCCGGCGAGCCAATGCACGGTGTTGGCGATGAGGAGCGGGAAGGCGATGCGGAGCGGGAGGTCGGATTCCGCGAGGTCAAAGGCGAGCGCGGCGACGCGTTTTGTGGCGTCGGATTTCGCGCCGGTGATCATCAGCGCGTGGTCAAAGGAGCGCAGCGGCGCGGTGAATTCCCAGCCGGGCACCGCCGCGGGAACTTGTACCGGCGCGGCTCGGGCGATGGTGACGTTTTGCAGGCTGACGAGCCGCATGACCGGGTTCGCGGCGTCGAGTTCGGTGATGAGCGGCTGTTCGACGGGCGAACCGGGCGCGGTAAAAGGCGACGTTTTCACATACAAAAAATTCCCCGGCGGCGCGGCGAAATCGAGGCCCGGAGGGAGCGCGTCGTCGAGAATGACGGCATCGAATTTCGCCGCCATCGCGAGCTGAAATGCGCCCGGTTCGAGCAGGTCGAAAGAAATTTGCTGATCGGCGGCGAGGAGTTTCTCGAGGAAGAAATTTCCGCGTGTGACGAGCAAAACGCGGTGCGGTCGGGGCGCGGGGAGGACGGCGTAGGCGACGTTGTCGAGCGCGAGCGCGTCGGCGGTGGGAAGGCGCGCGGTGAGCCAGCCGCGGGCGTTGCGGGCGGGGCGGGGGACGGATGGAAAGGTTTCGAGTTTGCGACCGCCGGGCTCGATCTCGAACGGCTTCACGTCGAGCAATTTTCCATCGAACGCGAGCTCCACATTTCCGCGCGCGGTGGCGCGTCCGAAGTTGCGCAGCTCGAGCAAGACCTCGCTGGTCTGCGGACTGTTGAGCAGCGGGCGCGTGGCGAAGCGGGTGATCGCGACGTTGTCGCGCGCGTTGCCGGTGGGGAGGACGGAGATGGGAGATCGGAGATGGGAGATCGGGGGAGGGTTGCCGGCGGTGAGGACGACGATTCGGTGGTCGCCTTTTCGGGAGGCGAGAAGTTTGTCGGCGAGGCGGATGGCGGGTTCGAGGTCGCCGCCGGAGTCGCTGACAGAAATGGCGGCGAGCACTTTTTGCAGCGGCTTTTCGTCGCCGGTGAATGAGGCGACGACGGCCGGGGATGAGCCAGCAGACAGGATCGCGAGCTGGTGGCTGGAGGTTGCTTCGCGGATGTAGCCGGCCGCGAGGCCGCGCGCTTTTTCAAAGCGAGACACGCCATTTTCCTCGATCGCCTGCATTCGCGCGCGGGTGTCGAGAATGAGGACGGTGGAGGAGCCCGCGGCGACGAAGCGGTCGAAAGTGGGCTTCGCGAGTGCGCCGAGGATGAGGAGAAAAATGAGGAGCTGGAGGAGGAGCGAGAGGAGGTTGCGCAGGCGCTGGAAGAGCGCGCGGCGGCGGCTTTCCTGGAGCGCGCGCTGCCAGAACATGAGCGTCGAAACGGGCAGGGGCCGGCGCTTCAGTTTCAGCAGGTAGAGGAGGACGATGAGGGGGAGACCGGCGGCGAACCAGACGGCCCAGGGGGCGAGGAAGGTCACGGGCGGGGGAGGGGGAGAACGTCGAACGCTGAACGTCGAACGTCGAACGTCGAAGTGGGGAAGGGTGCGCGGGCGGTGGTGGAAATCTCGAAGTTGCAACGGGCGCGCAGACCATTCGGAAGCTGCTCTTGTCTGACTTCGACGTTCGACGTTCGACGTTCAGCGTTCGACGTTCTCCCCTCTCCTCCCCTCATTTCAACATCCTCCCATCCCGCAAAACCCGCAGCACTAACTCCTCGAATTGCACGGCGCTGGAGGCTTGCGCGTAGTTGATGCCGCGGCGGAGGCAGAAGGCGGCGAGGCTGGCCAGGAAGGCGTCGATTTCCTCGTGATAACGGCGGAGGAGTGAGGCGGTGGCGGTGACTTCGAAGGCGGTGCCGGATTCGGTCTCGATGAGCCGGAGATCACCGCTGGCAAAGGGACGGAGCTCGGCGGGGTCGAGCGTTTGGATGACGTGAACTTCGAATTGGCTGTGGCGCAAAAGGGCGAGCGCTTCCTCGTGGCCGGCGGGGTCGAAAAGGTCGCTGAGGAGAAAGACGAGGCCGCGTCTTTTCGTGCGATGGACGAAGCTGCGGAGGCTCGGGAGGAGGCGGGTTTCGCCGGGGAGTTCGGGCGGTCGGCGGAGGAATTCGAGGACTTTGTGAAACTGGCTTTTGCCGCGTGTGAGGCCGAGGTCGCCGTGCAGCGCGGAGCCGAACCAGTGGATGTTCACGCGGTCCAGATTCGCGAGGCCGATGTAGGCGAGCGACGCGCCGATGCGGCGGGCGGCGTCGAATTTCGTCGGCGAATTTTGCGTCGGCGAGGGCTGCCATTTCATCGAGTCGCTGGCGTCGATGAGGAAGTAAATGTGGAGGTCCTGCTCGTGCTCGAAGAGCTTCACGAAGAGCCGGTCGAGGCGGCCGTAGATGTTCCAGTCGATGCTGCGGAGGTCGTCGCCGGAGGTGTAGTTCCGGTAGTCGGCGAACTCGAGACTGGAGCCGAGTTGCTTCGATTTGCGCTCGGCCCGGCGGTCGCCGCGGAAGAGTTTTTTCGAGACGAGGTAGAGCTGCTCGAGCTTCGCGAGAAAGGCGGAATCGAAGAGCGGGGGCGCGGTCGCGGTTTCCAAAACGGGGCGCACGTTGCCCGCCTTCGCATGGCGACGCAACGCCGCGCGTGAGAGGAAGGCAGCCGTCCCGGCTGATCGACGGGCCAGAGGCCTGTCTGCCGTGACAGGCGGGACGCCTGTCTTCCTGGCACCGCTACGGCTTTTGCAGGCGCTCGAAGGCGACCTCGATTTGCTCGAGGGCGCGGGCGAATTTCACGGGCTCGAAATCGCTGGCCTCGCTTGCGAGATCGCTGGCGACGGCGAGTGCGGGCTCGAATGCGACCGGGTCGAGTTTGCCTTCTTTTTTCAGCGCGCGCCAGAGCCGGTCGATCGAGGGAATGAGTACTTCGGCGCGGCGGCGCATCTCGTTTTTGTCGGCTTTGGGATCGGCAAATTCCGGGCTGGAGGAAATGTAATCGCGGAGCTGCTTGGTCGTCGCTTCCTTTGCCCATAAGCCTTTGGCGGCGGTGCGGGCGAGCTGGTCGGCGGCGGATTGCATCGCGGCGAAGTCGCCACTTTCCGGCAGCTCCTTTTTTCCGGCCTCTGTTTTGCGCAGGAGCCAGACGAGCCCTTTCCAGCGCGCGGTGAGGTCGGCCTCGGGCTTGGTGGTGAGCTTCCAACTGATCTCGCGCAACGCCGCGGCCTGGCCGGTGAGCCACGAGCGCAGGCCGATGGACGGGCGCTCGTCGCGGTAGTGCGGAGGTTGCGCGAGGGTCTGGCCGTCGAGCTCGAAATGGAGCTCCGGGTGGCCGGCTTTGCGGAGGTCTTCGTCGATGTTCAGGTGGCACGCGACGCAGGTATTGGCGCGGGTGTAGAGGTCGTTGAGGTCGCGCATCCCGGCGGCGACGGACTGCTGATAAGTCACGTCGGGCCGCGTGTGAAAGCGCAGCCAGAGATCCGCCGCGCCGTGGCACGCCTCGCAGCTCACGCCTTTGTCCGCGTGCAAATCTTTCACGAGCCGATCCGGGACGACGCCCTGCATCGGCGAGTGGCAGATGTTGCAGCGCGCCGAGGTGGAGGGATCGCCGATCTTCAGCGACTCGGCCATGCGCAGCGACGTGCCTTTTGCCACGAGCCCGTACGCGACGGCGTGTTGATCCTTTTTCGCGTACGTCACCGCTTGATCTTTTCCGAGTCCGCCGCCGTGGCAGCTCGTCGAGGCGCATGATTGCGCGCCGACAAATTTGAGGTTCGCGAGTTTCGCGTCATCGACCGCGAAGGCGGGCAACAGCAGCGCGCCGGAGGTGAGAATCGCAACGAGTGAACGGGAGAGTTTCGGATGTGCCACGCCGCGCGGTGTAGCTGCTGACGGGCGGGAAGTCGAATGCGGAAAGTGTCCAGGGCGCGGATACCTTTTCGGCTTCCGGCCTTCTTTCCGCCTTGGCTCGCGGGCCGCGCACCGCCTAGTTTTCCGGCTCCCAACGCGCATGGACGAAATCCCCGAAAAGCTGACGACCGGCGCTGCACTGACTGTGGAGGAGCTGCTCACCCACCTTCCGGCGCTGAAGGAAGTGCCCGCGGTTTTGCTGAAGCAATACGCGCTCGGTGCGGCGGTGCGCCGGAATTTCAAGGCCGGCGATCTCGTTTGCGAGGAAGGCGAATTCGGCTCGACGGCGTTCTATCTGGTCGAGGGGCAGGTCGAGATTTACATCAACAATCCGCTCGCCCACCTCACGACAAAGCCGAAGAGCGGTGGGCTCTTTTCGTTCATGAAACGGATGCGGAGCTCGCTCGTCTCCGATGAGTCCGAGACGGCGCAGCGGGGCTTCATCCCGATCGACGCGTCGATCGATCTGCCGCGGACCACGCCGATCGCGTGGCTCGGGCCGGGCGAGCTTTTCGGCGAGATGACGTGCCGCACTTTTCAGCCGCGCTCCGCCACGGTCCGCGCCGCGGATGATTGCGTGATGGTCGAGATGCTCCGCGTGATTCTCGACATGCTCGTCGGCACGCGCGACGTCGATCCGAACACGAAGGCGACGACGAAAGTGAAAGCTCCGACGTTCAAAGGCACGTCGTTCAAAAAGCAGATGGACGATCTGTATCGCGAGCGCTCGCTGGTGAGCCATCTGCGGAGCGTCCCGCTTTTCGCCACGCTCGATCTCGAGTTCTTCAACTACATCAAGGAAAAGGCCGAGCTGATCTCGTTTTCCAAAGGCCAGATCATCTGCCGGCAGGGCGCGGATGCCGATGCGTTCTACCTCATCCGGACCGGCCTCGTCCGCGTCTCGCAGAAGCTGCCGTTCGTCGCGGGGGTGCAGCGGACGTACTTAATAGACAAGGCGAGCGGCAAGGAGTTCTGGCTCTCGCCGGACGGGAACGCGATCGAGGACGAACTCGTGCGGACGTATTTGAAACGCGGCGAGTTCTTCGGCGAAATCGGGCTGCTCCGCGAGCAGGGGCGCAACGCCACCTGTTCGGCGCTCGACTCCTGCGATCTCGTGAAGATCGGCAAAGAGGATTTTCAGGCGATGCTGGAGAAGTTCCCGGTCGTCCGCGCCACGCTCGAGGCCATCGCCGGCGCGCGCATCAAGGCCGACGAGGCGGGCAAAATGCCCGTCGGTCTGCAACTCGACGAGTTCATCGATCAGGGGCTTTTCGAGGCGCAGAATCTCCTCCTCATCGACCTCGACAACTGCACCCGCTGCGACGCCTGCGTGAACGCCTGCGCCGACGCCCACGACGGCGTCACGCGCCTGCTGCGCGACGGGCTCCGCTACGATCGTTTCCTCGTCGCCACCGCCTGCCGCTCCTGCCGCGACCCGCTGTGCATGACGCAGTGCCCGGTCGGCTCGATCCGGCGAAAGGAGAGCCTGGAGATCATCATCGAGGACTGGTGTATCGGCTGCAGCAAATGCGCCGAGCTCTGCCCATACGGGAACATCAACATGCACGCCTTCGAGGTGATGAAAGACGTGCCGGTCGTGGAAAAAAAGCCGGCCACCCCAGCGAAACCGGCGGCTGCAAAACCCGCTGGGCCACCTGTGGCAAAACCGGCGGATCCGGCCGCGAAGCCAGCCGACAAGCCCGTTGCCGCACCCGCCGCCGTTGGGGAAAAGAGCGCCGCTCCCGTCCCGGCTCAGTCGGCGGCGGTCCTCGAGGAGAAGAAGCCGGAAGCAGCGCCGACGGTGCCCTCGCTGACGCTCGATCCCTCCGCGGAACCTCGGAGAAATGTGGCCGGTGCCGTCACCGTAAATGAGCCAACGGGCCTTCCCATCGCTTCTGTCGGCGATCCGACAGCCGCGCCCGCCGTCCCGGTCGCCGAGGCCAAGCCCCCCGCACCGGCACCCGCCAAACCTGCGACCCCCGCTGCCGCGAAACCGCCCGCCGCCCCCAAAAAGATGGAGCGCAAACTCGTCTCCGTCCAAAAGGCCACCACCTGCGACCTCTGCACCGAGCTCAGCGTCCCGAGCTGCGTCTATGCCTGCCCGCACGATGCCGCCAAGCGCGTCGATCCCAATGAATTCCTCGCCCGCCAGATCGGCCGCACCGACGGCGGCGCCCGCCGTGTCAACTGGCTCAACCGCCCCGTCGATCGCACCACGCACTGACCGATGATCGAATCAGGGGGAGCAAACGCCGAACGTCGAACGTCGAACGTCGAACGTCGAAGTCAGAGAAGCCAGCCGCGACGCCGCTCGGGCTCATCTCTTCCTTGGCCGATTTCCCCTCCCTACTTCGACGTTCAGCGTTCGACGTTCGACGTTCGACGTTCTCCCCTCCGAAATCCTCCGCGCCCATGAGAATCGACCGCTCCCACACGCGCTGGATCATCTTCGTCATCCTCGCCACCGCCGCCGCCGGGCTCCTCTTCCTCGCGAACTTCCACCCCACCGCCCTCCCGTTTCGCCTCACCCTCCCCGTCTTCTTCGGCGAAGTCCCGCCCACCCGCAACACGTTCGGCGGAACCCCCCTCGGCCTCATCTTCGGCAGCCTCGCCTTCCTCATCTTCCTCTTTGCCTCCGCCCTGGGCATTCGGAAAAAGAAGCGGCTCTGGCGCATCGGCAGCGTCCAGATGTGGCTCCGCGCGCACATCTGGCTCACCCTCTTCACCGTCCCCCTCGTCATGTTCCACTGCGGCTTCCACTCTGGCGGCCCGCACACCTCCTGGCTCATCCTCCTCTACATCTTCGTCATGGCCAGCGGCTTCTTCGGCCTCGCCCTCCAGCAATTCATGCCGCGCCTGATGAAAGAGCGCCTCCCCCGCGAAGTCATCTTCGAGCAAATCCCCCACATCCGCGGCCTCCTCTTCGAAGCCGCCCTCAAGCTCCGCAAAGAGATCCACGACCTCCAAAAAGCTACCTTGGAAAAGCCCGCCGTCGCCGTGCCTGCCGGTGTCCCCGGCACCGAACCCGCCGTCCCCGCCAACGCCACCCCCGCCCTGCCCGACGCCTCCCTCCAGATCTTCGGCGAGTTCCTCGACGACGAATGCCTCCCCTACCTCCACGCCCAGCGTGGCGACCGCCTCCATCTCGGCGACACCCGCACCGCCGGCGACCTCTTCCGCCTCCTCAAGCTCGGCATCGCCGACGAGTGGGAGCCCAAGATCACCCAGCTCCAGCAGTGGTGTGATGATCGGCGCCTCATGGACCTCCAGGTCAAATTCCACCACTGGCTCCACGGCTGGCTTCTCATCCACGTCCCCACCTCCTTTGCCCTCCTCATCTTCACCGCCTGGCACGCCTGGGTCGCCGTCCGCTTCCTCGTCGTCGTCCCGCAATAGCCCCCTGCCATGGCCGGCCCCAAATTCACCCAAAAGCAGATCGCCGAGAAGTACAAGGGCAACTTAGCCTACTTCAAGAAGCCCCACTACCTCCGCCGCATCCGCCTCTGGACCTTCGTCCTCGCCGTCGTCCTGAGCGTCGGCGGGCTGCTCACCTTCCACTTCTGGGGAAAGTCCGAGTTCCTCACCACCGGGCCCATCTCCGAGAATCACGCCAGCATCGCCGCTGACTGCCAGACCTGCCACCTCGGCGCGGATACCAATCTCCTCAAGTCCCTCTTCAGCCACGGGCCGAAACCTGCCATCGTCCCGGCCAGCCTCACCACCCCCGGTCAGTCCGCGGGCATGATGGACCTCGCCCAAAAAGGCCTCGGCCTCACCTCCCTCGGCCTCATGGACCAGGCGTGCCTGAAATGCCACGACGCCATGGGCCTCCACCAGCCCCAATCCGCCGCGCTCGCCCTGCGCACCGTCGGCACCCAGCTCTCCCTCGTCCACGCCGTGCGGTGCGCCGTCTGCCACCGCGAGCATGTCGGGCACGAACGCATGGCCCTCCCCTCCAGCCAGACCTGCGCCGATTGCCACAACGACGCCTCCCGCCTCGCCTCCGCGCACCAGACCATCAAGCTCGACAACCCCCCCATCGCCCCCGCCGGCGAGACCCGCGACCTCGGCGACGGCCTCCTCCGCTTCTTCCCCCCCGTCCGCACCGCCGGGCTCCCCACCTTTGCCACCTACGCCGACGCCCACCCCCCCTTCGGCTACGAGCAGCCGAACCTGCGCGACCCCGGCAAGCTCAAATTCAACCACGCCCGCCACGAGCGCGACGACCTCCCGAAGATCAACGGCCGCGCCCTCACCTGCACCGACTGCCACCGGCCCGGCTCCGACGGCACCTTCTACCAGCGCATCAGCTACGAGCAGGCCTGCCAGCAGTGCCACTCCCTCCAAATCCAGCCCAACCTCCCCAAAGTCCTCATCCCCCACGGCGACCCGCAAAAAGTGCGCTACTTCCTCGCCAGCCTGCGCATGTCCTTCAGCGAAAACCTCCGCGCCGACGGCGTGACCGACGCCGTGGACCTCGACCGCCAGACCACCCGCGAGATGGATACCCTCCGCGCCCGCGGCCTCAACACCCTCGACGACCTCGAAGAGCGCGTCTTCTTCACCGGCGACCCCCGCGCCGACAAGAGCGACCGCATCGCCAAGGGCACCCCGCGCAAATTCCTCACCGAATGCGCTAAATGCCACACCGTCAGCCCCGGCACCGCCCAGACCCCGCCCGCCATCGCCCCGGTCAACCAGACCGACCGCTGGATCCAGCACGGCCCCTTCACCCACCGGCCCCACAACCACATGGACTGCGCCGACTGCCACGGTGAAGCGCACAAGAGCAAACTGACCAGCGACATCCTCCTGCCGCCCCAGAAGCTCTGCGCCGAATGCCATCGGCCCCTCGACCAGGCCAAGGTCGCCCCCACCGACGACCGCCTCAAGCTCCAAGCCGTCCTCCAGCCCGGCAGCCACGAACTCGCCGCCGCCCAGCGCCGCGCCGGCGGCGTCCGCTCCGACTGCCAGGCCTGCCACGTCTTCCACGCGCCCCCCGCCGCCACCGCCCTCCTCCAGCCGGCGGCGAAGTGAGCGGTGGTCTCGGGTAGGGTGGGCATCCTGCCGCGACGCACTTCCCGCGAGTCATTGATTTGCGCGACGTCGGAAAGATCGTTTGGGCAGGATGCCCAAACCGGCGGGCAGGATGCCCACCCTACCCCGAACCCCGCGTGCCTCCGCTCCGCAGCGTGCGCGGCTAGGCGTCCACGGTCACGCGGATGACGTTGCTGAAGTCGCCGGTCGGGGCGTTGCCAGAAGTGGCGAAAAAAGCACCGGCGATTTTCCCGCTCGCGCCCGCGGAAACCCCGCCATCGCCCGCCAAACCCTCGCCGTCGCCCACCAAATCCCCTCGTCCCCAAGCTCCAGCTTGGAGACGGGCCGCTCTCCGCGAAGCTCCGCTTCGTCGCTCCGCGAGGCATTGTAGGGCGGGCGCTCCGCCTGCCGAGGGGGGAGGGCTTGCGCGGGCGCTTTCGTCCTCGCACCGGTGGGCAACCGGGGCGGTCGCCCTACAATTTACATTTGAGCAGCCGCTGCAGACCCATTCTCAGCGGCTTTTTTTAGCGGCTGCGGCCGGCGACGGGAGTGTAGCGGCGATCGGTGGAGCCGGGGGCGATGCTGCGGAAATCGACGCCAAAGACGAGGAAGCCCTCGAAGTTCTGGGCGTCTTCGTTGAGGCCCCATTGGGCGACGAGGTCGACGTGGGTGTTCTTGGTCGGGCACCATTGGACGCTGGGGCCGAGGAGGAAGCGGTTGAGGGCGTCGGCGCGCTCGCCGCGGACGCTCTCGTTTTTATACTGGGCCTCGAGGCCGACGCCGAGCTTGCTGTCGATGATGGAGTAGCTGAGGCCGGTTTGCACGGCGATCTCGGTGGCGCGTTCGCCGCCGATCTCCTGCTCGAAGGCGGCGTTGAGCGCCCAGTGGAGGCGGGGTGCAAGGGCGGTGCCGAGAAGGATTTTGAATTCGTAAACGTCGGGGCCGTAGTGGCCGTCGGCCAGTTTGTATTCGGCGTAAAGGGTGGGGTTGAGGGGGATTTTGCCCCAGTCGGCGAGGGCGAAGCGGAGCTCGAAGGCGACGTTGGCGTGGTGGGCGCGGCGGCGTTCGTCGGTGACCCAGTTCTCGTAGATGTCGAGCTGCATGCGGTGGGGGAGGCCGATCTCGATCTCGGATTGGAAGAGGTTCTCGACGGTGTGATCGCGATTGTCGCGGATGCGCCACCATTGCTCGACACCGACCTCCCACGGGGCTTGCTGGAGATTAGACGCGGGTGGTGGTGAAACGGCGGCGGGAGGTCCAGTCGGGTCGCCCGGTATCGTCGGCGGCGACATCCTCGCGGAGGTCGGAGGCGTGGCCGATAATGGTGATCTCGGGGATGAGGTCCGGGGTGCGTTCGGCAGCGCGGGCGGGCGTGCTGAGGAGCAGGGGGACGAGGGCGAGGAGGCGGAGTTTTTTCATTAGGAATGGGAATGGAGATGTGGGGACGTAATCACAGCACACGGATCGCCCGGCGCTTTTCTTAGGGACCTCCCCTCCGAAAAGCGCGCGCGCTACGGGGGGAGATGTAAGAGGTCTTTCGACTCCGCTGGCGCGGCGCTCAAGATGACCGGAAGGGAGGGGACGCCGCAACGTGGGCGCGCGTGCCAGCCTTCCGAGTCATCCTGAGCGGAGCTTCGGCTTTGCGAAGCGGAGTCGAAGGACCTCTTACTTCTCCCCCTCCGAAAAGCGCGCACGCTACGCGGGGAGATGTAAGAGGTCTTTCGACTTCCGCTGGCGCTGCGCTCAAGATGACCGGAAGGGAGGGCGCGCCGCAACGTGGGCGCGCGTGCGTCGTGAACACCTGGGTCCGCACCTTCTCCCCCTCTCCACGAACGTCCAGAGGTGGAGGAGCGACTACCTCCGCCCGCCGCCGCGACCGCGGCCGGGGGGAGGGCCGTCGCGGCGTTCGCCGGTGCGGCGGCGGTCGGAGCCTGGGCGCGGGGCGCGGCCGGGGGCGTTGGCGCCGGTGCGGCCGGGGATGTGGCGGCGTTCGCCCTGCGGCTCCATCGGTGGGGCGGCGCTGGTGTAGTCGAAGGTCTCGTCGCGTTTGCGGATGATGCCGCGACCGATGAAGCGCTCGAGGGTGCGGAGGGAGGCGTGATCTTCACTCGTGACGAAGCTGATGGCGTCGCCGACCGCTTTCGCCCGCCCGGTGCGGCCGATGCGGTGGACGTAGTCTTCGCAGTGCATGGGGAAGTCGTAGTTGACGACGTGGCTGATGCCGTCCACGTCGATGCCGCGGGCGGCGATGTCGGTGGCGACGAGGACGCGGACGGCGCCGCTCTTGAAGTCTTTCAGGGCGCGGAGGCGCTGGTTTTGGGAGCGGTTGCTGTGGAGGGTGGCGGTGGTGATTTTGCAGCTCTCGAGCTTGCGGGCGACGCGGTCGGCGCCGTGTTTGGTGCGGGTGAAGACGAGGACGGTGCCGAGGGCGGGGTCCTGGAGGAGGTGGGCGAGGAGGTTGGGCTTGAGGTGCTTTGGCACCTCATAGACGAATTGGGCGACGGTTTCGGCGGGGTTGGAGCGGCGGCCGATCTCGACTTTTTTGGGGCTGCGGAGGAATTCGTGGGTGAGGCCTTCGATCTCGCGGGAGAGGGTGGCGGAGAAGAGGAGGGTCTGGCGCTTGACGGGGAGGGCTTTGACGATCTGGCGGATGGGGGGGAGGAAGCCCATGTCGAGCATGCGGTCGGCTTCGTCGAGGACGAGGAAGGCGAGTCCGTCGAATTTCGCATGGCGGATGAGGTCGATGAGGCGGCCGGGTGTGGCGACGACGATATCGACGCCGGAGCGGAGGGCCTCGATCTGGGGCCGCTCGCCGACGCCGCCGAAGACGGTGGCGACTTTGATGGGGACGTGCCTGGCGTAGGCGCGGACGTTTTCGTCGATCTGGACGACGAGTTCGCGGGTGGGCGCGACGACGAGGGCGCGGATGCAGCGGCGGTTGTCGGGGCGGGCGATCATTTCGCCGATTTTGGTGAGGATGGGGAGGACGAAGGCGGCGGTCTTGCCGGTGCCGGTCTGGGCGATGCCGATGAGGTCGTGGCCCTGGAGGATGAGGGGGATGGCCTCGGTCTGGATGGGTGTGGGTTCGGTGTAGCCGGATTCCTGGACGGCTTTGAGCAGTTGTGGTCCGAGACCAAGGGCGCGAAAGGGCATAAGGGCGCGGACCTTAGCGGCTGCGCGGAGGAGCGCACGCTTTGATTGCGGGGGGGCAGGGGGAGAAGTAAGAGGTCGTTCGACTCCGCTGCGCTGCGCTCAGGATGACTGGAAGGCAGGCGCGCCCCTGCGCCGGTTGCGCCAGCCTTCCGAGTCATCCTGAGCGGAGCTTCGGCTTTGCGAAGCGCAGTCGAAGGACCTCTTACTATTTCCCCCCTCGGCGATGCGCGTACGCAACGGGGGGAGAAGTAAGAGGTCCTTCGACTGCGTTCCGCTGGCGCTCCACTCCGCTCAGGATGACCGGAGGGATGCTGCCGCGCGCGCGGGTTACTTCTCGCCGAGGGCTTTGCCGACGGCGGCGGCGAGGGCTTCGCCGCGGAGGCCTTTGGCGATGATGTTGCCCTCTTTGTCGAGGAGGTAGGTCGCGGGGATGCTGTTGACGCCGTATTGCGCGGCGAGCTTGTTCTTCCAGCCGAGGCCGTCGAAGAACTGGGGCCAGGGCATCTTTTTGTCGGCGATGAACTTGGTCAGCTTGTCCTTGTCGCTGTCGAGGCTGATGCCGACGATCTCGAGGCCTTTGGCGTGATATTGCTCGTAGGTTTTGAGGACGTTCGGGAGTTCGCCGACGCACGGTCCGCACCAGGTGGCCCAGAAGTCGATGATGACGACTTTGCCTTTGTAGCTGGCGAGGGCGAGGGGCTTGCCGTCGAGGTCGGTCTCGGTGAAGGGCGGGAAGGGTTTGCCGGGGCGGAGTCCGGCTTGGGCTTTATTCGCCTCGGCCTGCTTGGCGAGCATGGCGATGAGGCTGTCGGCGCGCTTGCCGGGAGTGGTGTCGGGGAAGTCGGTCTTGAGTTTCTGGAGGAGCGCGGTGGCCTTGTCCGGGTTCTCGAAGAGCTGGGCATACATGCCGGCTTCGGTCATGAGGATCTCGGCGGTGTCGTCGGTCTTTTCGGACTGATGCTGGGCGAGGAGGGCGTCGAGTTGCTTCATCTCGTCGGCGAAGTCGGCCTCGGCATCCTTGCCGGCCTGGGCCTTGGTCTGGATCTTCTTTACGATGGTTTCGAGCTCGGCTTTTACGCCGGTGGCGTCGGCGGCGGTGAGGTGGAGAGGAGCGGTGACGAGGAGGGCGGTCGCGATTCCGGCGAGGAGTATTTTCATCGCGGCGAGAAGAACACCCGCACCGTGCGGCGGCAAGCGCGGGGATGTGGGGGGGGCGTGGCGGGGGGGAGTGAGCCACGGACAGCCACGGACAGATACGGACAGTGGGAGGGGAGGCGGAAAACGTCGAACGTCGAACGTCGAACGTCGAACGTCGAAGTAGCGGAACGGAGACGAGCGCGTGCCATCGCCTGCATCTCCTGACTTCGACGTTCGACGTTCGACGTTTTCCCCTTCCGTCCGTGTCTGTCTGTGGCTCATGAATTCGCGCTGCGCCTTGGACGCGCCGCGCATCGTCAGGTATCGATCATTTTTTCCATGAATGCCCGCGCCGTCTCCGCCCTCGCTGTCCCTCTTTTCGCCCTCTCGATCCACGCCGCGGATCAGCCGCAGTGGGGGGAGGCGTGGTCGCGAAATATGGTGTCGGGGGAGAAGGGGCTGGCGGATTCCTTCGACCCGGAGACGGGGAGGAATATCAAATGGATCGCGCCGCTGGGGACGCAGAGCCACTCGACGCCGGTGGTCGCGGGAGGGCGCGTTTATATTGGGACGAATAACGAGATGCCGCGCGATCCGGCGCACACCGGGGACCGCGGGGTGATGCTGTGCCTCGATGAGAAGGACGGGCATTTGCTGTGGCAGCTCGTGTCGCCGAAGCGGGATGAGGATCAGTATTTTGACTGGCCGAAGACGGGGATGTCGTCGCCGGTGACGGTGGAGGGGGAGCGCGCGTATTTCGTGGATAACCGGGGCGTGGTCGTCTGCCTCGATGTGCAGGGGATGGCGAATGGGAACGACGGGCCGTTCGTCGATGAGGCGGAGCGGATGCTGCCGCGGGCCGCGGTGCCGCCGACGTTCGATCCGGGGCCGATCGCGCACACGGGGATCCCCGCGCCGCCGGGGCCGACGGATGCGGACATCGTGTGGGAATTCGACATGCCGAGGAGCGCGGGGATCTGGCCGCACGATGGGGCGCACAGCTCGGTGCTGGTGCTCGGGGATTTTCTCTACGTGAACACGGGGACGGGCGTGGACAATTCGCACCGCAAAATCCGCACGCCGGATGCGCCGAGCCTCATCGTGCTGGAGAAGGCGACGGGGCGGCTCGTGGCGCGCGATGACGAGCACATCGCGCCGAATATTTTCCACGCGACGTGGTCGTCGCCCGCGCTCGGAAAGGTGAATGGGCGGGAGCTGATTTTCTTCGCTGGGGGCGACGGGATCGTGCGCGCCTTCGAGCCGCTGACGAAGAGCCCGCCGCCCGGCGAGGTGCTCAAACTCGAGAATGCGTGGCAGTACGACATCGACCCGACCGCGCCGAAAATGGACGTGCATCGCTTCACGCAAAACAAGCAGCAGGGGCCGAGCAACATTTACGGAATGCCGGTGCTGCTCGGGGATCGGATGTTCGTCGCGGGCGGCGGCGATGTCTTCTGGGGCAAAAATGAGGCGTGGTTGAAGTGCGTGGACATCACCAAGCCGGGCGACTCCGCGAGCGAGGTCTGGTCGCATCCGCTGGACAAACACACGATGACGACGGCGGCGGTTTCGGGCGGGCTGGTCTTCGCGACGGACACCTCGCGGAAGCTGCACTGCGTCGATGCGGAGACAGGCGCGGCGGTGTGGGAGCAGGAGATGAAGGGGGACTTTTGGGCTTCGCCGCTGGTGGCCGATGGGAAGGTTTTCGTCGGCACGCGGAAGGGCGATTTCTGGGTGCTCGCCGCGAGCCGGGAGAAGCGCGTGCTCAGCACGATCGAGCTGAAGCAGCCGATCAGCGCGACCACGACCGCGGCGAACGGAGTGCTCTACGTCGCGACGATGAACCGGCTGATCGCGATCGAGCAGGGTGCGGGCGGCGCGCCATAAGCCCATAAGCGTATCGGATGGGAGTAGTTTCCGAATCAGTTGGCCCGACGGGCCGTTGGAAATTAGCCGGTGGCGTCAGCCACCGGAATGTTTGCAAAAACGGTGTGCGCCCCGGCGGGGTGCCGGAACCGCACGAGGTTCCACCGCCCCGCCGGGGCGGATGCGCGTCCATGCGTAATCCGGCGGCTGGCGCCACCGGCTGATTTCCGCCGAGCCTCCTGCTCGATGAGGCGGAAAACCAATGCGCCCGCTACTTCGGCTCGATCCGCGCCACCGCGCGGCGCGCGCCTCGGCGGACCTCGTCGTTCTGCGCCTCCAGCAATCCTTTCAGCGCTGGCAGAGCTTCCCGCGCCTCCGGGCCAATGGCGGCGAGGCGTTCGCAGGCGTAAATCTTCACGTCTGAATTGTTGACGGAAAGCGCGTCGAGCAGATGCGGCACGGAGCGGACCTCCATCCTTTTCAGCGCCTCGAGCGCGGACGGCCGGTCGCCATCGCGATGGAGCAAGGTGATCAGTTGCGGCGTTGCCTCGCGCGCATTCGTGCCCAGCGCTCCGAGCGCTTCCATCGCAGCCCGGCGCGGCTTCGCATCCGCATCTGCGAGGGCCGCGATGAGGGCCGCGTTGCGGGGCGTTTTGTCGTGCTCCGCTTGCGCGTACGCGCCGAGAGCAGCGGCGCGAATTTCCGGGTCAGTGTCCTGCAAACCTTGTGTCAGAGCGGGCGGAGCGGTCGTCGCGCCTGTTTTTGAAATGGCCGCGAGGATTTGCAGACGCTGCGTTTTCGTCGCCGTCGGGAGCATTTCAAAGAGACGCGGCGCGACGCTTTCCGCCGCCGAACCGATCCGCGCGAGCGCCTCCAGAATCGCGGGCTGCATCGCGGCATCGCCGAGGTTTTCGAGCAGGATCGGAATGGCGTCGGCTTGCGAGGGCCCGACGTTTTCGATCGCCGAACGGCGGATGCCGGCGTCGCTGTCTTTCAGCGCGGCGAGGATGGACGGGCCGAGCGGGCGTGCGTCGGGTCCGAGAAAGGGGACGAGTTGGAGCGCCGTGAGCCGCACGATTGGCGACGGGTCGTGGAGCGCGGCGTCCATGCGCGGCAGCACGGTTTTGACTTCGACATGCGCCGAGACGAGCGCACCGAGCGCGCTCGCCCGCACGCGCGGATCGGCGTCGGTGCAGGCCTTCAGCAGCGCTCGCGCGGCGGGCCGCGCTTGCAATCCCATCTCGCCGAGAGCCCGCGCCGCGGTGAGGCGCGCGGCGACGCTGCCGTCGGAAAGCGCCGCGCTGAGTGGCGCTTCGGCCATTCCGCCCATCGTCTTCAAAGCCTGCACGCTCCAGTGTTCGCGGGTGATGGCGTCGGGATTCTCCGCGGAAATCGTGCGGAGGATTTCGGGGACTGAGACGGGTCCGAACTGCACGAGCGCGTCGATGAAAGCAGCGGGCGGCGGCTGACGTTTCGCCACCGCCTGAATGAGCGCGGGCAGCGCCGCCCGGGCGGGAGCACCGATGCGTCCGAGCACGTCGGCGGCGCGTTCGCTGGTCGTCGGGTTGGCATTTCCCAGCATCGCGGTGAGTGCCGAAATCAGCTCGGACTGCGCGGAGCGGAGGAGCAAAAGCGAAGTGACCCCGGCGCGCCGCACGAGCTCATTTTCATCGTCGATGGCTGCGAGCAGCAGCGTCAGCGCGCGCTTCGGATCGGCTTGCACGCTTGGAAGCGCGGAGAAAACGGCCGCGCGCACGGTCGGATCGCGCTCGGATTTCAGCAGGTCCATCAGCGCCGGGGCCGTCCCGCTGGCCGACGACCCGAGCCGCGCGAGCGTGCGCGCGGCGGTTTCGCGGACGAGCGTTTGATCGGAAGAAAGCGCGTCGAACACGGGCTTCGTTTCCACGCCGATCTCGCCGAGCGCTTCGATCACCTCGCGCCGGACTTCCGCGTCTTCGTGCCCGAAATTCGAGATCAACGCGGGGACCGCCGGGCGCGCGGCCGCGCCCATTCCGGCGAGCGCCTTGGCCGCACCGGTCCGCAGCCCGGTATCCGGTGCCGCGAGAGCTTCGATCAACGGCGGAATCGCCGCCGGCCCGATGCGCGACAGCGCGAACGCGGAACGCATCAGCGCCTGCCGCCGGTCGCGTTCCCCACCGCCGCGAGGCGCGCGACTGTCGAGCGTTTTGATCAAATCCGGGATCGCGGGTTCGGCGGCCGGGCCGAGATTCGCGAGCGCCGTCACCGCGTTCGACCAGACCTGTTTGTCCGGGTCGTCGAGCGCTTTGGTCAGCGCGGGGACGGCCTCTTTTCCATCCGGTCCCGCGCTCTCGAGTTGCAGCGCGGCTTCGCGCCGGGTCTCGCGGTTCGGCGAAGCGAGTTGCTCGACGAGCTTCGATACTGGCTCGACGCTGAAGCCATGCGAGGCAGTCAGCAGCAGCAGCGCTGCCGTGAACACCGTCCCGCGGAAAATCCCGGCGAGCGGCCTATCCATTCAGCCCGCGCAGCGTGCCGGTGCTGTCCCCGAAATGCGCCACGGGCGCGCCGACGCGCTCGAGCATCGAAACCAGCAGATTCGCCATCGGCGTCTCCGGCGCGTAGCGGACGTGGCGACCCGGCTGGATCGAGCCGCCGCCGCGGCCGGCCATGATGAGCGGCAGGTCTTCATGGCTGTGGCGATTGCCGTCTCCGAGGCCGCCGCCGTAGAGCAGCATGCAATTGTCGAGCACACTGCCGTCGCCTTCCGGGATCGATTTCAGCCGATTCAGGACGTAGGCGAACTGCTGCATGTGGAAGCGGTTGATGTCGCGAATTTGCATCTGTTTCGCGTGGTCGCCCTGGTGGTGCGAAAGCGAATGATGCCCGTCGTGGACGCCGATGTTCCGGTAGCTCCGATTGCTCCCTTCGTTCGCCAGCATGAACGTCCCGACGCGCGTGACGTCGGATTGAAAAGCGAGCACCAGCATGTCGCACATCAGCCGCGCGTGCTCCTCGTAACTCTCGGGAATGCCCTCGGGAATTTCGTATCCGACCGCGGCGGAAGGGCTCGCGCCCGCGACCATTTTCTCCGCGCTTTCGACCCGCCGTTCGATCTCGCGGATCGCGGCGAGATACTCGTCGAGCTTTTGTTTGTCGTGCCCGCCGACCTTTGCGCTGAGCGTCTTCGCGTCTTCGAGGATGAAATCGAGGATGCTCTTTTTCAGCATCGCGCGCCGCGCCTGACCTTCGCCGGCTTCTTTTGAAACCTCGCTTGCGAACAGCCGCTCAAAGACGAGCCGCGGATTGATCTCGCGCGTCATCGGGGTCGATTCGTTGCGCCACGAGATGTTGTTGGAATACGCGCAACTGTAGCCGGTGTCGCATTTCCCGCCCTGTCTGCCGGGCTCGAGCCCGAGCTCGAGCGAGGCGAAGCGCGTCTCTTTTCCGAGCACGGACGCGGCGACCTGATCGGCGGAAATGCCGACGCGAATCTGCGACCCCTCGCTCTTCAGCGGCTGCGCGGCGGTGAGCCAACTGCCCGCCGAGCGCGCGTGGTCGCCGCCGCCGTCGCCATTCGCGCGGCCCTTGTCCTGCGCGAGTCCGCTGAGCACGAGCAGGTCGTTTCGGTGCGCCTGGAGTGGCTGCAAAATGAATGGGAGCTCGGACAACGCGCCCTCCGCGGCGGGCGTCCAGTCGGGCATGTGCGCGCCGTTCGGGACGAAGAAGAAACCCATGCGCACGGGTAGTTTGCCGGCTCCGGCGGCGAGCGCGCGGGCGGGCAGCATCGCGTCGAGCAGCGGGAGCGCGACGGCCGCGCCGAGGCCGCGCAGGAAGGTGCGGCGGGGAATTTGGAGGCGTTCGTTCATATTAAAGAGCGGGCTGATTTTGCGCGACGGTCTCGGCTTTGCGTTTGAGAAAAGGCTCGCTCGTCACAATTCCGGCGACGAGCGCGGAGAATTTGTTTCCCTTCGGCTCCATGTTTTTCACGACCGCCTGCACCGCGCATCGGTCGTAGTAATCGAGCCCGCGACCGAGCGCGTAGGTCATCATTTTCTCGGTCAGGTTCGTCGTGAATTGCCTGCCGGATTTCAGCACGGTTTTGAGCTCCCGCGCGTTTTTGAATTCCTTTCCGCCGGGAAGTTTGCCGGACGGATCGATCGGGAATTTCCCATCCGCATCGCGCCACGCACCCGTCGCGTCGAAATTTTCCAGCGCGAATCCGAGCGGGTCCATCCGCTTGTGGCACGTCGCGCATTCCGGCCGCGACACGTGCTCCTCCAGCCGGTGCCGCAGCGACGCGCTTTGGTTCACGGTCTTCTGCTCGCCGAGCGGCGGCACGTCCGGCGGCGGCGGGGAGGGCGGCGTCCCGAGGATTTGCTCGAGGATCCATTTTCCGCGGATGACCGGCGAGGTGCGCGTCGGCGTGGAGGTCGAAAGGAGGACGCTGCCTTGCGTCAGCACCCCGCCGCGCGGTGAATCCGCCGGCAGCGTCACGCGCTGGAATTTGTCCCCGCTCACGCCTGCGACGCCGTAAAAACGCGCGAGCTTTTCGTTCATGAAAGTGAAGTCGCTCGCGAGCAGTTCGCGCACGTCGCGGTCCTCCTGCACGATCGCCTGAAAGAAAAGCTCGGTCTCCTCCTTCATCGCGCCTTTCAGCGAATCGTCCCATTCTGGAAACGTCTCCGGGTCGATCGTGGCCTCCCAGATGTTGCGAATTTGCAGCCACTGCCCGGCGAAATTATTGACCAGTTGCCGCGCGCGCCAGTCCTGCAACATCCGCGCCGCCTGCTTCTCGAGATTGCCGTTTTTCCGCAGCTCGCCGCGCTCCGCGAGCCCGCTCAATTCCGCGTCCGGCATCGAGCTCCAGAGGAAATAGGAAAGGCGCGCGGCGACCTCGATGTCGGTCAGGTCGCGCGTGTCGCCAGTCTTGATTTCGCGCGGGTCGAGCTCCCAGCGATACAGGAAATGCGGCGAGCAAAGCGCGGCCTGCACGGCGACCTGCACACCTTCCAAAAACGTCCCCTTTTCCGCGAGCGCGAGATCGACGAAATGCGCGAGACGCTCGACCTCGTCCTCCGTCACGGGGCGGCGATACGCGCGCTTCGCGAAGTCGCGCAAAATCTCTTTCGCGCACGCGTGCTCCTCGCCCGTCTGCGGCATTCGCGTGATCAGGCGGCGATGGCTTTCCGGCAAAGTCGGAGCGGAAGCCGGCGGCTCCACCTCGACCCAATTCACGTATAAATTCCGATCCCCGCGGAGCTTCGGATCGGGGTTCTTCGTATCGACGTAGTTATTGAGATATGCGATCGAAAGATCCTGCCAGCCGGCGCCGGCGGTCGTGCGCACTTCATAAAGCTGGCCCCTGCCGGAGGCGGTCACGTCAAAAACTTTCAGCTCTTTGCCGCCGAGCCGCACCGCCATTTTTGGAGCCTCCGGTCCGGCTTGATCCCCGAATGCGCGAACCCGGATCACGTATTCGCCTTCGACTGGAAACTCAAAGCCCGCCTTGACTTCGGCCTCCCGAGTGAAAGCCAGCGTGTCGCTGTCATCGACTCGCACCGAGTCGGTTTGCGGGTTGAATTTCTGCGCGGCGAGGCGCATCGCCTTGACCGGTGCCGGCCCGGTGAGGATCGCTTTTTTCACGATCTCGTCCGCCGCGGCGATGAACTTTTCCATCAGCATCGGCGAGAGGGAGAGCACGTCGCCGATGTTGTCGAAGCCATAACCGACCTCGTCGTTCGGGAAATCCTCGGGCTGATAATCGACGAAAAGCAGATCGCGAATCGTGTTGCGATATTCTTCACGATTGAGCCGGCGGATCGTGACGCGACCGGGATTCGGCGACTGCTTGCAGTCGAATTTCGAGAGCTGCCCGTCGATGTATTGCATCACGAGTTCGCGCTCGGCCTCGGTCGGTTGCGGCTTTTTCTCCGGCGGCATTTCGCGCGATTCGAGTTGCTCCGCGACCTTCTCCCAGACCTCGCGATTCTCGATCAGCTTGGGGTTGTTGCCCACCGGCTCGAGGTTCAGATCGCCCTTCTGCTTTTTGGAATTGTGACAGTCGTAACAGAACTCCTCGAGCACCGGCTTGACGTGATTTTCCAAGGTCACAGGCCCCGCCGCCGCCGCGGCAGCCGCGAGCATCGACCAGCCGAGAAGGCTGATGAACACTGGCTTGGCGGGCGGGAAGAGGCGGCGCATGGCGGGTGCGGAATATCGTTCCGCCGGTAATCTTTTCAACCGGCGCGGATTAGAAGGATTCGGCCTCCGGCAAGACCCCGGACCGCGCGCAAAGTTGCGCCGCGGCGCGCGCTTCTCCTCCTTCCGGTCATCCTGAGCGGAGTGAAGCGCCAGCGGAACGCAGTCGAAGGACCTCTTACTTTTCCCCCTCCGCGCTGCGCACACGCAACGGGGGGAAAAGTAAGAGATCCTTCGACTCCGCTGCGCTGCGCTCAGGATGACAGGAGTCGCGCGCAAAGTTGCGCCGCGGCGTGCGCTGCTCCTCCTTCCGGTCATCCTGAGCGCAGTGAAGCGCCAGCGGAACGCAGTCGAAGGACCTCTTGCTTTTCCCCCGCCGCACTGCGCACACGCATTGGGGGAAAAGTAAGAGGTCCTTCGACTCCGCTGCGCTGCGCTCAGGATGACAGGAGTCGCGCGCAAAGTTGCGCCGCGGCGCGTTTTGTCGAGGATGCGCGCCCGCCAAATGTCCGGTCCTTCACCCAAAGCGTCCGCGCTCCTGCGCCGCGGCCCGTTTGCACGCTACATCGCCGGCGACGCGATCTCGATGATGGGCTCGTGGATGCAGCAGATGGCGCAGGGGTGGGTGCTCGCGGGTCTGACGACGAGCGCCTTCACCCTCGGGCTGGTGAATTTCGCGGCCGGCATCCCGATGCTCGCGCTCACGATGTTCGGCGGAATCATCGCCGACCGGCACGACAAACGGCTGATCCTCGGCGCGGTGCTCATCGTGCAGGCGGGGCTCGCGGTCGGCGTCGGCTGGCTCATCGCGACGAATCAAATCGCGATCTGGCACATCACGGTCGCGGGGATTTTGCTCGGGATTTCCGCGGCCTTCGAGATGCCTGCGGCTTCCGCGATCATCCCGGAATTGGTGGCGAAGGAGGAACTGCAGGCCGCGATCGCGATCGACCGATCGGTCTTCCACGCGACCCGGCTGGTCGGCCCCGCGCTCGGCGGCTGGATCATCGGCGCGCTCGGCACAGCGTCCGCCTTTTATGTGAATGCGGCGAGCTACGCCGCGATGCTCATCGCCCTCGGCACGATCCAGCCCCGGCAGCGTGGCTCCGAAGCCGAGGAAAAGGCGCGGCAGGGCGGCGGGATGCGCGACGGTTTCGCGCACGTCCGCGCCGATGAACCGACGCGCACGATGATCATTTTGATGGCCGTCTCCAGCGTCTTCATCCCGCCCTTTTTCATGGTGCTCATGCCGATCTATTCGCGGCAGGTGCTCGGCTTCAGCCCGAAAGAGCACGGGCTGATGATGGCTGCGTCTGGCGTCGGCGCGTTGATCGGCTCGGCGCGTCTGCTCGGTATCGCGCACGCGCATCGGCTCGCTTATTTGCGCGGCGGCACCGCGGTCGTGACGCTCGCGATGGCGGTGCTCGCGCGGGCGCATCTCCTCTCCATCGCGATGCCCGCGATGATGACGCTCTCGCTCGGAACCTCCACGATTTGGGGTCTCGCCAACACCGTCGTGCAGGAGCGCGCGCCCGACCCGATTCGCGGCCGCATCTCGGCCATCGCGGGGCTCAGTTTTTTCGGCGTCATGCCGTTCGCCGGACTGCTCGCGTCGAAATTTGCCGACTTCGCCGGGATGCGCACCGCCATGCTCACCGGCGGCATTTCCTTCGCCATTTGCGCCGCGATTTTGCTCCGCTCAAAACGTTGCCTCCCCGAATCCCCAATCGCTTCCGAGAATTCCAAATCCTAAACGCCATGCGCCCGCCCGCAGTCGAAGGACCTCTAACTTTTCCCGCTCCGAGATGCATGTGCGTAACGGAAGAGAAGTGAGAGACAGTGCAATAAGTCTGGCCGGCGCTTGGAGCGCACCGCTCCGTCGGTGCCCGAACGGGTATTTTCGAGAGACTCGCGCCGACGGAGCGGCGCGCTCCAGGGCCAAGGTCGCCGGGTTTCGCGGTTTGATCGGAAGACAGCCGTCCCGGCTGTCTCGGCCCGCGGCCGTCCCCGCTGCTCGACAGGCCGGAGGCCTGTCTGCCGTGACAGGCGAGGACGCCTGTCTTCCTGCTGAACGACTTTTTAGACGCCTTTTAAGAAGTCTTTCGGCTCCGCTGGCGCTGCGCTCAGGATCATCGGAGGAAGGGACGCCCCAACTCATCCGCGGGTGCAGTACGGAATCGTGAGCGGGCCTTGCGGGAGGACGGCGATGCGGGCGGTGGGCTGCGCGGCGAGGATTTGGGCGACGGTTGCGGCGATGTCGGGGCAGGGGATGAGATGCGCGGCGCGGACGGTTTCGTCGGGCAGGGAGCTGTGCAGATGGATGCGGGAGCGGCGCTGGATGACGGATTGGATTTGCGCCTGCCATTGCTCGGGGTGCGCGAAGCCGGGCTGGGCGAGCTTTGCGAGAATTTCTTCGCCTGATTTGGTGCTGCGCAAAAGGTGGTCGTGGGGGCTCCCGGCGGGGACGCCCTCGGAGCATTCTGCGGCGAGGATGATCGCGCCGCCGTCTTTCACGATGCGGCCGGCGGCGGCCATGCCTTTCACGCCTTGGTAAAGATTCATGTCGAGCGGGTAGCCGCTGTTGGTGGTGATCACGAGGTCGAACGGCTCGGCGACTTTTTGCATCGCGGACGCGCGGACGGCTTCGATCCCGACGCGGTGCGCGGCAAGCAGTTCGCCGGCAAAAACGCCGGTGATTTCGCGACGCTCATTCAGCGCGACGTTGAGCAAAAAGCTCGGGCCGACGCGCAGGGCGATGTCGCGCATTTCCTCCCAAATCGGGTTCCCTTCCGTGATGCCGAACGCAGCGTTCGGGTCGCCGATGTTCAGCGCGCCGTGGTTGCTGATCACGGTCGCGAGCCCGGCGACGCCGGGCATGATTCCCTTCGGCCCGCCGCTGAACCCGGCGAAGAAATGCGGCTCGATGAAGCCGGTAATGATGCGGACATCGGCGCGCGCGAGGTGGCGATTGAGCAGCGCGGGCGTGCCGGATTTCGTGACGCCAAACTGCACGAGTTCCGCCGGATTTTCGGGTTCGTGATTCAGGCAGCGAAAGTCAGCGACGACTCGCGGCGTGAGCATTTGCCCGAGCTCGGCGCGGGTGTTCGGACGGTGCGTGCCGAGGCCGTTGAGGAGGGTGATTCGGTCGCGCGTCGCGCCGGCGTTTTCCAAATATTCGAGCAGCCACGGGATGATTCGTTCGTTCGGCGTGGCGCGCGTGATGTCGGTGTGGACGATGCAAATCCCAGTTTCGGCGGTGATCTGCGAACGCAGCGGTGGCGCGCCGATCGGGGCGTCCAAGGCCGCGAGGAGGGTCGCACGTTCATCCGCAAAACCGGGCTGATGCGTCGGTTCGATGAGGGTCGTGCGATCGGCGGGGAGGTCGATGTCGAGGGAGCCGCGACCGTAGGCGAGGGAGATTTTCATGTTTCAAAAAAGGAGGTCACCGCGCGCAAAAGCGGGCTCGCGCGCGATGAAAAGCTAGGAGAGATTCCACGTCCCATGAACCACTTTTTCCTGCGTCTCTGCGGCGCGCTGGCGGCTGTCGGACTCGCTCGAGCGGGCGCGGCGCAACTGCTGGAGTCGGGAAGTTTCGAGGCGCCGCGGGTGAAGTCGCGCACGCCGCTGGCAATGGGCGGCAATCCGCTGCTGGGCGGGAATGGCGAGTGGTTGATCTTTAATCATCCTCGCGAGGATGAAAAAAACGGCTCGGTGGTCGCGGGGATTACGAATGAAATCGCGCGCACGGGGAAGCAGTCGCTGTTCATCGAGTTCACGAAATTCAAGGCGGTGAATTCAGGCGTCACGCTCGCGAGCGAGCTCATCAGCATCCAGCCGAGCAAGCCGTATCACATTGCGATTTGGGGCCGCGTGGACCGGAAGAAACCTCTGACGCTGGACCAACGCGTTCCGTATCTGAGGTTGCTGGCCGAGTTCTACATGGCCGACAAGGAGACGCAGACCGGCGAGGCGATTTTCCGCGTGCAGCCGATGCCCGACAGCCCCAACAAACCGACCACTCGGCCGGCACTGTTCACGTCGAAAAACTGGTCCGAATATTTTGTGAATACGACGACGCCCGAGGACGCGGCGTTCCTCAAGCTGACGTGGAAATGGGAGGCGGCGAAGGACGAGGGCGAGACCAGCGGCGTGATCTATTTCGACGACGCGACGATCGAGGGTGAGCCCGGCCCCGTCCCGCCGGAAGAGCCGGAGCCCGTGCCCGAACCCGCCGCGCCCGGCGAGGAAATGAAGGAACTGGAGAGGCTCGAGAAATTGAGTCCCGCGAAGCCAAACGGGCCCGCCAATCCTGACGCTACTGCTGCGCCAAAGTCGGTGCCGGGCGCTGAACTACGTCCGAAGAAGTGACGGCGACGACTCGTGCCCGAGCACGAGTCTGGGGACGAGGAATGTGCGGGCGAGGTATCGGAGACGCGATGCTCTTTCTGCGTCACGGCAACTCTTTGAGCTGCAGATGGCGGTATTCCATCTGTCCGCGGTCGGCTTCCAGACCGATGGGACCAGTGGCCGGAAGCTTGAGCGCGGCTTCCAGCACTTCACCGTTGCAGGTGCAGTGGGCGACGCCGTCCTTCACGGTGATCTCGATGTCGTTCCAGTCCTGCGGCTTGTAGCTTTTCAGTTCTTTGTAAGGCCCGGCGACGAGGTAGTCGCGGCACTGGAGTTGCGGCTTGCGGATGAAAATTCCGCTGTCCGCATTTACGTCGGCGCGGAACTGAACCTTGAGCACGAAGTCTTTCGGAAACTCCTGCGCTGTCCAAAGCTGCCGCAGCTTTTGACCGCCGTCTTTCACCGGATTGACGACGATCATCCCGTCCTTCGCGGTGTAACGTCCGTCGCTGGCCTCAGTTTTTCCGTCGAGCTTCTCGCCCGCATTGTATTGCCAGCCGGTGAGATCCTTGCCGTTGAACAAACTGACGAACCCTGGCTCCGGCGTGAAGTCATCCGCACGGGCGGGGAGGGCGGCGGTTGCGGCAAAGAGAAGGGCGGAGGTCAGCGCGAGGAGGGATTTCATGACCGGGGAGATTGGACGGCGACTGGCATTTTGAAAGTCGGAAATCAAGCCGCGCGCCCGGCCCGCAAATCGAGCGTCCGTCAGCCTCCGCGAATGGCCGCGGTCGCGGCGTCGGCGAATTGGAAGGCCGAGAGACGCGGCGTGGGAGCATCGGTTTTTCCGAGGCAGAGGGCTTTGAAGCTGGCGCCCATGAGGGAGGGGTGCATGAGGGTTTTGAAGGCGCGGAGTTCGCGGGATTGCTCGGGATTCGGCGAGGGGTTGTCGGCGAAATGCAGGCGGCTGAGGCCGACCATGAAGTGGTGCTGGTCGGTGAAGCCGTGGAGGCGCAGACCGGCGGCCTCGGCGCGCTCGATGACGCTGGTGAAATCGACGTGCGCGGTGAGGTCGATTTCGCCGGGTTCGGCGAGAAGGTCGTCGATGCGGCGGTGGCGGGCGTAGCCGGAGAGCGTGCCGGTGCGGCGGGCGGGGTGGTAGAAATCGGCGCGGGAAAAACCGTAGTCGATCGCGAGGATGAAGCCGCGCTGGAGCTTCGCGGCGACCTCACCGGCCCACGCGAGTGCGGCTAAATTTACCTCGGTCGTGTAATCGGGCGGGAAGGGTCCAGGAAGTCGCGCGAGGTGGGCGCGCAGGGCTTCGGAGGTGAGGGGACGATCGAGGAAGACGAAGCGGTCTTCACGAAAATCGACGTGCTTTTCGAGCCACTGGTCGCCGGTCCATGCGACGAGGTGGACGGGAAAGGCGTCGAGGAGTTCGTTGGAAAAATGGACGCCGGTGAAGGGGGGGAGTTCGTCGAGCCAGCGGCACTTTTCGCCGAACCTGGCAAGCGTCGCCGCCTGCGCGTCGCGCTGCACGGGCGAGGTTTCGACGAGCGTGTAGCGCACGGCGGCGAAGCACGCCGGAGCGAGCGTGTGGAGCGAGGCGAGAACGTCGCGCGCGAAGTCGCCGCGATGTGCGCCCTGCTCGACGATGTCGAAGCACGCGGGCTGTCCGAGGCGCTCCCACATTTCCGTAAACTGCCGGCCGAGCAGCGTGCCGAAAAGCGGGCCGACGCTGACATTCGTGAAGAAATCTCCGGTGCGGCCAATCGCCGCGCGGCCGGACGTGTAGTAGCCGTGCTCCGGGTGATAGAGCGCCGCGTCCATGAAGTCGCGGAAGGGGATGGTGCCATGCCCGGCGATGCGGGCTCGGAGATGAAGGGAAAGCGCACTCATCGGCGGGAGGGTCGCTCGGTGGCGGGAGCGATTTTAGGGAACGGAAAACGTCGAACGTCGAACGTCGAACGTCGAACGCCGAAGTCAGAAAGGAGAGAACGCACGCAGTTCCGCCTCTGCACTTCGACGTTCGGCATTCGACGTTCGACGTTCGACGTTCTCCCCGCCGCAGGCGCTTTCCCACTGCGCGGAAACGCCGCGATTTCTCCTCCTCCGCAGCCCGATTGTTTCATTGCGCCCTCCTGTTTTTCATGGGACTTAGAACGCCGAAAAATCGGCCCCCGCCATGTGGGATTACGCTCGCCATCGCAAACCTTTTTACCGTCGCGCCTGGTTCTGGGCACCGCTCTGCACGTTGTTCGTGCTGGCGGTTCTGGCGTTGATTTTCGGGCTGGTGGAGAAGGCAAAGTGGGAGGCGAAGGCGCGGGATTTCGACTACAAAAAGCTGGCCGAGATGGAGTCGGCCAGCGTGATTTATGACCGGTCGGGCACGGTGCTCGGGCGGATTTTCACGCAGAACCGGGACCAGGTTTCTTTCGGTGATCTCTCGCCGGCGCTGCTGACGGCGGTCGTCGCGGCGGAGGACGCGCGGTATTATCAACATCATGGCGTCGATTATCCCGGCATTGCGCGGGCGGTGGTGAAGAATTTTCAGCGCAAGCGGGCGGCGCAAGGGGCGAGCACGATCACGCAGCAGTTGGCGCGGAATACCTTCCCGGAGCAGCTCCCGCCGGGCGACAAAACGTATCAGCGCAAGCTGCTCGAGATGGCCGTGGCGCTGGAAATCGAGAAGCGTTACGACAAAAAAACGATCCTCGAATTGTACCTGAATCGCGTGTTTTTCGGTTCGGGTTTTTACGGCGCGGAGTCGGCGGCGCGCGGGTATTTTGGGAAGAGGGCGCGGGATTTGAATCTGTCCGAGGCGGCGACGCTGGCGGGTCTGTTGAAGAGCCCGAGCAACTTGTCGCCGTGGCGGAACCGGCAGGCGTGCATCGAGCAGCGCAACTACGTTTTGCAGCGTGCGCTCGATTTGAAGCTGATCGCGAAAGAGGAATTTGACCGGACCGTGAAGGCCGACTTGGTGGTTAAAAACCGGAAGCCCATTCATCAGGAATCCTACGCGGCGGACTTGGTCGCGCAGCAGGTGGAGAAGCTCGTCGGCCACGACAGCGCGGTCGCCGACGGGTACCGGATTTACACGACCATCGATGTCGCGTTGCAGAAAAAAGCCGAGCAATCGCTGCGGGAACAACTCGCGACGGCGGAGCGGCACGAGGGTTTCGAGCATCAGACTTACGCGCAATACGACGCGCTTTTCCGGGCGCACGCGAAGGCTCCGCTCGGGCCGGATGGCGAGCCGGCGCCGCTCGCGCCGCCGGATTATTTGCAGGGCGCGGCCGTGGTGCTCGACAATGCGGACGGCGGCATTCTCGCGCTCGTCGGCGGGCGGGATTTCGCGCACAGCGAATACGATCGCGCGATCACGGCGCATGTGCCGGCGGGCACGGCGTTCAAGCCGCTGGTGTATGCCGCGGCGTTTGAGGGCGGACTTTTTCCCGGCACGATGGTGCAAGATGCGGTGATCGATAATCGGCAGGTGATGATCGGCGGTACGACCGGAATCCTCGGCGAGTGGGGCCCGGAGCGCGTGGACAACCGCTACGAAGGGCCGATCACCGCGCGGGAGGCGCTCGTGAAATCCAAGAACGCGGCGACCGTGCGTTTGGGAAACATGGCGAAGCTCGAGCGCGTGATTTCGCTCGCGAAAAATGCCGGGATCGACAGTCCGTTGCGGCCATTCCCCGCGACGTTTCTCGGCAGCAGCGAGGTGACGCTGATGGAAATGACGCTGGCGAATACGATCTTCCCGAATGGCGGGTGGCGTCCGGTGAAGCCGTTCATCATCGAGCGGATCGAGGAAAAGGACGGGCACGTGCTTTACGAAATGAAAACGGACACGAAGCGCGTGATCAAACCGACGACGGCATTCGAGATTCACTCGTGCCTCGCGGAGGTGCTGGAGCGCGGGACGGCGGACAAAACTTTCACCGATCTCGGTGTAAAAAAATTCGCGCTCGGGGGAAAAACGGGGACGGCCTACAACTTCACCGATGTCTCTTTCGTCGGCTACAGCAGCGCCGTGACCTGCGGCGTGTGGGCTGGTTTCGACAAGCCGCGGACGACGATTTATCGCGGCGCATTCGGGAGCGACATCGCGCTGCCGGTCTGGGCGAATGTGATGAAGGCGACCTTCAGCGCGTATCGCCCGAAGGAGATCCCGCAGCCGAAAGGGCTGATCCGCTGCGAGATCTGCGCGGCGTCGGGACTGCTCGCGACGGACAAATGTTTCGAGATCGTGGAGAACAAGGAGACCGGCGAAAAAATCCAGCGTCGCACCACTTTTTTCGAGATCGCGACCGACGAGCAGGCGCCTAAACAGCCGTGCGACGTACATGGCGGCGGACAGAAAAGTTTCGTGAAAGTGATCCCCGGCGAGGAATGGCCGCGCGCCGCGCTCGCCGTCGATGTCACCGCGCACAAGCCTGTGCCGATGAAAGCGCAGACGGTGATCGGCGACGTGGATCCCTACAATTCCGTGCAGGCCGTCAACAATCTGGTCAACGCGCAGAAGCTCACGGGCCAAGTCGCACCGATGAGCAGCTCAGCACAAATCGCCGCTCCCGACCCGAACGCCCCGAAAGAACAGGAAGTCCGCCGTGCGGAACGAATCGGCTCCAGCGATCAAATGAGCCCGGAGCCAACGTCGGCGATCAAACTCGACCCGCCGGAGCCGATCAAATTTTGAGACTGGCGCCGCGACTCGGAGACTGAAAAGTTTAGGCGACCTGGAGCGCATCGCTCCGTCGGTGCCCGGACGGGTTGGTTTTAAGAGACTCGCGCCGACGGAGCGGCGCGCTCCAGGCCAAGTTTTCCCGACTTTTTACACGCGCCTCAACCCTCGATTGTGTTGATCTCCACCGGCTCGACTTTCACGCCGAGTTCCTCGAGCCAGGCGATCGCTTTTTTGATCTCGTCCCGCTCACCGGCGAGCGAGAGCGAGACCAGCCCGACTTCATCGGTCACGCTGGCTTGCCGGACGTTGGTCACGAGTTCGAATTTCTTGCCGAGTTCCCAGACGATCGGGCGGGTGATCAGCCGGGTCGGGAACATGAGCCAGAGGCGCGTTTTATCTTCAGCCATTAGAGTTGGTGAGAGTTGGAAAATGGAGGTCTGCGACTAGCCCCCAGCGATTGCCGGCACGATGCTGATTTCGTCGGTTTCGGCGACCGCGGTGGCGCGTTCTTCGAGGAAGCGGATGTCTTCGCCGTTGACGTAAATGTTCACGAAACGGCGGACGTTGCCTTGCTCGTCGCAGACGCGGTTTTTCAAGCCGGGAAAGGCGAGGTCCAGGTTGTCGAGAAGCTCGCCGACGTTCGCGCCGGCGGCTTGGACGGTTTCGAGTTCGTTGGTCAGTTTGCGGAGCGGGGTGGGGATGAGGACGGATGGCATGGTTGTTGGTTTTGAGAGTTAGGAATTGGCGGGGATGAGTGCGGCGTCGGGGTTGTAAATTTGCTCCTCGAACTCGCGGAGACTCGGGTTGATCACGCGCGGCGCGCCGCATTTGTCGAGGATCGCTTCCTGCGTTTTCAGGCCGTGGCCGGTGATGCAGAGCACGGCGCTGTCGCCTGCCGGGATGGTTCCGTTGGCGATCAGTTTCTTCGCGCACGCGACCGTCACGCCGCCGGCGGTTTCGGCAAAAATGCCGGCGTATTCCGCGAGCATCCGGATGCCCTCGACGATTTCTTCGTCGGTGCAGTCTTCGGCCGTGCCGCCGGTCCGCTTCATCGTGTGGATCGCGTAATATCCGTCCGCCGGCGTCCCGATCGCGAGCGACTTCGCGATCGTCTGCGGCTTCGGCACGGGCTTCACGATGTCGGTCCCGCGCTTCATCGCCGTGCTGATCGGCGAGCAGCCGCTGGCCTGCGCGCCATACACTTTGAAAGGCGCGGAATCGACGAGCCCGAGGTGGATGAACTCTTTGTAAGCCTTGTCGATCTTCGTGAGCAGGGAGCCGCTGGCCATCGGGATGACCGTGTGCTGCGGGAGCCGCCAGCCGAGTTGCTCCGCGATTTCAAAGCCCATCGTCTTCGAGCCCTCGGCATAATACGGACGCAGGTTCACGTTCACGAAGCCCCACCCATACTTGCCCGCGATCTCGGAGCAGAGCCGGTTCACCTGATCGTAAGCCCCGTGAATCGAGACGACGTTGGTGCCATAAACCAGCGACCCGAGCACCTTGCCCTGCTCCAAATCCGCCGGGATGAGCACGTAGCTTTTCAGCCCCGCACTCGCGGCATTGGCCGCCACCGAGTTTGCCAGATTTCCGGTCGAGGCGCACGCCACCGTCGTGAAGCCGAGCTCCCGCGCACGGCTCAGCGCCACCGACACCACGCGATCCTTAAAAGAGAGCGTCGGGTAATTCACCGTGTCGTTCTTCACGTAGAGTTCGCGAATCCCGAGCGCCTTTGCGAGCCGGTCCGCCTTCACCAGCGGCGTGAAACCGACCTGCGTCCCCACCGTCGGCTCCCCATCGATCGGCAGCAGCTCCCGGTAGCGCCACATCGACTGCGGGCGCGACTCGATCTTCTTCCGCGTCAGCACGCGCCCGATCTCCTCGTAGTCGTAAGCCGCCTCGAGCGGGCCGAAATCGAAGTCGCAGACGTGGATCGCCTCCTTCGGGTAAAGCTGTCCGCACTCGCGGCACTTCAGGTTGCTGAAAAATGGTTTGTCCATAAAGCGGGTCGCTTTCACCAAGAGATCGGGATCGATCATTTGGCGACGAATCGGAATTCCTGCGGCAGAGGCCGCAGGCTCCTTCTCATCTTTTCCCCACCGCTTTTCTGGAAAGTCTCGCGACTTCTCAAATCGGCGCTGGAGCTGGATTTGGCACCTGGTCCTTCGCTGCAGTTTGCACTGCTGCGAAGCGGTTGCCGTGACTTCAACGGGCCAGTCCCTCGGTCACTCTTGATGAAAGTGCGCGGAAACTAGTGACCTCTCCCGCGAGCGTCAACGGCTTTTCTCAACCACTACACGTCCAGCGTAAAGCCCACCTTCACCGTCACCTGCCAGTGATCCACCTTCCCCTCCGCGATGTGCCCGCGCGTCTCCACCACCTCAAACCACCTCAGATTCCGCAGCGTTTTCGAGGCCCGCTCGATCGCGTTGGTCACGGCCTCTTCGATTGAATTCGGCGACGTGCCGACCAGCTCCAGCTTTTTGTAAATGTGATCGCTCATAGTGTTCTCCATCCCGCTGAATCGCCCGCGCCCTCCCCGACGCGCGCCCTTTTCCACATCTGGATGGGTGGAATTTAGCCACGGAATGACACGGATAGGGAGCACGGACAAGACACGGAAAGTGAGGGGCCTTGGAGGCCGTGTGAAATCCGCGGCGGGGTTGAAAGCCGGCCGTGGTGAGTCTGGCGGGCATCTCCCCGGCCTCGAGCGGGGCACAGACTCCGACTACAACGCTCCAAAATCCGTGTCCCTTCCGTGTCATTGTCTGTGTCATTCCGTGGCTAAATTCTCACCGGCCCGATCGGAAAGACTTTTGGCAATGGATCACCGCCTCCGATTGACGCTCTCGAAGCCGGGTGCTAGCTTCCGCGCACTTTTCCGAGAAACCCCTGGTTCCAAGCGCTCCCATGCTCGACCGCCAAGTCCTCGTCCTCAATCGCCTGTGGCAGGCGATCAACGTCTGTTCCGTCAAGCGTGCCTTCACGCTGCTCTGCGCCGGCCACGCCCAGGTCGTCTATGCCGACGCCGAGCAGAACTTCCTCACCCACGACTTCGAGAGCTGGCGCGACTTCTCCACCCGCGAGCCGCACGAGGAAATGGTCCACACCATCTCCTTCAAGATTCGCGTCCCGAGCGTCATCGTCCTGCTCCTCTTCGACCGGATGCCACGGAAAGAGGTGAAGTTCACCCGCTTCAACATCTTCGAGCGGGACAAGAACACCTGCCAATACTGCGGCCAGACCCTCGACCGCAAAGAGCTGAACCTCGACCACGTCCTCCCCCGCGACAAAGGCGGCGGCACCACCTGGGAGAATATCGTCTGCTCCTGCATCCCCTGTAACACCCGCAAAGGCAACCGCCTCGCCCACCAGGTCGGCATGCACCTCATCCGCAAGCCCGTCCGGCCCAAATGGCGCCCCTTCGTCCACATCACCTTCGACACCCAGCTCCACGAGAGCTGGCGCCACTTCATCGACCTCGCGTATTGGAACGTCGAGCTCGGCGACTGACCCCCAGCCCTCCGGTCATCCTGAGCGGAGCTTTGGCTTGGCAAAGCGCAGTCGAAGGACCTCTTACTTCTCCCCCTCCGCGATACACGCGCGCTACGGGGGGAGAAGTAAGAGGTCTTTCGACTCCGCTGGCGCTCCGCTCAAGATGACCGGAGGGAAGGAAGCGCCGACATGTCATCCACGCGCCCCAGCCCTCCACGTCATCCACGCGCCCCAGCCCTCCGGCTGCCCGGTCGCTTCCCCACGCGCCTCCCCGCCACCGACGCCCCCGCCCAAGCCGCCCCGCCTCCCACCGACCCCTCGCCATATACTCATTGCGTCAGCGAATGAGTTTATGCCGTCGGTTTCAAAGCATATTCCGCCGCATCCGAGGTTTAGGCCGCCGCATCCCGGGTTTAGGCCGCGCTGGAATGCAGTCATCCCCTCATCTCCTGAGCAAACCACCTCACGCAATGCACCCACGCCGCGGCGTCCCGAGTCTATTCCGTCCCACCATCAGTCCATTCCCCCGCCTCCCGAGTCCGTTCCACCAGAGCATCCATCCATCTCCCCGCGTCCTAAGCATCCTCCGCAACGGAATGACCGGATGCCCCCACAAAATTAACCCCGCCCGAGCACCCTCCGCTTCGCTCAAGATGACCGAGAGGAAAGGCGCGTCCCTGGAGGGCATCGCGCCGTCGATGCGGGGGTGTAAAAGTTTTTCTGTAAATTGCTCTTCCTTCGCAATGCCCAGCTCCCCTGCGGGAGCGGCGAAGCGAAGGCGAGCGTAGCGAGCCGAGCGCA
>JAYVPW010000153.1:0-4182 GCA_043777315.1 Spartobacteria bacterium | reverse complement strand
GAACTCTCGGTCGTATCGCCGGCCGAATTTGCTGATTTCTGACATGGCTGTGTTTTCCTTTCCCGAAGCCCTGTCCGCAATTTCAAAGAAAGCTCACCACGGCTCCACGGCTCCACGGCTCCACGGCTCCACGGCTCCACGGTATTTAGGTAGCGCAGCAGCGCAGGCCGGGGACGTCGCAGCGGGGTTGCGGGAGGTTTCCGGGACTGACGGCGCGGTGCGCGGCGATAATTCTGCGACACGCTGGAACGGTCGCGCGGTGCCGCGGGATGATTCCACGGTACCACGCGATAGCTCCACCGCACCGTGGGATGCCTGCTTAGCGCCAAGGAAGGCTGATTTGCATGGTGAGGAACCCTTCGAGGGTGCCATGCAGCGATTTCCCGGTACCGTGCAGCCATTCTACGGTGCTGCGCAGCCATCCCGCGGTACCGCGCAAGGACTCCAGCGCACCGCGCAGCCCTTTCATAAAACCGCGCAAAGGCTGAAAAGCGCCGTTTTACTCTCAAAATGCCCCTCGGCGACCTTTCGATGGGCCCTTCAGCCGTCTTTACCCCATGAAAACGCTCCATTGGGATGCCCTCACCCCCATCACCGGCACCCCCTTCTACTGGGACGATCCGAACCTCTTCTGGGGCGATCCCAGCTATTACCTCGAGCCCGGCGACCCCGGCTTTGTCCCCTACCCCGGCTTTCCCGCAGACACTCCAACGCAGAAACCCAGACGTATTCGTATGCCCAAACAAGACTATCTCGCCACGGATGACAATGGCAAAGCCACCCAGTTCATCCTCTTTCGCGACAACATCGGCGGCTTCCTCACCCCCCTCGGCATCGCCGCCGCGGATGCCGACATCACCCAGCAGGCCGCGGATGCCGCCCGCTTCCGCGCCATGGTGGATTTCTGCGGCAACATGCAGAACGCCGCCCAAGGCTGGACCGCCGAGAAAAACTACGAGCGCGACGGCGGCGCCACCGCGCCCACCGGCCAGATCGTGCCTGCGCTGCCCGCTGGCTTCCCCGCCGCCGTGCCCGCAGGCATCGTCATCCGGTTCCGCGCACTGGTGAAGCGCATCAAGGCCATCAAAGCCTACAGCGAGACCATCGGCCAGGCCCTCGGCATCGAGGGTGCCGCGCAGACCGGCCCCGACCTCGCCACCATCCAGCCCGCCCTCGACCTCTCCCTCATGGGCAATGCCGTGAAAGTTGGCTGGGGCTGGGCCGGCAACAGCCAGTTCCTCGACATGATCGAGATCCAAGTGGACCGCGCCGACAGCAAAGGCTGGATCTTCCTGACCTACGACACCACGCCGAACTATACGGATACCTCTCCGCTCCCCGCCGCGCCGGCCAAGTGGAAATACCGCGCCATCTACCGCGTGGGCGACGCGCAGGTGGGCGTGTGGAGCAGCGTGGTGGAGATCGCGGTGGGAGGGTAAGCCGCGTCCATGCGTCATTTCTGCAAACCAATCCCAATCAGCGCCATCTTACTATGAAACGACCACGCTCCACTGCACCCAGCCGGCGACTGCTCGCCGTCGGTTGCGCTCTCTGCGCGCTCGCCGTCGCGAGCTTCGTCATCATCGGCTCTCGCTCCAAACATTCCACCTCGGACGCTGCTGGCGGCGCATCGCCACCCCCCGCTGCTGTGAGCACCACGCCACCGCGCAAAGGCGGCGGGGCGGGTGTGACCCGCCAACTGGGCGCGACGCCACCCAATGCCAAAGCAAGCGAGCTGGCCAAGACGGTGCCATCTTTGCAGCCCGCCACGCTTTCCGCGGATGCCACGGTTCCTTCCGGCCCGCTTCTGCGCACCCCGGAAGGCCGGATCGATCCCAGCGGGTTGACGAGTTTCACACCAGTGCGCTTTCCCGGCGACGAGCCGGCCTACGACGGGGAAAAAGTAACCGCCTATGTCGCCTCCCCCTCCTCGGGGAAAAGGCTCGCCCTGACGGTCAACCAACTCGGCGAGTTCCCGCGTATTTGGGCGAATCCCTCCGAGCGAGTCGAGGTGCGGCTGGCTTTCACCAGCACGCAGCCGGGCGGGCGCGTCGCCATCGTGGCGCAGGATGGCGGCAAACTTGCGGGTACGAAGCTCTCCGCGGCGCTGCCAGTCGATGATGCGCGGCAGATTGCCTTCGCTTTCACCGTTTCGCCGAACGTGGGCCTGCACCGCGTCAGCATCACCTCGCCTACGGGCGAGGCAAAGACCCTCGAATTTTGGGCTGGCCCGCCGCCAGTGCTCATGCGCAGCGCAGGATTATGAGCTGCCTCCTTCCGATCGTCGCCACCACTTGTTCCAACTCCAACATTATCCCAACCATGAAATCCATTGCTCTCCGTTTTCTCGCGCTGTCCTGCCTTGGCGCGCTTGTTTCATTCCACCCGGCGCTGGCTGATACCGTGCAGCCTTGCGGTAATCAAAGTCCCTATGGCCCCTCGCAGCCTCCGCCATGCGGCCAGCAGGCAGGCGTGAATTTGTTTTCCGCTTACACGGGAAATGCGCATCGGGATGTGCTCGATCTCTCCGTCTTCGGTTCGGTGGGCAGGATGCCCCTTCAGTTCGTGCGCTCCAGCAATACCCGGCTCGCGCCGCAGTCTGCTTCGCAAGGGCGCTTTGGCCGGGATGGCGTGTGGACGCACAACTATCAGTGGTTGCTCCGCTACGGCGGGATTTACAGCAATGGGCAGCCCGCGCTGCGGATCGGTTATCCTGATGGTTCGGACACCATTTTCGTCTTGAGCACCTCCACGGCGGGTCTCTGGCTACCGCCCGCGAATACGGATGAGCGCCTCTTTCAGGATGGCACTCTCTTCACTCTGCAAAGGAGCACCGGAGAGCTTTAGCGCTTTAACCAGCTCACGAATGCCACCGGCGGCATCTTTTACCGGCTGTCGAGCTGTGAGGATAATGAAGGCAACGTTTACACCTTCACTTATAACAACGCCACGGACACATTGCTGCGCAAAGTCAGCGACGCCAGCGGGCGATACCTTGCGTTCACCTATGTGAATATGGGTCAGTTCGGTCAGCAGACCGTCACCCTCGGCTCCATCGCCTATAGCACCAGTGGCACGGCGGGGGCGTGGCAGGAAATCACCGTGAGCAATACCACGCCGTGCCGTTTCCTCACCTTGTATTACTCGAACGATTTTCACAATGCGCCGCCACTGCCGGTCGGTGAACTCGAATTCTACGACACGAACGGCACGAAGCTGAACGGCATCCCCTTTGGCAGCGATCCATTCGCGCCGGATTCCAGCGGCGGCCCGGCGGCGGCCTTCGATGGCAATACCTCCTCCTACTATCGTTACCTCTACATGCGCAATGGCTACGTCGGCCTTGACCTCGGCGCGGGCAACGCCAAAGTCGTTGGCAAAATCCGCTGCTTCATCCCGGGTTCCGGCGTCACCGCCGCGGCGCAATTCATCGGCATGAATGAGTTGCCTTCCAACAACCAGGTGATCAAGCAGGTCCAGTCCAGCGATGGGCGCAAGGTGATTTACAACTACAGCATCTTTACCGACCCAAACCCGGGAGCCTTTTTCAGCTGGGTGAATCTCGACAGCGTGGCCTACCCGGACAGCGTGGCCACCGTGCCGGACAGCTATGCGAACTACTCTTATACCCAGGTCGCAGACTACAGCCGGCCGATTCTGTCCTATGCCAGCGATCCGCGGATCATCGGCCGGGGGACGAAGATTGCCTACCAGTTTGATGGCGACACCTCGCTCGGCTTCATCCGCAAGGAGCTGGATGGAGTGACCAATGCGGAAATCGCGCAAACTTCCTCCATCAGTGCGCACAAGCCGCTGGCACTTTATCCCAATGGTCGCGTGGTGAAGTACGAGTATAACCTCCTCAATGCCAACCTCGCCAAGAAGACGGACGGGCTGAACCGCGCCACCACCATGACGTATGCGGACGGCGGCGCGGGACACCTCGCGACGAGCACGGATCCGAAGGGGCGGATATCGTCCTTCACCACCACGCCGACCGGCGCGCCGCTTTCCGCCAGCTATCCCGATGGGCGCGTGGAATCATGGACACGCGACAGCCGGGATCGCGTGCTCACGTCCACGGTCTCCGGCCCCGGCATCCAGCCGCGCACAACCACTTACACCCGCGACGCGGCGAGCGGCCGAGTGACGCGGCTCACGCATCCCGATGGCTTGTTTGAG
>JAYVPW010000152.1:0-4232 GCA_043777315.1 Spartobacteria bacterium | reverse complement strand
CCTTGATGCCGCAGTAGGCGCTGCCGGCGAGGAAGCCTTGGGCGGCGGTCACTCCGCCGGGGATTTCGGTGTAAGACATGGCTGCTGGAAAAAGTTTCAGAACGCGGCTGCGAAGGAGAACGCTTTCCATGCCAGAGAACGAGCCTCTTTCGGGAAAAAAATTCGGCCCGCAGAAAAGCCCCGGTTGTCCCTGCTGTCCGCTTTTGCTAAAGCCCGCCGTGCTTGTCCCTCAAATCGAAATCATCGTCAGCCACGGCGGCACCGAGGTGAGCCGCCACGTCCTCGCGCCCGGCGAGTACGTGCTCGGACGCGAGCCCGGCGTCGATGTCTTCGTGGACGCGCCGCTCGTCTCGCGTAAACACGCCCGCCTCACCATCGACTACGGGGAGCTGTTCATCGCCGACCTCGGCTCCAGCAACGGCACCTTCCTCAACGGCCAGCCCGTCACGGCAAACACCCGCGTCTTTCCCTCGCAGAAAATCACCATCGGCGAAGCCACCGTCGAGCTGCGCCGCGTCCCTACCGGCGGCACCGGTGGCTCGCTCCCGCCCGACCTCGCCGCCGTCCGCCAGCTCCTCCCGGAGGAAGTCGTGCGCGAGCACCGCTACGAAATCGGCCAGCTCGTCGCGCAGGGCGGCATGGGCGCGATCCTCACCGCGCGCGACGCCGCCATCCACCGCAGCGTGGCTATGAAAGTCATGCTCCAGAGCGGCGCGGCGGGCGACGCCGTGCGCTTCATCGAGGAGGCGCAGATCACCGGCCAGCTTGAGCATCCCGGCATCGTCCCCATCTACGAGCTGGGCACCGACGGGCACGGCCAGCCCTTCTACACCATGAAGTTCGTCCGCGGTGTGACCTTGAAAAAAGTCCTCGCCCTCCTCGCCGCCGGCGACCCCGCGACCGTGGCAAAGTACCCGCTCTCCGCGCTGCTCACCGTCTTCCAAAAAGTCTGCGACGCCCTCGCCTTCGCCCACTCGCGCGGCGTCATCCACCGCGACCTCAAGCCCGAAAACATCATGCTCGACGACTTCGGCGTCGTCCTCGTCATGGACTGGGGACTGGCTAAAGTTTTGGCGGAAAAGTCGGAGGGCGGCGAGCGGAAGTCGGAAGCCAGCGAGCCGCCGCGCACCGCCGTCTATTCCGCGCGCAGCATTGCGGAATCTTCCGCCCTCCGCCCTACGACTTCCGACTTCGCCACCATGGCCGGTTCCATCATGGGCACACCCGCCTACATGAGCCCCGAGCAGGCCCGCGGCGAAGTCGAGACCCTCGACGCCCGCAGCGACCTCTACGCCCTCGGCGCGATCCTCTTCGAGCTGCTCCACCTCCGCCCCGCCGTCACCGGCCGCGCCGCGCTCGAGATCGTGGACAAAGTGCAGCGCGCCGAAGTCGAATGGGCCGCCCCGCAATCGAAAGTCAAAAATCCAGAATCGAAAATTCCCGCCTCCCTCCTCGCCGTCGCGCGCAAGGCCCTGGCACTCGACGCGGCCGCGCGCTACCCGCGCGTCGAGGACTTGCAAGCCGACCTCCTCGCCTACCAAACCGGCTTCGCCACCAGCGCGGAAAACGCGGGCGCATGGAAGCAGTTCACACTGCTCGTGAAGCGCCACAAAGCTGCGGCCATTGGTGTGGCGGCGGTGCTCCTTGTCGGCGGCAGCTTCGGCACCAAGGCCATCATCGAAGGCCGCCGTGCGGAACGCGAAGCCGCGAGTGCCAAGGCCACGCTGGCCGATCTACGACGCACGGCTCCGACATTTGCCGAGCAAGCTCGCGCGTTGCTCGAGGCCGGCAAACCGGCGGAAGCGATCGAGAAAATCGGCTATGCCGTCCAACTCGCACAGGAGAACCCTGCCTATCGGATTTTCCGCGCCGATCTGCTCCAGTCCTCGCAACAGCTCCCAGCCGCCGCGGAGGAATATCGGCGCGCGCTCGCCCTGCAGCCAAATCATCCCGCTGCCTCGCTCAACCTTGGGCTCTGCGAACGGTGGATCCGGGAGAACGGGGCCGCCGCCGAGCTGAAGCGGGACGTCCAAATGCAACTCGTCGATGCGCTTCTCGCGCAGAATCGAAAGGTCGAAGCCGCTCCGCTGGCCATCCTCCTGGGTAAAGGGCAGGACGTCGCCGAGACCGCCATTCGTGCACGGCTGAAGGAATACCGGAGCCAGGTCGGGTGGCGCGACACCCACGTCCAGCGCCTGACGAACGGCAGCTTTATGGTCGATCTCAGCGGACTCAGGCTGGGCGACCTTGCGCTGCTCCACGGGCTTCCAATAACGGTCCTGGACCTGGGCAATACCGGCATTGCCGACCTCAAGCCGCTCGCGGGCTTGCCGCTAACAACTCTCTATCTCGCAGGGAATCGTATCGTCGATCTCAGCCCGTTGCGCGGAATGAACCTGACCCGGCTTTATTTGGAGAGTAATCCCCTCCTAGACATTTCCCCGCTGCGCGGTATGCCGCTTCGCGAACTGGGGATCGGTGCCACTGGCGTCTCCGATCTCTCCCCGCTTCACGACATGCCTTTGGAAAAGCTTTTAATCGCGAAATGCCACATGCGGGACCTCTCCGCGCTCGCCGGCCTGCCGCTCCGTGAGCTGGACGTTAATTACAGCTTCATCAAAAACTTGGAGCCGTTGCGGGGCAGTCCCTTGCGCATTCTGCGCGCGATATTCGACGGCTTGGATATTAGCGCGCTGGCCGAGTGCCGGGAGCTGGAAGAACTCTCCATCGTCAAATCCAGCCTCAACATGGCCGCCCTCGAAGGCCTGCCGAAACTCCAGCGGGTCATTCTGGCCCCGGAAACTGCCCCTCGCTCGCTCACTCAACTCCAGGAGATCTACGGAACCAGCAACGCGGCGGCTCGGCAGGCACGGGCGATTCTGGCAAAGCATTGGCCGACATTGAAGTTTGAGGCCGTGGAGATGTTCGGTGCGAATCTTCGCCTCAATCTTCAAGCGCATCCTGAGATCACCGATCTCTCGCCGCTCCGCGGGTTGCCGATTGCCTTTCTCGATCTGGCCCACGCGTCGGTCAAAAATCTCGATCCATTGCGCGGCATGCCCCTCGTCTGGCTTAGCCTCAACCCCGGCAAGGTCACCGATGTCTCCCCGCTTCTCGATTGCCCAACGCTCGAATCGCTCATGCTGCCCCCGGCTATCCGCAACGTGGAAGTCCTCCGCAATCACCCCGCATTACTTTACCTTTCGGACAGCAAGTTTGACCCGGACAACTTCCGCCCTGCCCTGACCGCCACCGAATTCTGGAAAGAATACGACGCGCAGATAAAGTAAATTGAAGTGCTGCGGAATCACCTCCACCACACGAACAAGTCACGCGCAGTTCAGCGGTCGGCGCGGCGGAGGTGGAGGTTTTTCACATGCCGGTCAGCGGCGTCTTCCCAAAAGAAAATTGCGAATCCGGCGTGCAGATGAACGTCCAGCATACGCTGCGTGGGGTCGGGCTCGGAATAGTCCGCGTAGCGGTGCGGAGCCTCGCCTAGCTCACGGAAGCGGCGCCACAAGGCTTGCTGCTCGCGGCGGGAGAGCGAGTGGGCGAAATCCAGCACCTCAAGGTCGATGAGGAGCCGGTATTTCATTCATCCGGCGGCAGACCAAGCCGCTGCCCGAACTCTTCGAGCGTGAGCCAGTGCGCCGGGTTCCCGTCGTCGATCTTGCGCGCCATTTTTTCCGCAAAGGCGGGGTCGTCGCTCCGCACGCGCAGCGCCACGACCAGGGCCTGCAGCTTGCGCAAGTTGGCGTCGTCCCATTTCACGATCTCCTGCTCGATGGCTTCAAAACTCATGGGCAGCAGTTTAGGCGGGAGTGAGGAGCGATCAAGCCGCGACCCATTTTCTGGTGGAGTCGAGCCGCTAAAGCAGCGCCGTCGTCTCCGGCCAGCCGCACATGACGTTGAGCGACTGCACGGCCTGGCCGGACGCGCCTTTGACGAGATTGTCCTCGGCGCTGAGCAGGATGATGCGGCCGGTGCGCGGGTCGTGCCGCCAGGCGAGATCCAGGAAATTGGTGTGGGTCACATTCTTCGTGTCCGGCGTGCCGCTTTCGCCGAGCAGGCGGATGAAGGGCTCCGCCGCGTAGGCCTCGGTGAGCGCGGCAAAAATCTCCGCCGGCGCGATGTCGTCCGCCGGCGCGGCGGTGATGGTGGTGAAGATGCCGCGGCTCACCGGGATGAGGTGCGGGAGAAAGCTGACGGTGACGGTGTCGCCATAGGCGCGG
>JAYVPW010000151.1:0-4315 GCA_043777315.1 Spartobacteria bacterium | reverse complement strand
GAACGTCGAACGTCGAACGTCGAACGTCGAAGTGGGGGAATCCGGGGGGGGCGGCGAATCTGGGGATTGCCCGACGTAGCAGCCAGCGCGGAGGAGGGAGGGGGAAACGTCGAACGTCGAAGTGGGGGAATCCGGGGCGGAGGTCTCTTCCCCTTCTGCATTCGACGTTCGACGTTCGACGTTCGACGTTCGACGTTCTCCCCATTCCCCGACGCCCACCTTCTCCGCGAGGAAGGCGACGAGCGCGGCGTCGAGGTCGTCGCCGCCGAGGCGGGTGTTGCCGTTGGTGGAGAGGACTTGGAAGACGCCGGCGTTCAGCTCGAGGATCGAGATGTCGAAGGTGCCGCCGCCGAGATCGAAGACGGCGATCTTCGACCGGTCGCGCAATTTATCGAGGCCATACGCGAGCGCGGCGGCGGTCGGTTCATTCACGATGCGCTCGACGGTGAAGCCCGCGAGTTCGCCCGCGGTCTTGGTCGCGTTGCGCTGCGCGTCGTTGAAATACGCGGGCACGGTGATCACCGCCCGCGTCACCGCGTGGCCGAGCGCGCGCTCGGCGTCGGATTTGAGTTTGCGGAGGATGAGCGCGGAGACTTCCTCCGGCGTGAAGGTCTGCTCGCGGACCTGCACCACGGCCCCGCGTTCGCCGATGAGCCTCTTCACCGACGAGACCGTGGCCGCCGCATCCAGCGCCCGCATTCGCACCGCCATCCGCCCGACGACCGGCTCGCCCGTCGCGGGAAAATGCACGACCGACGGCGTGAGCCGTTCGCCGTCCGCATCCGCGAGCAGGATGGGAAAGCCTGCGTCCATGACGCCGATGAGCGAATTGGTCGTGCCGAGATCGATGCCGACGATGGGTGACATGCCGGCAGTGAACGCGGTCCTTGAAGCGGCGGAAAGGTTCGCCGCGAAAAATTCGCGGTTGACGTTCCGCCGGAGTTCTCGCACTTTCTCTCGAGTTTCGCGCCACCGGTGCTCCACCGGCTCGGGCCAAACTTCCTCGATTCCCGCCGCAGGCTGACGCGATCCTTAGCGCGAGCCGCTGGGCGAAATCGCCGCGGCTCCCGCATTCAACGTTTCATTTTCCCGGCTGTTTCCCAGCCATCCATTTTTTCCCATTTCTCGACCGGCGAAAGGCGCCGGGCGAAACCCCACATGCCCAATATGACAGAGCCAGCCCAGCAGCCGTTGTTCGACACCGAAGAAGCGACTGCCAAACCCAAACGGACCGCCAGACCACGCGCGGTGAAACCCGCCGTGGCAAAAACCCCGGCGACGAACGCGGACGCAGTACCCTCGAACTCTCCGGTCTCGGACGTGGAGAAGGTGGCACCGGCCAAGTCCAGCGTCGTCAAAGCCCCAGCCGCAAAAGCTCCGGCCAAGCCTCGTCCATCGCGGGCGAAAAAACCGGCGGCACCGGCGGTCGGCGAGGTTTCTCCGCCAGCTCCCGAAGCCGCGTCTGCGCCCGTCCCCGCCCCGTCGGCGGCTGCCCCTGCTGCGGAAAATCTCCCGCCATCGCCGCCTGCCGCGACCGCCGCTCCCGCACCGCATGAACCGCACATCGAGGAATGGCGTCCGAGGTCGCGACCTGTCGCGGCGGAACCGTCGGCGGTGTCTCCGACCGTTGCGTCCCAGCCCTTTTCCGAAACCCCCGCACCTGCGTCCGTCCGCTCCGAGGCTCCATCCATGCCGCCACCCGCCGAGGGGGCCGCACCGCCCGAGTACGCCGCGCCCGCCGCGCGGCAATATCCGGTTTACGTCCCGCGCCATGTCGCCAGGCAGATGGAGCAGGAGGGGAAAGAAGCCCCGCTCGCGGTCAGTGCGCACGAGGCGGTGGCCTTGCAGATCCCCCGCGTCGAGCCGTCCGCGCCCCGCCCGCCGCGCGAAGATCGCCAGGATCGCGGCGACCGCCACGACCGCGGTGATCGCCGGGGCCGGAACGATCGCGGTGATCGTGGAGGAGATCGCAATGACCGAGGAGGAGATCGCGGTGGCGACCGCGGCCAGCGGCAGGACCGCGGCCCGGACCTCGAAGACCGCTCCGACCTCGAACGCACCGAGCCGCTTTCGCCCGATGAAGAACTCGGTTTCGGCGAGGGGATCGTCGAGATTTCCGGCAAGGGTTTCGGCTTCATCCGCGACGCCAAGCGCGGCTTCACGCAGCACCCGAGCGACATCTTCGTCACGCCCGACATCGTCCGCCGCTACCATCTGCGCGATGGTCAGTGGCTGAAAGGCGAGACGCGAAAAGGCAACCGCGGTTCGCAGCTCCACCGGCTCACGGAAGTCAACGGCGACGAGCCGGAAAAGGCGCGGAATCTTCCCGCCTTCGACGAGCTCACGGTCATCAGCCCGCTCGAGCGCATCACGCTCGAGACCGTCCCCGACCGCTACACGACGCGCATCATCGACCTGATGACGCCGATCGGAAAAGGCCAGCGCGGCCTCATCGTCGCGCCGCCGCGCACCGGCAAGACCACGCTCCTCCAGCACATGGCGGCAGCGGTGGCGAAAAATCACCCCGAGCTGAAACTCATCATCCTCCTCGTCGATGAGCGCCCCGAGGAAGTGACCGACTTCAAGCGCACCTGCCCGCACGCCGAGATCATGGCGAGCTCGAACGACATGGACGTGAAATCTCACACCCGCATCGCGACGCTTTGCATGGAGCGGGCGAAACGCCTCGTCGAAGCCGGCAAGGATGTCTTCATCCTCCTCGACTCGATCACCCGCGTCGGCCGCGCCTTCAACAATGCCGCCACCGGCGGCCGCACCATGTCCGGCGGCCTCGACACGCGCGCCCTCGAAATCCCGCGCAAAATCTTCGCCGCCGCGCGCAACACCGAGGAAGCCGGCTCGCTCACCATCATGGCCACCGCGCTCATCGAAACGAACAGCCGGATGGACGACGTGATCTTCCAGGAGTTCAAAGGCACCGGCAACATGGAGCTCGTCCTCGACCGCAAAATCAGCGAGCAGCGCATCTACCCGGCCGTCGATATTTTCCTCTCCGGCACCCGCCGCGAGGAGCTGCTCGTCCCCGCCGACGACCTCCACAAAATCCACGTCGTCCGCCGCGGCCTCTCCGGCTACAAACCGATGGAAGCCATCGAGCGCCTGCTCTTTTTCGCGAAGAAATTCCCGACGAACAAACAGATGCTCAGCGAGATCCCGGGGTAAATCACCGGTCCACTCCGAGTGGCGATCCGGCAGCTTGCAAACCCTGGATCGATGAACCGCCGCACCTTTCTCACCGCCGCCGCGAGCGGTCTCGGAGCCTCCTTTCTTCACGGCGCGGAGGTCGCTTCCGCGCCGCCGAAAACGTGGCCGAAGGTCAAGCTCGCGGTCTCCAGCTATTCGTATTGGCACTTCCGCGGACCGGCGGTTTCGATCGAGACGGTGATCGACAAGGCCGCCGCACTCGGCATCGAAGGCGTCGATATTTTGCACCGGCAAATGGCGATGGAGGAACTCGGCCCGCTCGACGTGCCGACCCACGCGTATTGCCAGAAACTCAAGCGGCACGCCTTCCGCGCCGGGGTCGATCTCGTCTGCCTTTCCATCCATCAAGACTTCGTCTCGCCGAACGCAGCCGAGCGGCACAAATGGATCGCGCACACTGAGAAGTGCATCGAGATCGCCTACGCGCTCGGGGTGCCGTGCATTCGGCTGAATTCGGGGCGGTGGAAGACGATCGAAACGTTCGAGGCGCTGATGAAAGCGCGCGGCGAGGAGCCGGTGCTCGCGGGCTTCACGGAGGACGACGGATTCAAGTGGTGCATCGATTCGATCCGCAAATGCGTGGAGCTCGCGGCCGAGCGCGGGGTCGTCCTGGCGCTGGAAAATCACTGGGGTCTGACGAGCAAACCCGAGGGCATGGCGCGCATCCTCGACGCGATCGAATCGCCGTGGCTCGGGGCGCTGATGGACACGGGAAATTTTCTCGAAGACCCGTACGAAAAGCTCGCCCGCATCGCGCCGAAGACCGTCTTCGTCCAAGCCAAAACGTACGAGGGCGGCGGGGAGTGGTACACGCTGGATCTAGATTACAAGCGGATCGCGGGGCTGCTCCGCGATGCCGGCTACACCGGCTACGTCTCGCTCGAGATGGAAGGAAAAGAGGACGCCGAGACCGCCGTGCCGAAGAGCATCGCGATGCTGCGGGCGGCGTTTGCGTGAGCGGCGCACTGCTTTCTTCGTCATCCTGAGCGAAGTGAAGCGCAGCGAAACGCAGTCGAAGGACCTCTTACTTTTCTGCCATGCGCGCGCAATCGGGGGAGAAGTAAGAGGTCCTTCGGCTCCGCTGGCGCTG
>JAYVPW010000150.1:0-171767 GCA_043777315.1 Spartobacteria bacterium | reverse complement strand
AGCGCGGGGCGGACTTCGGCGGCCCTGCTGCTGATCTCTTTTGTCGTGCTGAGCGTGACCTATGCGTTGCAACGCGACTTCCGCCTTTCGCCGACCCGGCCCGGATAGGGCACGCGCCGATGCACGGAAGCCAGCCTGAATCGAGGGGTCTTAGCTCTTGCCAATTCCGCCATTCCATCTTTTCTCCTGCCGAATGAACTCTTCACACTTTCCACTCGCGCTGGTTTTCCTGACAGGCTGCCTTTTTTCGGTGCAGGCTGCGGAGCCCACGGCGGCGGTGAAGGGCGCACCGGTGGTCACTTTCAGCGCCGGCCATGAGACGGACCCGCGCGATCATGGGCGGCCGGTGGTCTTGATCGCGGCGGCGCTCGGGGTGCCGTCGCAGGTGTTTCGGGATGCGTTCAGCCATGTGACGCCGGCGCATGGGGGCGAACGGCCGGAACCGGCCCAGGTGCAGGCCAATAAGCGGGCGCTGATGGAGGCGCTCGGACCGCTCGGGGTGACGAACGAGCGGCTCGATGAGGTGTCGAATTTCTACCGGTATCCGCCGGGGCGCGGGGGGCTTTGGAAAGTCACGCCGGCGGAAGCGGTGGCCGTGATTTCGGCTGGCAAGGTGACCGGTGTGAAAATCACGAATCCGGGCGCCGGCTACACCACCGCGCCCGATGTGGCGGTGGCCGGAGCGCCGGGCGTGAAGGTCAAGGCGACGCTGCACTTTGACAAAGACCTGGCGACGAATGGGAGCATCTCGAGCCTGACACTGGTGAAATAAGGCGGCGACGGCGCGGGCTCTCGACGGCTCCGGCGGGCGGTGTAAGGTCGCGGTCCCGTGCCGCTGATTCCCCCCGAAACCATCGAGCAGATTCAGTCTGCAAACGACATCGTGGAGGTGATCGAGGGCTACTTTCCGCTGAAACGGGCGGCGGGAATGTTCAAGGCGACGTGTCCTTTCCACGCGGAGAAGACGCCGTCGTTCTCGGTGAATCCGAAGCGGCAGATTTTCAAGTGCTTCGGCTGCGGGGCCGGGGGGAATGTCATCCGGTTCGTGATGATGTACGAGAATCTCGATTTCATGAGCGCGACGAAGAAGCTCGCGGAGCGCGCGGGGGTGAAAATCGTGGACGCGGAGATGAGCCCGGAGGATGCGGCGCGGTTCACGATGCGGAAGCGGCTGCTGGCGCTGCACGCGGAGGCGGCGGATTTTTTTCACCGGGAGCTGCTGCGGAAGCCGTCGGCGCAGGTGGCGCGGGACTATTTAAAAGGGCGCGGGATATCGGTCGAGGTGGCGAAGGCGTGGAAGCTGGGCTACGCGCCGGATTCGTTCGAGGCGTTCGGGGATTTCGCGGGGCAGCGGGGCTTTTCCGACGAGGAGATGCTCGCCAGTGGGCTGGTGAAGCTGCGCGATGAGGAGCGGCCGCGGGGCGGATTTTACGACCGGTTCCGGGGTCGGGTGATGTTCCCGATCCACAATCACCGGACCGGGGAGGTGATCGCGTTCAGCGGGCGCGTGCTGGCGGCGGAGGCGAAGGGCGCGAAGTATGTGAACTCGCCGGAGACGCCCCTTTTTACCAAAGGCAAGGTGCTCTTCGGGCTCCACAAATCGATGCGGGCGGTGATCGACAAGGCGCAGGCGATCGTGTGCGAGGGGCAGCTCGATTTGATCACGGCATTCGAGGCCGGGGTGCAAAATGTGATCGCGCCGCAGGGGACCGCGTTCACGAAAGAGCAGGCGCATATTTTGAAACAATACGTCGGCGAGGGCGAGGTGGTGCTGTGCTTCGATGCGGATGCCGCCGGGCAAAATGCGGCGGAGAAGTCGCTGGAGATGCTGCTCGCGGAGAATTTGTCGGTGCGCGTGGTGGAGATGCCAGCGGGGCAAGACCCGGATTCGCTCATCAGGGGACAGGGCGCGGCGGCGTTCGTGGAGCGCGTGGCGGGGGCGCGGGAGTTCTTCGATTTCCAACTGGAGAAGATGGCAGCGCGGGCCGATTTCGCGACGCCGGGAGGGAAACGCGCGGCGGCCCGGAAGATCGCGGAATGGGCGGGCTTCCTGAGCGACGGAATCCTGCGGGAGGCGATCGTGAACAAGGCGTCGCAACGGCTGGAAGTCTCGACGGCGGAACTCTCGCGGATGCTCAAGGTGCCGAAAATCGCGCGGGACGAGAATGTCCCACCGACACCAGCAGCGCTCGACCCCACGCTCCGGCTGCTGGCGATCGTGACCCTCTGCGACGACGACGCGCGGGCCTGGGTGCTGGAAGAGCCGTGGAACGAAGTGCTCGCCCGCGAGCCGGATGCCGGCCTGCTTTCCAAAATCCTCGCCGCCGACCTGCAGCCGTCCGACCAACCATCGATCAACGCCTTTCTCGCCACCCTCGACGCCGAGGAGGAAGCCGCCGTCTGCGAGCTACTGGAAGAAAAACGGCCGAGCGCCGTGGCCGTCGCGCACGCCTGCTGGCGGGAGCTGGAACAGCGGCAAAAGCGGCGCAAAATCGAGGCGCTGAAAGCCCGTCTGCGCACGCCAAATCTCGGGCCGGAAGAGGTTTTGCGGCTCCAGAAACAAATCCTTGATTTGCAAAAACGTGTCTCCGATATTCCGCGACCTTTTTCCCCGCCTCCCTAGGAATTCATCCCCGGGACGCGGGGATTAGAATCTTCACCTATCGAGTATGCCTAAAATCGCCAAGAAAGTCGTCTCGAAACCCGCCAAGTCCGCCGCGAAAAAGGAACCAAAAATCAAGAAGGCACCCAAGGTAAAAGCCAAGGCAGCCAAAGCTCCGAAGGCAAAGAAGGAGCCCAAGGTGAAGAAGGTCAAGGTAGCGAAAGTGGCGAAAATCAAAAAGGCACCGAAGGCCAAAAAGGCACCGAAGGCTAAAAAGGCGCCGAAGGCCAAAAAAGCGCCGAAGGCCAAAAAAGCGCCGAAGGCCAAAAAAGCGCCGAAGGCCAAAAAGGCGCCGAAGGCCAAAAAAGCGCCGAAGGCCAAAAAAGCGCCGAAGGCCAAAAAAGCACCGAAGCCGGCAAAAGCGGCAGCCAGAAAAATCAAGGAAAAGCCCGCTCGGGAAAAGAAGGTGAACGTGGCAGTCGAGCCCGCGATCGAGATCCACGCGAAGAACGGCAAGACTCCGAAGGCGGAAAAACCGGTGAAAGCCGCGAAGGAAAAGAAAGTCGTCGCGAAACCCGCCGGACCGGTGATCAGCATCGTCGATCAACCGGAAGTGGCGGAGAAAATCCGCGAACTCGTGAAGCTCGCGAAGGAACAGGGCTACCTCACCTTCGACGACCTCAACGAGGTGCTGCCAGAAAACATGAACGACGCCGACGAGATGGACGCGATCATGGGTCGCTTCCGCTCGATGGAAATCGACATCATCGATGCGTCGGATGTCGATCGTTACAAGGACGGCAAAAAGGACGCGGATGCCGAGGAGGAGGAGGAAAAGCCGGAGGCGAAGCTCGATATTCTCGACGACCCGGTCCGCATGTATCTCAAGCAAATGGGCCAGGTTCCGCTGCTCACGCGGGAGCAGGAGGTGGAAATTTCCAAGCGGATCGAAGAGGCGGAAATCAACGTGCAAAAACACGTCAATCATTTCGGCTTCATCGCCCGCGCGTATCTCGATCTCGCGCAGAAATTGAGCGAAGGCCGCGAGCGTTTCGACCGCATCATTCTCGACAAAAAAATCGAGAGCCGTGAGCGCTACATGAAACAGCTTCCGAAGCTCTGCCAGAGCCTCGAACACGCCGCCGCGCACTGCGTCAGCGTTTACAAAAACTACCTCGCGCACGGCGGGAAGAACCACGAGACGAAGTCGTATCTCGAGTTCCAAAAGGCGCACGCCGCGATCCAGCGGATTTATCCGAAGTTCTTCTTCAAGCAGAAGGTCACCGAGGAATTCGTGCATCTCGCCGACGAGACGAATCGCCTCGTCCACCTCCACCTCAACGAGCTGAACAAGCCGGTGAAAAAGTCCGCGAAGGTCGAAGTGCTCGCGAAGACCGATCACGCCGCGAAGCTGAAGGAAATTCAGATGCGCGCGTGGCTGAGTTCAGATGAATTCATCGCCGAATATGCCGAACTGAAAGGCTGGCTGAAGAAGGCGCTCAAGGCCAAAACCGAGATGGTCGAGGCGAACCTGCGGCTCGTGATTTCCATCGCGAAAAAATATACGAACCGCGGCCTCTCGTTCCTCGACCTGATCCAGGAAGGCAACATGGGACTGATGAAGGCGGTCGAGAAATTCGAGTATCGTCGGGGCTACAAATTTTCGACCTACGCGACGTGGTGGATTCGGCAGGCGATCACCCGCTCGATCGCCGACCAGGCGCGCACGATCCGCATCCCGGTCCACATGATCGAGACGATCAACAAGCTGATGCGCGTGCAGAAGCAACTCGTGCAGGATTACGGTCGCGAGCCCACGCCGGAGGAGGTGGCTGACGAAATTCAGCTCCCCGTCGAGCGTGTCCGCGCCGTGCTGAAAATGGCGCAGCAGCCGATCTCGTTGCAGTCGCCGGTCGGCGAAAGTGACGACACGAGCTTCGGCGATTTCATCGAAGACAAGAGCGCGGAAAACCCGAGCGACATGACCGCGATCGTGCTTTTGAAAGAGAAGATCAAGGACGTGCTCGAGTCGCTAACCGAGCGCGAACGGCAGGTTTTGGAGCAGCGCTTCGGGCTCGTCGATGGCTACAGCCGGACGCTCGAGGAAGTCGGCCGGCAGTTCAAAGTCACGCGCGAGCGCATCCGCCAGATCGAGGCAAAAGCGTTGCGCAAAATGCGTCATCCGACGCGCATCCGGCAGCTCGAGGGCTTCCTCGAAGCGACGGAACTCTGAGAGACTGTGTAATAAGTCGAAAGCAGGTATCTCGGCGCGGAGGAAGTCAGGCGTCCCGCCTGACACGCCGGGTGAGACGCACCCGGTCAGGCGAGACGCCTGACTTCCTGAACAGTCTCTGAACGGAAACGCAGTCGCGCGGTCGTCGAGAAAAGCGCGCAACTTCGCGCAGGCCGTCGCGTTTACCTCCGCATCATGGACCACGAAGAACACGACGATCTCTGGCGCTTGCTCGGCAAAGCTCGGACGCCGGTCGTGTCGCCGTTCTTCTCCCGCAATGTCCTGCGTGAACTCCGCGCGAATCGGCAGGAGCAGCCCGGCATCCTCGCGTGGATCTTCCGCCGCTGGCAGTTCACCGTCGTGACGGCACTCGCGGTGACGTTTGCGAGCATCGGCGCGTGGCAGCATTTCGAGCGGCCTCCGACGATCGCCGAGCTCGCGCAAGAAGTTTCCGCGAGTCCCGATTACGCGGTGATCAGTCATCTCGACGAGCTGCTGGCGTCGGAGGAAACTTCAGTATGGCTCGACACTCCCCGCTTCTGATCGGAGGTTTTTTTGCCGTCGCGTTTTCCGCGGCAGCGCAGGATTCGGCAGCTCCAAAACACGGAACTCCCGGCCTGGATCGCCCACCGCACAACGGCGCGATGTCGCCAGAATTTGAGAACGTGCGCAAAGCTCTCGAAGCGCTCACGCCGGAGCAGCGAAAACGATTTCAGGAAAATTTCCTCCGCTGGGCCAATCTCCCGCCCGAGAAAAAAGAAGCGCTTCGCGAGCGCGAGGATTTTCGCCGCAAGCGCATGGCGGAGGACATCGACGCAGCGATCCGTGAGGCCGGCCTGGACTTGGACAAAGAGCGCCGTGAACTTTTTGTAAAACGCTACGGCGAAGAGCGGCGCAAGATCGAAGAGCAGCTCCGCAAGGAATGGGAAGAGAAGCGCAAGCCGCTGCTGGCGGAGATCATTGCGCGCTTGAAAACGGAGTTCGCTGCACCGGTGACGGGAGCCGCTCCGGCAGCAATTCGTTAGGGAAACGCTGAATAAAGCGCCTCATCGCGCGAGGGCATCCTGAAGGGCATCGGGGGCGGGTTTTGCCGCGGCTCCGGGATTTCATGCTTTGCGCGGGCACCGATGGCCGCTCACACTCCGCTTTTCCCGGCTTTTCGCCGGGCGACCCCGCTCAGGCTGCGGCGGCGCTCCACTGCCGCCTCACAAGGGAGAGGTTGGCCAGCGCGTTTGGTATCAGGCGGTCGGGGGCTGAACTTTCGGGACAAAAAAACGCCGCGCCCGGAGTCCGGACGCGGCGTCAATGGATCTGGATTTGAGCGGACTACTGCGGTCCGGGGGGTTTGCCGCCCGGCTTGTCACCGTGACCGGGGCCGCCGGGTTTGCCATTTCCAGGCCCACCGGGACCGCCGCCGCCGGGGCCGTCGTGATGCGGAGGACGATGGGCTTTGAATTCCTCCAGCGTCACCTTCCCGTCGCCGTCTTTGTCGATTTGTTTGAAGACCACCTCGACGTGCGCGGGATCCTTGTCGTGCTGCGCCATCGGGCCCGCTTTGAACTCATCGAGGCTGATGGAGCCGTCGTTGTTCGCGTCGAGTTTCTTGAAGGCTTCTTCTGGATTCGGACGCCCGCCGGGAGGGCCGTCTTTGCCGCCATGAGGCGGGCCCGGAGGCTTATCTTCTGCAAAAGAGAGCGAACCAGCGAAAGCCAGTGCGCCCAAGGTCGTGATCAGTTTTTTCATGTGGGTTTTGTTTTGGCAGGCCTGCGGAATGCAGACGCTACACACCAGTTACAACGCCGCACTCCCCGGCAAGTTGTCTGCGATTCTTCGATCGGCGCGCCGTTTCTGCTGCCGGGAAATCGCCAGCTTGTGGGGCCATTTGCGATGCTTGAATTTGCACCGAATCGAACCAACGCTCCCCGGCCCGCTTCGCTCCGCTCCCGCCCACGTCTCTTGTCCCGCCACCTCGAAATCTACTGGCTGATGATCCGCAACTCGCTCATCCGCGAGATGAGTTTCAAGGCGAATTTCATCCTTTGGATCGTCGTGGAACTCCTCTGATTTCCCGGCCAGATCGATCGCTCTTTACCTCCTCGCGCTCGGCTTCGCCGTGTTCATTCACCATGCCGTTCTCTTCACTCTCCCGACTTGCAGTTTCTGGATCGTTCGCGCTCGAGGCCGTGATCCACGGCTACTTCAATCTCTTCAATATCGCGCGCTATCCTGACGCGGGTTTTCGCGGCGCATTCAAGGTGATCTTCAGCTACGTGATCTCCGTGCTCTTCGTGGCGAATGTCCCTGCCCGCCTGCTCGCGCGCGGCCTGGAATCGCCGCTGCGTGGGCTGGCGCAGCTCGCCGGAGCGGCCGTTTTCGCGTCGCGGGCGAGCCGCGGATTCTGGCTTTTCGCGCTGCGAAAATATTCGAGCGCGAGCTCGTAAAAGCGTCCGATTTTCCGCTGGAAAACGAGGTGGAAAATTGTTGGGAAACCCCTTGCGCACGACCATCGAACTCATTAAGTAACGCGCCTCAAATTTCCCGCCCCTCCGCCTTTCCGATCGCCATGCCAAAGTCCAAACCCGCAAAACCGGCTCCCAAGCCCAAGAAGAGCGAGCCCGCCAAAGCAGCGAAGTCGGTCCCCGCTCTGAAGCCGGTGAAGAAGGCTGCGAAAGTGGTCGCGCCAGTGCGGGCTGAACGCTCGGAGAAGGCTCCAAAGCTGCCCGCCAAATCTGCCAAGGCCGCGGTCAAAGTCGCGCCGAAAGCGGCGGCAAAAATCGCGCACAAAATCGAGAAGGTGAACGGCGACCACAAGCGCCACGCGCATGACGCGAAGGAGACTTACTTCACCGCCGGCGAGGACAAAAAAGCGGCGGCCGCCGATGCGAAGCTGACCCCTTTCATGCGCAAGCAAAAGGTGCGGCTCATCCATCTGCGCGACAACATGGTGGACTCGATGACGGGCGTCGCGAAAGACACGCTGCGTTCCCGCGCGGAAGGCAGTGAGGCGAGCGCGTTTGGGATGCATCAGGCCGATGCGGGCAGCGATGCTTACGACCGCGATTTTGCGCTCAGTCTCCTCTCGCAGGAGCAGGACGCGCTTTACGAAATCGAGGAAGCGATCAAGCGCATCGATCGCGGCAGCTACGGCAATTGCGAGATGAGCGGCAAGCCGATCGCGCACGCCCGGCTCGAAGCGATCCCTTTCACCCGCTACACCGTCGAGTGCCAATCGCAGCTCGAAAAAACGAACCGAGTTTCCCGCAGCCGCGTCCCTGTCACTTCACTCTTCGGCCTGACCGAAGGCGAAGAGGGTGCGGAAGGCGAAGAAGAAGAAGCACCGACCGATACCAAGGAATAATTTATGGCCCAAGATTTCATCATCCTCGAATGCACGGAGGCGAGAGCCGAAGGCGGAACCGTCTCGCGCTACATCTCCACGCGCAACAAAAAGAGCCTCAACACGCCGAACCGGCTCGAGAAAAAGAAATACAACCCGAACCTGAAGCGCCACACGCTTCATCGCGAGACGAAGTAACCCTCGCATCCGAGACCCACGACCATGCAGCCCAAGACTCCGCAACGCCGCACCAATTTCCGCCGTCACAACAAGTCGATGCCGCGCCGCCGCATCGACATCGCGCTCGAGGCGATCGACTACAAAAACCCGGACATCCTCCGCAAATTCATCACCGAGAGCGGCAAGATCCTTCCCCGCCGCATCACCGGGATGCCCGCGCATTTTCATCGGAAGATCAACCGCGAGATCAAGCGTGCGCGCTCGGTCCTGCTCATGCGGTAATCGCTGAGATTCGTTTTAAAAAAGGCCGCACTGCGAAGTGCGGCCTTTTTGTTTTCGTCCCGCCTCGCAGATTGATTTCACGTCCTCCCCGGCTTTGTCTCCCTTCATTCACATCCCGACTTTCATCGAGAAGAAGCGCGACGGCGGTGAGCTGAACGCCGCGGAGATTGGTGAATTCATCCGGCGCTACACCGATGGCGAAGTGCCGGATTATCAGGCGAGCGCGTGGGCGATGGCGGTCTTTTTTCAAGGCATGACGGCGGGCGAAACGAGCGCTCTGACGCGGGCGATGATGCAAAGCGGGCGGGTGCTGCGGCATCGCGACGGATCGCCGCCGAAGGTGGACAAGCACTCGACCGGCGGCATCGGCGACAAGGTTTCGCTCGTGCTCGCGCCGCTCCTCGCGTGCGACGATTTGTGGGTGCCGATGATCTCCGGTCGCGGGCTCGGCATCACGGGCGGGACGCTCGACAAGCTCGAGAGCATCCCGGGTTTTCGCGTGGCGTTGAGCGAGGATGAGACGAGCGCGCAGCTCGAAAAACTGGGCGTCGTGATGATCGGGCAGTCGGACGATCTCTGTCCGGCGGACAAGAAACTTTACGCATTGCGTGATGTGACGGCCACCGTGCCGTCGCAGCCGTTGATCGTCGCGAGCATCATGAGCAAGAAGCTTGCGGAGAGTCTTGATCGGCTCGTGCTCGACGTGAAATTCGGCTCGGGCGCGTTCATGAAAACGCGCGCGGAAGCGGAGTCATTGGCGGCAGGTTTGGTTGCGGTGGGAAATGAGATGGGCGTGAAAACCTCATTCCAATTGACCCCGACCGACGAGCCGCTCGGGCGCGCGGTCGGGAACGCGCTGGAGGTCGCGGAAGCCTTCGAAGTGTTGCGCGGCGGCGGGCCGGCGGACCTGATCGAACTCACGCTCGACCTCGCGGCGCAAGTGGCCGATGCGCCGCGGATGCAGCTCCAGAGCTGGTTGGATGACGGCACGGCTTGGCGGAAATTCGTGGCGATGGTCGAGGCGCAGGGCGGCGATGCCACGGCTCTCGAACGCATCGGCGAGGTGCATCGCGCGCCGATCATCCGCGCGCTCGCGGCTCCGCGCGCGGGCTCGGTGACGAAGATGGACGCCGGGGCGATCGGTCGCGCGTCGGTCGCGCTCGGGGCGGGACGGACGCGGGCAACGGACGGGGTTGATTTTGCGGTCGGTTTCTCGGCGATCAAAAAGGTCGGCGAGCCGGTGGAAAAGGGAGAGCCGCTTCTCTTCCTCCACGCGCGCGACGAGTCGCGCCTCGCGGCGGCGCTCGGCGAGCTTACGGAATCGGTGGTGATCGCGTGAGCCTCGGGCGCATCGGTTTCGCCATCCTTCTGCTCGTCACCGGCACCGCGCCGTCGCGGGCCGACGACAAAGCCGAGACAGTCCAGAAGCTCATCCCGTGGCTGCTCGACGAAAGTGCCGCTCTGCACGGCGTCCTTTTCTCCGACGTGATCGCCGCCACATCGGGCAAGCGCGTGCTGCCTTTCGACAAGGCCGACCCCGACGACCAGCGCATCCTTTCGCAAATCGGCGCGGCGATCGGAGAAGTCATCGCCGACATGAACGGCCCGTCGAGCCCACTGAAACAGGCAGGTCGGGTGAACGAAATGAGCAGCCATTTCGAGGACGCGATCGACGCGAAACTAAAAGCCGTGCCGGGCTTCGCGTGCGACTTCCCGCGCACGGCGGCGGGCAAGCATCAGCGCTCGGGCTACCCCGACTTGCGGCTCGTGGACCGGGCGACAGGACGGGTCGTTTACCTCGATCCGAAGCTCTTTGCGAAAGGGAGCAAGGCGGGCAGTTTTCGCACGTTCTACTTCGAGCCGAAACGCGAGACGAACAAAGTCACGGACGACGCGCGGCATTTGATCGTCGGGATCGAGCACGAACGCGATGCCGGCGGGCGCGTGCATTTTCTCGGATGGGAGTTGATCGACCTGAGCGGCTTTCGGGTGAAGCTGAAAGCTGAGTTCGAGGGCAGCAATGGCGACATGTATCGCCCAGAGGCAGTGGTCGGTGCGGGCTCGTCCGCGCCTGCCAAACCCTGACGCCGACAGGCACGGCGGACGGAATGTTTTTCTCACAAATCCGTCGCCCGCGCGCGTTCTCCCAATCTTTCCCTTCCCACTGCGAGAAGCCGTGAGCGATATTCGCCGAATCATGCCGACCGTGCCGCAGTTTGATTCCATCGAGGATATTTTAAAAGACGTGCGGGCTGGGCGGATGGTGATCGTGACGGACGATGCGGATCGCGAGAACGAGGGCGATCTCGTCATGGCGGCGGAGAAGATCACGCCGGAGGCGGTCAATTTCATGGCGACTCACGGACGCGGGCTCGTCTGCGCGCCGATCACCGAGGAGCGCGCGGAGCGGCTGGGCTTGCAGCGGATGGTGCTGGAAAATCGGGAGAGTTTTCGCACGGATTTTACGGTGTCGGTCGATGCGGCGAAGGAGAAGGGCGTGACGACGGGGATCAGTGCGCACGATCGCGCGCGGACGATTCAGGTGCTGGTCGATCCGAAGTCGGTGCCGGGGGATTTGGTGCAGCCGGGACATGTTTTTCCGCTGCGCGCGAAGGCGGGCGGGGTGCTGCGGCGGGCGGGGCACACAGAGGCGAGCGTGGATCTGGCGAGGCTGGCGGGGCTTCAGCCGGCGGGCGTGCTTTGCGAAATTCTCAATGCCGATGGGACGATGGCGCGGCTGCCGGAGCTGCTGAAATTTCGCAAAAAACACCAACTGCGGATGTGCAGCATCGAGGACTTGATCGCGTATCGGCGGAGCCGGGAGCGGCTGATCGAGCGGGAGCAGGTGGTGAAGCTGCCGACGGCTTTCGGGGAGTTCGATCTGCACATGTATCGGTCGTCGCTGGATGGGGCGCATCATCTCGCGCTGGTGAAAGGGACGATCGCGAAGAACAGCACGACGCTGGTGCGCGTACACAGCGAATGCCTGACCGGCGATGTCTTCGGCTCGCTGCGGTGTGACTGCGGGAATCAGCTCCACAGCGCGCTCGCGCAGATCGAGGCGGCGGGGCGCGGGGTGCTGCTCTACATGCGGCAGCACGAGGGTCGCGGGATCGGGCTCGCGGCGAAGATTCACGCCTACAAACTCCAGCAGGAAGGGCTGGATACGGTGGAGGCGAATGAAAAGCTGGGCTTCCCCGCGGAGCTGCGGGACTACGGGATCGGGGCGCAGATTCTCGTCGATCTCGGGGTGAGGAAGATGCGCTTTTTGACGAACAATCCGAAGAAGGTGATCGGGCTGGAGGGCTACGGGCTGAAGATCGTCGAGGTGGTGCCGATCAAGGCGGTGCCGAACGCGCACAACGAGAAGTATCTGGAGACGAAGCGGGTGAAGATGGGACACCTGCTGTGAGCTAATTCCGTTGCTCTCGCGCGGTCGGCCACTAAGCTCCCGCTCCGTTTTTCCATGGCCAATATTCTTCCATCCCGGCCGCGCCAAATGGTCCAGCGGCGCACGATCGCGATCGTCGCGAGCCAGTATCATCCGACCTACGTGAACGCGCTCGTGGAGAACGCGAAACGCGAGCTGGAGGTGATCGCGCCGGGCTCGAATGTGAGCGTGTGGGAGGTGCCGGGCGCGCTGGAAATCCCGCTCGTCGTGCAGGAGCTGGCGGCGCGGGAAGGACACGACGCGATCATCGCGCTGGGGGTGATCATCGAGGGCGAGACGGCGCACGCGGCGCTGATTGCCAGTGCGATCACCGACTCGCTGCACCGGATTTCGCTGACGCATCGGGTGCCCGTGGTGCATGAAGTTTTGCTTTTGAAAAACGAGGCGCAGGCGCGCGTGCGCTGCCTGGAGCCGGAGCTCAACCGCGGCATCGAGGCCGCCCGCATCGCGGTGCGGATGGTGCAGGTCATGGCCGGATTGCCGCGCCGCTGACGCATGGGCAAGCGTCGCGAAGGCCGGGAGACGGCCGTCCAATTTCTCTACCAGCTCGATCTCAACCACGAGCTGCCCGCCGCGCTTTACCCGCATTTCTGGAGCCTGCGCACGGGCCCCGACAAAAAAGAGACGCCTGCGAAAACGCGCGCGTTCGTGGAGGAGCTCGTCGCCGGGATCACGGCGCACGGCGCGGAGATCGACGAGCGGATCAAAAAGTGGGTCGCCAATTACGACCTGCACCGGATCGCGCCAGTCGATCGGAATATCCTCCGGCTCGCGATTTACGAGATGCTCTACTGCCCCGACGTGCCGCCGGTGGTGTCGATCAACGAGGCGATCGAGATCGCGAAACGGTTCGGCGGTGAGGAGTCCGGGCGCTTCGTCAATGGCATCCTCGACCGCGTCCGCGGCGAGCTCACGCGCCCCGCGCGGACTGCGGCGACGTGAAGCGCGTCTGAGTCATGGCGTTCGGATTTTTCAAATCGCTCATCCAGAAATTCACCGGGCGTCCGGTCGATTGGGACGAGCTGGAAGAGGCGCTGATCCGCTCCGATCTCGGCGTGCCGATGACCGTGCGAATATTGAAAGCACTGCGCAGCCGCGAGGATGTGGCGAAGCTCACGGCGGAGACCGTGGTCGAGGTCGCACGCGAACAAATCCTGCAGGTTCTGCCTCGCGATTCGCTCATGCTCCGGCCGTTGCCGTCCAAGCCGAAGGTCGTGCTCGTCGTCGGCGTGAACGGCACCGGAAAGACAACCTCCACCGCGAAGCTCGCGCATTTTCTAAAACAAAAAGGCCACGGCGTGATGCTCGCGGCGGCCGATACTTTTCGCGCCGCGGCGATCGAGCAGCTCGACATTTGGTCGCAGCGGATCGGCTGCGAAATCATCAAGGGCCAATACAACAGCGACCCCGCCGCGATCTGCCACGACGCGTATCAGGCCGCCGACAGCCGGAACATCGAGTTCCTCATCTGCGACACCGCCGGGCGGCTGCACACAAAGATGAACCTGATGGGCGAGCTCAACAAAGTGCAGCGCACCCTCGCGAAATGTGACCCCGCCGCGCCGCACGAACGTCTGCTCGTCGTCGATGCCACGACCGGCAGCAACGCGCTGATGCAAGCACGCGAATTTCACCAAGCCGTCAACCTCACCGGCCTCATCGTCACGAAGCTCGATGGCAGCGGCAAAGGCGGCTGCATCATCGCGATTCAGAACGAGCTCGGCATCCCAACGCGCTTCGTCGGCACCGGCGAAAAACTCGGCGAACTCGCCTTTTTTGAGAGCCGCACCTTCGTCGAGCAGATGCTCTGACGCGGCGTTTTCACCGACTACGGCGCGACTCCAAACGCGCTGAACCCGCTCTGCTCGACGCCGAGGAAGTATCCGTAGCCCGCGTTTTGTTTTTGGAAAATGACGCCGTCGAAACGCTTCACCACACCGCTGACTGGGTGCGTGAATGAGCCCGTGTAGCGGCCATTGGCCGCGGTGATCGTCACCCGCAAGCCGGCGATTTGCGGGGCAGGAATGAGCACCCGGTTGGCCGGGTCGAGCGTCGCGGATTGGTTCACGTTTTGATCGAGTGCGTTGAGATCGCCGTGGCCGAACGCGAGCCGCACATTGTCCGCGCCGTCCGCCGCGAGGATCACGCGGGCTGCCGCGGCCGGCGGCACGTAACGCGAACCGATCACCGGCGTCTCCAGCTCGAAGGCCGGTTTTTGATAACGATCCAGCGCGCGCAACGGCTTCGACCAATGCACCACGCCGTCGAGATCGCTCACCCCGCTGTCGCGACAATGGAGCGTCCCGGCGAGGAACCCGGTCGCGTAAAGCGGCACGAAAATCGGCAGCTCGCCATCCTTTGAAATGGTCGCGGCGCTGGAAAAGGGCCGGCCATCGGCGAGCACACCACTCATCGCGGCGACGCCTGCGGTATTCACGGTCAAAAGCGCAAATCCATGTCCGCGCGGCTGCGCCGGATCACTGCTCTCCACATTTCCCGGCAGCGTCACCGTGTAGCGCCCGGCATTTGGCGAAGGGCCCTCCGACACCAGCCGCGCACGATCGGCGGAGATCGTCGCGGTGAAAATCCCGTCGGTCACCGCGCCGCTGACGTGCTGCGTGTCGCCCACGAGGTCGGCATGAAGAGTCATGGTCAGCGACGCAAGATTGACCCGGCGAATCGTCACGACCGCGTCGCCGACATTGTCGAATTGACCTGCGAAAGTGAACCGGGAGATGCCGAGAACGAGCGCGCCGCTGAACCGTCCCGTGCCTGTCAGCGCAAGCTTCACAAAGCCCGCCTGTCCGCCGCCGGCTACCAGTCCGTTGAAACTCCCGGTGTGCGCGAGAAAAGGATTCGGGATGAAGTTCGCGGTCACCGCGAAACCTTCGCTCATCGTGAAAGGAAGCACCGCGCTCGCCGTCGTCGCGCTGCCAGTCCAGCCATTGAAAACGAAGCCCGCCGCCGGGATCGCGGTGATCGAATAGCTGCGTCCAATTTCACGCATCGTCGTGCCGGAAAAACCCGCCGTGACTGCCCCCTCGCCCGAGGTCGTCACCGACAACTCGGCGAGCACGACGTAGCGCACGGCGCGCGTCGCTTCCTTTAACACCGCGCCCGCAGCATCCAGGCTCTGCACGCGAATCGTGTTCACTCCCGGCAAAAGGTCGGCCGCACCGCTCCAGTTCAGCGTTCCAGCCGCCGGTCGAAACTCGCCAACCCCCGCGCTGTTCTCGACGCGAAAGCGCACCGCGCTTGCCGGTTTCGTTCCGCTCGTCGTCCCAGAAATGCTGACCGCCGGAGTCGTGAGCACCGCATTCACGGCCGGTGAAACGACGCTGATTACCGACGTCGGCGGAGCCGGAGTCGGCGGCGGCGGCGGCGTGGCATTTGGAGGCGCGGTGATGACCACCCAATAATGCACATACTGACTGCCCGGATCGTAATAATACCCGACTCCGTACGACGTCTGCGCCGCATAAAAATCCAGCTCTCCGAGAAGGTGTTGCTTGTGCCCGGACGAGCCCATCCAACTGCTCCACGCCGCCGACGGCGAAGTCTGCCCCGCCGCGATCGACTCGATGTTATTTCCGTCGCTCGGATAAAAGGAAGGGAGCGTGTAGCCGGCCTGCCGGACGAGGTAATTGGCGCCGTGCCCGTCCGGATTCGTATGCCCAAAATAGTGGCGTTTCGCCATGTCGGCAGCTCGTTCCCGAGCCACTCTCGAGAGAATGGGATCGAGCACCATGAACGGGCGATGCTGCCCCGAAGCGCTCGTCAGCGAATTGGCGATCGATTGTTCCTGCGAATTCAGCGCCGCACGCGTGGGGCTGACCATCCCCGCCACCAACGCCGTGAGGCAAATCAGCCAGCAGAAAAAAGTTCGGTGAGGAGGAAAAATCACGCGGTGAGAGGGTTGGTAGATTCTCGAAACGAAGTGTCGAGAACATTGTCCAGCGCACGCCATGCCACCGCTCTGGAAATTATAAGATTAGAACCCCGCCGCCTTTACCGGATTCCTCCCGATGAGCGGAAACTGCTCGATGTCGATGATCGAGCCATTCACCAGTCCCGCGGGCTCGCCCAGGAACGCGACTGCGAAATGCGCGATCTCCGCCGGATTGAAAATGCGCCCGCCGGGCGCGTGCTGCCGCGGGATGTGCAGCGGCCAGTCCGCGGCCAGACCCTCCGCGACTTTCGTGGCGTATTCGTTCTCCGTCAGCACCCAACCGGGATTGATCTGATTCACGCGAATGCCGTCGCGCCCGAGCGTGTCCGCGAGATTGCGCGTGAGCGTCGTGAGCCCGCCTTTGCTGATCGAGTACGCCAGCAGGCACGCCTCGCCGCAGTACGCGTTGATCGAGCCGATATTCAAAACGCGTCCCCCGCCCTGCCGCCGGAAATGCGGCACCGCCGCGCGAATCAGCAGCAGCGGCGCGCGGAGATTGATCGCGATCACACGATCAAAAAAAGCGGCATCCGTCCCGGCGAGATCGGTGCGTGGAGAAATCCCCGCGTTGTTCACCAAAATGTCGATTTTCCCAAACCTCCCGACCACCGCCTCGACCAGCTCCGCGCACGCGCCCGGCTGATCGATCTGCGCAAGCTGCACGTCCGTTTCCGCGCCGCTCGCCGCGTGGATTTCGTGCGCGATTTTCTCCGCCGCCTCCCGCTGCGTGAGCTGCCCGTGAATCACGACGCTCGCGCCCTCCGCGCCGAGTCGTCGTGCGATCGCCTCGCCGATGCCCGACGCCGAGCCCGTCACCAGCGCCACTTTTCCCGCGAGTTGGAGATCCGAATTCATCGGGACTCGCGCTACGGTTTCAGCACCGCTTTCACCAAATCCCCGGAGTGCATTTGATCGAAACAGCTTTTCCAGTCCTCCAGCGGCGCGACGCGATTGAGGATGCGATCGAGATTGATCTGCCCGCTCGCCAGCATCCCGAGCACCTTCTCCCACATCGGCCAGTTGTGCGAAAAACTGCCGCGCAGCGTGATCCCTTTTCCGACCAGCGGATCGAGTGAAAAATCAAGCGGCTCGCGGCCCCACCCGACCTTGCTGATTTGCCCGCCGGGCCGCACCAGCTCGAGCGCCAGCTTCAACGTCGCGCTGACCCCGGCGGCATCGATCACCACATCGACGCCGTAGCTGTCGCCAAGTTTCTTCACCTCCTCCGCCACGTTTTCGCCGTGCTCGCCGAACGTGTGCGTCGCCCCGATTTCACGCGCGACCGCGAGGCGTTTCGCGTCCGCTTTCACCCCGACGACGATCAGCGGCGACGCGCCGGAAAGCTTCGCCATCAACGCGCAGAGCAGGCCGATCGGCCCCGGCCCGATCACCACGACGCTATCGCCGGGCCGGATGTGCGCGTTCATGCAGACCGCGTTGTAGGCCACGCAACACGGCTCGGTCAGCGCCGCTTTTTCAAACGCCAAACCCTCCGGCACGCGGTGCAGACAGCGCTCCGGCACCTTCACGAATTTCGTCATCGCGCCGTTCACGCCGTAGCCGAAGCCGAGCCGATTCGGGTCGAGGTTGTATTGCCCGGCGCGCGTGAACGGCGAATCGAGATCGAGCACCGCCGCCGTCTCGCTGACCACACGATCCCCCTCGCGAAAGTTCCGCACGCCGCGCCCCGCCTGCGCGATCACGCCGCCGAATTCATGTCCGAGCACGACCGGATAATTCACCTTCCAACTCTGCTTCCCCGAATATTGATGCAGGTCGCTGCCGCACACGCCGACCGCCTCGACCGCGAGCAGCACATCGGTGTCACCGATGTCGGGTTGCGGCAGCTCGCGGAGTTCGACGGAGTGCGGTTCGGGGGAATAATTAACGAGTCCGATCATGGAGAATTTTGAGAGTTGGTCTGCGACTTTTTAGCCACGGAAACACACGGATTTTCACGGAAAGGAAAATTCAAATTCTGCTTCCGTGGTCTTCCGTGTAGTTCCGTGGCTCAATTCATTTCGAGCGATCAAGTGAGTCCGTGCTGCGCCATTTTCTTGCGTAAAAATTCGGCGGAGAGCCGCAAGTGCTCCATTCCCTCGGCGGGATTGTCACCGTCCTCGATGCTGATCCAGCCGTTGAAGCCAGCGGCTTTGAGCGTGGAAAAGATCGCGTCGTAGTCGTTCAGTCCGCGTCCGACGATTCCGTGGCGCAAGATCGAGGCGTAGCCGATGTGCGCGGGTTGCTCGAGGAGGTCTTCGACCGTGCCACCCTCGAACCAGCGGTCGCTCGCGTGCATCGTGACGACGCGCTCTTTCACGTCGTCGAGCAGCGCGAGCGGGTCGTCGCCGGCGATGATCGCATTCGATGGATCGTAGTTCACGCCGAACCACGGGCTGCGCGGGATCGCGTCGAGAAGCCGGAGGAAAACGGCACGCTTCTGCGCAAACTCGGGGAACTGCCAGTAGCCGTCTTTGTAATGATTTTCGAGGATGAGCGTGACGCCGCACGCCTCGGCGCGCGGGAGGCACGCAGCGATGCAATCGGCGGCGAGCTTTACCCCCTCGTCATCGGAAAGCTCGGGCCGGCGCTGGCCGCTGAGCACGCGGCAATATTTCCCGCCGAGCTCCGCCGTGACCTCGATCGCGACGCACTGCCGGGCGACCTCTCCCGCGCGCGCCGTCGCGTCGGGCTGCGTGAAGTCGGGCGAATAGCACATCATCGGCATCGAGAGCCCGCGCCCGGCGATCTGCTCGCGGAGTCGTCGCACCCGCGCCGAGTCGTGCTGCGGCGTGAATCCCCAGTAAAATTCCAAGCCGTCGATGTCGAGCTGGTCGGCAGCCATGTCGATCCACTCCTCCACCGTAAGCGTTTTGTGAACGACGAGTGCGTCGAGGAAGCACTTTGGAAAAGCAGCGAGCGGCATGGTCGGAAAGGTCAGCGTGCTCCGATTTTCGCCGCCGCGGCCGGCATCAGCTCCACACACCGCAACTCCCGCTGGTCCCGTAAAAAGAGCCGCCCCTCCGCGTACGCCGGGTTGCACCAAGTCGATCCGCACAACTGCGCCTGCCCGCTTTCCTTGTACCCGTGCGGGTCGGCGGCGAAGAGGACGAAGACGCCGCTGTCCGTCAGCATCCCGACGTTTTTGCCCATCACGAGAAATGTGGCCTCGGCTTTGTCCCCGCTCGTTTGCATCAGGCCCGTTTTCTCCCACGCGATCTCGCCGGTTTTGCAGTCCACGCAGACGAGGTTTTTCGCCGGGCCGATTCCGTAAAGATGCGCCTCGACCACGACCGGACTCGTGAAATTCATCGCCGCATTTTTATTCACCCAAGCCTCGCTTGCCGTCAGTCCGTCGGCTCCGCGCGCGATCCGTGTCGCGACCATTCCGATCTGATGCGACGCAACGATGACGAGGTCGCCCGCAACCACGGGCGTCGTGACATGCCGGCCGAGCGCGGTCTGGAGCGGGCGGCGCCAGAGCAGTTTCCCGTCGCGCGGATCGAGCGCAATCAGCGCCTCCGCCGTGAACGAGATGAACTGCCGGACTCCCGCGACTTCCGCGATGATCGGCGCGGCGTACGCAGTCTGGTCGTTCTGCGATTTCCAGACGACGTCGCCCGTGGATTTTTTAAAAGCGACGATGCTCGCGCCGTTCGCGCTGCCGACCTGCGCGATGATGTTCTCCCCGTCGATGATCGGAGACCCCGCCGCGCCGTGCCGGCTCGCGCCCGCGGCCTTGCCTTTCTCCCCGATGTAAATCGCCCCGAAATCATCGACGAAGTTTTTCCGCCAAATCAACTTCCCGTCGCCCGCGCTGAGGCACTGAAGTTCGCCTTTCGCCGACTGAAAATAGACGCGATCTCCGTCCGCGATCGGCGTGCAGCGCGGGCCGATTCCGAAGCCATCCTTGTGCGCGGAAAAAATGACCGCATGCCACAATTCCTTGCCGGTGGCTGCGTCCGCGGCATGTGCCACCTCCTGCGCATCCGCCTGATCGAGATAAAAAACACGCCCGCCCGCGACCACCGGCGACGCGAAACCATCGCCGATGGGCACGTGCCAAACGACTTTCGGCTCCGCGGCGAGCGAAGTGGGAACCGGCTCTCCCAGCGCGACATGCCCGGTGCGCTCCGGCCCGCGCCACTGCGGCCAGTCGGCGGCTCGGGCGGAGGTACAGATGATCAGTAAGGCGACGGGGAGGAGGCGCGAGAACATGACTCAGAAACGGCGGCTTCCAGCCGTTTGGCAAGGCGGCTGGAAGCCGCCGCTCCGTTACTTCGCGAAAATCTCCGCGAAGAACTCTTTCATCGCCTGCCACGAACGGCGCGCCGCCGGTTCGTTGTAAGCCGCGCCCTTCGACTTGTCGTCGCCCGCCCGCTTCTGCGTGAAGGCGTGGACCGCGTCGCCGTAGTAGGCCATCTGCCAATCGACGCCAGCCTTGCGCAGCTCATCCTGGAACGCCGCGATGTCTTCCGCTTTCACGAACGGATCGTCCGCGCCGTGCAAAATCAGGAGCTTGGCCTTGATGTTTTTGCCATCCGCGGGAGCCGGTGAATCGAGCCCGCCGTGAAAGCTCACAACGCCTGCAATCTGCGCGCCGCTGCGGGCCAATTCGATCGCGGTCGTTCCACCGAAACAAAAACCGATCGCCGAAATTTTCGACGAATCGACGAGCACGTTCGCCTTCAACTGATCGAGCCCGAGATTCGCGCGCTGCCTCAGCAGCGCGCGATCGGACTTGTATTTACCGGCCAATTTGCCCGCCTCTCCGGGATTCGCCGGCCGCACGCCCTTGCCATAAATATCCGCCGCAAACGCCACATAACCGAGCTTCGCGAGATCCTGCGCCACGGCGCTCGTGTGCTCGCTCACGCCCATCCAATCATGCACGACGAGCACACCGGGACGTTTCGTTTTCGTCGCGTCATCGAATGTGAGGATGCCTTCGAGCACGGTGTCACCGTCCTTGTATTCGACGGTTTCCGTTTTGATTTCGGCGAACGCGAGGTGCGGCAGCAGCGCGAGTGACGTGAGCGCGAAGAGGACAATTTTCGACGTCATATTGGTGGAGAATTTCCGGGAACGAACGTCCGCCAACTCAGTAAACGTCGCGCTTGTAGCGCTTGGCCTTCTTCATCGCCTCGACGTATTCCTTCGCCTGCTCGGGCGTCTTTCCGCCCTCTTTCTCGATGACGCGATGCAGCGCGTTATCCACGTCGGTCGCCATCCGGGTTTTGTCGCCACAGACAAAAAGATCGGCCCCTTCCTCGAGCCATTTCCAGATGTCCTTCCCGTTCTGCTCGAGCCGGGTTTGGACGTAAATCTTCTCCTCCTGATCGCGCGAAAATGCCGTGTCGATGCGGAGGAAATCGTCCTTCACCCAGGCCGTGAACTGGTCCTCGTAAAAGAAATCCTCCGACCGCCGCTGCTCTCCAAAGAACAGCCAATTGCGACCCTTGTGCCCGAGCGCCTGCCGCTCCTCGACGAACGCGCGGAACGGCGCGACGCCGGTCCCAGGGCCGACCATGATGATCGGCGTGTTGCCATCGGGCGGGAGAAAAAAGTGCTTTTGCTGCGACTGCATCCAGAGCCCGGCCGTGGTCTCGCCCGACCAGCGCTCCGCGAGAAAAGTAGAGGCCACGCCTTTGCGCGGGCGGCCGTTCGCGGTGTAGCGCACGGTCGCGACGGTGAGATGCACGGACTCGGGATGCGCCATCAGGCTCGAGGCGATCGAGTAAAGCCGCGGCGGCATTTTGCGGAGCAGCTTCACGAAATCCTCCGGCGTGAAATTCAGCGCCGGGAATTCCAGCAGAATGTCCACGTAGTCGTGGCAGACCCCTTTCCCCGTCAGGTATTTCTTCAAATCCTCCGCGCGTTCCGGTTGCAGTAATTCCCTCAGCGGCGCGGCTCCGCGTTCCGCCGCAGCCTCGAGAAATTTCTTCTCGGCGAAGGTGATCGCGTAGTCGCTGAAGAGCGCGTCGCGCAGCGGCTTGGGCTGTCCGTCACGTCCGGGGACCGGCTCGTCGCCCGTCGCGTGCAGCGCCGCGATGACCTCCTGCACGAGTTCCGGGCAGTTTGTCACCTGAAGTCCGAGCGCATCGCCGGCGAGGTATTTCAGCCCGGAGCCAGCGAGCGAAATTTCATGATGCCGCGTATCTTTTTCCGATCCGCCACCGGTGATCTTGACGTTCACGGTGTGACGCGCGGAGAACGGATTCTTGTTCGAATGGACAGGTGCGGCGGGAGCCGGAGCGGTTTCGGTGGACATGCCGCGAGGCTACTGCGGCGGCGGCGGAAGCTTCAAGCTTGCGGGCAAAGCACCGCAGCAAGCTCACGCCGCCGCCGTGCTCACCAGCCGATTGATCAGCTCCTCCCAAGTCACCACACCCAGCGGCTTGGCCCCTTCCCCGACCACCGCCGCCATCGTGCTCCGCGCCGCGCGCAGCTTGCGCAGGACGCTGTAGGCCGGCTCATTCGGCGCCACTTTCACCACGCGGCGCTGGAACGATTCGATCCGCCCGCGGCGGCGTCCATCGAGCGCGATGTCGAAAACATTCACGAGCCCCACGATCTCGCCGAGCGGCGAGACGACCGGCCAGCGATCGATCTTGGCCTCGCTGCTGCGCTCCAGCAGATCGCTGATCCACGCGTCTGCCGGGATCGTGCGGACCTCCGCGATCGCCACCATCACGTCGCGGGCGGTGATCCCGCGAAAGTCCACGACGTTGTGAATCATCTGCCGCTCGGCCGCGCTGAGCGTCCCGGTGCGTTCGCTTTCGATCGTCAGGTATTTGAATTCTTCGCGCGCGACGAAGAGCTTCTGCTGCTCCGCTGGCCGGCTCCGCGAGACGAGCCGCAGCACGCTCTCGCCGATCCAATGCACCGGCGTCAGCACCAAATCCGCGAGCCGCAGCGGCCCCGCGATCGCCGAGAGCGCGCGATACGGGAAGCGCCGAAACAGCGACTTCGGCAGCAGTTCGAGGCCGAGCAGATAGACCGGGAGAAAGACGCCGAGCGCGACGAAGTACCCGCGCATCCCGAGCCGCGCCACCATCTCCTGCGTCGTCAAAGTGATCGCGAAAATGTTCACCAGATTCGTGACGATCAGCACCGTCACGAGCAGTCGCTCAGGCTGGCCAATCAGCCTTCCGAGCCTGATCGCAGCGGGATCGCGGAGCTTCATCCGATGTTTCAGGCGGATGCGATTCACCGACAAAATCCCCGCCTCGATCCCCGAAAACATGAACGAGACCAGCAGGCAAAACGCGATCACGAGCCAGGTCATTCGCCCTCCTCCTCATCGCCGTCCCGCGGATGCTCTTGCTGAATCAAAACCTCCTCGATCCGCTTCCGCGAGGTCCGGCGGACCGTGAGCGTCAGGCCCTCCAGCGCGAGCTGCGCGCCCGGTTTTGGCAGCAGGCCGAGGCGGTTGAAAATGAGGCCGCCGATCGTGTCGATCCCGTCCTGCTCGAGCTGCGTGCCGAGCAATTCATTCACGTCATCCAGCCGCGCGCTCCCATTCACCAGCAGCCGCCCGCCGCCGAGCGGCTCGATGTAAAGCGCGTGCTCCGCCTGCGGCACCGCGTCGCTGATGATCTCCTCGATCAAATCGGCGAGCGTCACGATTCCCTCCATGCCGCCATGCTCGTCCACGACGATCGCCAGCCCCTGCGGATGCGCGAGGAATCGGCGCAGCAAATCAATCGCCTTCATCGTCTCGGAAACAAACGACGGCGGGGCGAGCCGCTCGGTGTATGGCTCCGTGGGATCGAGCAAAAAATCGCGCACCTCCAGCACGCCGAGCACGTCGTCCGGCGTCTCGCCGTACACCGGCACGCGGCGATAGCGCTTGCCGCGCAAAATCGGGATCAGCTCGGCATTCGTGAGATCGTCCGGCACCGCAAACGCATCGACGCGCGGCGTCATGCAATCCTTCGCCGTCTTGTCCCCGAGCTTGATGATTTCCTGGATCATCTCGCTCTCCGTCTCGTGCAGCGCGCCCTCCTCCGCGCTCAATTCCACGAGCGTCTCGAGCTCGTCTTCGCTGAGAAATTGATTCGGCTTCACCCGCGCCGGCGTCAGCGCATCCGCGATGCGCTCGCTCAGCCGCTGGAGCACACGCGCGAACGGATCGATCGACGGCATCACCGCGCGCATCACCCGCACCCCGACCCGCGCCACCTGCTCCGGGCGGGCGAGCGCGAGGAGCTTCGGCACGAGATCGCAGATGAAAACGATGAGCGCAAAAATGAGCAGCGCCGCGACCCAAAACGGCACGAGCGTCGAGACGAATCCCCGCAGCAGATAGAGCGAAAAAACGATGAGCGGGAGATTGACCAGCGCGTCGGAAATCAGGATCGCGCTGAGCAGGCGGCGCGGATTTTCCATCAGCTTTCCAAGCGCCGCGGCGAAGTCAGCCTTCCGATTTTTCAGCCGCTCGATGTGGAAAGGCTGGAGCGAAAACAGCGCTGTTTCGATCGCCGAGAAAAGCGCGGAACTGGCGACCAGCACGAGCAAAACAAGCGCGACGACGATGACCATTGAGGCGTCCAGACTGCCGCTCGCCGGCTTCATTTCCAAGCAGCAACGGCTGAATTGAGAGGAAGGAGTGCGTCCGCGAAAGAACGCGAAAAGACGCGAAAGAAAATTCCGCATTTCGCGCACTTTCGCGTCATTTCGCGGACCAAAATTCCGACGGTTTTCACAGCCGGTCGAGACACGCAATCACCGCGGCAGGCAGAAAATATTCGTGTAATCCTCGCCTCGCTCGAGCCCGGAAAACTCCCGCACTCCGCGCGCATCGACGCGGAAAATCGCGTAGCCCAGAGCCCGCACGGCGGCCAGCAATTCGTCCCCCGTCGCACCGAAACGCGCGAGCGCGGGCGGATTCAACTCGATGAGCATCGCGGGCTGGAAACGCACAATCGTCTCGCGCCCGCCCGCGAGCACCTTCAACTCCGCGCCCTCGACATCGAGCTTCAGCGCGTCGAGGCGATCGATCGCGTGCTCGCGGGCAAAGGCGTCGAGTGTCATCGCCTCGACTTCGACCACGCCGCTTTCTGCGCCGTCGGCGAGTCGTCCGCGCCCGCGATTTTCGTCCCCCGGCAGCGCGAATGAAACGCGCCCCGCCGCGTCCGAGAGCGCGACCTGCGAGGCGTTGATTTGGTCGAAATGATTGAGCGCCCGGTTCCGCGCGAGCAGGTCGAAATTCGCACGCACCGGCTCGAACGAAAACACCCGCGCGCCCCGCTGCGCCGCGAGCATCGAGTAGTAGCCGAAGTATGCGCCCACATCGAAAAACACGCCGCCGCGAGGCACCCGACCGAGCAGCGCGCGCTGATCGTGAATGTCGAAAACGCCGTGGTAGTAGAGCTTCCGCTGGAGCGAGCACGCCGTCTCCAGCCGCCATTTCAGGCCCGCGCGCTCGACCTCGAAAACCTGCCCGCGATCCATTTCTTCGACACCCGACCAGCGGACCGCGCGCTCGATCACACGCCACTTCCCGCGGTGATACGGCACGCGGGTGGCGTAGAATTCGAGGAGCTTTTTGGCGACGCGGCGGATCATTTCAGCGGACGAGCACCTGCCGATACCACCGCTCGATGTCGGCGGCCATGCGATCGGCGGTGTAGTTTTTCTCGACGATCTCACGCCCCCGCGCGCCGAAGCGCTGGCGGAGCGCCGCGTCGCCGAGGAGCCGGAGAACCGCGCCGGCAAAGGATTCCGGGTCGCTGGGCGGGACCAGCAGCCCGTTCATTTCCGGCTCGATTAGCTCGTTCATCGCACTCGTCGCGCAGCCGACCACCGGGATGCCGCGCGCCATCGCCTCCACGAACGTCAGGCCGAACGACTCGTAAATCGACGCCGATGCATAGACCGTCGCGGCCGCGTAAACGGCGGCGAGTTCCGCACCGTCGAGGAACCGGTGAAAGACCACACGCTCGCGCGGAATCTCCGGATGCGCAGCGCGAAACTGCAGTGCGAGCGGGTGTTCTTCGTCCGCGCCGACGATGACGAAAGTCGTCTCCGGCGCAGCGGCGTAAATCCGCAAAATCGCCGCGAGCAATGTCGGCCCGCCCTTCCGCGCATTGAGCCGGCCGAGTGTGAGGACCGTCGGCTTCGTCGGCCCCGATGGGCGGGGCGCGGGTAAATCGATGCCGTGCGGGATCACTTCGATCCCGTCGAGGCCGTAACTTTTCGCGAGCCGATCGCGGTGCGCGAGGCTGTGCGTCACAACTCCGCGCGCCCGCTGGGCGGACGTTTTCTCGGCCCAAATCATGAACCGCTCGCCCCATCGCGCCGGGCGGTTTTGCACCTCGACGGACTCGGCCATCGTCGTGTGCAGGCGGACGACGATCGGGACGAAATTGAACATCGTCGCGACGAGCGGAATTCCTTCCCAGTTTGGAAATTCGACGAGGTCGAAATGGTGTTTTCGATGCAGCGCCCTGAGCGCCTGCGCGAGGCAGCAGCTCTCGCAGAGCGACGGGAATATTGTTCCAAAAAACGGAAGCCAGCGCACGGGCCGCGTGTGCAGATGAACCGGCCCATCCATCACGTCGCGCGGCGGTCCGGGCCGGTCGATGAGCACGTGGCATTCGTGTCCGCGCCGCGCCAGTGCTTGCGCGGCGGTCTGCGTGTAAACGGCCATGCCGCCGAATGGGCGGTCGATCGGATAGGAATCGGAGACGAAACAGAGCGTCACGTCCGGGGGAATTCGAGGCCGCGGATCATCGCGAGCAGAGGAGCAAAACGCGCGGCGCGGGAAAGGAATCGAAGACCTCGATCGCCGGAAAATGCCGGCCCATCGCGGCGCGGAAATTTTCGAGCGAATACCAATCGAAACGCTGGCGAAACTCGGCATCGCGCGTCTTCAAAAAATCGCTGAGCGCGCGGTCGTCGGCGGGGACGAATTCGACGATGACGTGCCGGGAACTAAAGCCGCTGAGGATGCGCGCGACATCGCCGAACGAGATGCGGTGTTGCTTGAAAACGAGGTGATGCACGAGCGCGAGGCAGAGAACGCATTCGGATTTCAGCCGCTCGGTGACTGATGGGAATGGACGGTCGCGCAGTCCGACGGCATCGGCGGGGGTGACGGCGTTCACGTAGAGCGGGAGCGCGCGGGTGCCGAGCGCGGCGGAGTCGCGGAACATCGCGTCGAGCGCCGCCTCGTCGGTGTCGAGGCCGACGACGCGCGCGCCTTTCAGCGCGGCGAGCTGGCTGCACGGGCCGCGGTTGCACGCGAGGTCGAGGACGGTCGCGGGCTTTAGCCGATCGAGGAGTTGGTCGATCACTTGGTGCTTCGGCGAATTCTTGCGCAGCGCGTCGAGGCTCGCGCGAGTTCCATCGTAAAAGCCGACATCGGCGCGCCCGTCGTAGTAGCCGCTCCACATTTCGCCGCCGGGCGCGACGTCCATCGCGCGCACTTCGCGGAGCAACGCGCGGACTTGGGCGAGCGTTCCGGCGGCGACGCCTCCCGTGGTAAAACGCTTCACGATCTTGCGGAAAAAATGTCCGGCGAGTTCGGCGGATTTGCGCAGTTCACGCACGCCGGCGGGGAGTTCCTCCGAGCGCTTGCTGTTGACCCACACAGCATTCGCGAGCGCGGGATCGGGGCCGCCGCGCACTTCGCGGAGGAGCTGCCGCGCGACGGTCGGGTAGCCTTTTTCCATGAGCCGCAGGGCGCTCATGCAGGTGTTGTAAAACTCGAGCGACTCCTGCCAGCGGCCATCGGCGGGCAGTGGGACGATTGAGGTGAAATCGACAAAACACGGGCGCGTGCCGTCGAAAACGATGTTCCAGGGATGGCCGTCCACGGTGCAGTAGCCGTGCTCCATCAGCCGGACATTGATCTCCAAAACGGCGGCGGCGGCGGCGCGGAACATCGACGCGGGCCACTCGAATGGCAGGGTGAGCGGATCGATGCGCGCGTGTTCGAGCACGAGCGCGAAGCCTTCGATCTTCTCGCTCGAAACGCGGGTCTGAATGAGCAGCCCGTCGGACATGAGCTGCTGCACGCACGGCTCGCGCAACAGCTTTTCGCAGAACGTCTCGTGGCCCGGACGAATGCCGCGCAGCACCGCGCCGGGACGCATGAAAACTTGCGCGCGAGGATCGAGTCCGAGTCCAAATGCTTCCGGCGATTCTGTGGGATTCATCAGGCGATTTTGTGGGGGAATAAAAGTGCGCGGTCGGCGCTGCCGATGCGGCTGACGAGCAGCCAGTAAACCATCGGAGCGACGGCGAGAGTCTGCGCGACGACGGCGAGGAGGAGCATCGGATATTCCGGCCGCAACCAGCGCGCGAGCGCGGCGTAACAGGCGAACATCGGAGCCGCGGTGACGACGATCGGAAGCAGCAGCATTTCCAAATAATACGTGCGGAGCCGCAGCCCGGCTTCCTGGCAAAGGATCCACGGCTGCACGGCGACCTTCGTGATGAGCAGCGAAATGGCGGTGCCGAGCGCGACGCCGAAGATCCCGAACTTCGTCACGAGCCAGAGGCTGAGGACGAGATTGAGCACGGCCTCGGCGATGTTCAGCCGGAGGAGGCGGTCCTGTTTCGACATGCCGTAGAGCAGGTAAATGCCGGGGTTCTGCGCCATCGCGAGCAGGAACGGCCCGGCGAGAATCAACGCGACGAGATAGCTCTCGTGAAAGCCCGGCCCGAGCCAGCGCGCGATGAAAAGGTCGCCGTAAAGCGCGAGCGTCCCGGCGCCGAAAGTCGAGAGGACCGCACTCGCTTTTGTCGCGGCGGAAAATTGCGCGCGGAGGCGGTCGCGATTTCCCGCGCCGTCGGCGTGGCTGAAGACGGGCATCAGCACGCCGCCGAAGCTTTCGATCGCCTCGCGAAAGTAGCGGATGAGCGACATGCCGACCGAATACGCGGGGACTTGCGCCGCGCCGAGAAACCCGGCGATGACGAGGTTGTCGATGCGGAAACGGACGAGCTCGATGAGCTTCATCTGGAAGTTTTTCGCGCCGTACGAGAGCAGCGCGGCGCGGGCGTCGGGTGCGGTGCGCAGCGGAAAAAGTTTCATGCCGGGCAGGACGCGGCGGGCGAAAATGTAGTTCAGCATCCGGTGCAAAAGTCCGCCGCACGCGACCACCGCGACGACTTGCACGAGGTCGGCTCCGTTTCGCAGCACTGCGGCGAGGACGACATTGGTGAGCACGGTGCGGACGATGGACGTGAACGTCGTGCATTCGTACCGCACGAATGCCTCGAGCACGCCGGTGAACACGCGCGCGGGAAAACTGAGCGCGATCGTGCAGCCGAGGATCAAAATCAGCGCGCGGACGGGCGCGGCTTGCGCGGCGTCGTGGATGAAATGCGGAGCCGCCGCGGCGAGTCCGGCGACGAGGAGCAGACAGCCGGCGCCGATGAATGAGAGGAGCGAAAAGGCCGAGCGCACGGTCTCGCGCGCTTCGTCGAGATTCTGCCGTCCGAGCGCGCGGGAGACGTGGCGGGTCACGGCAGAGGTCAGGCCGAGGTCGAAAATATCGATGTAGCTGACGAGCATGAGGACCACGACCCAGACGCCGTAGCGCTCGCGACCGAGGGCGTGGATGAGCTGCGGCGTGATCCAAAGCGCAGCCGCGACCTGCACCGCGACATCGGTTCCCCGGAGAACGGAACTCCCGGCGAGACGGCGCAGCGAGATCATGATTCAGCGCGCGCTGCGGCCGGGCTCGGCGCGCCGGGTTTCCGCCCGACGACGACGGTGGAAAGGCCGCTCGTCGGGAGCACGCGATCGAGCACGCGAAAGAGCGGCGTGAGGAAATTGTAAACTCGAAGCTGGAGCGGCGTGAGCGCCTTTTGCCCGCCGAGCGTGTTGGCGATGTACCAGGCGAAGACGCCGAATTTGTTGAAGAAAAACTGCTTCTCCACCTCGAAGCCCGCGCCCGCCATTTTGCCTTCGAGTTCGCCGTAATCGTAGCGGCGGAAATGCCCGAGCTGTTTATCGAAGTCGCTGAACAGGCGCGGATTGTAGGGCACCAGAACGACGATGCGGCAATCGGCGGGCACGGTGGCGAACAGATTTTCGAGCACCGCGCGGTCGTCCTCGATGTGTTCGAGGACGTTGAGAAAAACGACGCTGTCGGGCGCGAACTCGCGCAGTTGGGCGAAGTCGGCGGCCTCGGACATGTCGAGTTTGCCGATGCGGAGGCCGGGCTGATGGCTCCACTTCGCTTTCAGTTCCTCGAGGTAATCGGTGCGATAATCGGTGAGCAAAACCGCGCCGTGCTGCCGGATGTGTTTGCTCAGATTTCCGCGCCCGACGCCGAGCTCGGCGACGCGCTGGCCGAGCCACGGGCGGACGCTTTCGTACATCCACGCGTTGAATTTCGGCGCGGCTTCGAGCGCGTCGAGCGTCACCTTTCCGCTGTCGGCGTACCGGCTGGAGAAGCGGTATTTCACGATGAACCAGAGCGCCGCGAGGCCGTCGCGCCAGGTGATTTTTTTCCCCTCGTCGTAGCGCCGGCCGTTGTAGCTGATCGGCACTTCGAACATGCGCATCCGGTTGCGCGCGACCTTTGCCGTGATCTCCGGCTCGATCCCGAAGCGATTCGATTCGAGCGGGATCGCCCGCAGCGCCGCACCGGTGAAGGCTTTGTAGCACGTCTCCATGTCGGTGAGATTCGTGTCGTTGAGCATGTTCGCGAGCAGCGTGAGCAGGCGATTTCCCATCGTGTGCCAGAAGTAGAGGACCTTCCTTTCTTCGCCGGTGAAGCGGCTGCCGAAGACCACATCCGCGCGATTTTCGAGGATCGGTTTCAGCATCCGCGGATAATCGCGCGGGTCGTACTCGAGGTCGGCATCCTGGAAAATGGCGAGGTCGCCGGTCATCTCGGCGATCGCCCGGCGAAGCGCGGCGCCTTTGCCCATGTTGCGGGGCTGCTGGAAGGCGCGGACCTCCGGGTGCTCGGCGGCGAGTTGGCCGGCGAGCTGCCACGTCGAGTCGCGGGAGCCGTCATCGACGACGATGATTTCGCGGGCGATCCCGTCCGGCAGCGGAGCGGCGAGGATGGCTTCGAGGCACGGGCGCAACGACTCTTCCTCATCGTACGCGGCGACGAGGATGGAGAGTTTTTGGAAGGTCACGGGGGCGGCGGACATCGAAATTCAGGGGGCGGAATATCGGCGAGTCGGGGTGAGGCGAAAGTCAATTTGCATGGCTCACGGAATACGCGCGAATCGGCGGAAAACCCGTGAGTCCGCCGCGCACGGCCGGCGAAGTGGCGGCGAGATGAAAGCGCTCGGGATGCTGCTCGCAAACGCGCTGGAGCATCTCGTGGTGGGCACCGCGTTTGGCCGCAGGCATCGAGAGATCGACGACGATCCAGGCGATGTCGCTCTTCCCGAGAAACTCGGCGAGCTGCGCGTCGTCGGTGAAGCGCGCGTGATATTCCGCGCCGCTCCACGCCATGCTCGCGAGGATTTTGCTGGCGCGCTGGACGGTGTGGCCGGGCCGCTTTTCGCGCATCGCCAGCTCGGAGATGAACATCCCCTCGCCGCTCGCATCGGAGGAAATGAGGACGGTCGATTTCGGGTGCGCGGTGTCGGCGAGGACGAACTCGGCGACCGGTGCGAAACCGCTCCAGCGTTTGGGCTGAAAATCGAAAAGGCCCGCCATCACGACGACGATCAGCACTGGCACCACCGACGTCCCGATCATCCAAGCCCGTGAACGAGGGCTGCCGCGTTCGCCGCGCGCCAAAGCGCGAGCGATGGCGAAAAAGCCGGCGATGGCGAAGAGCACCGCCGCCGGAAGTGCCGAGATAAGATGCCGCGCTTCGAGGCCGACGGGCATGATGATTTGAAAGATAAGGACGCTCGCGATCAGCGCCGCCGCCGCGTCCCATCGGCCACGAGGGGATGAGGGCTGCGGGGGTGCATCGAGAGCAGAGACGGTCTCCGGGCTCGCAGCGTCAGGATTGAGCCACGGACAGTCACGGACCGTCACGGACAGGGGAGGTCTTTCTTCCTGACCGTGTCCGTCCGTGAATGTCCGTGGCTCATCACTTCGCGTCGCTTCGGGTAATGCGGGGGATGAAAGGCCTTCGACGACGAGAGGTTCGGGCAGGATGCCCGAACCGGCGGGCAGGATGCCCACCCTACCCGGGACTCGGCGGCGCAGGAGCGTCGCGACCAGGCCGATCAGCGTGAGAATTCCAACAAAGACGCCGAGGGAAACCGCCAGCTTCCCGGCGTAAAATGGCAGGGCTTCGCGGGTGAAACTGAGTGAAGGGTTCGGTTGGAGCCAGCCGCCTTTCAGCCGGCCTTCATTGCGAAAATGCCAGGTCCAAGGGCCGGCCACGATCGCGGTGATGGCTGCCGATGCCCACAGCATGGGGCTCGCGAGGAGATGCCACTTTCGCGAGAAAAGGAGCGCGAGCGGGACCATGATCACGAGCGCGACGCCGGTGCCTTTCGTAAGAATCGCCAGCGCCGCGAGGATGCCGAACCAGACGGCGTCGCTGCGCTTTTCCCGATCGAGAAAATTTCCGAACGCGAGCGTCGCACCGAACATGAGCGCCGCGCAGAGCATCTCGGCCATGATCATCGAGTCGTATTCGCGGACGAGCGGCAGGATGAGGAAAAGGTTGGCGCCGAGGACGCCGGTGAGGTGCCCGTATTCGTCGCGGAGTGCTCGATAAATCAGGACCGCGACGAAGGCGGCGAGGGCGCACATGAGCAGGAGGACGGAGGTGCGGGAGACTCCGAACGGGAGGGTCCACGCGGATTGGACGATGTAGAAAAACGGGGGCCAGACGCCGAGGCCGATTTTGGGATAATGGGCGTAGTAATCGTCGGCAAATTTCATCGGCGAGCCGGGGCATCCGGCGGCGAGGTAGTCGCGAATCATGAGGCCGGTGACGTAGTGCGCGGCTTCGTCGGGGTGCGCGCCGAATTCGCTCCGATACGCGCCGGAGGCCCGCTGCCAGAGGAACGCCACGTCGAAGGCGATGACGAAAACCATCGCCGCGAGGAGCCAGGAGCGGAGGCGGGGGGACTTCACGGCGACGGGCGGGGCGCGGGGTTGAAGCGGGCGACGACGGCGCGGTGCTGCGACTGAACTCCCGACTCGGCGGCGCAGGAAATCGGCTCCCAGCCGCGCCCGGCGAAGAGGTAGTCGAGCCGGAGCCACGGGCCGAGGAGCGAGACGGGAAAGTGCATTCCGCCGGGAAACGTGAGACCCCAGCCGCGGCCAGATTTGGCGAAGGCATCGGACATTTCGCCGGCGAAGAAATGATACATCGAGCCGTGATCGGGCATGTTGAAATCGCCGCCGACGATGAAGGGGAGCTTCTCCGCGCGGAACACTTCGGCGAGGGCGCGGGCGAGTTCGACGCGTTCGCCGATCCATTCGCGGTAGTTCACGAGCTGGCTGGAAGGCTCACCGTCCTCGAGCAAATCCTTCGCGATGCGGGGGCTGAGGAAACGGGAGAATTCGTGGCGCGGCGTCGGCATGTGGACGCTGTAAATGGCGAGCGGCTGACCTTGAAAAATGATGACGTAGCGCGCGGCGACGGGGCGACCGCGCCACCTCGGTTGACGCAATAGCTCGGTTTGCTGAATGAGGTGCCGGCTGACGATGACGAACTCGCCGCGGCTCTCGACGGTGCTGCCGGGGAAGGCGATTTGCAGGCCGGGGGCGCGATGCTGCGCGTCCTGCAGGAGGAGGACGTCCGGCTGCTCGTCGGCGAGGAATTTCGCGAACTGCGCGCGGTTTCCCTGGCCGACATTGTGGGTGATGACGGTGAGGGTGTGCGAGTCCGGGAAGACGTTCGGTGTCCACCGAAAAGTCATGTAACCGAATACGACGAGCCCGGCTGCGCCCGCCAGCCAGAGGCAGAGACTCGGGCGGACCAGCAGGGCGAGCGGGACGAGCAGCACGAGCGGAAGGAGCAGGATTTGCGGCGGGACGAAGAGCAGCAAACTCAGGAGCCACTGCCGTTCGCCCCATCTCTCCAGCACGATCAGCAGCACGGCCACCGTGAGGAGATAAACGAAAGTCACGCCGGTGAGAAGACGGCGGATATTCCGCGAAGCGGGATGTGCGGCACGGCCCGCCGTCCGCTCCTGGCGCGGCAACTCGCGTGCTGGAGACGGCTCACGGCTGCTCATGCGTGCGGGTGGCCCGGGTTGAAGCCGAGGCCGTGTCCGACGTGGGCGGGGCGCGTCATTTCGCGTCGTCGGCGTCGTCCATGTCGGGCTCGGAAATCAGGTCGGCGAAGCCGTCGTCATTGGGGCGAGCCCGGTCGCGCTCGAGGCCGGCCAATCCTAGGACCGAGACCTCTCGTTCTCCCAAGCTCCACGCTTTTCCGTAGTACTCGCGCGCCTTTTTGAAGCGTCGCTGAAGATGCCAGTGGAGCCCGTAATAGGCATGCACGTTGCCAAAATTGGGATCGGCCGCGATGGCCCGCTCGAAGATTTCGCCAGCCTCGGGAAAGCGTCCCAAATTGTCCAAAGTCCGGCCTAGTTTCACGAGTAGCCGGAGATCGTGGGGAAAGACTTGGAGGCCTGCGAGGAAGGCATTGGCCGCCGCCTCGTGGAGTCGAACCTGCGCGGTGGGGTCGGCGGAATTCATGGCCAGGTAATGCTGCGCCTCCCCGAGATAGTAGAAGAGGTCGGGGTTGGATTTCTCAGATCGCAGGGCTTTTTCAGCCCACTGTTTCGCCTCCTCATACTGCGTGTCGCGGAGCGCGGCACGAGCCCGTTCGCCTTGGTATTCCGTGGGAATCCGAGGGACAGCGAGGAGCAGCAGGGCGGTCCCGAGGAGAGGTGCGGCCCAGCGCAACCAAGCCCGGCGAGGCGACTTTCCGGAGACCGCTCCCCCCGCATCGGTCGGTGTCGCGAGGACTGCAAACAGGAAAGCGACGAGCAAGGTGTTGGCCGGGATGTGCAGATTGAAGTCCACGACGGAGTGCGCCAGCATCGCCGTGACGCCTGAAAACGCGCCGATGACGAGAGCGAGTTCGTTGCTCTTCGAACGACGCATCAGAAGCATTTTTTGCTCGACGATGGCGGTGATCCCCAGCCAACCGCGCCGGAGGTGGACGACCAGAAACAGGGAAAATGCGCCCACGCCCGCGATGCCATATTCCGCGAGCAACTCGAGGTAGTCGCAGTGAACGTGGACGGGGTCGGCCTGGACGAGGGCGGAACGGAATTGCCGGCCAAGATAGAGATAGGTGCCGCTGCCGGTGCCGACGAACGGATTGAGCGCGAACTGCTTGAGCGCCGCCGCCCAGAGGTGAAAACGCATGTTCGCCGGGTCATAAATCATCCCGAGCCGGGACTTCAGCGAAGTGCTGTAGAGCATCAGAAACACGGCTCCCGCGACGATGAAGGCACACCCGGCAAGAGCGGCGAAAAGCATCGGACCGAATCGACGCGGCTCGACCCGCCGGATGACCCGGAGCGAGAGCATGGAGAACACGATGAGTCCGATCACCGTGCTCAGATAACCGCCGCGACTGCCAGTGATCGCAACGCCACCAACGCAGACGATCACGGCGTAGATTGCGAGAATGCGCTGCCAGACTTTTCCGCGAGCCCAGCAGGCGAAGCCGAGCGCGAGCAGGCCGAGCATTTCCAGAAGTCCGGCGAGATGGTTGGGACAGATGTAGAAACCACTCGCGCGCGACTCGTAGTCAGGGCGAAAGATCGAGGGCAGAGGCATGTAGTTCTGCCCCTCTTTGAATTGAATCGCCCCGACTGCGGTGTGCGCCATCGCGAGAGCAAAGAGCACCCAGACGAGCGCGCGACGTTGGCGGATGCGCGGGAGATGAACGGCAATCAAAAAATAGACCAGCACGGACCCCGCGGTCATGAAAAAGTCCGTGCGAGCCAGATACTCCACCGGGGACAAAAGGCTTCTCCCGCAGACGTAGGCGGCAAGGAGAAGTGCTGAGGTCACGCACCAGAGGCCAGGATTGCCGAAATCGCTCTTTTTTCGCCCGAAAAAGGCAATCATCCCGGCGAGCCCGAGCAGGGCATACGCCGGCAGGGAATAGACGAGTTTCGGCCCGCCGATCAGTAATTGGATCGTTGCGAACGTCAGCGCCAGCAGGACGACGAGGGCGCTTCGGATGGCCGATTTTTTCTGCCGCCGGGTGTCGATTGGGTGGTCCCCTGGCGATGGAGCAGAACCGGCCTGAGTGTTGATCGCCGGCACAGAGGTCATGGAATAATCTGAGATGCGGAAACGAAAACGCCCCTGCAACTCGAGTTGCAGGGGCGTTTTCTGGAGGATCAAGAAACTTTACAGGTCGAAGATGCTCGTCACTGGAGCGCCCGTTCCGGTGTGGTGAGTGTAGTTCACCACGCCTGCGGCACCCGCTCCCACTCGGCCGGCGACGGCTTCATTGAAGCCGAAATCGACCGCATTGATGATTTGAGTGGAGGTGAACGCAGAGCCCGCTGCGATAATCGCCGCGATGATCGAGGCTTCGTCGGTGAAGACTGGCGAAACGAATCGCGCAGCTTGCGCCGCCGCTTGAGCGATCTCCAACGCATAGATTTTAGCTGTCATTGCCGCTGCTGTAATGATGGCAGCGACGGTGCCGGTGGAACCGCCAGGGAGAGCTACGTCGCTCGCGGCGAGTTCTTGAGAGACGTAGCCGGTGATCACGCCTGCAGCACCCTTTTGGGTCGTGGGTGCCGGGAAGAACGTCCCAGCGCCACCGTTGGATTGCCGGAAGTTGCCAGCGCCTTCGACACCATTGCCCTGCAAAAGCATCGCGGCCTTGACTGCTGCGCTGACCGCACCCTTCAACGCGGCCAACTCCTTGGCCTGAATGAGCTTGGCCTCCAGAATGCCGTTCGTGAAGCCCGCCGTGATCGCGGTGGCCGCAGCCACGGGGTTCAATATCTCAGGATTCAAAGCGCTGAGGTGATTGTCCAACTGAGCGTAAGCGAAGAGCACAGTCACGACTTTGGCCGCGCCAGCCGGAGCAGCGAATGCGGCGGCATGACCGATCCGATGCGCATTCTGCGGCGCAGCGACCGTGGCTCCCGTGGCGATGTCCGCAGCGAAGTTCTGGTTTTGAAAGACGGTGTGATTGACGTAGTCGAATTGAGCCGATACATCGGGCGTGGCCTTGAAGAAAATCGCCGCGTTCGCGGCGAGGTCGATGTTGAAGGAGTGCTTGCGATCGGTGTCTTTAGCAGCGGCGATGATCGCAGCCGTCGAAACATTCGTCTTCACAATCGCTGCGGCCGCAATGGCCCCCGACCCCTTTGGATTTGCCAATCCCGCACCCAGAACAATCGCTTCGGTTTCGATTGGGGTGTTGTTCGCCGCGCTCGTCAACCCGTCGAGGGTCAAGTTGAAGAAGTTCTTCGGAGCCAACTGAACGAGCTTCAATACCGAGCCGCCGGTATTGATAGGATCCACCTGGGCGGCGGCAAGATTGACGTTCAGCAGCGCGTGAGCCTGAATGGCAGCGGCATTCTTTTTGTCGCCAGCCAGCGCACCGAGGACCGCTACGTATTGGAGAGAGTCCTGAGTCAATAAATGAAGGGTCTCGATACCCTGATCGGCGACGTCATTGCCGAGCTTGCTGGCTTTAGTGCCCTGCAGCGCGATATCGGCGATCGCGCCCGACTTACCCGTCGCAGTCGCACCGCGGATGGCACCATCGACGGCACCCTTCGCATTGGCGGCCACGAGCGGCAGTGCTTTGATCGTTTTTAAAACTATCGCTCCAATGAAGTCCACCGCCGTTCCCTGCGCGGCACCTTCGTTGATTTTGGAGAGCGTGATATTTGCATTCGCGGCACCGAGAGCGGCGACAGCGATGTTAGCCGCATCTTTTTGGACGACACGGACGGCGGCGCGCACGATCTCCTGGACGGTCGCAGCTCCGTTTTGAGTATCGTCTGCCATGAGCGCAGACTTGATGACGTCTGCGTCAATCCGGTTCAGCGAGGAAAGTCCACCGGTGAGGAGTGCGGGAATGTAATCCTTATTTCCCGCCGCAGTGAAAGTGGCGATGAGCGCCGGGCCAGAAATAGCAGGATCTGTCGAAGGCGCGACGGCAGAGTAACCCTCACCCACCTTGGTCAAGTAGGTCATGAAGGCGCTCGCCGTCGCCCCGTTCACGCCCGCCACGATATTCGAAATCTCGCCCACGCCCGCACCGCGCATGGCGCCACCGGCCACGGCGGCTGCATCTTCTTTGGTTACCGGGAGGCCCGTCGATCCACCGAGGCGGAAATTGATCGCCGCGGCCGCGATTGCGCCACTCGACACTCCGGTCGCGCGACCCTTTTCCGCCGCCGTCAAAATTTCTTCAATGAGGTAAGATGCGCCGGCGGCAGTCGCCTCCTGGACCGCTTCCGAAACGATGTCCTGCTCGACATTCGCGACGTCGCCGGTGTCGATTTTTTTGGCAGAACTAAAAGCACTCGTGACGATCTTATCCGCAAAGGCAGCCGCGTTCGCCACCGCCTGCTCGACGATGTCATCCCCATTGACATCGGTCGTCGAACTCAGCGTTGCAATGAGCTTGATGGCGTTCTTAACGACGCCAGGAGCGCCCTTCGGATTAGGAATCACCGCGCCGCGCGTCGCCGCCTCCAAGTCGGTCGTGATATTCGCAACGTTCGCTTGACCGATGATCGCCGTCGTGGCCGCCGTCATCCAATTCCCAGTCTTCGCCGGACGGTATTTCGAAACCTCGTTCACCAAAGAATAAACGGTCACACCGCCGCTGATCGCGGTGCCATCGACGGCATCCGCCACCCCAGACTGAAGCGCCGCCTGCAATTCCGCATCCGTCGCCAATGTCTTACCGGCGGGAGGCGGGACAATCAGGGACTTGGTGCTGGTGTTTCCGTCGCCAACGACTCCGTCCAGCCTGTCCTCGAGATAGAGGAGCGAGGCATTGCCGTCGATCGGGCTGTTCGCGAGTGGATAATATCCTTGCGCGAAAGCACTTGCGGCACTGAGTCCCATTGCCAGCACTGCGGCAAAAAGAGTGGAAGATGGTCGCTTCGCGCAAACAGGGAAGCGAACGAGAACGCGGGGGGTTTTAGAGGTGTGGGATGAGTTCATGGCAGAATGAATGAAGTAGGGTTCAGAGGTTCTTGGCGGGGGATGAGCGCATTTGGGGGAAAGCACATGCGGGGTGCGAAACGTGCGGAGGATCGGGACGGTATCGAGAGATGTCAACAGAAATATTGAATCTTTATCTTCCCTGCTACCAGACGTTTCGGAGGTTGTCATCTCGCAGGTTCTGGAGCAATCTCCGGACTTGAATCGCGCCATTTCCGCTCTGCTGGCCATCGCGTTCGCATTGATTGCATCCCTCATCGGGGGCACGCGTCTGATTTTTAGCATTCCAAGTTTTGGAGCGGTGGGAGTGGCTGCGGTGCTTTGTTTTTTCCTTGGAAGAAGTGAGCCGGCGCCACACGTTCGCTGCCTTGGAGTGACAGCAGTGGCGTTCTGTTACCTCCTGTTTCGGGCGCATTTTTCACCGGTGAGTTTCCTTTCCAGCGCCGATCAGTTTTTGCTGCTTGGCTGCCTGACGGTTTATGCGATTACCGCCTTCCGTTTGCACGAAGCACGGAGCCGAACGTGGATCATCGCGGTCTTGCTCGCGCTCGCGGTTTTTGAACTTTTTATCGCGCTCCACCAGTTCACGAAGGGGGACAACTGGATGCCTTTTGGCTTTATGCGTCCGGATTCCGGTCGCCGCGCGAGCGGGACTTTCATCAGCTCGATCCACCTCGCCGGTTTTTTGGAAGTGGTCGGCGTTTTCGCCCTGAGTTTCTCATTTTGGAGCCAATGGAAAATGTGGGCTCGCCTTCTCTCAGGTTACGTCGGAGTGCTTTGCTTTTTTGGCGTGGCCATCACCGGCAGTCGCGGTGGCTACATCAGCTCGGTGCTCGCCCTCGCGTCGTTCACCGCATTGAGCCTCTACGTCATTCACGGAGCGCGACCCAAGAGTTTTCGCCGCATTGCCATCCTCGCCGCGATCCTGTGGATCGCCGGGATGGGGGGCGGCGTTTCGTTGATGAACATGGACGAGACCCTGCGAACTCGGCTTTCGCTGATCCCGACCCAGCTCGAGCAAAACAAGCTCGATGTGCGCATTTATAATTGGAGAGCAGCGCTCGATCAGTTCCGCACCAGCCCGATCATTGGCACGGGCGCTGGGACTCACCTGTTTTTCGGACGCTATTTCCGACGGCCTCAGATCCAGACCGACCCGGTCCATGCGCACAGCGATTACCTCGAGTTATTGGCCGAATATGGGGCGATCGGAGCCCTGCTGATCGGAGCCGTCCTGGCGATTCACATCCATTTTGGCCTCAGCACGCTGGGGAAAGTCGTGAAGTCCGAATTCAGAAATCTCGATCCTGTGGAACCCGCACGGCACGATTCCGTGGCGATGCTGATTGGCGCATTGTCCGCCGTGGCCGCCTACTTGGCACACTCCGCCGTGGACTTTAACATGCACATCCCCGCAAACGCGCTCATTATGGCGTTTGTCTTCGGCGCACTGGCAAACCCAGGAAATGCCCAAGCCTCGCGGCCGGGGTGGAATTGGCGCGGTGGGATCTGGATTCCTCCGATTTTGGGCGTGTGTCTGCTGTTCACCGCAGTGCCAAAGTTCCAAGGAGAACTTTGGGCCGAAAGGGCGCGCATCGCCCTCCGAAATGGCGACTACAGGGACGCACTCACCTTCGCACAGCACGCATTGGTTCATGGAGCTGAGAATCCCGACCTTTACTTTAATGTCGGAGAGGCAAACCGGAGCATCGGCATGGCGGTCCGGCCGCGATCCGCGAAACCGCCCTATTTCCGAAACGCCGTCGAAGCATATCGAAAGGGCCTGAACCTGTTTCCTCAAGATGAAAACCTCTGGGTTCGCATGGGGCAGGCGCTCGACGAACTCAGAGAGTTCAACGAAGCCGAAAGCGCTTACCAGACTGCCATCGCGCTCGACCCCAACCTTGCGGTCCTGCATCGCTATTACGGCGCTCACCTGGAAGCCCGCGGACGCAGCGACGAAGCGCTCTCCCAATTTGAAATAGAGGCAGACCTGGCATCGGGCCGGAGAGACGAGTCCCGCACTCGGCCCGAACCCATGCTCACACCGGACAAAAACACCGCTCCGCAATAATATTTTCAAAAAAACGTTGCACCCAATCCGAGTTCAGCCACCTTGCTCTCGCCGCCTCACAGACATCCTTCGCGATTTTCCAAACTCCCATCATGAACTATCAAATTGCATCACGGAACCTCCAGATTCCTTCGCCTCAATGGCCCTCCCGGCTCGCGCGCTTCGCACCGGCCATCGTTGCCCTTTCGCTGAGTTGGAGTGCCTCGAGCGCCTTCGCCACCCCGCAACAGGGTCAGACGGCGATCAACAACCAACTCGCTAACTTTTTTCAGAATCAGAATGTCGGGACGGTGCAAAAAACGACGCTGACCGCGACCGCCGATGAACTCATCGCCGCCGTCGCCGCCGCTCTCATCAACGGAACCTCCAACGCCGTCGATCTCGCAGGAGGCGCTCTCCTTGCCGCGACTCCTCCTGGCAAAACCGTCGCCGTGGTCCGGGCCGACAAGGACAAGGTCGCCGGACGCTTGGTGAGCACGATTCTCGCAAGTGTCGACCCGACCGCGACCACGACGATCGGGAACGTCTTGGGCGAAGTCCTCAGCGCGAATGATCTCGGATCAACAACGCAGAACAAACTCGAATTAACCTCCGCTGGCAGAGCCCTCGCGGTGGCGGCCGCCTTGAAATTTGCGACCGCTGCGAACGCAGGATCGACCATCGCCGACAAGGCGCTGGCTGTGGTAAGCAATTCAGCTCTCTTACCCGCCGCGAACACCACAGCCCTGCAAGCCTTCACGATCGCAACGCTCAAGTCCGTCGGCGCGAACACTAACGAGGTGAAAAGTTTCGTCTCCCGCGTGATCAACGCTCCCACCGATGTCGTCGCGGACAACCAGACCTTTGTCATTAATGTGGCCAAAGGGGTGATCATCAATCCGTCGGCTGCTGGCGAAGTCATCGGCGGGGCTGCTGTCGGCCGGTCCGACACTGGCAATGGAAGCATTACCACCCTTGCTCAAGCCGCAATTTCAAATCCCGCGCTGGCCAAGGCCATTGCACAAATCGCGGGCTCCACCGCCGCAGAATACTTGGGCACCAAAGCGTCCTTCGCCGCCGACCTCGCCGTCAATCAGACGAAAGCGGCAACCAGAGGGTTGATCGCAGCGGGCGTGATTCACGCGGCTGCCAATGTTGAGACGAACGGCATTCTGTCAGCCGCGAGGGGTGCCAACGTCACCGCAATTAACGACGTAATTTTGTTCGGCTCGGCTGCTGTGACCAACAACACCGGCGAGAAAGCGCGTCTCATCACTGTTAATGTCGCTACTCCCTTGGATGACCTCAACCGCACCAAGCTCGGTGCCGCGATGGTCAAGGTCGTGGCCGTGACCACCCCTGAAGCGGCGGGGAATGTGACTCAGGGTCTACTGGATGTCGCTCCGAGCTTCGCTGGCGATAAAACTTTCCTCGCGCAGAACCTCGCCAAGGCTGCACCTACCAACAACATCGCCGTTGGTTCAATCGCTGCGACCGTGGCAGCCGCGACTGGTTTCGCAACCGTTGATCAGAAAGCAAAGTTGGCCGCTGACGTGATCAAAGTAGCGTCTAAAGCTGCAACGGGTGTGGCGATGAAAGTTTCCGCACTGAGCCAAATCACAGACCAGGCCGATTTCGCGAAAAGGCTCGCGCTTCTCGCGCGCACTTCCGCAAGCGCGATTGCGGTGGGTGTCTCGCAGACTGCTCCGACGAAAGCCGAATCCATTACCTCTGCGGTCGTGCTGCTGGCCGATCCATTGACGGGTAAGGCGTTGAACGTGGCAATCGCACCGACTATCGCCGGGGCGGTGGCGTTATCCGTCGATGTTGAAAAGGCGGCAGACATTGCCTTTACCCTGTCGGGCGAAATGACTGCAACTGGAGTCACTGCCATCGGTGCACCAAAAAAGCTGAAGCTGTCGCAAGCCACCACTCTTGCCACGGCGGTCGCGAAAGCCATCAATACTAAGCCGTTTGTGACGACCTCCAATCGCTCGGACGAGTTCGGCGAGTTAGCCGCCTCAATTGTTGGCCAAGTGCTGGGCAAGTCTGCTGGAGCAACCCAGGCGGTGAAAGATGCGGCTGAGTTTAAACTCATCACCGCGATCGGCACTGCGGTCATCAAGGCTCTCGCGGCGAAGCAGACTCCAAACAATGCCAACCTCGCAGCCGATCAGCGTGAAGCAGCCGACATCGCCGGCAGCATCGCACAAACGATCGCCGTGAGTTCGCTCGCGGACGCTCAGAAGAAGGTGCTCTTGGGAATTACGCTCACCGGCACTGCGACCGTCGGCGCTCTTGAAAAAGCTCTGACTGCCGCTGTAGCCAACCTCCCGAAGCGCGCCGCCAATGTTCCTTCAGTTGTAACGGCTAACAAAGATGCCGTTACCGCCGCCTTCTTGGCGGTCCGGACGGCCTACAACCTCAATCCGGCGAATCCAATCGTGTCCGGCACGGAGGGAATCGGCACCAACGGGGTGGCGACCAAGGTCGGAAAATACGAGATTGGTTCAGTCAACGATCCTGAGACCCCGGTTCTGAATATCTGAGTTCAAGGTGACCTTGGCCTAGTCAAGCCACAAACAACCTCTCCGAGGAGTCGGGTCGCGAAAGCGCCTGACTCCTCTTTGCTTTTGTGAGGGTGTGTGTTTGCTCCCTGCGAGCATCCGATCCGCTGAGGCTTTGATTGGAAACCTGTTCCATGACCAGTCCCAGCAGTGAACACCGCCACCAATGACCTTGACACAAAACGGTCACGAATTCGCACGCGTTTCCGATCGGTGAGGTGTGCAGACTCAGTCGCAATCGTTTTCGCAAACATGCGCTCGCGTGAGAGTTGAGGATTGGCATGAGACTCATTACGGCACCGGTCATCAAGTTCTCTCGCTTGGCTTCATTTTGTTTTCGCCGACACCAAAACTCATTGCAGATGCCACGGGATTCTGCTTCAAGTATGCCCCTCCCCCCACCCCCGACACTTTTCCATGAGCGAACTCTTCGGTCGATTCAGCTTTCAACAGGCCAAACTCAGCCCTCAGATTGCAGCCTGCCTTCTCGTCATCTGGCTGATCGTCCTGTTCTGCGCGCTTTCCAGCGTCTTCACGCAACCCTTCACTCGCTCGCAAAGGATCTTCTGGCTCGCCATGATCTTGCTGCTTCCCGTCGTGGGCTTACTGGCCTACCTGCCATTTTCATTTCGGCGAGAGGATCTTCCGCAGCTTTTTCTGGGTAAGCAGAGCCGGCAAAAGCAAGGACGTCGGAGAGACGACAAGCTTAAAAGGGGTCGTGGCGCTTGATCTCTGGAAGCCTCGGCAAAGGACAGGCTCCAAGCCTCTGGTTTTTCCGGCGTGCCTTAGTCATGGGCGCGGTCCTAGGACTGTCCGCACTGGTTCCCATCAGCACGCTGGTGGCTCAGGAAGCGCCCGACGCGCCGGTCTCAGCCACGGAGGGTTTGCGTCGCCCGCCGCGGGACGCGTTTCGGGTGGAGCCCGCCGCCGGAGTTCCGTACCGATCTATTTTCAGAGACACGAGCGCCCCCTACACCAACGCGCTCCGGCCCATCGAAGCCGATCCTTCGCTCCATGCCGGATCGGTGACCGCGAACACTCGGCTGGCACTTCCCAGTTTCCGAGGCCGGTTTCCACTGTTGGAGCGGGGCTTCGAGCCAAAAGACGCGGACCTGAAAGTGGGTCCGGTATTTTTCAAGCTTCGCGCCCTGACGGCGGGTTTGCTGTTCAGCGACAATGTCAATCACAAGGAAGCAAACCCCGACTCCGGGGTCATCGGGATCGTCAGACTCGGAGGCACCGTGATCGTGCAGTTAACAGAAGGCATTCACCTCGCGGTCGCCGGAAATATCGTTTACCTCCCTTTCAAGAACAAAATCGGCGTCGCGGGCTTCGGGCTTTTCGCGCCATACACCCTCGCTCTGGACGGCAGGCCGGTCCTCCACTCCCAAGTGACATGGGAAACACAGATCGGTGGATGGAACGTGATTTTTGCCGACGACTTCACCATCGGTGCGGGCCGAATTTCCGTCGGGGAGCTCGGTGTCTTCGATTTCTTCGACGGAGGCCAGTTTGACGAGCAGGACCGGGAAGGCCGCTACTCTTTTCGCGCTCGGACGAATCGGAGAAATGGAAGCAGCCGCCCCATTGATACGGAGACCGAGATTCTTTATTACAGCAACAAGATCGGAGTGACCGCAGAGCGGCTTTTGCCCGGTCCAGTTCGCCTACTGGTCCGCGCCTATCATGAGAATCTGTGGTACAATCAGGGGAATCGCGGATTGCCGCGTTTGCGTGACGTCATTTCGCTCCGCGCCGTCTCGGAGCGTGAAAATTTGCGCTTCCAGCCATTCTTGTCTTATCGAGCGGTGCACACTGATCGGATCGACGGATTCCGGCATGAGGTGAGGCTCGGGATCAGTGGCCCCATCACCGATCAACTCCATCTCCATGCGGACGTGGGCTGGTTTCACCGGGACGGCACCGGAGGTGATCGCTTTCTCTGGGGCTTCGAACTGCATCACGTCGCGGGACCATACACCGTGGAGACGTTGTCCTCGGAGCGGTCTTTTAGCGATTTGCGCAACGAGTTGCGGGATGAGACGACCTACCGGCTGGAGCAGGTGCTTGGGCCGAAAGTGAGAGGCGAGGCCTTCGTTTCCTATTCGCAGGTGGATGATCTCGAAAACGATCGCTTCGACCGAAGCGAATGGAAGACCGGGGTGCGTTTCACGCTTGAACCCGGGCCTCGCACCACTCTTCGCCTGAGTGGAATCTACACCGACCGCGAATTCAACGGTAATTTGGGTCATCGGCAAACGTGGGCGGGCCGGCTGGAACTCACCTACCATTTCACGGACACGGTCGTAGCGCGGCTGCTCTATCAATATCAAAACCGGAACTCGAACCGGCACGGCGATAGCTTTGACGAAAATCTCCTTCTCCTGACCGTGACCAAATACTTTGACTGACGGATTTGCTCATCTTCGACGATCAAAGTTGACGCTACGATTTAGCACCGTATCCTGCGCCCGATTTCACCCCGGATCCCCCCTTTCATCTCGATGAATCTTCCACCAATTCGCATCCAAGTCTCTGTAATCTGCGTGTTCGCCACGATATTTTCCACCCGCATTTTCGCGGAGGAGCCCGGCTCGCGGAAACATGAAGTCACGTTTCGCAAGTCCCAAGTCGGCCTTCACGCCTCGGCCACCGCGCCGGAAATGCGGATTGGCACGGCCTCGCAGGCCTCCGTGCAGAACGAAACTCTGAGCGAAAAGGAGAGCCTGGCTGAGCAGCAGCAAACCCTCGAAAACGAAGTGCGCTACGGCAAGGCGAAGCTCGAAGCTGCCCAGAAAAAGCTCGCCGTCCAAAGTGCGGCCGGAAACGTCGAACAGGCAGACCGAGCCAACCAGGAAGTCAAAGATTGGGAAGCCCGGCTGCAAGCGAGCCGAGCACAACTCGCCCAAGTCGAGGCGGAGTTGCAAAAGTCGAGCAGCGCACAGCTCCCGGTTCTCGCGGGTGGCGACGTCATCGCCCCCGGTGAAAATCTTGAGGTCTTCGTGGTCGAAGATCCCTCCTTCAATGGCCGGTACCAAGTGCGCCGCGGCGGCTACATCATTCTTCCCCAAGTCGGCCGAATCGCGGTCACCGGCAAGACGCTCGACGCCGCGGAAGCTGCCGTGCGGCGCGCGTTGCAGAGCTCGCAACTTCAGCACGCATCCGTCATCCTTGAGCGCATCTCCGGTGCCGACCTCGAGTCCGGTCCCCTGATTTACCTGTCCGGCGCGTTCAAAAATCCCCGCCCCTACCGCATCCCCGCCGGCACCGCACCAACGCTCGTCGGCGTCATTCTCAGTTGCGGAGGCATCTCCGATAAAGCGGACCTGACCCGAGTCAAAGTCATGCGCGTGGCCGCGCACAAGGGGATCGTGGAAGAGGTGAATGTTCAGCGAATCCTCGACGGCGGAGGACTAACCTCCGACATCACGCTTACGGAGGGAGACGTGATCACCATCCCGGTCGGGACCGCCAATTTGATCTACGTCACAGGCAACGTGAAGCGGCAGGGAAGCTACCACTTGGTCCAAGGTGAAAGACTCACCGCTTACGGCGCGATTTTGCAGAGTGGTGGTTTTGCGAAATTCGCCGACCTGAAACACGTCCATGTACTCCGGGCATTGCCGGACGGGACCAAGGCAAAACTGCAGGTCAACGTCGTCGCCATTCAAAAAGGGCAAACTCCCGACGTGATTCTTCAAAGCGGCGACATCGTCGTTGTTCCAGAAAAGTGGTTCAGTTTCTGATCCGCTGATCCGCGCGCACCGTCCCGCCGTTTTTTTAAAAAAAAACCGGAATGAAATGCGTGCCGCAGTGGCGAAAGTGGCGAAGTGCGCTACGTTCGCATCTCGCCTCCCACCTGGTCTTCTTTTTGCTCACTTGCTGACGCTCATCCCCTGAAATGATCCCCGGTTTAAAAAAACGAGTTCTCAATCTGCACGACGTCATCATGTACGTCGCCATCGCCCGCAAGCACCTGCGGCTGATGTTCTTGCTCCTCTCTGCGAGCATGTGCGCGGGGCTGGTTTACTACGTCTATGCGCGGCCGGTTTATTTCTCCCGTTCGCTCGTCCAGATGGATTATCTGCCGCTCCCGGTGGACACGGACAAAATTTATCACGATGGGCGAATTCGTTCCGTGATGAGGGAGTTGACCGCTCCGCACATTGTCGAGCGGACGGCGCGGAAGCTCGGTTTGAGAGGCAGTTCGCGTGAGATCGGGCTCAAATACATCCTCAAGACCACCGTCCACCAGAACTCCGAAAAGAACATCGAGATCGAAGTCTGGCCCACCTCCGCGCCGCTCGCCCACAAGTGGGCCGAGACGCTGATTGCCGAGTTTTTGGCCTACCGGAAAGAGAAACGCGCACGGGACCGGGACGAGATTTTCGAGGCGTACACCCGCGAAACCGAAGAGGTGAGAAACAAGCTTGTGGACAACATCGGCAAGCGTTTCGATTTCAAGGATGAGCGGGATTCCCAGAAAACCCTCATCGAGTTGAATGAGATGCGGAGCATTCCGGTGGAACTCGTCCGCATCCACAAACGCCTCGACGACCTCGGTCGCGTGCGGGTGCAAGTTCAAGATCCCGCGCTCAACAGCGTCACTAAACTTTCGCTCATCGCGACCGTCGCGGCGAAGGCACCGGAGATCAATTTTCTGGGATCGATGTTGCAAGAGGCCAATTTAGGAGACGAAACGGAGCCGCGAGATCACAAGAACGGCGGCCAGACTTCTTCCAATTCCACCGTTGTGCTTCCGTCGATGATTTCATCGGACAAGCCGTGGGAGGGTCTGGAAAAAGAGCAGCAGCGCATCAAGAATGCGGTCCAGGAGGCCTCGCAAACCTATCTCCCGGGACACCTGAAAATGATCGCGTTGCACAAGCAACTGGACGAGATCGAGAAGCATCTCGATGCGGAATTTCAGGTCGCCAAAAACCGGCTGGACGTAGAATTCCAGCACCTCCTAAACAAAAAACAGGATCTCGAGCAAAAGCTCCCGCAGTACGCCGACGTGAACAAGAAGGCCGATCTGATCAAGCTCGACAGCACCCTTTTCGATAACGGTCAACTGCGCTGGAACAGCATCTACAAGCAGATGATGCAACGGATCGAGGCCATCGATTTCGCAAACGACAAGGAGCGAATCGACCTCACCTTTGCCGGCATCACCGATATTCACGATGAACCGGTCTCTCCCAACCGGGCCAAACTCGTCGTATTTTCCCTCATCCTCGGGATCATCCTCGCGCTCGGGGTGCCGTTCCTGATCGAGTATCTGGACCATACGCTTTCCAACCTCGAGCAGGTCGAATCGGCCTTCCAACTCCGCGGCTTGGGCATCGTTCCGAAGATCGAGACGTCCGATGCGCCGACTTTGATTGACCATGAGGAATCGAAGCGCACGAGCCTCGTCGAAAACTTCCGCGTCATCCGAACGAACCTCCTCTCGATGGGTTCACTTTCCAAAGCACCGCATGTGATGATGGTCACAAGCGCGATGCCGAAAGAGGGGAAGACGGTCGTTTCCTCCAATCTCGCGATCTCGTTTGCCCACATGGGCGCGAGGACGCTGCTCATCGATACCGACCTTCGCCGCGGGCGTCTTCACCGCCTCTTCGGATATCGGAAGAGCCCCGGCCTGAGCAATGTCCTCCTCGGAGAGGCCACGATCGAGGAAGCCTGCCGCCCGACAACGCATGAAAATCTGACGATGCTCAGCGCGGGCCGGCATCTCGAAACGGGAACAGAATTGCTCGGATCGGAAAAGTTCAGCGCTCTCATGGCGCTGCTGCGCAGCAAATACGACCGGATCGTCATCGACACCCCGCCGGTGCTCGGACTTTCCGAGACCTCGGTTCTGCAAAAGCACATGGACGGCGTGCTCTTCGTCATCTGGAGCGGGCACACGCCGATTCGGAACATGAAGGCCGCGATCGAAATGCTGCAGGCGAACGGAGCCAATTTTTACGGCTTCGTACTCAACCGTCTCGACCTCAGCGCCACGCAGAACTACTACCAGTATTACTACTACTCCCACGACTACTACTACCACACGCAGACCCTTGAAAATGCGTGATGAGTCGTGGGTCCGCGCCTTTTTTTCAGCCGATACAAGTCCCCGGAATCGGCGCTGAATCCCTCGGCAATCCTGACGACGCCTGCGTCTCCGTCGTCATTCCCGCGCACAATTACGCGCAGTTTCTGCCCGGCGCGATTGCGTCCGTCCTCGCGCAAACGCATCGCTCGTTCGAGATTCTCGTCATCGACGACGGCTCCACCGACTCGACGCGCGCAGTCGTCGCCCACGAAACTGATCCGCGGGTGCGCTATCTCTGGCAGGAAAATGCCGGACTTTCCGCGGCCCGGAATGCCGGCATCCGTGCGGCGCGAATGCCATTCATCGCCTTCCTCGACGCGGACGATTCTTGGCTACCGGACTTCCTCGCCGAAGTGATGCGGAAATTCGCTGAGCTGGATGAAAACTTCGCCCTGATCGCGGCGAACACCGCGCGCATCGATACGGCAGGTCACCCGCTCGCGTCGCGCCGCTCGTCTCCGCAGAACGACCGCGAACTGACCACGCGGGATTTCGTCCTGCGCAACCGACCGCTCTCCTCTTCCATCGTCGCGCGCCGCGAAGTGTTTGAACGCCACGGAGGTTTCGATTCATCGCTCCGCAGCTCGGAAGATCGCGACATGTGGATTCGCATCGCGACGCATCGCCGGGTTTGGTTCATCGGTCGGCCGCTCGCGCTCATCCGGCGGCATCCGGGAAATATGAGCAAAAACGCGACCCGGATGAAGCGGAACTCCCGCACCGTCCTGCGCAAAGCGTTCTCTGCCCGCGCTGTTCCTCGCTCCGACATCTCTTTTTGGCTCCGGGCCTGGTCAGTCCATTTTTTTCAAATCGCGTGGACTCATTTTGACGAAGGTCGCCGCACCCGCGCCTTGGCCTACATGCTTGGCTCCCTCGTATTGTGTCCGTTCTTTCTCCAGCCGCAAAGAATCAACGAGCCGCCGCTTTTTCGCCTCCGAGCCTTGGCAAAATTCCTCGTTTCTCGCGGATCGAAATCGGCAATTCCGCTGGGCTCGCGTTGAAAATCCTCCACGTCGTCAATTCGCTGGAACCCGGCGGAATGGAAAACGGGATCGTGAATATCGCGAGCGGCCTGCACTCCCGCGGGTTCGAAATGCACGTCGCCTGCCTGGAGCGCCGCGGCGCATTCGCCGACCGATTGCCCGCGCCCGAACTCGTGGAGGTGCTCGGTAAAAGTGGCGGCTTTTCGTGGGGCGCCACGCTCCGGCTCGCCCGCCTGATTTCACAAGTCCGTCCGCAGGTCATTCACAGCCACAACCTCGGGCCACTGATTTACAGCAGCCTCGCGACGGGTTGGGGCACGCGCTTGCCAATGGTCCACGGCGAGCACAGCCAGCTCACCGACGCCGAACTGACCCCGCGCCGCCTCCGCCAGCGACGCTGGCTCTACCGCGCCTGTCGCCAGGTTCACACCGTCTCAGACGGCATCCGCGACCAGCTCACAGAACTCCGATTTCCCCGGGGGAATATCTCCGCAATCCCCAACGGCGTGGACGCCACCCGGTTCGCACCCGCGGACCAGCAGGAGGCGCGCGCCGCTCTCGGTCTGCCCGCGAATGCCGTGTTCATCGGCATCTCCGGCCGATTCGGACCTTTCAAACGCCACGACCTTTTGATCGAGGCGTTTGAAAACATCGCCCCGCGTTTCCCATCTGCGCGCCTCCTCATCATCGGCGGTGGCGGGCCGAACGAGTCATCCGTCCGCGAGCGCGTGGCCCGGAGTCCGCAGCAGGAGCGCATTCATCTCGCCGGATTTCAGCGCGACCCGGTCCCGTTTTACCACGCGCTCGATTTGCTCGCGATCCCCTCCGCCAACGAGGGGCTCTCCAACGCCGCGCTCGAGGCGATGGCGTGCGGAGTGCCGGTCCTCGCCAACACCGGCTGCGGCCACGAGCAGGCGATCACCAGCGAAAGCGACGGAGTCATCGCCGATCTTCACACGTCTGCATCGCTCGCCGCCGCACTCGCCGCACTGCTTGCCGAGCCCGACAAGCTCGCTAAATTCGGCCACGCTGCGCGCCTGAAAGTCGAAAAACACTTTTCTCTCGCCGCGATGATCGACGCCTACGAGCGCCTCTACCGCGCAGCCGCAGCAGCACCGTGCCGCTAAAAAATGGACTTCGTTTCAATCATCCTTTTCCTCGTGATGTATTACATCCGTCCGCAGGAATGGGGTGAGCTTTTCTCCAAGGTCCACTTCGCGCAACTCGTCATGGGCTTCGCGCTGCTGTCGCTTTTCTTCCGCGAGCGGAGCCTGAAATGGGGCAATCTTTTCCGCACCCCGCACGACTGGATGGTACTGGCCTTCTGGCTCTGGCTGGTCCTGACCTCGCCGACGCCGTGGGAGACTTTCAAGGCCACCAACAGCCTTTTCCTGACCTACATCATCATCGTCCAGACGCTGGTGACGCTGCCGCGCATCAAGCAATTCGTCGGCTGGTGGACCTTCCTCATCATCGCCATCGCCGCCCTCGCCATCGCGAGCCAGTACGGTTTCGACCCGCTCGGCAGCTACGACCTGACCGAGGGTCGGATGAAGGGACGCCTCGCGCTGAATCTCTCCATCTTCCGCAATCCGAACGCGCTCGGCCACAACGTCGTTCCTGCCATTCCGATGCTCTTCTTTTTCAGCATCTGGCGGCGGCCCATCTTTTTGCAGGAGGTCGGCTACGCGCTCATCGGCCTGCCGCTCTGGTGCATTTACCTCACGTTTTCCAAAGGCAGTTTCCTCGTCGCTGGCATCACGGTCGTCGCCACGGCGACGTTCGGGCGGCCAAAGGCGGTCCAGGCCGCGATCATCACGCTCGCGATTTTCTTCGGCGGCGTGGTCATTTGGAAACTGCCGCGCATGAACGAACTCGATCGCTCCAAGACCGATGGAGCAATCATGGGCCGCGTCGCCGCGTTCACACACGGGATGAAAATGATCCAGAGCAAGACATTTGGCATCGGGCACGCCCAGTGGCTGAAGAGCTTTTTTGCCGCGCACCATTACGGGAAGGCCGCGCATTCCTCCTACGTGCAGACCGGCGCGGAGACCGGAAAAGTGGGCCTCTTTCTCTTCGTCGGAATCCTCTACTGCAACCTGCGAACCCTGATGATGGCAAAGACCGCGACCGACGACGAAGAGCGCATTCGGCGCATTCTGTTCGTTCTGGTCCTCACGTACATGGTCTCGTGCTGGATGGTGGACCTCGCCTACCGGCCCACCTTTTTCATGTTCACCGCGGCGACCGCGGCGCTGCACCGCCACCTCCGCGGCATCTGCATGGAGGAGCCGGCCGAGGAAAGTGCGCTCACGCCGGCGCTGCCGAAATGGCGCGGCCTTTTCGTCCCGCAACCTGCGCTCGCCGGTGCGAGCAGCTCCGATGCGGTTCTCGCACTCGGAGCCGCGCCACCAATTCAAACCGTGGAGGTTCATTCCTCCGAACTTTCAACCGCGGCGGCGCAAGCCATCACCGCCCCGCTCAATCGTTGGAACAAAATCGGCCTGATCGATCTCGCCATCATCGCCACCATGACCTACGGCGTCCTGCGAATGTGGCAGTTGGCGATTCAGCGCATGTGAGCTGGCTCGCCGCGGCCGCCCATTTTCTCTCGTGATCCTGCGCGCCGTTTCGCTGCCGGTCTTTTGGTTCAGCGTCGCGCTGCTCGCCTACACCTTCGTCGGCTACCGCTGGCTCATCGGTTTTCTCGCGAAGATTCGACCGCTTCCTGGCTCACGCGCACCCGAGCGAGGGACCTTCGACGTCTGCGTCATCCTCGTCGTCCACAACGAAGAAAACCGCATCGCCGACCGAATCGAGAACCTGCTCGCGGCGGATTATCCGCCCGAGAAACTTCGCGTCCTTCTCGTCTCGGATGGCTCGACGGACCAAACCGTCTCGCGCGCAGAAGCGTGCCAGTCTCCGCGTGTCCGTCTGCTCATTCACGGCGAGCGATCCGGCAAAGCCGCCTGCCTCAATGCCGCGTTCGCGCTGGCCGATTCAGAACTCGTCGTCTTCGCCGATGCCCGCCAACGCTTCGCGCCCGACACGATTCGCCGTCTGGCCGCGCATTTCTCCGATCCCAAAATCGGCGCGGTCAGCGGCGCGCTCGAAATCGACGGCGCGCGCAGCGGCATCGGTTCCGCGGTCGATGCCTACTGGCGATTTGAAAAAACGATCCGCGCCGCGGAAGCGCGCTTCGACTCCTGCATCGGCTGCACCGGCGCGGTCTATGCCCTCCGGCGGACGCTCTTCTCGCCGATCGCCCCCGACACGATCCTCGACGATGTCGTCATCCCGATGAGCATCGCCGTCGCCGGCTATCGCGTCCTGCACGATCCCGCAGCCTTGGCCTTCGATCCGCAGCCCCTCGAACCCGCCTCCGAACGCGTGCGCAAACGCCGCACGCTGGCCGGAAATTTCCAGTGCTTGTTCCGTCATCCCGCGTGGCTCGTGCCCTGGCGCAACCGGCTCTGGTGGCAGCTCCTCTCGCACAAATATCTCCGCCTGTGCGCCCCCGCGTTCCTGCTCCTCGCCTTCACGGCAAATGCGGCGCTGCTCGCCGAGCCGCTCTACCGCTTGATCTTCGGCCTGCAGTGCCTCTTTTATTTTTGCGCCGCGCTCGGACTTTTGCAGTCTCGGTTTCGCTCCCGCATCCTCTCGCTGCCGGGCGGATTCGTCTTCCTCAACTGGAGTATCGTCCGCGCCTTCTGGCTCTATTGCTCGCGCGGCGCGGCGCATCGCTGGGAGCCCGCGCCACCCGCGAAATCCTCGTGAGTTTCCGCTGAAAACTCCGCGCGCTTTTTACGGCGCGATTTTCCGGCGGGCGTGCAATTCCTGCGCAACGAAACGCCCGAGCGCCGCATTCAGATTCGCGCCGTAGTGCCCGTCGCGGGGAAAGGCGTCCGGATCTTTCTCGGAACTCACGCGCATCATTTCCTCCGGTTGAATCACGGAATGCTCGGACTTCAGACTCGCGAGTAGATCCCGATACGGCAGTTCTCCGCGCGTGCGGAGCAGCGCGATGTCCGCCGGTCGCGGAAGATGGAGCACGTAAAATGACCCGCCCCCGGCTTCCACTTCGCGATGCATCTTTCGCAAAATCCGCTGCGCCAGTTGCGCCATTTCTCCGTCGAGACGGAATAGCTCCGGATTGCTCGGATGCTTCGGCACCGGGGTCGCTTTCTCCTCGATCACCGCGCCAGCGCGGCTCCTCCGCCACCACCGCTGCTGATAGTCCGCCGTGGAAAAAAACCACTCGTGGCGGCTCAATGGCCAGCGCTCGAAATCCGCGAGGATTTCCGGCACGCGCTCCGGCGGCGGCGTGGGCGAATTGATCAAGCGCAGCCCGTCACCCTCGAGCACGAAGCGCGGCTTCATCAGCGCGATGCCGCTGGTCGGGTCGCGCATCAGCCGCAGCAGATTCACATCGCGCAGACAGTCGTCCGCGAGGAAACCGAGGATCACAATGTGCGGCCGATACTTCGCGCCATCTTTCTGCCAGCGCAGGAAGGCTTGATCGATGCCGTATCCGCCGACCGCGAAGTTGAGCACCTCGGCTTTGTCTCCCAACGCGTTCATCCCGGTTTCGAGCGCGCGCCACCACCCCGCCTCGAAGCTCCCCTGCGTGAACGAATCGCCGAAGAGTGCGATGCGCAGACGATCCGCGGGCGGCGCGAGCTCGACGTGCGGCTCGATGCTGACGAAGCCCGCGTCGTTGTGATGCGCCACGTTCGGGCGCTGATTCCATCCCAAATCGGGATCGTAAATCAGCGTGGAATCGTTCGCTCCGCGGTATCGCTCGAACTCGTGCCGGACTTGATTCACCGGCACGTGAAACGGCTTCAGACGCGCCGAGCGAAACCAATACGTCCCATCTTCGTCGCGCCGGCTGACGAGCCGGAATCCGACCTCGAGAATCACGAGGCAAAAGACAGTCGAAATGAGTGCGATCAGAATTTTGAGCAGCGTGGCCCGGCTGATTTTCATGCGAAAAAAGAGGCGCAACGTAACGTCGCCCGCTGACTCGTCGAGGCTTGGAAAATCACGAAGCTCGACGCTGCCGATCAACGCGCGCTTTCTTCGTCGCAGATGAGTCGCATCCTCGGAATCTCCGCATTTTATCACGACAGCGCCGCTGCGCTCGTCGTCGATGGCGAGATCATCGCCGCCGCGCAGGAGGAGCGTTTCACGCGGATCAAGCACGACCCCGCATTCCCCGCGAACGCTGTTGAATACTGCCTTCGCGAGGCGGGGCTCACGCCGGAGCAGCTCGATTACGTGGTCTTTTACGACAAGCCGCTGCTGAAGTTCGACCGCCTGCTCGAGAGCTATCTCGCATACGCGCCGTCCGGTCTGCGCTCGTTCATGATGGCGCTCCCGCTTTGGCTCAAAACAAAGCTTCATCTGCCGCGCGAAATCCGCCGCGCACTCGGCGGGAAATACACGAAGCGCATCGCCTTCACCCTCCACCACGAGTCGCACGCGGCGAGCGCGTTTTATCCGTCGCCATTCGACGATGCCGCGATTCTCACGATGGATGGCGTCGGCGAATGGGACTCCGCGAGCATCGGCCACGGCCGCGGCAACAAAATCGAGCTACTGAAAACGCTCGAGTTCCCGCACTCGCTCGGGCTGCTCTACAGCGCCGTCACCTACTTCTGCGGCTTCAAGGTCAACAGCGGCGAATACAAGCTCATGGGCCTCGCGCCGTACGGTGAGCCGCGCTTCGCCGAGCTGATTTTGAAGAAACTCATCGACCTCAAGGACGACGGATCGTTCGCAATGGAGATGAAATATTTCAACTACGCGCAGGGGCTCACGATGACCTCGCCGAAGTTCGACGCACTCTTCGGCGGACCGCCGCGCAGGTCCGAATCGACGATCACGCAGCGCGAGATGGACCTCGCCGCCTCGATCCAAAACGTGACCGAGGAAATCGTCCTGCGAATGGCCCGTACCGCCCGCGCACTCACCGGCTCGCGGAACCTCGTCCTCGCCGGCGGCGTCGCGCTGAACTGCGTCGCGAACGGCGTCCTCCTGCGCGAGAAAATCTTCGACCACATCTGGATTCCCTCCGCCGCGGGCGATGCCGGCGGCGCGCTCGGGGCTGCGCTTTTCGCGCAGTTCCACCTCCTCGACCTCGAGCGAAAAGCGAACCCGCACGACTCGCTGAAAGGCGCACTGCTCGGCCCGCGCTTCTCGAACGAGGAAATCCGCGCCTTTCTCGATGAGAAGAAAATCGCGCATCATTTCATCGCGGACGAAGCCGAACTGCTGACGAAAACGGTCGAGGCGATGCGCGAGGAAAAGGTCGTCGGCTGGTTTCAGGATCGCATGGAATTTGGCCCGCGTGCGCTCGGCGCCCGGAGCATCATCGGCGACGCGCGCAGCTCAGCGATGCAGTCGCAAATGAACCTGCGCATCAAATTTCGCGAGTCGTTCCGGCCCTTCGCGCCGAGCTGTTTGATCGAGGACGCGCCCGAGTTTTTCGACCTCGACTGCGAGTCGCCCTACATGCTCCTCGTCGCGCCGGTGACCGCCGCCAAGCGCCTCCCGCTCACGCCCGCGCAACAGTCCGCGATGCGCAACCCCGACCTCTGCAAACGCGTCAACGTCCCCCGCTCCGTCGTCCCGGCGATCACGCATGTGGACATGTCCGCGCGCATCCAGACCGTCGATGAGCGCCGCAACGCCCGCTACTACCGGCTCATCCGCGAGTTCAAGCGCCAGACCGGCTGCGGACTCATCGTCAACACCAGCTTCAACATCCGCGGCGAGCCGATCGTCGGCACTCCGCAGGATGCGTATCGCTGCTTCATGGCCAGCGACATGGACGTGCTCGTCCTCGAAAATTGCGTGCTCTTCAAATCCGAGCAGCCGCAACTCTCCGAAGCTGAAAAAGCGAAATACGTCGGCAGCTTTCACCTCGACTGAGCCCAAATGATCAACCCGTTCGCCGACATCAATTGGAACCCGAGCCTCGACGAGCGGCGCAGCTTCGCCCGCACGATGGCCATCGGTTTTTCGGTGATCAAAATTGCACTGAAATTCTCCGTGCTCACTCATCTCGCGGCGCCGAAACCGCTCGTCTCCGACCTCCTCGCGTACGGCATCGTGCTCGGCATCGTCCTCTGGCTTTTCCCGATGATCGCGAAGCCATTCTACCTCGTCTGGTTCTTCGCCGCCTGCTGCATCGGGACCGTGATGAGCAATCTCCTCGTCGCCACTTTCTTCTATCTCGTGATCACTCCCATCGGCTTGATCATGCGCATCGCCGGTCGCGACCCGCTGCAGAAGCACCCGGACCGGACCCGCGCAACTTATTGGCGCGACAGCGAAAAGTCCGTCGATGCCGCGCGTTACTTTCGGCAATTTTAGTCCCCCGCCCCGCCACGATGAGCCAGCCGCCAGACTCCAAAACTTTCCAGCAAGCCGGTGAAGAAAAGCCCGCGAGCCTCGGGCGCGAAATCATCGAGATGCTGCGGCACAACAAGAAATATTGGATGATCCCGATCATCCTGATCCTCGTCCTTTTCGCCGCGATCCTGATCCTCGGCGCGACCTCCGCCGCACCATTCATCTACACGCTCTTCTGACCACCGGGTCAGTGGCATGGCCGCTGCTAAATCATCGCAGCAACCGCAGTCACCGCACCCATCCATGAACTTCCTCGTTGTTGACGACAATCGGCTCCTGAACCGCTTTCTCACCACTTTCCTCCGCGACAAAGGGCACATGGCCGCGTCGCTGACAGACAGCACGAAAGTGGAGTCGTGGCTCGATTTGAACCCTTGCGAAGCCGTGATCCTCGACATCGGGATGCCAAAAATCGACGGCCTCGCGCTGATTAAAATCATCCGCGCCAAATACGCCGACCTGCCGATCGTAATGTTCACCGGACTCGGCTACGACGAGGACGCGATGCAGATCGCGCGGAAATCCGGCGCGAACGGATACGTCAGCAAGGGCCTTGGGCCGAGCGAGATTTACTCCGCGCTGATGCGCGTGCTGGCGCAGACCGCGGTGGCCAAAACGGCTTGAGGCTGGAAGCCTGCTGGGCGAGTCAGGCTGGAAGCCTGACTTCCGGATCAATCCGCCGAGATTTCCGCGAGGCGCAGCTTCAGTTCCGTCGCCTCCCATTGCCCGCTGGCATTGGGCTGATCGAGGTAGCCGTAATTCAGGACAGAGCCGGCCTGGGCGAGCAAAAGGCGCGAGATTTTTCCGAACGCGCCCATTCCCATCACGCTGAGCGGCAGGCTCGCCGGTCGGGAAAAGAGCGAGAGCAGCGTTCCGAGTTCGGCGGGATTCGGGGTCAGGGTCGCGAGTTTGAAAATCTCCGCGCCCGCCTGCCGAGCCCGGCGGATCAAGGCCGTCAATGACTTCGCAGGCGGCGTCGATCGGAAATAATGGCTCGAGACGATGACTTTCACCCGATGCCCCCGCGCCATCGCGAGGATGGTTTCGACTTTCTCGACCGTGCGCAATTCGACGTCGATCGCCGCCGCAAACGGGAGGAATTCCATGAACAGCGCGCGCCGCCGCGCGAGCCCGAGGCCGTTCGCGCCACCTTCTGCCGGATGCCGCACCGTCACGATCAGCGGGAATTTCAGGCGCGGCAGCGCGGTCAAAAGCGCGCGCGGATTTTCCGCAAAATGATCCACGCGGAGCTCGAGAAAATCGACGCTGCCGGCCCGCAGCTTCAGCGCGCGCTGGAGCGAGCCGGGTGAATGGACCGTTCCCACGACCTGCGCTTTTTGAGGTTCCGAGGTTAATTTGCTCGCAGGCATTTTATCTTTCAGCGGGTATCGTTTCGCGCTTCCCCCGCGGCAAAAACACCGATGCTTGGCCGAAAACAAGAACTGAATCTCCAGTTCCAACAGATCGTCGATGGCGTTCTTTTGGTCATCGCGTTCTGGGGCGCGCACACACTGCGGTATCTCGGCGGCGACTGGTTCATTTTCGATAAGCCGATCGGCCCGTTCTCCGAATTTCAGTGGCTGCTTTTCGTGATCATGCCGTTTGGGCCGATCATTCTCGAGCTGCAGGGTTTTTACATTCACCCGCTGCAAAAGACGCTCGGCAAGTCGCTCGGCCAGCTCGCGCGCGGCGCGTTCTGGCTCGGTCTTCTCATCGCCGCGTGCTCGTATTTCCTGCGTCTCGAAGTGCCGAGCCGCGCGGTGATGCCGCTCTTTCTGCTCATCGCGCCAGTGCTTCTCCTGCTGCGCGAGCGCTTCGTCATCGAGCGCCTGCGCACACGCGCGAAGACCGAAGCGCTGCGCGAACCGATCATCCTCGCCGGCACGAAAGCCGACACGCATCAACTCCGGCACACCTTCACCGCGGAGCAAATCATGGAGCTCGAGGTGGTCGAAGAATTCGACATCGAGAAGCAACCGATCGCCGAGTTCATCGAGGCGCTGCACCGGCACTCGGTCAGCCGCGTGATTTTCGCCGGCGGCCACAGCCATTTGAACAACCTGCAGGAGGCCATCGCCGCGTGCGAAATCGAGGGCGTCGAGGCGTGGCTCGTCGCCGATTTTATCCGCACCTCGATCGCGCGACCCGCCTTCGATGTCTTCGGGACGCGGCCGATGCTGGTCTTCCGTACCACACCCGATCTCTCATGGGCGCTGATGGTGAAGGGCGTCAGCGACCGGGTCGGCGCTTTTTTGGGACTGATCCTCGCCCTACCTCTGTTCGCTCTGATCGCGATCACGATTCGTCTGACTTCGCCGGGTCCCATCTTTTTCAAACAAGCGCGCGGCGGCAAAAATGGGCGGCCATTCACGATGTATAAATTTCGCTCGATGCGCACCGATGCCGCGATGCAGCAGGCGGAGCTCGCCGCGTTCAACCAGATGTCCGGGCCGGTTTTCAAAATCGAAAACGATCCGCGCATTACGCAGCTCGGGAAATTTCTGCGCAAGACGAGCCTCGACGAACTGCCGCAACTGCTGAACGTGCTCAAAGGCGAGATGAGCCTCGTCGGCCCGCGGCCACTCCCAATTTACGAGGTGGAAAAATTCGAGACGACCGCGCAACGCCGCCGGCTCAGCATGAAACCGGGCCTGACCTGCCTCTGGCAGGTGACGGGGCGCAACAAGGTCCAGAGCTTCGACGAATGGGTGAAGCTCGACCTGCAGTACATCGACAGTTGGTCGATCTGGCTCGATTTCGCGATCCTGCTCCGGACGATCCCCGTCGTGATCTTCGGCTTCGGGGCGCGGTGAGCGTCGCGCTCCGACACGATCTCAGGTCAGCCCGAACTGGCCGCGATAAATCCACGTGTGCGCTTTCAGCGTCAGCTCGACGATGTTGAAAGGCTTGGTGAGAAAGTCGTTCCCGCCGCTCAGGCTCGATTGCGCGCGATGATCCACGTCGTCGGAAATGGTCAGAAAAACGACGGGCGTTTTCTGGTGCTTTTCGATCTCGCGGATTCGTGCGCAGACGTCGATGCCGCTGGTTCCAGGCAGGCCGATGTCGAGGAGGACCAGATCGAATGGCTGATCGCGGAGCAGGCCGAGCGCTTCGTCCGCCTGCACGCTGCCGGTGGCCGCGATGTCGCCGAATTCGAGCGCAGCGGAGACCGTCGCGAGCAAATCCTGATCGTCGTCGATGACCAGAGCGCGCGGTGCCGCGAGATCTTTGACGCGCTTGAGATGCTTCGGATCGAGAAGCGTTCGGGTCAGCTCCGCCGCTTGGCTCAAGGTGCGGATCGCACTTGGTTCCAGCGGAAGGTCGGCGGGCGAAATTTCGCGAACCAGCGAATCGAGCGAAGACGCGAGACGCTGCACCGGGTGGCCTTTGATCGGCGCCGTCCCCTGATTGAGCGCAGCGGCCGCCGCGACCACGGCCTCGCGAGCCGGCATGGCGGACGGATCATCGGTGAGCTTTTGCAGAGCCTCTCGCAGCGAGTCGAGGACGGCGGGGGCCTTCGAGAGAACGGAGGCCAGCGCGCGGTGAGAATCAGGCGTCATGAGCGGCGCAGGGGCGCGTTCTGACGGGAAATCAGGCGCTTCCGCCGGCTCATTTTTTCCCGGCGATGAGCCGCGAAGGGCCGTCAGCTCGGCGCTCGCGGCGGCCAGCTCGACTTTCACCGTCTCCCACGCCTGCCGCGTGGCGTCGCGATCACGCGTGCTGGCGATGAGATCATTCTTAAGATTTTCGGCGTCGCGTTTGAGCTGTTCATTCTCGACTTGCAGCGAGTCGCGGTGCGCGACGATACGCCGGTGAACTTCCGGGACGATGCCGAGTTGCGTCGTCTCTTTCGTCATCAGCCGCGCGCTGCTGAGAATGTCGATCTGCTTTTGCTGCGTCGCGAGTTTGCTTTGATGATCGAGATTTTCGCGCCGCAGGAATTCGAGTTCCGCGCGGGTCGGCACGATTTCCGCCGCCTTGCCATCCGAGGTCGCGGCCGAATCCGGTGAGTATTGGCACTCGACCGTTCCGAAAGAAACTTTGCAGCCGAGATGCAGGTGATAGTCGGTGACGGGCTGCCCATCGACGCAGGTCAGATTCGTCGAACCGAGATCGTGGAGGCGGTAGTGACCGTTCGTCGCGATCAATTCGGCGTGGTGCCCGGAGACCGTGCGATCGACGATTTGGATCGTGTTGTCGGGGCGCCGTCCGATCGTAATCCGCTCTCCTGCCAGCATGTGCGTGATCTCGCCTTTGTTCTCGGGTAGCTTTATACTGAGGCAAGGCATTGGTCGGGGGGTTCGGGCAAATGAGACTAGCAGATGTGGTGCCTTAGTTCCGCGGGCTTTTCAAGCCCTTGCGCCGCCGCGCGCTTTCACGGACAGTCGCGCCCCTTTTTTATGCTCGACGAGATCAGTCGCAGGCGGACTTTCGCCATTATTTCGCACCCCGACGCGGGCAAGACGACGCTGACGGAAAAGCTGCTGCTCTACGGCGGCGCGGTGCAGCTCGCGGGCTCGGTCACAGCTCGGAAAAACGCGCGCGCGGCGACCTCGGACTGGATGGAGCTGGAGCGAAAAAGGGGCATCTCGGTGAGTTCGACGGTGCTGCAATTCGACTACCGCGGATACCGGATCAACCTCCTCGACACGCCCGGCCACAAAGACTTTTCCGAGGACACGTATCGCGTGCTCACCGCCGTGGATGCGGTCGTGATGGTCATCGACGCGGGCAAGGGAATCGAGGCGCAGACCCGCAAACTTTTCGAGGTCTGCAAGCGCCGCGGCGTTCCGATTTTCACGTTCATGAACAAGTGCGATCGGCCGACGCGCGCGCCGCTCGCGCTGCTCGACGAATTGGAGAGCGTGCTCGGGATCGGGGCGTTCCCGGTGAATTGGCCGCTCGGGTCGGGCGTGAGTTTTCGCGGCGTTTACGACCGGCAGAAAAAGCAGGTCCATCTTTTCGAAAAGACCGCGCACGGCGCGTATCGCGCGCCCGTGGAAGTCGGCGGGCTCGACGAGCCATTTGTGCGCGAGCGACTCGAAGACGCGGACTTCAATCAGGCGATGGAAGAGCTCGAAATGCTCGACGGTGCAGGCGTCGATTACTCGCACGAAGCCGTGCTGCGCGGCGAGCTCACGCCCGTTTATTTCGGCAGCGCGATGAACAATTTCGGCGTGCAGCTTTTGCTCGATTCCTTTCTCGAACGCTCCGCTCCGCCGCAGCCGCACACCTCCGGCGAACGCGTGATCGGCCCGGAGACGCCGGCGTTTTCCGGCTTCGTTTTCAAGATCCAGGCGAACATGGATCCGCGGCATCGGGACCGCATCGCCTTCCTTCGCATTTGCTCCGGCAAGTTCACGCGCGACATGACGGTGACTCACGGGCGGACCGGAAAACGGGTCCGACTTTCCAGCGCGCACAAGCTTTTCGCGCAGGAACGCGAGACCGTGGATGAGGCATATGCCGGCGACGTAATCGGGCTTGTCGGGCACTCCGAATTCGGCATCGGCGACACGCTCACGGAAGACGCAACGATCGCTTACGACGAGATTCCGCGCTTCGCGCCAGAGTGCTTTGCGTTCCTGCAAAATCCGAATCCGTCGAAGTTCAAACAGTTCCGCCAAGGCCTCGAACAACTACTGCAGGAAGGTGTGATGCAGGTTTTCGAGCTGCGCGATTCTTTGCAAAAAGTGCCGTTGCTCGCGGCGGTCGGACCGCTGCAATTCGAGGTCGTGCAGTATCGCCTCGAGAGCGAGTATGGCGCGGAGTCGCGGCTCGAAGCGGCGGCGTGGGAGGCCTTCAAATGGCTGCCGTCCGGCGTGGATGAAAAGGCGCTTAAACTTCCCACCGGCTGCCGCCTCGCGCACGACAGCACGGGGCAGCCCGGCGTGCTTTTTCCGAGCGGCTGGACGCAGCGCTATTTCGGCGAGCTGAATCCTGGCATCGCCTTGCGCGACCTGCCCGCGGACGCCGAGTAGCGTCAGCCGCGGTGGCGCTCGAGGAGGATCATCATCAGGCAGCTCAGAAGAATCTCGAGTTCCTGCTCGGGCTCGAGGTCCGCGAGTTTCTCCAAGGTGAACTTGCTCTCGAGAAAGGCCGCGCGTTTGCGCAGCCGCGCGACGATTTTTCCGTCCGCCGTCGTGACGGCGTAGCTCGGGTGGAAGAAGTATCCGGTGAACATTCCGAGGATCGGAATCTCGGAGAGCAGCGCGTCGAGGAGGCGCGTCATCACGCTCTCCTCGCGGATGCTCATCGCGGATTCTTTTGATTCCGCGCGGTCGTGGATTTCGTAATGCGCGCGCCACAGCGAGCGCGCGCCGCGCCGGGCGACGGCTCCGAACGGCAGCCCTTCCGCATCTGAAAAAGTGTAGCGCGCCGACCAGTCGATGATCCGGTCCGCCTCGATTTTCCCGAGCACCGTGGCTTGTTTCGAATCGCGAAAAACGGTGACCGATTCCCGCAATTTGAAGGCCTTCTGCTTGATGAAGCAGACCTCTGCGCCGCCCGCGTCCGTGACGGCAACCTGACGCGAAATCGTGAAGTGCCGGAACCGGAAATCGAGCGGAAAGGAAGGCATTTCGGGTCCGGTTTAAACGGTGCGACCGACCGCCTCGGCGACCTTGCGAACCCGTGCGACGAGGTCGGCAAATTCCTCGGGCAGGAGCGCTTGCTCGCCGTCGCTCTTCGCGAGTTCTGGCGAATTGTGGACCTCGACCATGAGCGCGTCCGCCCCCGCGGCGACGGCCGCGAGCGCCATCGGCAATACGTGTTCACGCAACCCGATGCCATGCGTCGGATCGACCACGACGGGAAGATGCGTCTCTGCTTTCAGCACGGGCACGGCGTTCAGGTCGAGCGTATTGCGCGTGTACGTTTCAAAGGTGCGAATGCCTCGCTCGCAGAGGAGCACGTTGAAGTTGCCCTCGCTCAAAATGTACTCGGCGCTCATCAAAAGGTCTTTGATCGTCGCGCTCATCCCGCGCTTCAACATGACCGGCAGACGGCTGCGCCCGACTTCTTTGAGCAGCGAAAAATTCTGCATGTTGCGCGCGCCGACCTGCAAGCAGTCGGCATACTGCTGCACCACATCCAGATCCTTCGTATCCATGATCTCCGTGATGATCGGCAGCCCCGTTTCTTCCCGCGCCTCAGCCAGCAAACGGAGCCCTTCCACACCGAGCCCTTGAAAAGAATACGGCGACGTCCGCGGCTTGTAAGCCCCGCCCCGGAGGACTTTCGCGCCGGCTTTTTTGATCGCGCCGGCGATCGAAATAATCTGATCGCGCGACTCCACCGAACACGGGCCGGACATGATGACCACATCGCCATTTCCCACGGTAACTCCGCCGATTTTAACCTTCGAATCGTTCCCGCCCCGAAACTCTTTCGCGACCAGTTTATACGGCTTGAGAACCGGCGTCACCGACTCGACGCCGGGGATCGCGGCGATCGGCTTTTCCCGCACGACATCTTCCGCTCCGATTACGCCGATCACCGTCCGCATCGCGCCGCGGCTGACTTCGGCCTTCAGCCCCCACTCGATGATGCGATCGACAATGTGCTGCACCTGCTCGTCGGTGGCGTTCGGTTTGGTGACGATAATCATGGAAAAAGGGCGAGGAAACTAGCGGCTCGAAAACGGAGGGCAACCGCATTCTTGGCGGGGTTTCCGAGCGGTCGTCGCGGGCAGATTGACACTCCATTTCCGATGTGCTCCGATCCGCCCGTGAAATTTGCCGCCTCCCTCCTCACCCTCTCCGTTTTCTCACTCGTCGCCTGCAACACCCTGAACACGCAGCGGGACGTTTACAATCCGCAGAAAGGACACGGGCCGTACTCGAAGGCGCTCAAGGAGGGGACTTGGTACAACGGGGTGAAGGTCAAGGCGACTCCGACTCCCAAGGCTGCAGCGGTCGAGCAAGCGAAGCCGCTTCCGCAGCCGTAACGGCAAGCGCCCGGGGATTTTTGGAGCGCTCCTCCGGTTTGCGCTCAGACGCCCAGCAACTCGCGCTGCCAGGGCATCAGTTTCGCGATACCCTCCTCCGGCTTTGAGGCAATTTGTTCGAGCATCGCCTTCGGCGCGAGCAAAGACGGATCGAGATGGAGCGCCGTCGCCGAGGCATCACGCTTTCCTTTCAACTCGCGGAAACGCGCCTCCTCCTCCTTCGAGGGGCGAGGCGTATGCGTCCGGACGAAGACCGGCCAGTCGGTCGGGGACATCGATACCGCTCGCTCGGCCGCCTCCTGAAAACGGCGCAGGCGCGGACCGCGGAGATGGTGAAATTCGGCGGGGGCTCCCTGATCGATCCGGTTCGCGGCGGACAGGAGTTGTTCGTTGTGGAGGATGTGAAATGCAGGCTTGTCGAGAGCGCGGGCCTCTTCATCCCGCCAGCGCCAGAGTTCGCGCAAAATGGCCGCGGTGCGCCCGCGCAGCAGACCGCTGCCGGCGATGCGCCAGACTTCCTCGGCGTCACGTTCCTTTGAGGTCTCGGTGAGACGAATGGCGCGCTCGCAGGATTGCTCGAACCATTCCCAACGACCAAGCCGCCGGAGATCGGCGGTGAAAATCTCCACGAGCTCGTGAAGGTAATGCGTGTCTTTCACGGCATATTCCGCCATCACCGGCGGCAGAGGTCGCACCGCCCAGTTGGCTTTCTGCGAAGCCTTCGCGAGCTTCACGCCAAAGAATTTCTCGATCAGCGCGGCAAGGCTGAACTCCGGCACGCTGCAAAGACGCGCCGCGATCATCGTATCAAAAATGCGGGCCGGTCCCATGTAACCGACGCGGCGCAACAATCGCAGATCGTAGTCGGCACCGTGAAAAATCAGTTCTTTCCCCGCGAGCGCATCGAACAGCGGGGCGAGCGGAAATCCCGCCAGCGGGTCGATGAGCAGATCCTCGCCACCCACGCTGATTTGGATGAGACACAGTTTTTCAAAGTAACAGTGCAGGCTGTCCGCCTCGGTATCGATCGCGATGCGGGCGTGCCCGGCGATCAGCGGGAGGATTTTCGCCAGCCCCTCAGCGGTGCTGATCAGCGGCGGCGCAGAGTTTTTTGAAGAGACGTCCATCGGCTAACCGCGCAGTCCCAAAAGTAAAAGCTCGGCGTTCGATTTCGTGGCTTTCAGCGCGTGAATGAGCACCTCCGTCGCTTCGACCGGAGGCAGCGCCGCCAATTGCTTTCGGAGCACGTTGATCTTGTCGAACTCCTGCGGGTGATAGAGCAGTTCGTCGCGCCGCGTCGCCGATGAGAGAATGTTGATCGCGGGAAAGACTCGTTTGTCCGCCAAGTTGCGATCGAGCCGGATCTCCATGTTCCCGGTGCCTTTGTATTCCTCGAAAATGAGGTCATCCATCCGACTATTGGTCTCGATGAGAGCAGTCGCGAGAATCGTCAAACTGCCGCCCTCTTCCGTGTTGCGCGCCGCACTAAAAAACTTCTTCGGCTTGACCAATGCCTTCGCGTCCACGCCGCCGGACATCGTCCGTCCTTTTCCTCCCATCAAATTATTGTAGCCGCGCGAGAGCCGCGTGATCGAGTCGAGCAGGATGACCACATGCCGGTTCAGCTCGACCAGCCGCTTCGCACGATCACTGACGATCTCCGCGACCTGCGTATGCCGTTGCGGGCTTTCGTCAAAGGTCGAGCTGTAAATTTCGCAATTCTCCAGTGAGTTTTTGAAGTCGGTCACTTCCTCCGGACGCTCATCGACGAGCAGCAGGATGAGAGAAGTCTCGGGTGAATTCGCGAGAATGGAGCGCGCGATGTCTTTCAACAAAATCGTTTTCCCGGTCCGGGGCGGAGCCACGATGAGCCCGCGTTGCCCACGACCAAGGGGTGCGATCAGGTCGAGGGCGCGCGTGCTGACGGAACGCGTGGACGGGTGTTCGAGGACGATCCGCTCGGTCGGATGGAGGGCCGTCAATTTTTCGAACTCCGTCGTCTCTTTCCATTGATCGGCGGGAATTCCCTCGATGGAGATCACTTTCTCGAGAGCCATGAATTTCTCCCGATCGCGCGGCGCGCGCAGCCGTCCGGTGAGGCGATTGCCGTTCCTCAAAAAGAACTGCCTTTCGAGGTGGGGCGACACATACACATCCTGCGGCAGCGATCGGAAATTGAATCTCGGCCACCGCAGAAATGCGCCACCCTGGCCGCTGAACTCGATCACTCCGTCGGCGAAAAGGACCGTGCCGCGTGCCGCATATGTTCGCAGCAAGTCGAAGACGATGTGATGCCGCGTCTTGTCGGTGTTCATGCGCAAACCGAGCGACTCCGCGCGATCGATGAGCATATGCAACGGTTCCGCGTTCAATTCCTCGATCCACAATTCCGCGGGCACGGTCAACCCGGCGACGGGAGAGTCGTCAGTCATGGGTTCAGGGGAAACGAGCGGAGTGTCGATAGGAGCAGGAGAGTCAGCCATAACATTGGCGCAGCCAGCCGACGAGGAGGTCAATTTGACCATTCATGGTGGCTGCAGTGGAGTCGTTCCAAATAAGGTGATCGGCGTTGGTGATTTTCGATCGGAGATCGAGCTGAGCCGCGACGATGTTCGCGGCGAGTGTTGGAGTAAGTCCGCGATTTTTTTGCAGTCGATGACGCTGCGTCTCGGGCGCACAAGCGACAACGATCACCCGGTCAAAGAAGGATTCGGCTTCGGTTTCAAAAAGTAGCGGAATCTCTGCGAAAAACCAGCGACCTGACGCCGCACTTAATTTCGCTTGCTCGAGCCAGCGTCTTCGAACCTCCGGGTGAAGGATCGACTCCAGCAGCTTTCGCTTTGCGGGATCAGAGAAAACCACTTCGCGCAGTCGAACGCGATTCAGTTTTCCCTGTTCGTCCGCGACATTGAAATGTTCCTGAACCTGCGCTTGGACTCCGGGGTCCGCGTCCAGAAGGGCATGGACACAAGCATCCGCGTCAAAGAAGTCCGCCGAAGTTCGACGTAAGAACTCTTGGGCAACAGTTGTCTTGCCGGTGGCAATACCACCGGTGAGACCGAGCAGGGGCATTCGCCCTTATTTTGGCATGAGCGGAAGCTCGGGCGCCGGAATTTCGGGAATCGGAAGCAACTCGACTTCCTCCTCTTTCTCTTCCTCCAAATGCACAGGTTCGCCGGCCGGATTGATCAGGCGCGCGGAGACGAAGATCACGAGGTTCCGCTTCAAGTGCTGATCGACGCTGGAGCGGAACAGGCGACCGATCAACGGGATGTCACCGAGCAGCGGTGTCTTATCCTCCACTTTTTGGACATCCTCACGCATCAGGCCACCCAGCACCACCGTCGAACCGTCGAAAATACTGACGCTCGTCGTTACTTTGCGAGTACTGAAGATCGGCTGGTTGATCGTGTTCGCCGTAATCACGTTCGTGTTCGAGATGCCCGTGATCGGATTGGTCGCCGTCGTCTGAATCGGACTTCCATAATTGATGAAGCCTTCGAATTCCACGACTTGCGGCACGAGGTTCAAATCGATGGTGTAGCCATCGGGGCCAATTACCGGTTCCACCTCGAGCGTAACGCCGGTGTTGCGCGTTTCAAACGCAGTAGGAGTCGTCGGAGTGACCGGAAAGCTGCTCGGTGCAACACTGATCACTGTCCCCAGACCGCCGCCGCCGCCGTTGTTTCCCTGATTGCCGCCGAAGTTCTGCGGAATCTGGGGTGGGTCGAACTCTGTCGGGTAGCGGAACTCACGGATGATTTCGATCACCGCACGCTGGCCACTCTTGGTCGTCACGCGAGGCGCAGACAGAAGGTCAACGCCCTTCTTTTGATTGAGCGCTCGAATGACCAACTGGAACTGAGGATCTGTAAAGACGCCCGATAGCCCAACGAGAGCTGGCGCAAGTCTTGACGCTCCACCCGTTCCGAACAGGAGCGCGTCAATCGCGCTCGCCGAAATCGCCGTCGAACCGCTCCGGTTGCCCCCGGTCAGCGGGTTTTGTCCGATCGCAGCCCCTCCCGGACCCACAAACGGAAAGTCAGTTGGATTGCCCCCAGCCTGATTTCCCGTGGTTCCACCACCCGCAAACAACCCGCCCTTGCCGACATTGAATTGTCCCAACAGCCAATCGAAACTGAGTTCTTTCAGGTTTTGCTGCGTAATTTCGACAAACTTCGATTCGATCTCCACCTGAGCCGCAATTTGATCTCCGTTACCTGCTTCGATGAGAATATCGACGGTTTCGAGATTTTCCTGCGTGTTGCGAATCACCAACCTACTGCTGCTCGCGAGATAAGTGGCGGAGGCTCCTTGGGGAAAGGGAACGCCTTGGGCAATAAGAAACTCTTTCGCGTCCAATCGACCCGCGATCGCAGTGCCATTCTTCGAGGCATCAGCGGGCGCACCGGGATTGAGCGCATCGCCCGCACCGCCTGCTGGCTTCGACCCAATGAATCCGGGTCGCACTTTGTATTCCTTCGTGATCAGTACATCTGTCGGTGTTCCGACTGGCACGATGGAAACAGCAAACGGTTCAACTTTGAATTTCAGGTTCGCGAGTTGGGTGACGTATTTTAACGCTTCGGCGAGCGGGATGTTTGAAAGCGATACCGTGATCCGCGCATCCCCAGGATTTACCCCAGGTAGGAACGCTGCCGCCGCGCCACCCGCGGGCACCGCGCCCGGGATAGGCTCCAATCCGGGGATCGCAGGCGCTCCAACTGGCAACGCCTCGGGTCCCGCGGGCACCCCCAAATTCGGGCCGGACTCAAGTCGCAAGACGATATTCACACCCCGACGAGCGGGGTCGGATTCTTTGACATCGAGTTCTGCGCTTTTCTTTTTCAGGAATTCAACAGCTTCGCGAATCGTGGCGTCGCGGAACTCGAGCTTTGGAAGGATGATTGAGTTGAGCTTCTGCTGAATCCGAGCCGTTCCGGCGGTATCGGTGTTCGCTTGGACGATGATTCCCGAGTCTTTCACGCCGAATTTCCTCACTGGATTTCCCCATGCGTGATCTAGCTTCCAGATCGCCCGCGACCGGGCCTCGTTGTAGGCGCTGATGGAGTAATTGTCCCGGGCAAGGTTGATCTTCTCCTCCATCTTGCGGGCGGCGATGTTGTAGGGGTCGATCCCCAACACTTGCTCGCAGTGTTTGAAAGCGAGGTCGTAGCGACCGGTTTGATAGAAGCCATCCGATTCGGTCATCAACTTCTTCACTTCTTCGATGCTCCCGCGGAACTTGGGCGTGATGGTCCGATTGTAGTAGCCCGGTGTCTCCAAGCGCGACAAAATCACCACTGCCTCTTTGCAGTGCGGGTCGTAACGCTCATCGAGCACTAATTTGAGGGTGTTTTCAGCCTCGGCGTAACGGCCCTCCGCGATTCGTTGTTCGGCGAGCTTGACGCCAGACTCGCAAAGGCCGTCGAGCGCCCGGCTGTGGAGTCGGTGAGTGCGGGGTGCGTCCGGGCTATTATCGCAGGCGAGCCCGAACTCGGCGAACGCGGTTGCGTAATCTTTGTCGTCCAAGGCTTTGTCGCCTGCCTCGATGGCCGCACGACCCGTTCTCTCGGCATTGTCGTATCGACGTTGCGCCTCACGTTCTGCAGCGCTCTGCGCGCTGCTCGTCGTAGAGCTGGTCGTGATCACCGTGCTTTGCCCAATCGGACCCGCGTGGGCGGAGTTGATTGCTAAGACGGCGGTCATCAGCGCGATCGTTCGGGCGAGTGGAGGTTTTGTCATGGAGGTGGGTATTGAAGAAATGCGATGAGAAAAAAAATGGAGTGAAGCGTCGGCCTTCACGAGTTCGCGGAGCCAGAAAAACCGAAGATCCTCACTTTGGCAGTGACGGGACGGTGTATTTCTCGCCAGACGGGAGCGCTATTTGGGCTTCCGCTTCTTTGATGTCAATGAGTTTGTATCTCTCCTGCGCGTTGGGCACTAGAGCGAACTCCTGAAGCATCTTCACGCGAATCGGGATCGCAGGCTGCGGCCAGAGGTAGATGAAAAGCGCGTACGACTCGAGCGAATCAGTAACTTTATCGAGGATGAGAACCTCATGCTTGCCGGTCTCGGTGTTCAGGAGAGTGACTTCAGAAACATCCTCTTCGGCGTCGGTCTTTTTGTTGATCTGGGTTTTTGGCTCGAATTTCTCGATCTTGAATTTCGTCCCGGGAACGATCGCTCCCAACTGAACAAAAGCCGTGGCCGCCCGAAGGTCCCGCGCATTGATTTGGAAGGTCATCGACTCGGGCTTTTTGGGGTCTCCGTCGAAAGCGTTAAACTTCAAAAGGAAGGCCACCTTGATGTATTGCTTGAGGAAAAGCTTGGTGTGGTAGGGCGGATGCGACGCCTTGTCTTTGGGGTTGGTCGAGTCTGCGTCGCCATTCACGGGGCTTCGATCCGCGCCGAGGTATTCGTCAAGGTTACTGAAGCCATCGCCATCCGGATCGTCCTGCAGGACGGTGGATGAAAGCACATCGAGATCGTATTTTAATAACCATACGTCCGGGATTATACCGTTGATGCTGCCTGCCCCGCCTGGGCGGATGGGTTGCCCGCTTTTGGGATCAATGGTGTATTTGTGGCCCACAAAGAGCGATCCGCCTTGAGCACTCGGATTCCAAGACGTCGGCTTTTCCAAGCTCTGCGTCGCTTCTTCCACCGGTCCCTTTTCGAGCGCTGCGATCCGGTCGTTGCGAGGTGGAGTGGCTTGGATCGAACTGAACGTCTCGGGGAAGCCAATGGATTTGAACAGAATGATTCCCGAGAACGCGAGGAGCGCCAATGCGAAGACGCCAAGCGTGAACTGGTCGTAGTGTTTCTTGATCCAGTCCATAATCTACTTCGCGTTCGGTGCCGCGAATTCAACAATCTCGATCTTCACGGAAACCTCGAGCTTCTCCTCGCCGACGATATATTTGCGAGATTCGCCCGGTGTCGAAGCGGGTGCGGGGGCGACGCTCGGAACCGGAGCAGCGACAGGTGCAGCGGACGCGTTTGGCACCGGTGCCGTGCCTGGCTCAGCCATCGCCCCCGGTGCGACCGGAGTTTCAGGCGTCGGGGTCCCCGCTGCTGCGGCGGCTGCTGCTGCGGCTGCTGCTGCGATAGGATCTAGGCGAGGCGGGCCTTTATCCTTCTCGTTTTTCACCTCGATGCGACGAGGAATGTAAAACTGCGCTTTCGATTCAACGATGTGATTGAGGAAGGTCCGGAACCCGTTTTGGTCGATCACAAAACCGAGGTCAAACGATTGGTGACTTACCAGTGCCTTTTGTGGCTTGGTGCCTTTCGGTCCCTTGCCGCTCTCCTCTGGCAGCGGATCGCGTTCGATTTTGTTGAGCGAGACTGCGTTATTTGCAATCAACTGCATGACGGCAAATTCCATCGCCTTCAACTGCCTGCCAAGAAGCGGTGCGGCCTCCGGGCGCGGTGGCTCACTCTGGTAGGGGTTAAAGCCCATGTAGAATTTTTCCGGCAGCTTCATCCCTTTTTCAGCGGCCTTGCCGGTGACGCGCAGAACCGTTTCTTTCAGTCGATCCTGAAACTGCACCTCACTCATTGGCTCCACCGGAAGTTCGGCAGCGTGAAGTTTCGCTTGGAGGTTGGTGATTGCGTCCTGCTGCTCCTGCGCTTGCGCTTTCATCGCCGCCAAATTTTTGGCATCTGGAAAAGGTGCCAGCTTTTGCAGGCGATCGAGCTCCCTCGCTTGATCTTCGTAGCTGGTGGTCGCCTCCTCGTAGTGCCCTTTGGCGGAGAGCATCAGGAAACAAAGGACGCCACTTGCCACCAAAACGATTCCGAGCAGGCCGGCGACAAACTTGTTCTGTTTGATCCAGTTCATTTGCGGCTGATGGAAGGCTTCAAGGTCAACGGGACCGAGTAATCGAAGGCCCACTCCGACTCGTTTGGCACCGATCGCTTCAACTCGTTTTTATTCACCTCGTAGAACGGAGATTCAACGAGCTTGCCGATGAAGTCGTCCACGACGGCCGCCCCGCGCGGGTTGTCGAGGTAGAGCCCCTGCAGCATCAGAATTTGCGAGGCAACCTTTGGCGTACCTTTGGCAGGGGGCCCGGCGACAGGTGGCGCGACCGCTGTGCCCTTTGGCTCTTGCGCGCTGAATGAAACGATCCAAATGAATTGCGCAGGGAGGCGGGAGTTGATGTCGTCGATGATCTTTGGCCAAAACTCCCGATCGCTGATGGCCTTCATCAGCGGCGCCGCAATCTCTTCCTGACGCTTCATGTCGGCGCGAACGGAGCCGATGCGATTCTCCATGTCCTTGAGCGGACGGATTCGCTCCTGAAGTTTTGTCGCGACCTCGGATGTCGCCGCAGCAGCATGACCGAAATAGAGCCACCAACCGGCGAGAATCAGCACGAGACAAAGCACCGCCAGGATCAAGTAAGGCCGCTGCTGAGCGAGTCGCAGGCGGTTGATCACGCTCACTGGGCGGAGATTGAGCTCCATCGGGCAACTGCTGATGTTGCGCAGGGCTAGCCCGACCACTTCACCGAGGGTGTGCGCCTCTTTTCCGATCTCGTCGATGTCCAGCGTGCCCCCGACCGCGACGTTGCGCAGGGGGTTGAAAAACTCGACCGGCATCTGGAGCTTTTCGTGAAAAAACTCGCGCATGTAGGGCAGGGACGCACTCCCGCCGCAGAGATAAACGCGGACCGGTTGCGCGCCGTGTTGCTGCGAACGGTAAAAGCTGATCGACCTCGAGATTTCCGCATGAAGGCGGGTCATCGAGTTCCGGATCATTTTCGAAACCCGTGAAATTTCGGGGTCGTCCGGATCGGCGTAGGCGCCTCCGAGACTGACAAATCCATCGCGCTTTTTACGCTCCTCGGCAGCACCGAATGGTTCGTTGAAATCCCTGGCAATCGCCTCCGTGATCTTCGTCCCACCGATCGGAATGCTTCGGCTGAAAACCTTTTTCGGCTCGATGAAAATCAGGTTCGTCGTCCGAGCTCCGATGTCGATGATGAGCGAGCAACCTTCCTGATCGCTGTAGTTGTAGCGATAGGCGTTGTAGAGCGCCATCGGAGAGACATCGACGATGCTCGTCTTTAGCCCGGAGTCTTCAACCGCGCCGTTGATTTCATCGAGCAGGTCCGACTTGATGGCCACGAGCACCACTTCAAATTCCGCCGAACCGCTATCGACCAACTGGTAGTCCCATACCACCTCGTCGATCGGAAAGGGGACGTTCTGCTGGGCCTCGAAGGTGACGATTTGATCGACCTGCTCTTCGCCGACGGACGGGAGCTTGACAAACCGCGTAAAGACCGCCTGTGCCGAAACGGCGTAGTCCACGCTGGCCCCTTTGCAGCCCATCTCAGCGACCATTTCACTCGCGGCGATCTTCGCCTGCGAGAGTCGCGAGGAATCGGCCCCCGGATCGGCGAGCAGCTCGGTGGAGCGGTGGTTGATGAGAACGAGGCCGCCGCCCTTCGCCATCTGAAACTCGGCAATGCTGACCGTCTGGGTTCCAAGGTCCAGACTGAGGATGCGGTTGGGTGCAGCCATGAATGCGCGAACTCGAAAACCGATTAACGCAGCGGCTTGACCGCCTCGTAGCGATCGAAGAAGAGCGGCGCGAAGGGCGTATCGTCCTTCTTTAGAACGAGTCCGGCGACCTGCTGAGCATTCGGAATGGCACCGGCCTTATAACTCGCTTTGTCGAGCACTTGCCCCTGATGCGATACCTCGACCCAGACATTCTCAATGCCCGCACCCGTGAGCGGCTTCCCGCCGGTGAGTCGGGCGATTCCTTTCGGCGAGATATACATCACGGCAAAGTGGTCCTTGTGCTTGAGGATATTGACGTAGGTCACTTCACCCGTGAGCAACTTCTTCTCGACGAGGGCCGAGAACTTGAACGTCAACTCATCGATGTCCTCCGGCTTGGTCTCGTACTCGACCTCGAACTCCAGCCACTTCTCGCTCTTCGATCGCTTCACCGGGCCACCACTGACGCTGTATTCCGGCGACGTCGGTGCTTCCACTGCCACCTTCCCGAGCTTGACCGAACCGGGTCCGACCGGCACTTGCGCGGAAGCTGAGAGGGTGAAGGCCACAACGGCGACGGCGGAAAAACAGAGGGATTTCATAGCGGGAAAAATTCTTGGGGAGGGGGAATCCGACAGGGGGCTGTTATGTCGAACATTTGATTTCCGTTGGCTAGAAAAAAAGTGGCGACGCCATCAATTCAGCCGCGTTTTGAAGTAGTCGATCGTGGCGCGAATCCCCTGCTCGAATTCCACGCGGGGCTCCCACTTCAACACCGCGCGAGCCCGCGAAATGTCCGGCTGCCGCACTTTTGGATCATCGACGGGCAGCGGCCGGTATTCGATTTCGGAAGCCGTCCCGGTGATCCGTTGAATCTCCTCGGCGAACTGCTTGATCGTCATCTCGCGAGGGTTGCCGATGTTCACCGGTTCGTGGAAATCCGACATCGCCAGCTTAAAAATTCCATCGACGAGATCGCTCACGAAACAGAACGAACGCGTCTGTGAGCCGTCGCCGAAAATGGTCAGCGGCTGACCCGTCAACGCCTGGCCGATGAACGCCGGCACCACGCGCCCGTCGCGCAGCCGCATCCGCGGGCCGTAGGTGTTGAAGATGCGGACGATCTTCGAATCGACGTGATGATAGCGGTGGTAGGCCATCGTCATCGCCTCGGCGAAGCGCTTCGCCTCGTCGTAAACGCCGCGCGGACCGATCGGATTCACGTTGCCCCAGTAATCCTCTTTTTGCGGATGAACGAGCGGATCGCCGTAACATTCCGAGGTCGAAGCGAGCAGGAAAGTCGCCCCTTTTGCCTTCGCCAAACCGAGCGTGTTGTGCGTGCCGAGCGCGCCCACTTTCAGCGTCGGAATCGGGTGCTCGAGGTAGTCGATCGGGCTCGCGGGTGAGGCAAAATGGAAGACGAAATCGACGTCGTCCGGCAGGAAAATGTAATTCGAAACGTCCTGCTTGATGAACTTGTAATTCTCGTTCCCGGCGAGGTGTTCGATGTTCCCGGTTTTGCCGGTGATGAAGTTATCGAGCCCAATCACACGATGCCCCTCAGCGAGGAGCCGGTCGGAGAGATGCGAACCGAGAAAGCCCGCACCGCCGGTGACGACCGAGATGGGCTGCGAGGCGGAGCGAGTAAACATGGGGCGGAGTTTCTAGGTGCGAAGGTCGCGTCGGAAAAGCGGAAATCAGATCGCCTCGAATTGGCTCATCAACCGGAACATTTCGAAGCGCTCGTCGATGTCGTTTTGCGTCAGCGTGCGGAGCCGTTCAAGGCTGAACGCTTCGACGTTGAAACTCGCGAGCACGCTGCCAAAGACGACCGCTTTTCGGAGCTGCGCGAAAGTCACCTCGCCGCGATTTTGCGCCGCCAAATAACCCGCGAGCCCGCCGGCAAATGTATCTCCCGCACCGGTCGGATCGTGGATGTCTTCGAGCGGATAGGCGCCGCAACTGAAGAACTCGTTTTCCCCAAAAAGCAGGCAGCCGTGCTCGCCTTTTTTGATCGCCACATATTTCGGCCCGAGCGCCCGGATCTTTGCGCCAGCCTTGATCAGACTGGTTTCACCCGTGAACTGCCGCGCCTCGCCGTCGTTCAAAATCAACATGTCCACCCGCGGCAGCAGCGCCCGCAAATCGTCGTTCGCGATGTTGATCCACAGGTCCATCGTGTCGGCGATGACGAAGCGCGGTTTCTGCATCTGATCGAGCACATGGCTTTGCAGCGAAGGCGCAATGTTCGCGAGCAAAACGAAAGGCGTTTCCGCGTAGCCCGCGGGCAGCGTCGGCGTGAAATGTTCGAACACATTCAGCTCCACGCTCCGCGTCTCGCGCGTGTTCAGATCCCACATGTATTCGCCCGACCAGCGGAAGGTTTTTCCCTCCACGGTCTGCAGCCCGGCGAGGTCGATGCGGCGCGTGCGAAAATAGTCCACATGCGCGGTCGGGAAGTCGCTTCCGACCACGCCCACCAGATTCACCGGCGTGAAAAAACTCGCGCCGACCGACGCATACGACGCCGACCCGCCGAGCAAATCAGCGTGCTCCTCGACGGGCGTTTTGACGGTATCGAGCGCGACGGAACCAACGACGAGAACGGACATGGATGATTTAGGATTTAGCATTTGGGATTGAGCATTTCGGAGCTCCGCAGAGCCGCGTCTGCCAGGTTTTGCGGCGCTTCGTCTAGCCGCGCGCGCTCCGGCTTCAAATGCTAAATGCTAAATCGGAAATGCTAAATTCAGCCGCTCCTTCACCTCGCGGCAATACGCGACGATGTCGGGCGCCTGCAAAATTCCCGAGACGATCACGACGCGGCGCGCGCCGGCCGCGAGGATCTCGTCGAGGTTCTCCAGTTTGATCCCGCCGATGCAATAAATCGGGATGCTCACGGCCTCGTGCGCGCGCCGGATTTCCGCGAGTCCGATCGCGGGCCGGCCAGGTTTTGTCGGCGTGGCAAAAAGCGGCCCGAAGCCGATGTAATCCGCGCCTTCCTGCTCGGCGGCGACGGCCTGCTCGAAGCTGTGCGTCGATTTCCCGATCAACGGTCGCGCGACCTCGCCAGCCAGCGCCCGCCCCGCTCGCCAGCGCGCATCTTCGACGGAAAAATCGTCCTGCCCGACATGCGCGCCGACCGCTCCGATCGTCGGCACGAGCTGCGGAAAATCGTTGATGATCAGCGGGACGCCCGCCTTTTCCGTCACCGAAATCAGGCACTGTCCGAGGGCTTCGATCTCGGCCTCCGTCGCGTTTTTGGCGCGAAGTTGGAGCACGTCCACGCCACCCTCGATCATCCGCTCCGCGACCGGCAAAATGTCGCCTGCGACGATGTAGCCGAGGTCGATGATTCCGTAAAAATGGCACTGCGCGATGGTTTTCAAATGGCCCCGACTCGACCACGAGAAAGGCGCGCTGTAAACGAGCGCGTCCGTTTCTTCCGTTCATCCTGAGCGGAGCGACAGCGCAGTCGAAGGACCTCTTACTTTTCCCCTCGTTGCGCGCGCGCTCGGGGAGAAAAGTAAGAGGTCCTTCGACTCCGCCCGCAAAGCCGGGCTGCGCTCAGGATGACGAACTTTCCGCTTTCGCCAACTCGCCTGTCGCCATGAAAACCATCGTCCAAATCTCCCTCGACTTGACCGACATTTCCGAAGCTCTCGACACCGCGCGGATGGCGCTGCGGGCCGGCGTCGATTGGCTCGAAGCCGGGACGCCGCTGATCATTTCGGAGGGAATGCACGGTGTGCGCGCGTTGCGGCGCGAGTTCCCGAACGTGCCAATCGTGGCCGATTTGAAGACGATGGACGGAGGCTGGCTGGAGGCGAAATTGATGGCCGAAGCGGGCGCGACGCACGTCGTCGTGATGGAGCGCGCGCACGCCGAGACGATCAAAGTCGTCGTGCAGGCGGGCCGCGATTTTGGGATCAAAATCATGGGCGACAATCTCGGCGCTCCCGACATGGTCGCGGCTGCGAAACGGCTTCAGGACTTGGGTTGCGACTACATCGTCCACCACGTCGGCTACGACGAACGGCGCGGAATCGTCGCCGCGGGTGGGCGCTGCCCGAGCCCGCTCGATCAGCTCCGCGAGGTCGTCGCGGCGGTCGGCGTGCCGGTGCAGGCGGTCGGCGGATTGAGCGTCGAGCAGGCGATGCGCACGCCGGAATTTGGAGCCCCGCTCGTCGTCCTCGGAGCGCCACTGACCATCGACGCCGATGCGTTCAAAACGGCATCCGGCGACCTTGAAAGCCAGCTCCGACTCATCTGCGAAAAGGTCCACGCGTACGGCGACGTCGGGCCGCGCGAGTAGTCGCGCGGCACGCGCTTCCGGGTAGCGCGCTCGTCCCGAGCGCTGGTTTTGGCGTCCCGCCGAAACGAACTTTCAAAACGGCCCGCCCTCCTCGAATCGCGCGCGGAGGAAAGTCCGTCGAGGCGGGACGCCTCGACCAGCGCTCGAGACGAGCGCGCTACCCAGATCTCAGCGCTCCGCGCTTTGCTTGGCGAGCGCGGTGGTCCAGCGGGCGAGTTGGGCGGCGATGTTTTGCGGCGACGGCGCGCCGATTCCCTGCCGCGCGGACATCGCGTTTTTGAGTTCGAGCATCGCGAAAACGTCGGGCTCGAACGCGGAGGAGAGCGCGCGGAAATCTTCGAGGGTGAGCTGCGGGAGTTCGCAGCCGCGCTCGCCGCAGAGGGCGACAGCGCGGCCGATGATCGAGTGGGCTTGGCGGAAGGGGACGCCGCGGTTGACGAGGTAATCGGCGAGGTCGGTCGCGAGGAGCATCGGGTCGGCGACGGCGGCGGCGCACGGCGCGGGATTCGCGCGGATGCCGGCGAGCATCGCGGCGAAAATCGCGAGCGCAGATTTGACCGTGTCGATCGAGTCGAAGACCGGCTCCTTGTCCTCCTGCATGTCGCGATTGTAGGTCATCGGCAGGCCTTTGAGCGTGGTCAGGAGCGAGAGCAGATTGCCGAAAACGCGGCCCGTTTTTCCGCGCGTGAGCTCGGCGACGTCGGGGTTTTTTTTCTGCGGCATGAGCGAGCTGCCGGTCGTGAACGCGTCGGAAATCGTGATGAATTTGAACTCGCTCGAAGCCCACAAAATCACGTCTTCGCTGAGCCGCGAAAGATGCGTGGCGACCAGCGCGAGCGCGGCGAGGAGCTCGACGGCGAAGTCGCGATCGCTCACGGCGTCCATCGAATTTTGCGTGACCGCCGGAAAATCCAGCAGCCGCGCGATCAGCTCGCGATCGAGCAGGATGGTTGATCCGGCGATCGCGCCCGAGCCGAGCGGCATCACGTTCAGCCGCGCGCGGCAGTCGCGGATGCGGCCGATGTCGCGGTCGAACATCTCGACGTAGGCGAGCAGATGGTGCGCGAAATAGACGGGCTGCGCGCGCTGCAGATGCGTGTAGCCGGGGATGATGATTTCGCGATGCCGCTCGGCGAGTTCGACGAGCGCGCGCTGCATCTCGCGGAGCGAAAAAACGAGCGCATCCGACTCGGCGCGGAGGTAGAGGCGGAGGTCGAGCGCGACCTGATCGTTGCGGCTGCGGGCGGTGTGGAGCTTCGCGCCGGGGTCGCCGATGCGGCGCGTGAGCTCCGCCTCGATGTTCATGTGAATGTCCTCGAGCCCGACCTTGAATTCGAACTCGCCGCGCTCGATTTCGCCGCCGATCTCGCGCAGACCCGCGACGATTTTTTCCCGCTCCGCAGCGGTGATCAACGCCGCTTTTTCCAGGGCTGCGGAATGCGCGATCGAGCCCTCGATGTCGTGGCTCCACAACCGCCAATCGAAGCTAATCGACTCGCTGAAGCGCTGAAGAAGTTCCGCTGTCTGCTCTTTGAATCGGCCGTGCCACATCTTGAATTTAGGATTTGGAAATCAGCAGTTGGCAAGAGAAGAGGCGCGCAGAGTTTTCCGAGAGAATCACTTCTCCAGCAGACCAAGGCAATGCAAGCAAGTGCCTGGATCAGGCAGGCGCGATCTCCGGCTCCCGAGTGGCGGTGGCGGGCTCGCGCTCGAACATCCGATACAGCACGGGGAGCACGATGAGCACGATGAGCACGATGAGCGTCAGCAGCGTCGAGCTGATGATGCCGCCGATGACGACCGTCGCGAGCGGGCGCTGCACTTCCGCGCCAGCGCCGGTGGCCAAGGCCATTGGCAGGAACCCGAGCGAGGCGACGAGCGCGGTCATGAGCACGGGGCGCAGGCGCGTGCAGGAGCCTTCGAGCACCGCGTCGCGGATCGCGCAGCCTTTTTCGCGGAGCTGATTGAAGTAGGTCACCAGCACCAAACCGTTCAGCACGGCCACGCCGCTGAGGGCGATGAAACCGACGGCGGCGGTGATCGAAAACGGCATCCCGCGCAACGCGAGCAGCACGGCGACGACGAGAATCGCTCCCGAGCCCGGTGCTGATCGGCGCGAGCTTCGGGGAAGTGCCCGAAGGCAATTGCCCGGCGGCATTTCGGAGCCGCTCGGCCACCAGTTGCCGCGCGCGGAAAATGTCGGTGCCGTCGGCAAACTGGAGCGTGACCTGCGAGAGGCCGAACTTCGTCAGCGAGCGCATTTCCTCCACGCCGGGCAGGCCGGCGAGCTCCACTTCGTTGGGCCGCGTGACGAGCTTTTCGGACTCCTCGGCCGCGAGCGCGGAAACTTCCGTATTCACCTGCACCTGCACGCCGGTGATGTCCGGCACGGCATCGATCGGCAGATGCCACGCCGACCACAGCCCGCCCCCGAGCAGACCAAACGCGCCCAGCAGCACCACCGCCCGCTGGCGCATCGCGAACTCGAGAATCTTGTCGATCATCGGCGCGCAGGCTGGGGAGCCGCAGCCTGCTTGGCGGCGGGCTTCGCATCGTCGGTTTCGGGCCGCTGCGGCGGCGCGTCTCCGAGATTCAGTCCGGTCAGGAGTTCAAGCTGCTGCCGGGCTTCCAGCGCATCGGCTTGCGTGGAAAGCAGCGCGTCCACGGTGTCGAGATATTCCGTCTGCAGCTCGGTGTAAGTGGTGATCGGCAGCGCTCCGAGCCGGTAGTTTTCATCGCCCTTGCGCGCCGCGTCGCCGAATTTCTCCGCGACATCCGCTGGCCATTGCGCCATCTCGGCGAGGAAAGTTTCGTAGGCGTGCAGCGCGCCGGCGATCTTTCGCTCGACCTCGCGCAACGCGACATTCAGCGACACTTCGGCCTGCGCCTCGCGCCGCACGCGCCGTCAAGGCACGAAGGCACACCGCGGGCCGGTTAGCTCAACTGAGGCGGGTAATCGATCCCCCGAACCGGAGCTTCCACCCGGCTCGCCACGCTCGTCGCCACGAGCCCCACTTGCTGCCGATTCACGATCAGCGCAAACATCACTGAAGGCACCGCGCCGATCACATTCAGATGTTCCAGGCAGCAGTTGTCGCCGCGCTTCGGATCACCTTCGCCCTGTTGATGGTCGGCGCCTTTGGGACCACTGGCTTCCGCGTCCCGATGCGCCTGCCACTCGTGATGATGTCGCGCAAACTGCCCAAAGATTTGTTCCCCGTGGCCCACTGCCAAAAGCAGGACCACCAAGACCGCGACCAACGGATGAGAACGGAATTTCGACAAGGCCGTGACATAAAATCCACCGACTTGGACAGTCGAGTTCCGGCGCCCCGTCGGTGCGCATCCGTGTGGGATCCAGATTCCGGTGGCTGACGCCGCCCGCTGATTTCCCCCCAAGCCTCCGGCGCGAAGAACCGGAAACTTCAGACCTTCTTTTTCCCGCACGCGCCCTTCTGCTTCAGCTCATCGCAGCTCGCCTCGATGCGGACGCTTTTTTTCTCGGGGGAGAAGCCGAGGCGCTTGCTGATGCAAGTTTCCAGCGTGTCGATATGCACATCGTCGAACTCCACGATCTTGTGGCAATCGGTGCAAATCAGGTGGTTGTGATTCGGGTGATCGATGAAGTTCGGGTCGTAAAATTTGTGGTCGCCGCCAAAGTCCATTTCCTTCAACACGCCGCATTCCACGAGCAGCGGGAGCGTGCGGTAAATGGTCGCGCGGGAGACGGAGGGATCGATTTTTTTTGCCATCCCGAGCAGGTCCTCGGCGGTGTAATGCTCGGTCGTTCCGAACGCCGCCTCGATGATCGCTTCGCGCTGCGTGGTCATGCGCAGACCTTTCCGTGCGATGAATTCGCAGACGCGCTCGCGGACTCCGGCGTCCACGGCGCGGGTGTGCGGATGCTGGGTTTGGAGAAGTGAGGAAGTCGCCACGACGGTCGCTATTTAATCCGAAACCGCGGATCGGAAATCGAAAAAGTCAGCGCGCCGGCGGGCGGAGGAGGAGGGCGATGGCTTCCGGGAGTTCGCCGGAGGCGGCGAGGAGATGCGCGGCTTTTGCGACGAACCAGTCTGGCGCGGCGCGCCGGCGCGCGACTTCGAGGATGATTTTTCGGGCGGCCGTTTCTTCGTCGGAAGTGACGAGGAAGTGCGCGAGGGCGCGGGCGTTGACGAGATCGCGCGGGTCGGTTTTCCATCGGCGCTCGAGGTCTTCGCGGACAATCGGCTGGCGGGGCGCTGGAAATTCAGGTTCGGGAAAGGCGCGCGCGAGCAGCGCCCACGCGCCCGGATCATCGCCCCACTGCTGAACGATCGCCGCCCAAATTCTGGAATCGCGTGCCTGCAAATCGGGCCGGCGTGCCATCCACGCGGCGAGTTGCTCCGGCGTGCCCCAGCGCCGGAGGGCGGAGTAAAAGGCCTGGACTTCGGCGTCGGTCACCGGCGTGTCCCCGAGACCGCGCACCTTCCACCATCTCTCGTAAGCGTCGCGCGCGAGCGGCTCCGGCGCCGAGCGAGCATAGGCGAGAAGGAGGTCGGGGTGGGCCTCGGCGTAGCTGCTCCAGGTGGTCTCGGCGGCGGAATCTCCGGCGAAATCCCGCATCCCCAATGCGAGCAAATCTTCGCGCTGATGCCCGCCGCGTTCGATCGCGACCTGCCACGAAGACAAGGAAAAGCCGGGCGAGATCTGCCGGGTCGCGCGCGCCTGCTCGGCGGGCGAACGCCACGAACCTGGGACGAGTCGGTTCCCGATTTGAAAGTGCCGCCGCCATTCGCCGGACGGGGTGCCGGAGCGCAGTCGCGCCATCCCCGCGGCCTGATGCAGCGAGGCATTGAGCGGAAAATATCGCAGCGCCTGCTCGAACTCGGGGGGCGTCACATTGCCCGATGTCGCCTGCCGGACGAGCAGGCGATCGAGCGTGAGTGGCGACCAGGCCGGACCGCCGGAATACAGCGGCAACGCCCAAAATCCCGCGATGCCGAGGGCGAGCAGCGCCGGCTTCCGGGACGGCGGGAGGACGACGCCGCGCGCGCGCCACGGACAGGCGAGGCCGAGCGCGGCGAGGGCAAAGGCGAGGGTGCCCCAGCGATGCGCCGGCAGGTCGATGGCCGCGTGCGCGAGCAGCCCGGCGGCGGCAGCGAAGCCTCCGGCGCGGAGATAAAAGGTGTGGCGCGAGCGGAAATTTTCGCGCGCATGCACCGCGATGAGCGCGAAGAAAAGTCCGACGCCGAGCAGCACCGGGACCGCGCCGAGTTCGGTCAGCCAGAGGAGCCAACTGCTCTCGGGATGCAGCACGATCTGGTCGTCGAGCTGCATGGTTTGATACATCGGAAAAAGCTGCGGGAACGAACCGAGCCCGTGGCCGAAAAGCGGCGCGTCTTTCCACATCGCGGTGGCATCGCGCCAGATTTCCACGCGCAGTTGATTGGAAATCCGGGCGCTCTCCGCCGACGAAAATCGCGTGAGCGATCTGGAGCCGAAAACGAGCGCGACCGCGAGCGCGAGGAGCACCGAGGCGAAGACCACGCCGAGGGCGCGGCGGTTGCGCAGTTTCGCCAAAACGAAGGCGACGAAAACGACCGCACCGGCGCCAAACGCGATGATTCCGCCGCGCGATTCCGTCGCGAACAACGCGCCGACGAGCAGGCCGATCATCGCAATGCCGAGGACGAGCAGACCGTGTTTTTTCCGCATCCCGGCCCACGTCGTGCAGCCCGCGCCAAAAACCGCGCTGATCGCGAAAAAGCAGGCGGTGTGATTGCGATTTGGGAACGGTCCGAAGCCGCGCCAGCCCGGCGTGTAGCGCAGTCCCCAGATCGCGCGCGGGTCGTGGCTTTTCCCCGCGAAGGAGGCGATGGCGACCAGTGCCGCGGCGGCGAAAAGGCTCCACGCGAGGATCGCGCGATTCTCGCGCACGGCGGCGAGCGAGCGCACCCAGACGAACCAAATCGCCGCCGCCGCGACCGCGAGCAGCGCATCGAAAGAACGCGCCGGCTCGGGGTGATGCGTCCACGGCAGCGCGAGCCCGAAGCTCTCGACGAGCTCCGTGCGCCAGGCGGTGTGGCCGAAGAATTTCGCGGGGCCGAACTCTTTCAAAACGACCAGCGCGAGCAGCGTGAGGAGCGCGAGATTCACGGTCCGGCCGACGCGTGCGAACTGCGGCGGCTGCGCGAGGACGCCGATCGCGAGGAGCGCGAGCAGGGCGATTTGCGTGAGGCGATCCACCGCTCCGAACGCCAGCGGCGCGGCGAGCGCGAGGAGGAAAAAAATCGTGAGCGCGAGCACGCGCGGCCAATCCGAGGGCGGGGCGGGCTCGGCCACTTTCGCCCGGCTCCGCCGGCTCACGGGACCCATCGCGCGCGACCTTTGATATACGCGGGGCGGAAGCACTCCGCGATGCGCTGCCACTCGCGCCGCGTGGCGCGATCGGTCGGCGCGTGGAGCGTCCACGGCGTGCTGCCGTTGTATTTCACATGCAGGGCGACGTGGCCGTCCGGCTCGGGTTTCTCGACGAAGCCGACGCGCCGCAGCGTGCTGTGGAAAAGCTGCCAAAACTCCTCGCCCGACGTGCAGCGCTCGACTTCCAGCTCCAGCAACCGCGCCTGCAATAGCGCATATTCCACGTCGCGCCGCTGCCCGAAAACGCGGCCCATTTTCCGCCACAACTCGTCCAAATCGCGGACCCGGTGGAAGTAGCGGAGCACGCCGACCGCGAGCAGGAAAATGAAGGCGATCCCGAGCGGCAGCGTGCGCGCCTGCGTCCAGACGATGCTGAGCGCGAGCAGGCTGAGCACGACCGCAACGCCGTAGATTCCGAGGACGATGCGGCGTTTGGAAAAGCCGAGTTTTTCCAGCCGATGATGAATGTGCTCGTCGTCCGCGTGGAAGAGCGGGAAGCCGCGGACGGCGCGCCGGAGCAGCGCGAAAGTGGTGTCGAGAATCGGCACGCCGAGCGCGACGATCGTGACCAACAGAACGACGGCGACGGAGCCTTTGTTCGAGCTCGTGAGTGAGAGCGCGGCGATGGTGAAGCCGATGAGATACGCGCCGCCGTCGCCGAGAAAAATGCGGGCGGGCGGGAAATTGAAGACGAGAAATCCGAGCAGCGCGCCGGCCATCGTGAAGGCATACCAGGCCACGGCGAGCTGCTCATTATAAAGACCGACGATCCCGAGCGTGACGGCCATGAACAGCCCGAGCCCGCCCGCGAGCCCGTCGAATCCGTCGATGAGATTCACGATATTCGGCACCGCGATCAGCCAGAAAATGGTGACCGGCGCGCTCCATGCGCCGAGCTCCACGCTCCACGCGCCGCCGGGATACGAGACGCGATCGATGCTCAAGCCCATCGCGTAAACGATGCCCGCCGTGAGGATTTGCCCCGCCAGTTTTTTCCGCGCGCCGAGCGGCTTTAAATCGTCCCACAGTCCGAGCCCGTACATCATCACGCTCCCGAGCAGGACCGGGAACCACGTCGTCGCGTGCTGCGGCTGGAATGAGAGGATCAGGATTTGCCCGACGGAAATCGCGAGCATGATCGGCGCGCCGCCGAGCCGCGGAATCGGCACCGCGTGGGTCTTCCGGGATTGATCGGCGTGATCGAGGCCGAGGCCATTTCTGGACAGCCGGATGACCCACGGCGTCGCGAGAAACGAGATCAAAAACCCGAGCAGAAAAAAACCGATCGAGAAGATCACTTCACGCCCTCCCCCCGCGCGCGCCGGGAGCGGGAATCGGCCTCGAAAGGCGTCGTGTTGGAGGCGGCGAAAAGCATGGGGGCGGAGTTAAGCATCGGGGGTGCCATTGCAAAACAGGGAATCCCCCTGCGACGCTGGCGTTCGGGTCGATTCTCCACGGTGCCTCCGGTATTCAGGCGATTCCCGATCCACACATCAGGTCGCGCCATTTGGGTCCTGCTCACCAGTTGCGCGGCGCTCAGGATGACGGAAATCGACCCGCTGCTCAGCCGGGACTTTTTTTCGCCGACGACAGAAATACGCCGGTGCGCTCCGGCTTCACGAGGACTCGCGACCGCCGACCAGCACGCGCAATGTCTCCAGCGATCGCGCGCGATGGGCTTCGGCATCAAACGCCGGGATCGCCGCAAACGTCCGCTCGCTCGCGCGGAGAGCCTCCAGCCAGTCCGCAATTTCACCCGCCTGCCCCGGAGCGAAAACCCCGGTGTGCGGCAGCGCCCGCAACTCGCGGGCGATCGCTCCATCCACCGGGCCGACCCACAAAATCGGTCGCGGCAGCGTGAGCAACAGCCCCAATTTGCTCGGCCAAAGCAGCCCTTGCGCGACGGGAAGCTGTGTCACGACACAGCACTCGGCGCGCAGCAGCGACGCGCGTAATTCCTCCTCCGCCACGTAGGGCCGCCACTCGCAATCCTCGAGCCCAAGCGCCTTCGCGCGCGCCTGTGCCGCCGGCCACGACGGCCCGCCGCCTTGAAAAAGCAGCCGGATTCCACAGGCCCGCCTTTCCAAAATCGCCTGCGCCTCCAGCAGCGTCGCCCACTCGTGCGCCCGCCCGAGATTTCCCGAATAAACCCACGCCCACGGCTCGACCGGCGCGGCCGATTCGCGCTGCCCGAGCACGCTGCGAAAAACCCACGGACGCACGATTTCCGCCTCGATCCCGTGCCGCCGGAGCCGCTCCGCCATGTCTGAATCCAGCGCGACCACGCGGGCACAGCGGCGATACGCCCAGCCCATCATCTTGGAGATCACGCGCGCCAAAAATCCGTCGCGCAGCTCGCCGAGCGCGACCGCGATTTCGGGATAAAGGTCCATGATCCAGTGGATCGAACGCGCCCGGTGCCGCAGCGCGACCAGCGTCGCCACGACCAGCAGGCACGGCGGCGACGTGCCCGAAATCACCACATCCGCCCGCGGCGCGCGCAACCCGTCGAGCAGCATCACGCCGAGCGCCTTCAACTCGCGCCCCATCCGCCCGCGCGTCCCCTGCCCGCCCCGATATTCACGCCGCGCCGCCACGAAATTCACCGCGTGCCCATCCGCCGCCAGCACATCCGCAAGTTCCCGAAAAAGCACCCCCGTCGGCGCGGGATCGGGCGGAAAAAACTGATTCAAAAACAGGATGCGCATCGCCGAAACTCCGTGGTCAAAAGCTTTTCCCAAATCGCCGGGCTGAAAATGAGCCACGGACCGCCACAGACAGCGACGGAAAGGGGAAGGCAGAAGCCGGAGCAGAAACGTCGAACGTCGAACGCCGAACGTCGAACGTCGAACGTCGAAGAAAGAAAAGCCCCGTCGTGCTCCCCACTTCGACGTTCGACGTTCGACGTTCGACGTTCGACGTTTTCCCCTGCCTTTCTCTCCGTGTCTGTCCGTGGCTCATCCTCTCGCTCGTGGCCATTTGCAAGATGCCGTCGTTATCGGGATTGGCGAGGCACCGCGACCGCTGGATTTCCCCGCACCACCGTCCCCGCCGCGACATTTTCGATCACCACACTCCCCGCGCAAACCATGCTCCCCGCGCCGATCTCCACCCCCGGCGCGATGAACGCCTGCGCCGCGATCCACGACCCGCCGCGCACCGTGATCGGCTTCGTCACCAGATCGAAACCCGGCGCGCGAAACCGGTGCGAGCCCGTGCACAAAAACGCGCGCTGCGAGATGCAGACGTTCGACTCGATCACCGTCTCCGCGAGCGTCAGCAGGATCACTTCTTCGCCGATCCAGACATCATCGCCGACCGTCAGCCGCCACGGAAAAGAGACGTTCACATTCGCCCGCACCACCACCCGCGCGCCGATTTTCGCCCCGAAAGTTCGGAGCCAAAACACCCGCACCGCCGATGGCCACGGCCACGGATTCAGGAAAAATACGACCTTCGCCAAAAACCACAGCGCCTCCCTCCCGCGCGACGCGCCCCGGTCGAAATCACCCGTCGTGTATCCCTTCAATTCCATGCGCGGGAGAGCACCGGGAATTTTCGGCTGGCATAAGCGGTGCTTGTGCGGGAATGCGAATCGACCGACATGAACCGCGCGAGCATCCGTGTCGCCCAATCCGGCACGCAAACAAAAACATGCATCGACGATCCATCGAGACTACCTCGCGCTCGGGGCAGGCGACGCGCCCGGTCCGGCTGACGGCGCTGCGGTGCGGTGCCAAAAACGTCCGCATTCAGTGATGGACGGATTTTTTCACGGCCTTCTCGTGCCCGACGCCGTGCGCGCGCAGGCGCAAAAACGACCGGACGCGGTGGCCCTCATCTGCGGCGAAAAGCGGCTGGCCTTCCGCGAGCTCGAACACCGGTCCGACGCTCTCGCGCATCGCCTCCTCGCTCGCGGCGCAGTCGCCGGATCGTGCGTCGCGATCCTCGCCGAACGCTCGCCCGAGACGGTCGTCGGGTTGCTCGCGATCTTGAAAGCGGGCTGCGCCTACGTCCCGATCGACCCGGAATATCCGGCCGATTTGCTCGCGTTCACATTCGCCGATTGCGGCGCCCGTTTCGCGCTCACGACGCGTCCGCTGTCCGGGAAAGTGCCCGCGTCCGAAGTCGAGGTTCTCTTGCTCGAAGATCAGCAGGACACCGACTCCCCCGCAGGCCTCCTTCCCTCTGCCCTGGCCGATCGGCTGGCGTATGTGATCTACACTTCGGGCTCCACGGGGAAGCCGAAAGGTGTGCTCGTTTCGCACGGAAACCTCGCTCATTCCACCCGTGCGCGACTCGAATTTTACACGGTTCCGCCGACCCGCTTTTTGCTGCTCTCGTCGTTCGCTTTCGACAGCTCCGTCGCCGGAATTTTCTGGACCCTGTGCAGTGGTGGCACGCTCGTCCTGCCTGCTGGCGGAGAAGAGCGCGACCCCGCGGCGCTCGCCGCATTGATCGACGCGGAACGCATCACGCACACGCTCTGCCTGCCGTCGCTCCACGCCCTTTTGCTCAGCGCGCCCGGTCGCCTCGACTCGCTCGCCACCGTCATCGTCGCGGGCGAAAACTGCCCGCCCGCGCTCCCCGCGGAACACGCCCGACGACTGCCGCGCGCCGCGCTTTTCAACGAATACGGTCCGACCGAGGCAACCGTCTGGAGCACCGCCTGCCAGCTCGACGCGACACAGCCCCTCACCATCGGAAAGCCGATCGCCCGCACGCAGATTCATCTGCTCGACGAGGCCGGAAACCCTGTCGCCACCGGCCTTCCCGGCGAAATGCACATCGGCGGAGACGGCGTCGCGCAGGGCTACCTCAACCAGCCCGAACTCACCGCCGCGACGTTTCTCCCCGACCCGTGGAGCACGGTCCCCGGCGCGCGGATTTACAAAACCGGCGACCTCGCCCGCGAGTTCCCGGACGGCAATCTCGAGTTCCTCGGACGCATCGATCGGCAGGTGAAAATCCGCGGCCACCGCATCGAACTCGACGCCATCGAAGCCGCGCTCCTGACCGCTCCCGGCATCCGCGCCACCGCCGCAGTCGTGCAGCAAACCAACGACGGCGGCGGGCGATTGGTCGCATACTTCACCCCCCGCGAATGCCCGGTCATCGAACTCCGCCGCGTGCTCGCGGAGAAACTTCCCGCCTTCATGATGCCCTCGGGTTTCATCGGACTGGACACCTTTCCGCTCACCCCAAACGGCAAACTCGACCGCGCCGCGCTGCCCGCGCCGACCCGCGAGAGGCCGTCCCTCGACTCCGCCTTCGCCACCCCGCGAGGCCCGCTGGAACAGCATCTCGCGGCAGAATGGCGCGACGCGCTGGAGCTCGATGAGGTCGGCATCGACGACAAATTCTTCGAGCTCGGCGGCGACTCGCTGCGTGCCGCGATGCTCGTCGCCCGGCTCCAGCAAAAGATCGGCGAACCAGTTTTCGTCGTCGCGATCTTCGAAGCGCCGACCGTCGCTCAACTCGCGAGCTACCTCAGAAAACACTACCCCGCCGCCATCGCGCGGACGTTCAGCGAAGCTGCGGCATCCGGCAACGCGCACCCCCCAAAACTCAGCGCCTCCACGATCGAGCGCGTCCGCGCTTCGATCCCAAAATATCGTCCAACCCTCTCGTCGCCGGTCGCCAAAAACCGCCGCGCCATTTTCATCCTCTCGCCGCCGCGCTCCGGCACCACGCTGCTCCGCGCCATGCTGGCCGGGCATCCGGCTCTTTTCACCACTTCGGAGCTGCGCCTGCTCGGCTGCGACACGCTCGCGGAACGCCGCGCCGCCTGCTCCGGCGCGGGCTCGATTTGGCGCGATGGCCCGATCCGGGCGATCCAGCAAATCCGCGGCTGCGACGCCGCGGAAGCCGAGCGCCTCTTCGCCGAATGCGAGCGCGCAAACCTCACGACCACCGAATTTTTTGCCCGTCTCCAGCGATGGATCGCGCCGCGCGAACTCGTCGATAAATCGCCGTCCTACGCTCTCGACCCGGCGACGCTGCGGCAGGCGGAGTCGATCTTCGACGACGCCTTTTACATCCACCTCTCGCGCCATCCGTACGAGATGATCCGCTCGTTCGAAAAGCAGCGGATGGATCGAGTTTATTTGCCGCAGGCCCTCGATCTCACGCCCCGCGAGGCCGGCGAAAATGTCTGGCTGATCGCCCATCAGAACACCCTCGACTTCCTCGCGACGGTGCCGGGCGAAAGGCAACATCATCTGCGTTTCACCGATCTCGTCGGTGACCCGCGCTCCAGCATGGAGGCTCTCTGCGCGGCGCTCGCCATCCCGTTCGACCCCGCGCTTCTCGACCCGTACAAAAGCGAAACCCGCGCCGAAACGTCGGCGCTGCACACCGCGGACGACCCGCGTTTCCGCGAGCACCGCGCGATCAATTCCAAAGTCGCCGAGGGCTGGTTCGGCGTCCTCACCGACAACTTTCTCTCCGACCAAACGTGGCAGCTCGCGGCAAGACTCGGCTACGAAAAGCCGGCCGCGCTTTCACCACCAAACCGCGCCGTGCCGGTCGCCGACGAACCGATCGCCATCATCGGCATGGCCGGCCGTTTTCCCGGCGCGCGCGATGTCGCCGCGTTTTGGGAAAATCTCTGCGCCGGGGTCGAATCGATCCGCCCTTTCACGCCTGAAGAGCTGCGCGCCTCCGGCATTGATCCCGCCATTTTAGAACAGCCCGGATACGTGAACGCCGGCGCGCCGATCGACGACGCCGACCGCTTCGCCGCCTCCTTTTTTGGCTACCCACCGCGCGAGGCGGAGCTGATGGATCCGCAGCAGCGCGTCTTTCTCGAGTGCGCGTGGGAAGCCTTTGAACATGCGGGTCAGGACGTGTCGCGCTGCAGCGGCGCGATCGGCGTGTATGCCGGCCTCGCGCTGAACAGCTACTTTCAAAACAACCTCGCGACGCGCCCGGAGCTTGCCCCGCTGCTCGGGCAATACGCGCTCACGCTCGGCAACGAGAAGGATTTCGTCGCCACCCGCGTCGCACACAAACTCGACCTCCGCGGACCGGCGATCGGCGTGCAAACGGCCTGCTCTTCGTCACTCGTGGCGCTGCATCTCGCCTGCCAGAGTTTGCGCACCGGCGAGATCGAAATGGCGCTCGTCGGCGGGGGCCGAATCCGCACGCCGCTGCACGCCGGTTACGAGCACGTCGATGGCGGCATTCCTTCTCCCGACGGGCATTGCCGGGCTTTCGATGCCGAGGCGCGCGGCTGCGTCGCAGCCAGCGGAATCGCCGCGGTCGTGCTCAAACGGCTGAGCGACGCGCAGCGCGACGGCGACCACATTTTCGGCGTCATCAAGGCCACCGCGATCAACAACGACGGGGCCGCGAAAGCGGGCTTCACCGCGCCGGCGGTGGCAGGTCAGGCCGAGGTCATTTCCCGCGCGCATGCCGCCGCCGGCGTGACCGCCGACACGATCAGCTACGTCGAAGCGCACGGCACCGGCACCGCACTCGGCGACCCGATCGAGATCGCCGCGCTGACCCGCGCTTTTCGCAAAACGTCGGCTGCGACCGCGCATTGCCGCATCGGTTCGGTGAAGACGAACATCGGTCACCTCGACGCGGGCGCCGGAGTCGCGGGGCTCATCAAAACCGCGCTGGCGCTTGATCGCGGCGTGCTCCCGCCGAGCCTGCATTTCAAAACGGCGAACCCGCAGATCGACTTCGCGGGCAGCCCGTTCGTCGTGAATTCCGCGCTCTCTGAGTGGCCGCGCGGCGACAAACCGAGGCGCGCCGGAGTGAGTTCGTTCGGCATCGGCGGCACCAATGCCCACGCCGTTCTCGAGGAGGCACCGGCCTGCGAATCCTCTGCTGGCGGGCGTCCGTGGCAGCTTCTCGTCCTTTCGGCCAAGACGCCGGCCGCGCTCGACCACGCCGCCCTCCATCTCGCGCGGCATCTCCGCGAGCATCCCGATCTCTCGCTCGCCGATGTCGCGCACACGCTGCAAGTCGGCCGCCACGAATTTCAAAATCGCCGCATCGTCGTCGCGCGCGACCTCGCCGACGCCGTCGGAGCGCTCGAGAAAAACGACGCCCGCCGGGTCTTCACCGGAACCGCTGCAGCATCGGGCGCGACCGTCGCTTTCATGTTCCCCGGCCAGGGCGCGCAGCATCCCGGCATGTGCCGGGAGTTGTTCGACTCCGAGCCTGTTTTTCGCGACGCGCTCCGGCAGTGCGCCGCGATTTTGGAGCCGCATTTCGATCTGCTCGACGCGCTCTATTCCGCGGGCACCTCCGCGGCAGCGCTGACAGAAACGGCCATCGCTCAGCCCGCCATTTTTGCCGTCGAATACGCGATGGCACAGCTCTGGCAATCCTGGGGCGTGCGGCCATCCGCGCTCGTCGGGCACAGCGTTGGCGAGTTTGCGGCCGCGTGCCTGGCGGGTGTTTTTCCACTCGATGATGCGCTCACACTACTCGCCACGCGCGCCCGGCTGATGCAGGAGATTCCGAGCGGAGCCATGCTTGCTGTGCGCCTCTCGGAAGCGGAACTGACACCGCATCTCAATCACGAGATCGAACTCGCCGCCGTCAACTCTCCGCGCCTTTGCGTCGTCTCCGGCACGCGCGAAAGGCTCGCCGTTTTTGCCGGGGAAATGGAGGCGCGCGGTGTGCCGTCCGCCGCGCTGCAAACCTCGCACGCGTTTCATTCGGCGATGATGGAGCCGGTGCTCGCGCCCTTCACCGCCGTCGCGCGAAAAGCGCGAATGAACGCCCCGAATATTCCAATGCTTTCGACGCTCACGGGCAACGGCGCGGACTTCACGCGGCCCGAATATTGGGCTCGTCAGTTGCGTGAAACCGTCCGCTTTTCCGCGGCAATCGCAAAGGTCGAGCCGCAGCATCTTCTCCTCGAAATCGGCCCCGGCACCACGCTCGCCTCGCTCGCCCGCCAATCGCGCGGCGGCACGGTGATCAGCTCGCTCAGTAGCTCTGGCACGCAGGATCAAGCCGCGATGCTGGAGGCGCTGGGGCGACTCTGGCTCGGCGGCGTCGCGATCGACTGGAGCCTGCACCGCGCGGGGGAACGCCGCCTCCGCGTGCCGCTGCCGACGTATCCGTTCGAGCGCGAACGCTATTGGATCGAGCCAGCGCGGGGCCATTCCACTTCGCCGCCCGATCAACTCCCCACCGCCATTCCTGTCGGCGCTGACGCGGCTCCGGCCCGCGAATCTGCCGCTCCAGCACTAACCGCGTTGCGCTCACTGCTGCACGAAATGTCCGGTGTGCCCATCGAAAAGCTGGCCGCTTCGGCGACGCTTCTGGAACTCGGGTTCGACTCTCTTTTTCTGACGCAGGTCGCGCTTGCCCTGCAAAAATCATTCGGAGTCAAAGTCGCGTTTCGCCAGCTTTTCGAGGAACTCTCGACGCTCGAAGCGCTCGCCGCGCATCTCGAAAAGACCGGCGCTAAAGATCCCGCGAATCAGCCGCGAAGCCTTTCCAGCAAAGCATCCGCGCCTCCCGAGTTCACAAGCTTCGGCCCCTTCCGCCCGATCGCGGGCGAAGCCGGCGAACGCCTCACCGCCCGCCAGCAAGAGCACCTGAATTCGCTCTCCGGCCGCTACTCCTCACGCACCGCCCAGTCGAAGCGAATGACGCAGGAGCAACGCGCGCACTTCGCCGATCCGCGCACGATCTCCGGGTTTCGTCCGATCTGGAAAGAGCTCGTTTATCCGATCGTCGTCGAGCGTTCCGCAGGCTCGAAAATGTGGGACATCGACGGGAACGAATACGTCGATTTCACGATGGGCTTCGGCACGAATCTGCTCGGCCATTCGCCGCCGTTCATCACCGACGCGCTCGCCGATCAGCTCACGCGCGGCATCGAGATCGGGCCGCAATCGCCCATCGCCGGGGAAGTCGCGCGGCTGCTCTGCGAATTCAGCGGCATGGACCGCGCGGCCTTTTGCAACACGGGTTCCGAGGCCACCGTCGCCGCCGTGCGACTCGCGCGGACGGTCACCGGACGCGACCGCATCGCGACGTGCAGCGGCTATCACGGCATCAACGACGAGTTCCTCGTCCGGGCAAAAACGATCGACGGCAAACGGCGCTCCGTCGCGATCGCGCCCGGCATTCCCGACCACGTCGCGCGCGAAGTCCTCGCGGTCGAATACGGCTCGCCGGAGTCGCTCGAAATCCTCCGAGCCCATGCGCACGAACTCGCGGCGATCCTTGTCGAGCCGGTGCAGAGCCGGCACCCGGATTTGCAGCCGCGCGCGTTTCTGCACGAGCTCCGCCGCATCGCGCAGGACTCCGGCGCGGTCCTCATTTTCGATGAAGTGATCACCGGTCTCCGCTGCCATCCGGGCGGCGCGCAGGCTTGGTTTGGCGTCCGCGCCGACCTCGTGGCCTACGGCAAAATCATCGGCGGCGGGATGCCGATCGGCGCGCTCTGCGGGCGCGCCAAATACATGGATGCGCTCGATGGCGGCGCGTGGAATTTCGGCGACGACTCACGCCCCGAAACCGGGGTCACTTTTTTCGCGGGAACATACGTCCGCCACCCGCTCGCCCTCGCCGCCTCGCGCGCCATGCTCCGGCATTTGCAGAGCGAAGGTGCGGCGCTGCAGGAGCGGCTGAACGAGCGCACGGCGGCGCTGGTCGATGGGCTGAAGACGCTGATCGGCACAGGCTCGCCGGTTCGCATCGAGTCGTTCAGTTCGATGTTCATCGTGAAGTTCGACGACGACTTCAAACACGGCGGCCTGCTCTTTTTTCATCTGCGCGAAAAGGGCATCCACGCGTGGGACAACCGGCTCCTCTTCCTCTCGACCGCGCACACCGAGGAGGATCTCGCAAATCTCGTCCGGGCCTTTGGTGAGAGCCTCGCGGAGATGAAAGTCGGCGGATTCCTGCCGGCAAAAGACGCGCCGTCGGAGATCGTTTCTGCGCCCGGGGAAGTCGTCGTCCCCGCCGCGCAATCCAGCGCGGTTCAGCCTCCGACGGTCATGCCTGCACCCGAGACAGCGGCGCGGACCTTGCAATTCAGCCTCTACTTTTTCGGCAACTATCCGGCCGCGCACCGGCCCGATAAGTACGAACTGATCATCGAGAGCACGAAGTTCGCGGACCGACACGGGTTCACCGCGGTGTGGTTGCCCGAGCGGCATTTTCACTCGATCGGCGGGTTCTCTCCGAACGCCGCCGTGATGGCCGCGGCGCTCGCCCGGGAGACCACGCAAATTCAACTGCGCGCGGGCAGCGTGGTGCTGCCGCTGCATCATCCGGTGCGGGTCGCGGAGGAGTGGTCGCTCGTGGACAATCTCTCGAATGGCCGCGTCGGAATCTCGATCGCGTCCGGCTGGCATCCGAACGATTTCGTCTTCGCGCCCGACGCCTATGCATCGCGGCGGGAGCTGTGTTCATCAGCACTGGAGACGATCCGCACGCTTTGGCGCGGCGACTCGATCACGGCTCGCGGCGGCACCGGCACGGACATCGACGTGAAACTTTTCCCGCTGCCCGTGCAGCGCGAACTGCCGGTCTGGCTGACTTGCGTGCAGCGCGAGTCATACGAAAAAGCGGGCACCCTCGGGCTGAACATTCTCGCACAGCTCCAGAATCAAACGCTCGACGAGGTCGCGGCGAAGATCGCGATCTACCGCGAGGCACGGACGCGCGCCGGGCACGGACGCGGTCACGTCACGATGCTGCTGCACACGTTCCTCGCTCCCGACGCGGCGCACGCTCGGGCGCTCACGCGAGCGCCGCTGCGCGACTATCTGCGGGCGCACGTCGAGATTTCGCAAAAGAAGATCGGCGGCGGCGCGGAGGTGGGCGGCGGAGAGCTCGAGTTCCTCCTCGATCGGGCGGCGGAGGAATACGCGCGCGGCAAGGCGTTCATTGGCACGCCGGAATCGTGCGCCGAAATCGCGGAGCATTTGCGTGCAATCGGCGTGGACGAGGTCGGATGTCTGGTTGATTTCGGGGTCGAACCGGAGGCCGTGCTCGCAAGCCTGCCGCTGCTCGATGATCTGCGGCAGCGCTTCGTGCGGGAGCTGCCGGCGGCGCTGGACATCGAACATCCAACATCGAACACCGAGCATCGAGCGGCAGAAACTCGGACGACCCACACGCTTCCTCTGACGGACGCGCAGCGCGGTCTTTGCTTGCTTGCGGCGGTTGGCGAAGACGGGTCGCGAGCTCACAACGAGACCTCGGCGCTGGAGCTCCGCGGTCCGCTGGATGTCGCCGCACTCCGCGGAGGGTTGCAAGCGTGTGTGGGTCGGCACGAAGCGCTCCGGACGACGGTCGATCCCGCTGCCGAGACGCAGGCCATTCATCCGACCGCGGAGCTCGGAATACCGCTCATCGACTGCGGCTCGCCGGAAGAACTGGCGCGCGCGCTCGGCGAAGTCCGTGCGTTCCGTTTCGATTTCTCCCGCGCGCCGATCATGGATGCCCGGCTGCTGCGGCTCGCGCCAGAACATCACGTCTTGCTGTTGACGTTTCATCACATCCTCGGAAACGGTCCGTCGTACGTCGCGGTTTTCGAGGATTTGTGCGCGAGCTACCTCGGCGAGGCACTCGGCCCGGCGATGCAGCTCAGTGAGTTTTTGACCGTCAGGAAAGCGCCGGGACCGGTCGCGGAATCATTTTGGAAAGCGCAGTTCGCCACCGAAATACCGGCACTTGAATTGCCGCTGGATCATCCGCGTCCGGCGATCAAAACGAACCGCGGCGCGCGAGCGACGATGCGGCTCGAAAGTGATTTCGTGGCGTCATTGCGCGCGACCGGAGCGGCGCACGGCGGCTCGCTTTTCATGCTGCTGCTGAGTGCCTTTCAGACGCTGCTCCACCGGCTCAGCGGGCAGGATGACGTGGTCGTCGGCGTGCCGTTTGACGACATGATTCGCACGTTGCCGGGCGGCAACGGGCTTTTTGCGAACACCACAAATATGGCCCCGCTGCGGAGCCGCATCTCGGGTGCGACGACTTTTGCGGCAATGCTCGCGACCAACCGCCAACTCGTCCTGGAGGCACACGAACATCAGCGATTCTTTTTCGGCCGACTCATCACGGCGTTGAACCTGCCGTTCGACGCCAGCCGCACGCCGCTTTTTTCGGCGGCGTTCAATTTCGAGAGCGGCAGCTATCGCCAGCAACTGGGCGGGCTGACGGTCGAACTCGTGACGGATCGCGAACCGTTCTTGAGCCTTCGCGACACGGCAATCTTCGAGCTGTTTCTGAATGTCGCCGAACAAGACGGCGCTCTCTTTTTTCGGTGCGATTTCAACACCGGTCTTTTTGAGCTCGCGACCATTCAGCGTTGGCTCGGGCACCTCCGCACGCTGCTCGAAAGTATCGTCGCCGACCCGCAACGCCCGCTGGCAGAGCTTTCGCTGCTCACCGAATCCGAACGCCGGCAATTGCTCGTCGAATGGAACGATACGACACGCGACTTTCCGCGCGATCAGTCGATCCCTTCGCTTTTTGAAAAATGGGCTCGCCGAACACCGCACGCCGTCGCGTTGATCGACGGCCCTGAGCGGCTCACCTATTCGGAATTGGACGCCCGCGCTGAACGCGTCGCGCGGCATCTGCGGGCCGGCGGCATCCAGCCCGGAGAACTCGTGGGATTGCCCGCGGAGCGGTCCGCGAGCTTCGTCGAATCGGTGCTCGGCATCCTGAAAGCAGGCGGCGCGTATGTGCCGCTCGATCCTGAAGAGCCCGCGGAACGCCTCGACCGCATGCGCCGCGAATGCCCTCGCATCCTTGATCCGCGGGCGGTGGGCACTGCCGGAACCGTCGAACCTCTCCGCCTCGAGATCCCCGCGGACGGACCGGCCTACGTGCTTTACACCTCGGGATCCACGGGCACGCCAAAGGGCGTCATCGTCCCTCATCGCGCCGTGGCCCGGCTCGTGATCAACAGCGATTACGTCCACCTTCAATCGGACGACGTGGTCGCATTCGCGTCGAATGTCTGCTTCGACGCGGCGACGTTTGAAATCTGGGGCGCACTGCTCAATGGCGGCGCTCTCGTCATCACGCCGCGCGAAATTCTGCTCTCACCGACCTCGTTCTCCGAGCATCTGGCGACGCATCGGATCACCACGCTTTTCCTCACGACCGCGCTCTTCAATCAGCTCGCACGCTTCGATCCCGGGATGTTCCGCAACTTGCGGAATCTCATTTTCGGCGGCGAGATCGCCGATGCGAAATGCGTCGAATTGGTGCGCACACAGGGCCAGCCGCAGCGCTTCGTCCATGCCTACGGGCCCACCGAAACGACGACGTTCGCCATCTGCCATCCGGTCGCGCAAATCGCGGGCGGACGCGTGCCCATCGGCCGCCCGATCGCCAACACGACGGCGTATCTTTTGGATGAGAAAATGGCACCCGTGCCGATCGGCGTGACGGGCCAGATTTATCTCGGGGGACCCGGACTCGCGCTCGGATATCTGAACGATCCCGCACTGACCGCGGAACGTTTTTTGCAAACTGCGTTCGGCCGCGTTTATCGCACCGGCGATCTCGCACGGTGGCTGGCGGATGGCACGATCGACTTTGTCCGGCGCGGTGATCAGCAGATCAAATTGCGCGGCTTCCGCATCGAGCCGGGAGAGATCGAGAACGCGCTGAAGCGGCATCCGGGAATCGGGCAGGTCGTGGTTACGTTGCGCGACGGGAATGACGGTGACCAAATGCTGGTCGCCTATTTCATGGCCGCGCGCGAGCCGGCTCCGGCGGCTGCGGAGTTGCGCGAATTTCTGCGCCGCCTCGTGCCGGCGCACGCCATTCCAGCGACGTTCATTTCGGTCCCAAATTTCCCCCTCACCTCAAATGGAAAACTGGATTTGCGCGCATTACCCGCGCCGGGATTTTCCCCGGCGGCGCACGAAACTGTCATTCGACCGCGAGATGAGACGGAGCGCGCAGTGGCCGCTTTGTGGGCGGAAATTCTGGGTCGCGATGGCGCTTCGATTCGCGACGATTTCTTTTTGATCGGCGGACACTCGCTGCTCGCGCTTCGGCTCATCAGCAGGCTTCGCGAGCAGTTCGGGATCGACGTGCCGGTGCGTGAATTATTCGCCGCCCCGACGATCGAGGGCCTCGCGCGGTTTCTGTCGGAGGCTCGCGGCACCATGCCGGCAGCGGCCTTTCGGCACTTGATTCCGGTGCAGCCGGGCGACTCGAGACGCACCGCGCTTTACCTCGTGCCCGGCGGCTGGGGCGGTGAGGAGGAATTTGTTTCCTACCGAAAACTCGCACACGAAATCGACCCCGCGCTGCCGGTCTTCGGCTTGCGCGCGCGCGCCTCGGGAAGCGAGTCGATGCGGCATGATTCAGTGGATGAAATGGCGGCGGCCTACGTGTCGGAGATTGTGGAAAAGCAGCCGCTGGGACCGTATTTGCTCGCGGGCGAATGTGTCGGTGCGGTCATCGCGTACGAGATCGCGCGGCGTCTCCAAATGCAGGGAGCGCACGTCGGCTTGCTCGCGCTGCTCGATGCCGAACACCCGGGGGCGGACACGCTGCGAGATTTTGAGGAGGCGACTCGGCGGGCGCGATGGTCGAACTTTTGGCGGGACCGAATCGCCGGACCGGCGCGCGATCATTGGCAGCGAATCTCGCGCCTCCCTTGGCGTGGGAAGCTTGATTACGCCAGGCTCCGGCTGCGGCGCGGGCCGAGCCAGCCGCTTCTCGGCGTGAGCGCGAACGAGCGCCGCAAACTGATGGAATATCCCGAGAAAATGATGACGCATCGGCTCGGATTATTTGTCGGCAAAGTGACGCTCGTCCTCAGCGAGGAAGTGCATCGGCGGCACGGGCAACTCGGCTGGGAGAGCAACGAACTGCATCCATCTCTCGAGGTGAAGATCGTCCCCGGCGATCACGATTCTTACATCCGAGGACACGCGGCATCGGCCGCGAAGGCGCTTCGGCACTTGATCGCCGAGGCGGTGGGGGACGCGCCATGATGCCGGCCAATCCAGAGCCGTGGCGTGCCGCGCCGGACGAGTTCGCACTTTCCACTGACGACGTCCACGTCTGGCGCGCGGGGCTTCGTCCAGACATCGGAGAAAGAACCGCGACGCTTTCATCTGACGAACGAGCCCGCGCCGCCGCGTTTCATTTCGAGATCGATCGCCGCCGTTTCGTGGCGTCGCGAGCGATCCTGCGCGGCCTCCTCGCGCGTTATCTCCGGGTCGCTCCGGGCGAGCTGCGTTTCACGAAAGGCCCGCACGGAAAGCCGCGTCTTTCTCATCCGGCGAGCGCGCTGACTTTCAATCTCAGCCACTCCGGCGAGTGGATGCTCGTGGCCGTGGCACGCGGTCGCGAAGTGGGCGTTGACCTCGAAATGGCGCGTGAGAACCTCCCTGTCCAAATGCTCGCCGATCACCATTTTGCGCCCGCCGCCGCAGCGGAACTCCGCGCGCTTCCCGAGGCCGAACGCGCGCGAAAATTTTACGAACTCTGGACGCGGACCGAAGCGCAACTCAAGGCCGGCGGACGCGGCTTGAGCCGCGGCACGACGGTCTGCGATGCTTCGCGCTGGACCGTTCAGCCGGTGTTTCCGAACCCCGATTACGCCGCCGCGCTGGCGGTGGAAGGCACCGGATTTCAACTGAAATGCACCGCATGGATGGAGTGACCACCGGGCCGGCCGAGATCGTGATCGAGCCCTCGCGGGGATGGCTCCGCATCGAGTGGCGCGAGCTGTGGGAATACCGCGACCTGCTGCTGCTGCTCGTGCAGCGTGACGTCGTCTCGCGTTACAAACAGACGCTGCTCGGTCCGCTCTGGTTCGTGCTCCAGCCGCTTTTAACCACCGCCGTTTTCGTCGTGTTCGGCCGGATTTCCGGCATCTCCACCGATGGCATTCCCGGCCCGCTCTTTTATTTGTGCGGTCTGCTCGGCTGGAATTATTTCGCGCAAAACATCACGACCGGCGGCGCCTGCTTCGTCACGAACTCCCACCTTTTCGGCAAAGTCTGGTTCCCCCGCCTCATCGTTCCCATCGCCGCGGTGATCTCGAATCTCGTCTCGCTCGCACTCCAGTTCGTGCCGTTTCTCGGCTGCCTGATTTATTTCAAAATCAGCGGCGCGGCCGCGGGCATTCACGCGACGCCGGCGCTGCTGCTCCTGCCGCTCGTCATCGCGCACACCGCCGCGCTCAGCCTCGGCGTGGCGCTGTGCATGTCCGCCGCGACGGGCAAATACCGCGACCTCATCCACCTCCAGCAATACCTCATTCAAATCTGGATGTTCGCGACGCCGGTCGTCTATCCGCTCTCCGCCGTGCCCGCGAAATGGAAGTGGGTCGCGCTGGCGAATCCGCTCTCCGTGCCGGTCGAATCTTTCCGCATCTGCCTGCTCGGACGCGGCACGGTCGGCAGCACGGAACTCGCGGTCTCGGCGCTTTGGACCATCCTGCTTTTGCTCTGCGGCATGGCGCTTTTTCAGCGCGTGGCGCGCACGGTGGTGGACTCCGTTTGACCCGAACTCACCGCCCGCATGTCCATTTTTTCCAAGCTCTGGCACTCGATTCGGCAGCAGACCCGCGTCCGCTCGGCGGCTTTCTACGCGGGCGGAAAGCAGCTCGCGGAAATCGAAAACTGGAACTGGCCCTTTTGGAACGAACCCCCGAATCGCGTGCCTGTGCATGTGCTCACCAGCGGCCGGGATTGGCGGCTCGCCGCGTGGATGCTGGCGAGCTGGTTTCAGATGACCGAGCAGGGCTGGCACGTCGTCATCCACGATGACGGCACGCTGCCCGACGAGGCCCGACGCCTCTTTGCCAGGCTGTTCGTTTCCGCGCGGATCATCCCTCGCGGCGAAGCGGACGCCGCCGTGCAGCGCGCGCTGCACGCCTTCCCGTTTTGCGCCGATTACCGCGCGCTCAGCCCGCGCGCGCTGAAGGTTTTCGACACCGTGCATTTTGCCAAAAGCCATCGCCTGATCGTCCTCGACAGCGACGTGTTGTTTTTCAAAAAGCCGGGCGAAATTCTCGATTGGACGGCGGCGGAAAACGGCGACTGCTGGTTCAGCGAAGGCGCCACGGAAGAGGCGCTCATTTCCTCCTCCGAGGCGCGCGAAGAATTCGGTGTGCCGCTCTGGCCGCGGGTGGACAGCGGCATTTGCCTGCTCGAGAAAAGCGCCATCGACCTCGATTTCTGCGACCGCGCGCTGGCGGAGACATCGCTGCTGCGCGGGCCGGTCGAGCGCATCGAGCCGACGCTTTTTTCGCTCTGCGCGTCGCGGCACGGGCGCGGCGGATTGCTCCCGAAAAGCTACGAAGTCGCGCTGCGCAGCGCCACGTCCGAGACGGCGATTTCCCGGCACTACTCCGGCGCGATGCGCGACCGATTTTTCACCGAAGGCATCGACCGGGTGCGCGGGCCGCTGTTCGCAGGCAACCTCTGATTTCCGGACATGGCACCGATCATCGAGGTCGAAGGACTCTCCAAACTTTACCAGCTCGGCTCGACCGGGAGCACGACGATGCGCGAGTTGGTGGAGGGCTGGGCGGGGCGCTTCCGCCGCCGCGGAGCGCGGGCTGGGAAAGCCCGAGGAGCCTTGGTTTCCGAGCAGCGCAGGGGTCCGGGAGCGCACAGTTTTTGGGCGCTGAAGGATGTCAGTTTCTCGGTCCAGCATGGCGAAGTCCTCGGCATCATCGGGCGAAACGGCGCGGGCAAATCGACGCTGCTGAAACTACTTTCGCGCATCACCGAGCCGACTTCCGGCCGGGCGCGTTTGCGCGGACGAGTCGCCTCGCTGCTCGAGGTCGGGACGGGTTTTCACCCGGAGCTTTCCGGCCGCGAAAACATCTTTTTGAACGGCGCGATCCTCGGGATGAAACGCGCGGAGATCGCCGCGAAATTCGACGAAATCGTGGAGTTCGCGGAAGTCGCGGCCTTCATCGACACGCCGGTGAAACGCTACTCGAGCGGCATGTACGTGCGCCTCGCTTTCGCCGTCGCCGCGCACCTCGAGCCGGAGATTCTCGTCCTCGATGAAGTGCTCGCCGTCGGCGACATCGACTTCCAAAAAAAATGCGTCGCGCGCATGGGGGCGGTCGCGCGGGACGGCCGCACGGTGCTTCTCGTTTCGCACAATATCGCGCTCATCGAGAGCCTGTGCGACACCGCCCTCCTGCTCTCCGACGGGGCGATCGCCGCCCACGGCACGGCGAAATCCGTCGTCGCCAAATACCTCGCGAACAGCAAACCCGCCGACGACGGCGACCTGCTCGCGGTCCCGCGCGGACGGCGTCCGGCCGCCGCGCAATTTGCGAACATTCAGCTCCGTGCGACCGATGGAAGGCCGGCGGCGGAGGTGCGCATGGGCGACGGGCTCACCATCTCGCTCGGGATCAAAGCGGAGAGCAAAATCTCGCGGCCGTGGCTCGGCATCACCGTCCGCGGCGCGCGGGAACAGATCATCTTTTATTGCGCGAATCGGGAGGCCGGATTCGAGCTGCCGCCGCTCGAGGGCGACTGCACGGTCGAGTGCCGGCTGGAGTCGCTCAATCTTTTGCCGGGCCGATATTCGCTCGATCTCGTGCTGGCGGACATGACGCGCACGACGCACGACGAGGTCGCCGGCGCCGCCACGTTCGAGGTGATCGAGCACGATGTTTTCGAGAGCGGGATGCCGATGACGCAGCAGGACGGCGTCGTCTTTTTGAAAAGCTCGTGGACCCTGCGCCCCGAGCGCCAGCCATGAGCCGCGCACCCGATGTCCGCGCCGCGCCGCTCGGTCGCGAGAACGAATATTACGCCGCGCTGTGGGCCTCGCCCGACTGGCGCGCGCCGACTCCAAACGGCGACGAGCAGGCGCGCGTGCAGCAGATTTTTGAACTCATCGACGACGAAGTTTTGCCCGTCATCGCCGCGCGTCCGCTCGAGATTCTCGACGCCGGTTGCGGCCGCGGCTGGCTCTCCGCGCTGCTCGCCTCGCGCGGCGAAGTGACCGGCATCGACCCCGTCGCGGCCAGCGTCGAAAGCGCGCGCGCGCTTTTTCCGGCGCTCGATTTTCAAGTCGCGAGCACGGGCGATCTGCTGCGGGCGCGCGGCGCGGGATGGGTGCATCTGGGCGTCTCCTCCGAGGTCATCGAACACATCCCCGCGGCGCATCAGGAAGCGTTTTTGCGCGACATTTTCCAGCTCCTCGCACCCGGCGGATTCGCGATCCTCACGACGCCGCGCGGCGAGCTGCAGGCGGAATGGGCGCGCACCCAAAAAGAAGTTCAACCCGTCGAGGATTGGCTCACGGAAAAAGCGCTGACCGAGCTTTGTCAACGGGCCGGGTTTGAGATGCGGCAGCGGGCACGCGTCTTTGTCCCACTGGAGCTTCGCGGGCTTTGGCATCACCTCGTCATGACCAGCGCCGTGGCCCGCTGGTTCGCGCATTTTCCGCGCTCGCGCGTCGTCCGCTGGCTGCGCTGGCACTGTGCGATTTATCAGGTCGTCCTGCTCCAGCGGCCCCGCTGAATTTCCGCCGCGATGAGCCAGGTCACCGTCATTGTTCCGTGCTTCAACGGGCTGCAATTTCTCGAGGAATGTCTGCGCAGCGTGGTCGCGCAAACCTTCGCCGACTGGCGGCTCATCGTCGTCGATGACGCCTCCACGACCGGCGACCCCGGCGACGCCATTCGCGCCGTCGGCGACGCCCGGATCGAGCTTCTGCGCCACGCGTCCAATCGTGGTCTGGGCGCCGCGCGGAACACCGGCTTTGCCGCCGCGACCTCACCGCTGGTGCTGCCGCTCGACGCCGACGACCTGCTGGATGCGCGCTTCCTCGAAAACTTGTGCGGGCTGCTGCGCGCGGACGATTCGCTCGATTGCGCGTTCGCCGACTTCGACATTTTCGGCACCTCCACCGGTGCCCGGAATTTCACCCTGAAGCCCCTCGCCGCGCTCGCCTGCGAGCAGTGGCTGCCCGGCTCGGGCGTGCTGATGAAGCGCGAACTTTGGCAGCGCGCCGGCGGATATTCGGAGGACGCCATCTTCCGGCTGGGCAATGAAGACTGGGACTTTTGGCTCTCCGCCGCGGAGGTCGGATTCCGCGCCATTCATCTGCCAGAGCCGCTCTACCGCTACCGCCAGCACGGCGCGAGCATGTCGGTCCATGTGCTGCGACCCGCCGATCATCGCACGCGGCGGCTCATCGTCCGGCGGCATCGGAGCTTCCTCGCGCAGCACAGCCGGGTGCGGCTTTTCCTGGCGGAAGGATACTGGCGCGCCGCCGATGCCTCGCGGTCCGAGCGGCGCGCGTTGCGGTCCATTTGGCTGAGCGTGCGGGCGCTTTTGCTCGCCGGACAGTGCGGCCGTTTCCGCGATTTGCTGCGCAATAACGTGAGCGACTTGCTGCCGCCGAAAGCGCGTGCGCAGGCGAAAGCCATCCTCCGCTTCGCGAGACCGCGAGCCTCCCGATGAAAGTCCTCCACGCGCTCGAGACGTTCCTCCCGACCTCGGAAAATTGGATTCATCCGCAGATCACCCGCGTGCCCGGCGTCCGCCCCGCCGTGCTCTGCAGTCGGGAGGAAAATCGCGCGCTTTTCCCGATCGATGGCGCACCGGTGCTGCTCGATCCGCCGCCGTGGTCGGAAAAATGCGGCCTCGCGCGCCTCGCCAACTCCGTCGCATTCCGGCTCGGCCAGCCGCAGCTCGTCGCCGGTGCGGCCGCCCGGAAGTGGCGTCCCGCCTTGATTCACGCGCATTTCGGGATGCGCGGCTGGGCCTCGCTGCCGCTGCAGCGCGCGCTCGGCGTGCCGATGATTACCTCCTTCTACGGGATCGACGCGTGGATGCTTCCAGCCTCCGGCGAGGTCTGGCCGGAGCGCCTGCGCGAGCTGTTTTCGCGCGGTGATTTCTTTCTCGCGGAAGGCCCCGCGATGCGCCGCCGTCTCGTCGCCATCGGCTGCCCCGAGGAGAAGGTGGAAGTCATCCGCCTCGGCGTGGATCTCGCCGCGCTGCCCTTCCTCCCCCGCGATTTTTCCGCGCCGCTGCGAGTCGTGATGATGGGCCGATTCGTCGAAAAGAAAGGGCTGCCCGATGGCCTCCGCGCCTTTGCCCAAGCTGTTCGCGGAGGAGCGGACCTGCAAATGACGATCATCGGCGACGCCACCGACGCGGCGGGCGACCGGATCAAAAACGAACTCCACGAAATCGCCTCCGCGCCCGATCTCACCGCGCGGATTCACTTCACCGGCTTCCTCCCGCCCGCGGAAGCGCGCGTCCATTTGCGCGGGGCGCACCTTTTTCTCTGCCCGAGCAAACACGCCGCGAATGGCGACGCGGAAGGCGGCTCGCCGCTGGCGCTGACTGAAGCGATGGCGACCGGAATGCTCTGCCTCGGCACCGCGCACTGCGACATCCCGGAGCTGATCTCCGATGGCGAAACCGGCTTCCTTCGCGAGTCGGGCGATGTCACGGGACTGGCTTCAGCACTGGATCTCGCGGCCTCGGCGGCGCTGGATCGCCCGGCGATTTGCCGCGCCGGACGCGAGCGCATCGAGCGGGAATTCGGGCAGGAACGGCAGTGCGCCGCGCTGCGCGAGACGTATGACCGGGTTGTGCAAAACTTTTCGGAACCGCAAGTTTGACCACCGTGCCTGAGCCTCTCGTCACCATCGCCATCCCCTGCTTCAACGCGGAACGCTCCCTCGCGGTCTGCGTCGAGAGCGCGCTGGCGCAGAGCTGGCCAACCACGGAAATCATCATCGTCGATGACGGCTCCGCGGATCGCTCGGTCGAGATCGCGCGCGGATTCGATGGAAAAGTGCGCGTCATTTCGACCGGGCACCGCGGCGGGAATTACGCGCGCAATCAGGCGCAGCAGCAGGCGCGCGGCGAATGGGTGCAGTTCCTGGACGCGGATGATTTCCTCGAGCCGGAAAAGATCGAGCGGCAGTTCGCCGAGTCGTCCGACGGCGCGGAAGCCGACGTGATTTACAGCCCGGTCTGGGTCGAGACATCGGCCGGCGAGACGACCGCGCGCCGCCTCGGCGACGTCGCGACCGACTCCGATCTTTACGCGCAATGGCTCGGCTGGCGGCTGCCGCAGACCGGCGGATGCCTGTGGCGCACGCGCGCGATCGAGGCGCTCGGCGGCTGGAACGAGACGCAGCCGTGCTGCCAGGAACACGAGCTTTATTGGCGCGCGATCCAGGCCGGTTTGCGCTTCGTTTTCGCCCCGTCGCCGGGCGCCGTTTATCGCATCTGGTCGGACGACACGCTGTGCCGCCGCGACCCCCTGCTCGTGGTGCGCGAGAAGACGCGGCTCATCGACGCGGCGCATGCGTGGCTGGTCGGGCAACGGCTCTGGAATCAAGAGCACGAGCGCATCGCCGGGCGGGCGTGCTTCGAAATGGCGCGCACCATTGCGGGGCACGACCTCGCCGCTGCGCGCACGTATTTGCGCGAACGCGCCGACCACGGATTGCTCCATCTCGAGGGACCGGCGGCCCCGCTCGGGTATCGCCTTTTTTACAAGGCGCTCGGCTTCGGCGCGGCCGAGAAATTCGCCTCGTGGCGGCGCAATCTGCGGAGCACCTGAGCATGCGCATTCACGGCATCTGCCTGGTCAAAAACGAAGCGGACATCCTGCGCTACTTCGCGCGGAAAAGCGCGGCATGGTGCGACCGGATTTACGTCTTCGACAATGGGAGCACCGATGGGACGTGGGAGCTCTGCCAGGAACTCGCGCGCACGTCCGCGCAGGTCGTCCCGTTTCGGCAGGACGACCGGCGTTTCGACGACGGTTTGCGTGCGGAGGTTTTCCAGCATTTCCGCGAGGACGCCTCGCCCGGCGACTGGTGGTGCCGGCTGGATGCCGATGAAATCTACATCGACGACCCGCGCGAGTTTCTCGACCGCGTGCCAGCGGCGCACCACGTCGTCTGGTCGGTGCATTTCCAGTTTCACCTGACGACCGCGGACCTCCCGCGCCTGAGCCTCGAGACCGACGGCGCCGCGCCGGAAATGAACGACTCCAATCTGCCGCGCTACTACGTCGCCGATGCCTCGGAGGCGCGTTTTTTCCGGCATCGCGCCAGGCTCCAATGGCCCGGCGGCGCGTGGCCGCGGCACCTCGGGCTCGTCACGCCGGAGCGCATCCGGTTGAAGCATTTTCAATATCGTTCCCCGGCGCAGATTCAGCTCCGGCTCGACACGCGGCGCGCGGCGGCGGCGCGCGGCTGGGCGCACTTTGGCCACAGCCTCGAAAAGCGCTGGGAGGAGAAAATCGCCGACCCGGAAACCCTGACCTGCGACACCGGCGCGAGCGGTCTGAAGGCCGATCCCGCGCGCCTGCCGAATCACCTCGAACCCGCGTGGATCCGCGCTGCGAAAGGCTTTCTGCACCGCGGCAAATTCTGGCCGTGATGCTCTTCTCCGTGATCATCCCCACCTTCAACCGCGCACATCTTCTCCCCGCCGCGATCGACTCGGTGCTCGCGCAGGAGTGCCGTGATTTCGAGCTCATCGTCGTCGATGCCGGCTCGACCGACGGCACGGCTGAGGTGCTGAAAACTTTCGGCGACCGGCTCACCGTCATCCGGAGTGAAAGGCGCGGCCCCGGTCCCGCGCGAAATTTGGGCTGGCAGCGCGCGGGGGGGGAATACGTGGCCTTTCTCGACAGCGATGACGTCTGGTTTCCCTGGACCCTCGCGACCTACCGCGCAGCGATCGAGAGACACGACCGCCCGGATTTCATCGCCGGCACGCAGGTGGACTTCCGCGAGGCGGATCCGCCGCCGTTTCCGCAGCGTTCAGAATATCGCGACACGGCGCACCCGGATTATCTCTCGACCGCGCCACGGGTGCCGTGGATCGGAACCTGCGCGACGGCGGTGAAACGCTCGGCGTTGCAGGCTACAGGCGGGTTCGCGGACCACGGCTTCAACGCCGAAGACTCGGATTTGTGGCTGCGGCTCGGCGTTTCACGGGGCTTTGTGCGCGTGGAATCACCGCCGGTTTTTGCGTATCGCCGACATGCCGGGAGCGCGATCGCTTCGCTGCAAAACTCCGCCCGCGGAGTGCTCGAAATGATCGCCCGCGAGACTGCGGGCGGTTACCCGGGGGGACGCTGGCGACGGCGGGCGCGGCGGGAAATCCTGACGGTTCACAGCCGTCCCGCGAGTCTCGCCTGCCTCCGCGCGGGAGCCCGCGCGGAAGCGTGGCAGCTCTTTCGCCGCACCTTTTCGTGGAACCTCCGACAGGCCCGGGTGCGCTACCTGCTAGCCTTTCCCATCCTCTCGCTGCGCGCGGCGTTCTCGCGTTGAGAGCGATTTTTTCGATGCTTTTTACCCACCTCATCAATCCGTTCGCCGCGCCCGCCGGCTCGGCGGCGGAGCGGTCTCAGCGCGTCACTTTCGCAGCGCTCCGCCGCGCGCTCGCGGAGGTCCCGGTGGAGTCGGTGGAGCTGATCGCCGCAGCCTTCCCGGACGATTTGGCGGGCTTGGAAAAACCAGCGATCGCCCTGCCGCCACTCACGCGCCGCGTCGGTGAAGTCGCACATCTTGCCTGGAAAGATCCGCTGCCGATCTTCGCGGAAGTCCTCTCGCTCGCGGCGCTCCACGGGCGCGGCGAATACGTGATTTTCACGAACATGGACATCTGCCCGCAGCCCTATTTCTACACCGCGCTCGCGGCGATGGTCCGGGCCGGCGAGGAGTGCGCCTACGTCATCCCGCGGCGCACGATCGCGAGCGGCTACGATTCTCCCGACCAGCTTCCCGCGATGTATGCGGAAGCCGGCCAGCCGCACGAAGGGTTCGATTGTTTCATCTTCCCGCGCGCATGGATCGGGCGCTTCGACCTCGGCGATCTTTGCATCGGCGCGCCCGATTTCGATCTCGCGCTGATCCTCAATCTGGAGGTGCTCACCGGCTTCAAAACGAAGGTGCTGTGGAATCAATTCCTCACCTTCCACATCGGCGACGACAAGCCGTGGTGCGACCACCACGAACTCAACGACCACAACTCCCGAGAGGCCAAGGCGCTCTGCGCGCGGCTCGAGCAGCGGGTCGGAAAAGTGCCGAGCCGCTCGAATTTTCAGTTCATCAAAACGTGGCTGATGCAGGAGGCGCCGCCACCGGCATCCCGCCGCGAGCGGCTGCTCAATCGCGCCCGCCAAATCTCCGCGGAGTGGCGCAATCGCTGGCTCGTGCGGCGCTTCCGTCGCGAGCTCGGCCAGCCGGGATGGTGATGGCTGCGACCTGCGCCGTGATGATTGCGACGCGCAATCGGCGCGAGGATTTGCGCCGGACTTGTGCGCGCATCGCCGCGCTCGCCCCGGCGCCGGACGAGGTGCTGATTTGCGCGGACGGCTGCTCGGACGGCACGGCGGAAATGCTCGCCGCGGAGTTTTCCGCGTTTCGCGTTTTCACGAATCCGAGCCCGCTCGGCTCGACCGCGTCGCGCGACCATCTGATGCGACACGCCTCCGCCGACCTGGTGCTCAGCCTCGATGACGACAGCTATCCGCTCGAGCCGGACGCGCTCGCGAGGCTGCGTGAGCTTTTTGAAAAGCACCCGCAACTCGGCGTCGCGTCGTTTCCGCAGCGCTCCGACGAATTCCCGGAAACCCTGACGGCCACGAGCTTTGGCGCTCCCCGGTGGGAGGGAACCTACGTCAATTGCGCGTGCGCTTTTCGACGCTCCGTCTTCCTCGAGCTCGGCGGACACGACCTGCGTTTTTGGAATGCCTACGACGAACCCGACTTCGCGCTCCGCTGCCTCGCCGCCGGCTGGCGCGTGCGTTTCGATCCGTCGATCACGGTGCGGCATCACTACTCGCGCGTGAACCGGAATGAAATTCGGATGCACCATCTGCACGCGCGCAACGAATGCTGGAGCGCGCTGATGCGCTGCCCCGCGCCGCACCTGCCGGGCGTTCTGGCCTTCCGCGCCGCGCGGCAGATGAGCTACGCGTGGAGACGCGGCTGGCGCTGGATTTTGCGCGAGCCGCAGTGGTGGCTCGCAGCAATCGCGGGCGTGCCGGAAAGCCTCGCCCGGCGGCAACCCATCCAATGGCCGGACTACATCGGCTGGATGCGTCTCGTGCGAAAACCGGAGCCGGCGAAATGAAGATTTCGTTTTCCGCGACGAACCCGTGCCACCTGTTTCCGCTCGCCCAGGCGGTCGCGGAACGAGGGGCGCTCGGCTGCTACTATTCGGGTTATCCGCGCTGGAAACTGCCGGCGGTCAAAGGCCTGAACGTGCGCACGCACAGCCTCGCGACCCTCGCGGTTTACGGCCTGCTGAAGCTCGTGCCCGAGCGCTGGCGCCCGGGCTCCCGCGCGCTTTTTTTGTGGCAGGACCGCACCTTCGATCGCTGGGTGGGCGCGCATCTCGCGTCGTGTGATTTCATTCACGGGATGCCGGGGCAATGCCTTCAAACTTTTCGCGCGGCGAAGCGGCTCGGCCTTCGGACGGTGATGAATCACGCGACCGGACCGGTGCGCGAATGGGTGCGAATCATGGAGCCGGAATACGCGCGGGCGGGCCTCTCGCTCGCGGCGGTGTGCCCGTACGATGCAGACTATTTTGCGCGCGCCGATGAGGAATACGCGCTCGCCGACTGGCACTGCGCGGCCTCGACGGTGGTGCGCGATCAACTCCTCGCGCTCGGCATCGACGACTCGCGGATTTGGCTCGTCCCGTACGGCGCGGACCCGCTCGTTTTCCACGCGGATGGCGCGAGGCCCCCGCGCGATTTCCGCATTGTTTTTGCCGGACAAGTTGGGCTTCGCAAAAACATCCGTACGCTCCTCGCCGCGCTCGAGCTTTCGGGCCTCGAAAATTGGTCGCTCGATTTCTACGGCGCGGTGCTCGCCGAGTGCGCGGCCGACCTCGCCGCGTATCGCGGCCGCACGAAGCTCAACTTCCACGGGCCGGTCCCGCAGCCCGCGCTCGCGGAGGCTTTTCGCCGCAGCTCCGTGCTTGTCCTTCCTTCGCTGGAGGAAGGTTTCGGGCTCGTCGTGCCGCAGGCGCTCAACTGCGGAATCCCCGCGCTCGTGAGTGACCGCGTCGGCGCGCGCGACCTCATCCGGCATCGCGAGAACGGCTCGATTTTTCCGGCGCTCGACCGCGCCGCGCTGGCGGCGGAACTGGAATGGTGGGCCGCGCATCCGCGCCCGCTCGCGGAGCGATACGACTGGTCCGCGCCGGCCGAAATGCTGCTCGCCCACAGCGCCCGCTCACTTTCCCCATGAACTTCGCCCGCCCAAAAAAACGCGAGCTGCCCGACTGGCGCAAGGTCAGTCCGCCGGACGCGCCGCCCTCTGATTTCGTCGCCCGAGCCGTCCCCGCCGGAACGGTCGCCGCATTGATCGGGCTCGCGATCACCGCCGCCGTCATGTTTGGAAAACTGCCGTCAGCCATCGCGAAAAGCGCGGCCCTCGGCGTGGCATTCAGCCTCGCCCTCAGCGTCGCGTATGACTTTCGGAAGGGCGTGCGGAACCTCATCCGCGCCGATCTGATGGCGCTGGCCGCGCTCTATTTCCTCACCTTTTTCGAGTTCCTTTTTCCGCAGCCTCTCTTCGATCAAATCCTCATCGTGGAGTCCACGCGCACCGCGATTCACACGGTGCTCATCGGTTTCGCAGGCATCTTGATCGGCCGGCATTTGTGGCATCCCAAACGCGCCCCGCTCGAGCGGATGCGCACAGCGGAAATGCCGCCCGTCTGGTTCGTCACGATCTTCTGGCTCTGTTTCGCGATCGGCTATTTCCACATGATTTACTCGGCGAAATTCGACGTTTCCGAGATGCTCTACTATTTCCTCGAGCCCCGTTTTTCGCAGCCGTGGACGCGCGGCCGGCTGGGCGATTGGAGCGCGATGCTCGTGGAGCTCGGCATGTTGCTTTACCTGCTGCCGCCGCTCGCCGGCATCGTCTTCGCGCGCCGGCATCGCTTCGGAAAATTCGCACTCACCGGCATCGCCGCCGGCACGCTCTTCACCTTTTTTTACGGCTTCACCACCGGCACGCGGAACATCTTCGCGGCTTATCTCGTGACGTTTCTCATCGGCTTCGCCTTCGCCTCGCCACCCGAGCGGAAAAAGCAGGTCGTCACGCTGACGATCGTCATTTCACTCACGCTGCTGACGGCGACGAGCGTGATGCTCCAGTTCCGGCAAATCGGCTTCCGCAATTGGTGGGAAGCGGCTCCCGTCAGAGCCACGGAGACCCACGAGCAATCGATGTTCATCGACTACAATCTCTACGCGATCGGCTGCCTCGTGGAGGTCTTCCCGCACCGCCACGCCTACCTCGGCTGGGAGGTGCCATACAACGCGCTCATCCGCCCGATCCCGCGCGCACTTTGGAAGGGAAAACCGGAGGGCTTGAGCGTCACGATCGAGGACGCGATGGAGGTCAGCGGGCTCACGATCGCGACCACCTTTGTCGGCGAGGCCTACATGGCCGGCGGGTATCTCGCGGTGTTCGTCACCGCCCTGTTTTTCGGCGCGCTCGCGGGCTGGTGGAGCTACATGGGCTCGGCGCGAAACTCGGAGGTCGGCACGCTCATTTACGCCTCCGGTTTTTTCGCCGCGGTCATTTCGATGCGCAGCCTTTTCGTCTTCACCACCGCAGCCCTGCCGACGCTCGCGAGCATCGCGCTGGGCATGTATCTCGGGGCGATCGTGGTCGCGCGCGTGCGGCGTTTCGCCGGGCGCACGCCGGCCGTGCCGCGGCCACCGCTCGCGCCTCGGGGCCGCCGCCCATGATCCGCGTCGCTGTCGTCTCCGTCGTTCCCTCGCCCTATCAGCGCGATCTTTTTCGCGCGCTCGCGGCGCGGCCGGAGATCGATCTGCGCGTCTTTTATTTGGAGGACGAAGCGCCGGATTCGCCGTGGCCGGACGAGGCGCTCGCGAGCTTTGAAAGCGTGCTCGCGGGGACGTGGCTGCCCGTCCGCGGGGCGCGCGTGCATTTGAATTGGCCCCCCGATTTGCGCGGCTTCGATCTGGTGGTGATGAACACGCTGATGTCGCTCACGGCGCAGTGGCTGATGCGCGCGCGGCTGGGGGAGACGCCGTGGATTTTCTGGGGCGAACGGCTCACCGGAAAGGGGCGGCTGCACGATTTTTTGTGCGCGCCGCTGCAGCGCGCGGCGGGCATCGCGGCGGTCGGCTCGCTGGCGCAGCGGGAGTATCGGGACCGGTTCCCGGAGCCGCGCAGTTTCTGCATTCCTTATCATTGCGAACTCGCGCCATTTCTCGCCGCGAGCCGGCCCGCGGTGCGCGCGGAGGTGACGTTTCTTTTTTGCGGGCAAATGATCGCGCGGAAAGGAATCGACGTGCTGCTGGCGGCGTTTGCGCGGCTGGAAAATGCGCGGCTGCTGCTCGTCGGGCGCGAGGCGGATTTGCCGGTGCTGCTCGGCGCGCTCCGACCGGAGATCAAGGCCCGGATTGACTTCGCGGGCTTTCAACCCCCGCGGGAGCTGCCGCGATTCTTCGCGCAGGCCGACGTTTTTGTCCTGCCGAGCCGGCACGATGGCTGGGGTGTCGTCGTGAATCAGGCGCTCGGCGCGGGGCTGCCGATTCTCTGTTCCGATGCGGTCGGGGCGGCGCACGATTTGGTCGAGGAAGGGGTGAACGGGATCATCGTTTCGGCGGGAAATGTGGACGCGCTGACCGCGGCGATGCGCCAGTGCATCGAGCACCGCGAACGGCTGGCGGAGTGGGGTTTTGCTTCGCGGCAGAAGGCGGCTGCGTGGTCGCCGGAAGCCGGGGCGGCGAAATGGATGGAGGCGATGCAGGCCGTGCTCGCGCGATGAAAATCCTGCTCGTCAGCAGCAGTTCGGGCTCGCGCGGCGGGGGCGAACTTTACTTGATTTACCTCGGGCGCGCGCTGGCCGCGCGCGGGCACGAGGTGACGCTGTGGGCCTCCTCGCACCCGCGGATGGATGAGCTCGCCGGCGCGTTTTGTGCATTCGGGAAAGTGAGCCGCGCCGGCTACTCGAACACCTACGATCGGCTCGGGCGCTCGATCGCCAGCGCATTCGACACGCGGGCGGCGAAACGCATCGCGGCGGATTGGCAGCGCGGCGGATTCGATTTCCTGCACCTCAACAAACAGAATCTCGAGGACGGGCTCGACCTGCTCCACGCGGCGCGGCTCGCCGGTTTGCCGAGCCTCTGCACGATCCACCTGACGCAATCCGCGCGCTATCTCCGCGCTCGGATGGCGGCTCCGCGCGACTTCATTTCGCGGCGCGCACTGGCGGCGTATCCGGGGATGTTGGTGACGGTGCTCGGGCAGCGCCGGGACGATCTCGCACGGTTTCTCGGCGACGCGGCGCGGCTGCGGATGATCCCGAATGGCGTTCCGATTTTCGACCTCGCGACGCGACGCGCCGCCCGCGCGGCGAAGCGCGCGGAACTCGGCCTCGACGCCGCCGCGCTCGTGGTCATCGGCGTCGGCCGGATGGTTCCACAGAAACGTCCGCTGCTTTTCCTCGAGCACGCCGCGCGCATTTTGACAGCGCATCCGGGCGCGCGGTTTCTGTGGATTGGCGACGGCGCGCTGGCGGTGGCCTGGGACCGCGAAGTCTCTGCCCGCGGGCTTTCCGGGGCGGTGCGGCGTTTACCGTGGCAGGCGGACGTCCCGGCGTTTCTGCTCGCGGCGGACCTGTTTTTGCACACGGCGGAATTTGAAGGGCTGCCGCTCGCGATCCTCGAGGCGATGTCCGCCGGACTGCCGTGCGCGATCACGGAGAACCTGCTCGCCGAGATGCCGTTCCTAAATTCCAGCAACTCGATCGCCATCGGCGCGGACCCGCGCTGGCTCGCGGAAATCGGCGACAGCGCGGCGCGCGGCGCGGCGGCGCGGGCGCTGGCGGAGGCGGAATTTTCCTTCGAGAAAATGGCGGCGAGCTACGAGGCGCTTTACCGCGAGACGATCGCCGCGGCGCGATGAAGGTTCACTTTTTCGAGCCCCCTCCCGAGCAGCGCGTCGGCGGTCTCGACGCGGCGATCCAGAGCCTGCGCGGCGCATTGCGAGAGGCGGGCACGACCGTCGATGGCGGGCTGCCCGACACCGATGGCGGACCGCACGTCGTGCATTTTCACGGCCTCTGGCAGCCCGCGTATCCGCGGTTCGCGCGCGAATGTCTGCGGCGGAAAATTCCGTTCATCGTCTCGCCGCACGGCATGTTGGAGCCGTGGGCGTGGCGGCATCGGTGGTGGAAAAAGTGGCCGTATTTCCATCTCGTGGAAAAGCAGTTCCTCTCCCGCGCCGCGTGTCTCCTGGCGACCGCGCAGCCCGAGTCGGATCGGCTCCGGCAGATGATTCCCGGGCAACACATCGAATCTCTGCCGCTCGGCCTGACCTCGGATGCGGGGCCGGATTATGCCGCCGCGCGCGCCGCGCTCGGTTGGCGGGAGGACGAGCGGGTTCTGCTCTTTCTTTCACGGATTCATCCGAAAAAGGGGCTCGATCTCCTGCTCCGCGCGCTGGCCGCGAGCGCCGTGCCGGGGGAGGCGCGGCTCGTCATCGTCGGCGGTGGAGACGCGGGCTGCGTGGGCGGGCTGAAGGCGCTCGCCGCCGCGCTCGCGCCGCGACTTCCGCGCGTCGATTGGCTCGGCGAAATCTGGGGCGAGGCGCGCTGGCCGTATTTTCAAGGCGCCGATCTTTTCTGCCTGCCGACCCATTCCGAAAACTTCGGCCTCGCCGTGCTCGAAGCCTGCCAGGTCGGCACGCCCGCGCTGACCACGACCGCGACGCCGTGGGCCGGGCATCTCGCGGGCCAGCACGGTTACATTTGCGATCCAAATGTGGAGAGCCTCCGCACCGCCCTCGCGCGCGCTTTCGCCGACGACAAGCTGACCACCGACGCACGCTCCGCGCTCGCGAGCTGGACGCACGCGCACTTCGCCTGGCCCGCCCTCGCCGCGCGGTATCTCGCCCTCTACGCGGGCCTCACTCCTTGAATTGATACCGAAACCCGCGTCGTCCCCGCGGGGCCTCGCACCGGATTTCAGACAGTCCCCATCGCTGAAAATCGCTCGCGGTCGGCACGGGTTCGGCACAGCATCGCCGCCCACATTTATGAAAACCCCCCTCTCCACCCGCCTCGTCCCGTTCCTCGCCGCGACCGCTTTTTTCGGCTCCGTCGCGTGGGCGGATGTGAAGCTGCCGGCCATCATCAGCGACAACATGGTGCTGCAGGAGGAGAGCAAGGCGAACGTCTGGGGCTGGGCCGAGCCGGGCGAAAAGGTGAGCGTGAAATTCGCCGACAAAACCGCGGAGGCGGCGGCGGATGCGGAGGGGAAATGGAACGTGCGCTTCGAGGAATTGAAGCCCGGCGTGGAGGGCGATATGACGATCGCTGGGAAGAACACGATCACCGTGAAGAACGTGATCGTCGGCGAGGTCTGGGTTTGCTCCGGGCAGTCGAACATGGAGTTCACCGTGCGCGGGACGATGAACGCGGCGGAGGAGATCGCGGCGGCGAAATTTCCGGCGATCCGGTGCTTCACGGTGAGGAAGAGCGCGCAGCTCGAGCCGCAGGTCGATTGCGTCGGGAAGTGGGAAGTCTGCACGCCGGAGACGGTGCCGGGCTTCACGGCGGTCGGTTACTTTTTTGGGCGGCAACTTCATCAAAACATGAAGGTGCCGGTCGGCCTCATCCACACCTCGTGGGGCGGGACGCCGGCGGAATATTGGACGCCGACGGAGGTGCTGACGGCGGACCCGGCGTTCAAGCCGATCCTCGATTCGTGGGAGAAGGCGAAGGCCGATTATCCGAAAGCGAAAGAGACGTACGACCAGGCGCTCGCCGACTGGAAAGTGGTCGCGGAAAAAGCGAAGGCCGACGGCACCAAGCCGCCGCGGGCTCCGAACGCGCCGCGCGGCGGTGATGCGATCGGCGGGCCGGGCTCACTTTATAATGGGATGGTCGCGCCGATCCTGCCCTACACGATCCAAGGCGGGACGTGGTATCAGGGCGAATCGAACGCGTCGCGCGCGACAGAATACGCCCGGCTTTTCCCGACGATGATCGTGAGCTGGCGGCGGGCGTGGGGCGCGGAGTTTCCGTTTCTGTTTGTGCAGCTCGCGAATTTCATGGCGCGAAAAGAAGCGCCCGGCGAGAGCCAGTGGGCGGAGTTGCGTGAGGCGCAATTGATGACGCTCGAGCTGCCGCACACGGGCATGGCGGTGGCGATCGATGTCGGCGAGGCGGAAGACATTCACCCGAAAAACAAGCAGGAGGTCGGTCGCCGGCTCGCGCTCGCGGCGGAGGCGACGGTCTATTTTCGCGAGACGGAATACTCGGGGCCGATCTTCAGCGGGTCCCAGGAGGAGGAGGGGAAAATTCGCCTCAGCTTCCGCAACGCGGTCGGGATGAAGGCGGCGGACGGCGAACGGCTGAAAGGTTTTGCGATTGCCGGCGCGGACAAGAAATTCGTCTGGGCGGACGCGGAAATTCAAGGCGATCACCTCGTCGTCTCGAGCCCGCAAGTCGCGAAGCCCGTCGCGGTGCGCTACGCGTGGGCGGACAATCCGGAGTGCAATCTGGTCAACGGCGTCGGCCTGCCCGCGTCGCCTTTCCGCACGGATAATCCGGCACTCGAGCCGGTGGCTGCCGCGACGAAGTAAGCGTCCGTCGGCGAGAAGCCCGCCCCGATTTACGTCGGCGGGGCGGTTGCCTCGCGCGCCTTTTTTCAATCCGCGAACTGCGGATGCCGCAGCAACGCGTCCCAGTCCGGCGGCGCGATGGCCCCCGACTCGACGCCGTGGCGGAGCGGCGCGCCCGCCGAGGAAAAGCGGACGCGTTCCAGCCACGCGCGGCCGAGCGGCGCCTCGAGGAGCGCGCGATCATTGGCCGCCACGGTGGTCTCGCCCTTCTCGCCGACCCCGCCGCCGCGACCGACAAAAAATCCGGCGAGCAGCAGCGTCACGCGCACCGCAGTGGACATCGTGTAATTCGTGAGCAGGCACGGCACGTCGTCGGCGAGGCGGGCGCGGACGTTTTGAAAATGTTCGAGCGTCCACATGCCGGGGTTGGTTTTCGCGGAATACGGATCGTACAAAATCGCGTCCGGCGGCGGCAGCACGGCGGTGCGGATCAGCTCGCGAAAATCCCCGCGGTGCAGCCTCCACTCGACCTCGCCGGGCGATTCACCCTTCGCCAGCAGGCTCTCGATCGACTCGCGATGTCCGGCCAAATATCCGAGCTCCTCGGCGTGCGCGACCGCGAATTCCAGCGGTGCGGTTGTCTCGTCGAAGCTGTGCAGCTCCACCCGCGCCGGACCGCGCCAGCCCGCGAATGCCTCCACCACGGCGATCGCATTTGCCGCCGCGCCGAGCCCCACATCCCACACGACGAAGCGCGCGCGATGCTGCGCCCGCTCGACGAGCCGCTGCTGCCCGACGTGCAGCGTCCGCGCTTCCGCCATCGGCCCGACCACCGGATGAAACGTCTCGAACGACTCACGACAGCGCAGACTACGCACGCCGGATTTCAGCGTGATGATGTCGAAAGCAGCGGGGACGATGTTCATCCGTCGAGCCTATCGGAGCGGGCTCCATCCGCCAACCGATGTGCTACCTTTCCGAAACCGCACGCGTGAAAAACACCGGCTCCCAATCGCTCCGTCTTCCGCTGGAAGCGCCCGTCATGGTGCTGCCGAACGCCACGCTTTTTCCGAAGACCCTGCTGCCGCTGCGCCTGTTCGAGCCGCGCTATCTCGCGATGCTGGAGTGGTGCCTCGAACGCGACCGAATGTTCTGCGTCGCCCTCATGCGCCCCGGTCTCAGCGAAGCGAAATCGCCCGCCGACTTTCACGAAATCGCGGGCCTCGGCCTGGTGCGCGCGTGCGTGGCGCAGCCCGACGGCACGTTCCATCTCGTGCTCCAGGGTCTCGCGCGCGTGCGTCTTTCCGGCTTCGTGCAGGACGGGCCTTTCCGCATCGCGGAACTGCGCGGGCTTCATTCAGCAGGCGGGGATGCGGTGGAGACCCGCGCGCTCGCGGCCTCCGTGCTCGATCTCTGCGGCGAGCTGCGGGCCAAAGGTATCAGTGTCCCCGCGGGGTTCGACGAACAGCTCGCGAAAGTCTCCAACCCCGAACTCGTCGGCGACATCGTCGCGCATACTTTTCTCGGAGACCCGGCGCGGCGGCAAAAAATCCTCGAGCAACTCGATGTGGCCGAGCGGCTCCGCTGCGTGCTCGGATTTCTGCGCGACGACGCGCGGTGAATTTGCGTCAGCGCGAGTTCCATCCGGTCATCCTGAGCGCAGCGCCAGCGGAGCCGAAGGACCTCTTACTTTTCCCCCGACGACGCGCGGATTGAGGAGGGGGAAAAGTAAGAGGTCCTTCGACTGCGCCCGCAGAGCCGGGCTTCGCTCAGGATGACGACACTTCCCCCCGCGCAGCCGCTCACTCCCAACGCCGGCTCAAATGATCGGGCACGCCACGCGCCACGAGCTCGACGCTTTTTCCCTCGATCAGACGCGCGTGCTCTTCGAGCAAATATCGATCGGTCATCCCGGAGAGATAATCGCAAACCGTCCGGTGCAAACCATCCCGCGCCACCCGCCGCGCGGTCGAGGCGCCGAGCAATTCCGGCTCCGCGAGATACGCCGCGAAGACGCGCCGGAGCATCCCGCACGCACGCTGATTCACGCCGGCGACGCGTGGGTGGTAGTAGAGATTTTTGTAGAGAAAACGGCGCAGCTTTTTGTTCGCGGTGAGCAGCGGCAGGCTGTAGCGGATCAGCGGTTTTTTCTGCCGGCGCACATCGTCCACGCTGCCGACTTTCGCCGCGGTGATGAGCTCGTCGCTGGTCGCGATCACGTCCTGCACCTGCCGGTCGATGATGCAGCGGATGACGTAGCTGTGCAGCTCCTTCGCGCGGAGCTTCGGGAAATTCGCGCGCACTTCCGCGTAACTTTCCTCCCACACATCGAGTTCCGCGAGCTGCCGCGGCGTGATGAGCGTGAAGTCGATGCCGTCGTCGAGGTCGTGGCTGTAGTACGTGATCTCGTCGGCGAGGTTCGCAATCTGCGCTTCGAGCGACGGGCAGAAAAGTTTTTCGCCGTCGGCGGAAGGCTCGGGCGGGTCGTAAAACTTCGCGTGCTTCTTCAGCCCCTCGCGCACTTCCCACGAGAGATTGAGCCCGGAAAAGCGCGGATATTTTTGCTCGATCAGCTCGACGATCCGCAGGCTCTGCGTGTTGTGCTCGAAGCCGCCGTGGCCGGACATCAGCTCGTGCAGCACCTCCTCGCCGGAGTGCCCGAAAGGCGCGTGGCCGAGGTCGTGGGCGAGCGCGATCGCCTCGGCGAGATCCTCGTTCAGGCCGAGCGCGCGGGCGATCGTGCGGCTGATCGAGGCGACCTCCATCGTGTGCGTGAGGCGCGTGCGCAGGTGGTCGCCCTGCCCGTTGAGGAAGACCTGCGTCTTGTACTCGAGACGCCGGAAGGCCCGCGAATGAATGATCCGCGAGCGGTCGCGCTCGTACTCGGTGCGAAAAGGATGCCGCGGCTCGGGATGGTCGCGGCCCGCCGAATCGCCCGATTTTTGCGCGAACGGCGCGAGTTTCTCCCGCTCGATCTCCTCGAATTCGGCGCGCGTCCTCATCGGCCGGATTCCAAGTCGTCGTGCAAAACTTGCCGCGCGAGCCGCTGCCTTTCTTTCCGCGCCGCCGCGCGCAGCACGAGCATGTCGAATGTCGCGAGCAGCACGACCGCAAGCGTGAGCCACGCGCAGACCGCCCAATATCCGACGAACCAAACCGGATGCTCGCGCGGCCAATCGTCGAGAAAAGTCGCGCCGATGAAGAGCAGGACGAGCGCGATGATCACGCCATAAAACATCAGCGTCCGCCGCGCGCGCGCGTCGCGGAGAAAGGCCCGGCTGAGTTGGAGGATGAGCTGGACCACGCGAGCGGGAGGGTAGCGGAGGCGTATCGGTTGACAACCCGCGCGGGAACTCCGTTCCCGGTAGCGCACTCGTCCCGAGTGCTGGTCGCGGCGTCCCGCCGCGACGGACTTTGAAAAACGTCTGATTCTCAAGACGCGTCCGTGGAGGCTGACGCGTCAGGAAAGTCCGTTTCGGCGAGACGCCGAAACCAGCACTCGGGACGAATGCGCTACCCGGACTGCACAAGCGCGTCCTCAGCGCGGCAGGAATTTCGTCCCGACCTGCCTGCCGGCGACGATGTCGCCGATCTGCCGCGCCTTTCGGCCGTGCGCGATTTGGGTCAAAATCCCCGCCTCCACGGCGAGCTTCACGGCCTGCAATTTCGAGATCATTCCGCCGACAGAGAACTGTCCTTTTTCCTGCCGCGCGAGCGAGGAAACCGCATCGATGTCCTCGACCACGCCGACGGTCGCGCCGCTGCCGTCGAGCAATCCATCGACGCTGGTGAGGAGGATGAGCAGGTCCGCGCGGGCGAGGATTGCGACCTCGGCGGAGAGCCGGTCGTTGTCGCCGAATTTTAGCTCCTCCACGGCCACCGAGTCGTTCTCGTTGATGATCGGCACGACCGATTTTCGCGTGAGCAAATGCTCGAGCGTGTTCCGCGCGTTCGCGTAACGGGTGCGGCTGTCGAGGTCGCCGTGGGTGAGGAGGAGCTGCGCGACGTTCAGCCCGTGGCTCTCGAACATCGTCGCGTAAAGCTGCATCAACTTCGACTGCCCGACCGCGGCGCACGCCTGCCGCGCGGCGAGCTCTTCGGGCCGATCTTTCAGCCCGAGCGCCATCAATCCGGCGGCGACCGCGCCGCTCGAGACGATCACGCATTCGTGCCCGTCGCGCACGAGCTCCGCGACCTCCGCGCTCAGCCGCTCGAACTGCGCCCGATCGAGGCTGTTCCCCTCGGCATTCGCGAGAATCCCGGAGCCAAATTTAAGGACGATGCGCATGAAAATCAGAGCTGCGATTCGACCGGCGTCTGCACGGCTTGCGCCGGTTTCTCGGCGACTTTTCCCTTCACTTTCTCAGCGGTCGCCTTCTCCGATCGCGCCCGATCCTGCACGAAAAGCCGCGCCTGCTGCGCGGCGAATCCGGCGTCGAGCACGTCGAAATTTGCCTCGTCGTTCAGCAGCAGCGAGCGGTTGTCGAAATTCGCGGAACCGATGGAAACGAAGAGCCCGTCGGCGATGAGAAGCTTGCTGTGAATCATCGTTGGCTCGAATTCGTAGATCTCGATCCCGGCATCGAGCAGCTTGCTCCAGCGTTTGCGGGACGCGCGCCGGACGGCTTTTTGGTCGATCACGAGGAGCTTGCGGTGCGTGCGGTTGTTGTACCGGCGGACGTCGGGATAAAAGATGTGGTGGTAGCGCTCGACCTGCACGCCAGCGGATTTGAAGAGCGAATTGTATGCGCGCGACTTGCTCGCGCCGTGCGCGTCGAGGATGACGTGGACCTTCACCCCGGCCCGCGCCCGCTCGGCGAGCGCCTCCGCGAATCGCTGCGGAACCTCGCCCTTTTCGAAGACGAAAGTCTCGAAGGTGACCGTTTTTTTCGCGGAGTGAATCGCGCTCAACATCGCGGGAAAAATTTGCGATCCGTTGATCAGCGTGGTGATGCGATTTCCGGGGACAAAGGGCGTGCCGATCACGCTCCCCATCGCCTGCCGAAACGACGCGCTCCGCACCGGCGGCGCATCCGTGATCGGGCCGCGCAAAACCGATTTCGAGGCGCAGCCGGCCAGCAAAACGGACGCGGCGAAAGCGAAGGGAATGGCGTGTTTGAGAATCATAATCGGCTCGGGAATCAGTTGAGGTGGAATCCCGGCGGATCGTAAAATCGGCCCCGTGAACAACAAGGGGAAAGCAACCGCGCGGGTCGTCGGTCACGATTTTCCCGCGATGAAAACCCGCTCGTTTCTCGCACTGTTGCCCGGCCTATTCATCGGATGTTTTGCGCTGCGCGCGGAGGCTGCACCGACGACCGACGAGACCGTCGCCTACCTGATCAAACATGTCGCCGACTCGAGGCTGATCTTCATTCGCAACGGCAGCGAGCACGACGCGGCGGAAGCGGCGAAGCTCATGCAGCGGAAGTACGATTACGTAAAAAAAGAGGTGAAAACGCCCGAGGATTTCATCCGGCTCGCCGGCTCACAGAGCCACCTGAGCGGCAAGCCCTACCTCGTCGAAATGCCAGACGGAAAGACCATCCCGAGCGCCGACTGGCTCGGCGCGGCGTTGCGCGAATATCGCGCGGCGGCCAAATAATCAGCGCACCGGATCGCGCGGGAATTTCACGTAGGGGAGACGCGCACCGCGGTAGATGTAGTTGTCGGCGCGGATGTTCGGATTCGGCAGAAAATCGACGGTGCCGCTCGTGGCGATGATGTCGTCCTGATCGACGCCGTCGCCGGAAATCCCGATCGCCCCGATGAGCTGGCCATTGCGATAAAGCGGGAAGCCTCCGGGGAAAATGGTCATGCCGTTCGGGAGGTTCGGATTGCCGGGAAAGCCGAGCGCATGCGGGGGAGTGCCGGGTTTTTGCCTGAGCGTGACCGCTTCCTGAAATCCAAAATACGGGCCGTGCGGACGGCCATCGAGGCCCGGCGGGAAAAAGCGTTGCGCGAGAAAGCCGACGGTGCGCGAAGACTCGGCGAGCTGACGATTCGAGAAAAAGACGGCAGTGCGCGCCTTTTGCACGGAGACATCCCAGGAAAAAATCGTCGGCTCACCGGTGCCGAAAACGCCGAGGATCGCCGGCGGCTCGCCGGCTTTGAACGGATTGTTCACGACGCTGATGAAGACCTTGGCGCTCGTTCCGACCGGCAGGCGGATGCCGGCGCGCGTGATGAAGGCGCGCTCGGCGGCGTGGCGAATGATCCCTTCGACTTCGCCCGCATCGAGCCGCCGCGCGCCTTGGATTTTGCTGCGAGCCGGGTCGCTCAGATGCGGATCGTCGCGGAACGGAAACCGAATTTTCCCGTCGAAGCCGCCGAGGTTTTTGTGCTCGTACGGATACTCGGCCGGCGAGGCCTGCGGCGATCCGCTGGCGAAAACCGCCGCGCCCGGGGTTGTTCCTATTTGGATCGTGACCGGGATCAGCGCCCCGCCCGGTCCCACGACAAAGCCCGGGCCGAAAATAGGCGTGTCCGGCCCTTTTCCCGCCGGCACGTCGATCGCGTGCCCGTGTTCTCCGAGCGGTCCGGCATCGCCGGCATCGCGGATGTCCTCCAGCCGCGGAAAAACGTACGGGATGCGGATGCCGTTGATGAGCACGTTGGTCGCGACGATTTCATCGGCGGGGCGAAAGCCGGTCTGCCCCGCGAGCGCGACGAACTCATCCTGGTCCTCGCCCATTTTGAAACCCGTCGTCGCGTCGCGCTGCGTCTGGTTGAAGAAGATCGCGCCGGCGGGGGTCAGGTCGGTCGGCGAGCCATCGCCGGTGACGCCGATACCGCCGACGAGCTGGCCATCTTTGTAAAGCGGCACGCCGCCCGGGGAGTCGTTGAGGGAGGTGAGCGGAAACGCCGGGGCGCGTGCGCCCGGAGACTTTCTTGCGTCGATGGGATCCGCGCCATCGAAGCCCGGCGGGATCAGTTTCACCCGATTCACATCGCTGTAAAAGAGGCTCGAAAACCCAACTCCGACGAGCGGGCCCGTGCCCGTATTCCGCACGCCGACCGGGAAGTGCTGCTGGATGATGTAGCCCGCCGTGCGGGATGTGAAGGCCTCCTGATTGCTGCTCAAAAATGCCGCCGTGCTCGCGCGTGTGATCGCCCCGGCGACGAGGCTGTAAAGTTTCACGACTGCAAATGAACCCACGTCAAAGTTCGGGAGAGGAGTCGGGAGATTCCCTCGCACGTCCCAGAGCCCGAGGAGAAAACCCTCCCGGTCGGTCACTGCGATGATCGCGTTCGGATCGATCCGTCGCGCTTCCTCCACGGCTTGCGCGATGATCTTCGTGACATCGCCCTGCGTGAGTTGCGCCGTCTCGGCACGAGAGGTGCCCGCGAGGAGAGCGAAGGCGAGCGCGGCGCAAACGAAGGAGTAACCCGGGAAAAACGGCTGCACGCCGGAGGAATAGCAGGGCGGAACCGGATCGCAACTTTGAAGCGCGAGGCGCGCGAGATTTTTCATTGCCGCGACAATTACATTGCGACTCCGCGAGCTTTCCGCCAATCAACCGCCGTGCGAAAAACGGTGCCCTCTCCGCATTCCCGCCCGATGTATCCGGCTTCGCGCTGGCTCGCATCCGGCATCGTCTCCCTGCTTTGCGCCACTCCTTCGCCCGCCGAGGAGGCGGGGCCGAAGTTCAAAAGCGGTTCGCCTTTTCTCCGCCCGTTTTACGGCCATCACGAGCCCGGCACCGAGGATTCCGCCCCTCCGCGATCGCCGCTGCAATTCAACCCCGACCCCGGTGGCGGCGACGGCCCGACCCACGGACTCACGCCCGAGCGCAGCCCGGAGCCGAGCGACTTCCTTTTCCCCGATCAAGTGCAACTCCGGCCCAACTACGGCGCCGAGTCCACGGCTCCCGGCGGGCTCAGGCTCCCGCGCCGCGGCGTCCACGGCCAGGCACCGATCAACAAAGTCTGGGAGTATCCCGAGTATCCGATGGGCCGCGAGGGTCTCGGCCTGCTGCCGCATTCCAAAGGGGTGCCGAACCGCTGGTTCCTCAACTTTCCGCACTGGACGCGCTACCGCGACCCGACGCACGAGACACCTTACCAGTACGAGACGCCCGCGCTCTGGCATCCGTATCGGCAGAGCACCTTGAAAGGTGACGTGCCGATCATCGGGCAGGACATTTTTCTCAACCTCACGGCAAAGAACTTTTCCCTCTATGAATACCGGAAGCTTCCCACTCCCAGCGGCGTCAGCACCGCGCAGCCGAACAGCTTCGACTTCTTTGGGCGCAGCCAGCAGATGCTTTTCTCGAATGACACATCGTTGGCCATCGACATCTTTCAAGGCGAGACCGCCTTCAAGCCCGTCCACTGGCTGATCCGAGTCCTCGGTGTCTATAACCAGAACTGGACCCGCGTCCGCGAGAACAACAACATCGATCCAGACCCGCGCGGGACCGAGTTCAACGAGAACAAGGCCGCGCAAAGCACCGACAAGCTGCAGTCCATCCCGACTGACGGTGACAATGTGAATCCGAAGGGCGGCTTCCCCGCCAACTTCACCAAAACCGTCAACCCCGGCGACGCCTTCAACTTCATCGCGCCGCAGCTCACCCCGACGGGCAATGCCAAAAGGCTCGTGGAAGTGGATCCGCAGACGAATGAGGTGCGGGATAGGAGTCAGGCGAAGAAGGATGATCGTCACAGCAGCGGAAAGAACGGGCGCAAGGACTTGGAGAATACGCGCTACACCAACCGGCACCGCGACTTCTTCGCCTTGCAGGAGGCCTTTGCCGAGATCCACATCGGAGACCTATCCGACAACTACGACTTCATCTCCTCCCGCTGGGGCATCCAGCCCTTTGTCAGTGATTTTCGCGGCTTCATCTTTGCCGACACCAATCTAGGTGCCCGCATCTTCGGCAACCTCGATAACAACCGGATCCAATACAACCTCGCCTACTTCAACCAGCGCGAGAAAGACACCTACTCCGACCTTAACACTTTCCAGTCACGGCATCAGGACGTCATCATCGCGAACGTCTTCCGGCAGGATGCCATTTGGAAGGGCTACACCGCGCAGTTCAGCTTCCACGCGAACCTAGACGACGGCGGGACACACTACGACAAGAACGGCTTCCTCACCCGCCCGTCACCTTTCGGCACCGTCAAAGACAATGGTGACTTCACCGGGCGCGACGGCGGCTTGCGCGGGCATGAAGTCAAGGCCTTCTACTTCGGATGGACCGGTGATGGACACATCGGACGCTTCAACATCAACCACGCTTTTTACGAGGTGACGGGCGAAGACAACTTCAACAGCCTGGCCGGGCGCAAGGTCACGATCAACGCGCAGATGGCCGCGCTGGAACTGAGTTACGATCGCGACTGGTATCGCCTCAAGCTCTCCGGCTTCTACGCCAGCGGCGATGGCAACCCAAACAACCGCACCGCCACAGGCTTCGATAGCATTCAAGACAACCCGTTCTTCATCGGCGGACCTTTCAGTTGGTATGTCCACGAAGGCCCGAATCTCGGCGGCACTTCGGTAGGTCTCAAGCAACGCGACTCCCTGGTCCCAGACCTGCGCACGAGCAAGAGCGAAGGTCAGTCGAACTTCGTCAACCCCGGTGTCATGATCGTCGGTGTCGGTTCGGACATCGACGTCACTCCGAAGCTCAAAGCCTTCGTCAACGTGAACTACATCTGGCTCGCCGAGACCAAGCCGATCGAAGTCGCCCTGCAAACCAACCGCGCCCGCAACGACCTCGGCCTCGACACCAGCCTCGGCTTCAAATATCGGCCCTTGCTCACCGATAACATCATCCTCTCCGCCGGCGTCGGCTTCTTCGTCCCCGGCGGCGGCTACCGCGACATCTACCGTCGCAACACCGAACGCGTCCCCGGCCTCGGCCCTCAGGACCAGGAAGGCAAGGTGGATAGCTTCCTCTACAACGCCTTTCTGACGCTGACGCTGATCTATTAAGGAACCACTGATTTAATCGGGCCGGGTAGCGCACGCGCCTTCGCGTGCTGTCATCGGCGCCCTCGCCGATGATCCGCGCCTCGGAAGAGTGCCCGGCGAGGGAACCAGCCACGACACGCGAGGACCCGTACGCTCCCCATCGAAACGGGCATGTTGGTTAGATCAGTGGTTCCTTGAGACCCGCGCCGGAAGGGCGATGCTTTTCGGCGGCAGAGGATCTCTTGTCGTTTCAGTTGAGTGTCTTCGGCCGATAAGTCTCGCCAGCAACAAGGCTGCTCGCGTAAAGGCCGCTTTTCCCACATGAAAATCGTGAAACCAGCGGGAGCTTGGGAACGATGAAGTGGCGCACCGAAAGGCGTGCGCGACGGCGCTACTTTCTCACCAAACCGGCGTCGGAGCTGTGGTGGTGAATCGCGGCGGCCGGTGCGGCCGGTGCGGGGGTGGCGTCGGGGTTCGCTTGGAGGTAGGCGTCCACGTCTTTGGTGACGACCATTTTGCCAAACATGATGACCCAGTGACCGGGGAAGGTGCAGACGTATTCGTAGTCGCCCTCTTCGCGCGGCGCGTTGATTTTTATGGTTTCCTTTTGGCCGGGCTCGATGAGGTGGGAGGCTTGGAGGATGCGTTTGTCGCCTTTCTGCGGGACGTAGGGGCGGCCTTCTTTGTCGAGCTGATCGGGCTTCATGGTCTGGACGGCTTCGGCGATGGCCTGGCGGGCACCGGGCTCGACGAAGACGATGTTGTGCGGCATTTGGTCCATGTTTTCGAAGATGACCTCGAAGGGTTTGCCGGCTTCGACAACGAGGCGCGGGGTGTCGTAGCGCATTTGCTCGCGGACGGTTTTGATCACGAAAACGCTGACGCCGAGGCCGCGGAGTTCTTTGCGGATGCGGGTGGAGTCGGCGGGCGGGAGGAGGCTGGCGAGCTCGAGGCCGGCCTGCTGGATCTCGACGAAGTCCTGTCCGGTGCGCTTGTCGGCGGGGACGGTCTTGGCCCATGCGAGGATGCTCTCGGCGAGCGGGGCGGCGGTCGCTTTATCCCAACTGTCGCGCGGGAGCTGCATCAGCGCGCGGGCGGCGGCGGGGCGCTCGAGGCCTTTCTGCAAATGCGCGGCGAGGGTGGCGGCGTTGGCTTTGGCGTTCTCCGCGCCCATGAGCGGGAGGGCGTGGAGGGCGGCGACGCGCACGGGTGCGGGGGTCTTGGCTTCGGTCAGGACCGTGACGAGGATCGGCTGAAACTTGGCTCGCAAGGCGGGGTCGGGGACGAAGCCGATGGCGTTGATGAACGACTCGCCCGCGGCGTCGGATTTCACCTCGGCCAACGTGGCCTGCGGGTTCGCATCGGCGGTAATGAGCGAGGCCCATGCGGCACGGCGGACGCCGGGCTGCGCGGCTTTTTGCGCGAGGGCGGAAAGTGCGGGGCGATTTTTCACCAGCGTCGCAGCGGGCGCGGCGCCGAGCATTTTCCCGAGGTCGTCGGCCTGTGATCCGCCGCCTTTTTCATCGAGGCGCTGGAGGGCGGCGACGAGTTCGGTGACGGCGTCGGTGTTGCGAAGCTTGACGAGTTCGGTGACCGCTTTTTCGCGGGCGACGGGGTCGGTGCCTTTGCGTTCGAGACGGGCCATGAAGACGGGTTCGCTGCCCGGCGCTTTGCTCAGCTCTGCGTCGGACATTTTCCCGAGCAGGGCGGTGAGAATCTGCGGGTCGGTCGGGAGCACGGTTTCTTTCGAGAGTCCCTGGAGCTGCTTGAGCGTCTCTTTCAGCGTGTAGTCGATGTAGTAGTCGGTCGGCTGCTTGAGGACGGTGGAGGCGGCGTCGATCGCGGCGGGCACGTCTTTGTCGTTGAAGAAGCTCGCGGCGCGCACGGCTTCGAGGCGGACGCGCATGTGGTCGTCGCCGGCGGCGGCTTTCACCAGTGCAGTCGCATTTGGAACACGGTCACGCCAGTAAGTCAGGACGCGGACGGCTTGCGCACGGGCGCGGGGCTCGGGGGATTTCAGGACTTCGCCGAGAAGCGCGAGGTCCACGACGTTGTGATACTGGTGAACCCAGAGTGCTTCGAGGCGGTTGTGCTCGTAGGTCGGCTCGGACTTGTCGAGGGCGGCGACCCACTTGTTCGTCGCGGCGATGACCTCGGCGGAGTCGTGTTTGCCCAGCTCAACTTTGGCGCGCTCGCGGACGTTGTTCTCGGGCTCTTTCAAAAGATCGAGCAGGGCCGCGACGGGCTGTCCGTCGATCTTCGCGGGCTTGAGAAGCGGCATGCCTTCGTAAGTCAGGCGGTAGATGCGGCCGTGATCCATCTCGCGGTTCGGGTCGCGCAAGTGATGCTGGAGATGGCCGATGAGCGGCTTGTGCCAGTCCATGAAGTAGAGCGAGCCGTCGGGCGCGACGGAGATGCCGGACGGGCGAAAATTCGGGTCATCCGAAGTGATCAGATGTTCGAGCGTCTCGCCTTTGATGGCCGAGCCTTCCTCGCTGAGTTTCGCGCGGAAGATGCCCTGAATGCTGATCACATTCGTGTTGAGAAAATTCCCCTGAAACTCCGCCGGCCACGCGCGGCTCGACAGGATGTTCGTGCCGGGACACGGGCGCGACGGACGCTGCCAGAACTCTTTCATGCTCGGATGCGTGCCCGGGAAGTCGATGTGGCCGCTGAACGCCGGCCCGAAGTAATTCGCATTGCCGGTCGCGTCGGTCATCAGATCGTTGCCCCAATAATCGAACACTTTGCCGTGCGGATTCGCGAAGCCGTAAGCCACGTAGCGCTCGAATTTCCCCGTGCGCCCCTCCCAGCGGTAGAGCGCACCGTTCACATTCCGCACCGGTCCCGCCGCCGTCTCCACCTGCGTCCGATGGAAAACGCCGTCGCTCAAATAGATCGCGCCGCCGGGTTCGATCGCCATCGAGTTCGTCTCGTGATGCGAATCCGCCGCGTCGAGCCCATTGAGCAACCGCTCCTGCACCTCGCCCTTCCCGTCCCCATCCGTATCGCGCAAAAACAACAAATCCGGCGACCGCATCACCACCACGCCGTCTTTGTAAAACTGGAACCCCGTCGGGCAATTGAGCTGATCGAAGAACGTCGTGCATTTCGTCGCCTTGCCGTCCGGCCCGATGTCGAGCACGAGCAACTTGTCGCCCTCTTTGCTCGTCGGCGTCCGCTCCGGGTAGTTCTTCCACGCCGACACCCACAGCCGCCCTTTCGTGTCCCAATTCATCTGCACCGGACTCACCAGCTCGGGAAATTGCTCCTCGCTCGCGACGAGCTGAATCTTCACCCCCTTCGGCACGGTCATGTGCTTGATCGCCTCTTCCGCGCCGATAAAAGTGTAGGAGCCATCGGGATTCGTCCCCGGTTTGTTCGACTGAATCTTCGGCACCGGCGGCAGATTCGAGTCATCGATCTTCAAGTCTCCGCCCTTCGCGATCGCCCACACGCGCGCCTCGCGGTTCTCCGTCATCACATCGCGCTGCGCCAATTCCGGCCAGAGCACCGCCCGATTATCGATCTTCGGACCGCCCTTCCCGGACTCGTAACCGATCGTCGAGCGTCCGCCGAAAATATTGTATTGATCGACCGTCCGGTAGCGGCTCAGCCACACCTCATTTTGCACCTGCACCGCCGCGCGCAGCTTCTCGTCGAGCGCGGGCGGCGCGGCGGCGAACATCGCTTGGTAAATCACCGGCGCGAGCGCCTGATAACCCGCCACCGTCAGGTGAATGCCATTGTGCGTCAGCGGCTGCTTCGCGTTTTTGTAAAGCTCCAGCGACGGCGCAAACAGATCGACAAACTGCACATCGTTCGCCTTCGCCACCTCCGCCATCGCCGCCGTGTAGTTCTGCAAATTCGTGTTGTTCTTCTCCGGGTCCGGCAGATTCGGGTCCACCATCTTCTCCCCCGCGATCGGCGAAAAGAGCACGAGCCGCGGCGCAGACGTCCCGTTGTATTTCGCCGCCTTCGTTTCCTTGATGAACTTCTCCAGGTCCGTCTTGAACTTCGCGATCCCGTCATACCCGCCAAACGACTCATTGAACCCCCAGAACGCCAGCACCACGTCCGCCTTCGCCCGTGTCAGCCATTCCTCCGTCTTCGGCACATCGTCCGAGCGCATCCGCGCCGCCACTTCATCCGCGGCAAAACCGAGGTTCCGAATGCTGATCTCGTCCTGCGCGTGAGCCTTATGAATGAACGCCTCCAGCGTCCCGTCGTGCTGCATCCGGTCCGCCAGCGTATTGCCGATGATGGCAATGTGCTCGCCCTTGTGAAGATCGAGCTTGGCCGGCGGCGCGGCGAACAAAGAGATCGGCGCGAGGAGTGAGGCGAGGAGTGAGGCGGGGAGGATTTGTTTCATGAGTTTCAAAAGGAAAGGAGCGGCAGCCTGAGGCGGGAGGCCCCCCAGACGCGAGATACTTCCACCACAATCTGCGAGGCTGCGGGACAATTCCCCACACCCCGCATTCTTTGAAACTAAATCCTCCCGCCGGTTCCAGCGTCACGGACGCCGACCGCCTTGCACCAGCGCCCAAATCCCGCCACCCGCCGCGCCCATGCCCCATCTCTCCTGGAGCGAAATCCAGCACCGCGCCATCCGCTTCAGCCGCGAGCACACCGGCGCCCGCTCCGAGCGCGCCGAAAAGCAGACCTTCTACAACGCCTTCTTCGACGTCTTCGGCCTCCGCCGCTCCGCCCTCGCCGCCTTCGAGCACAACGTCACCAACCTCAAAGGCCACGTCTCCGCCATCGATCTCCTTTGGAAAGGACGCCTCCTCGTCGAGCACAAGAGCTTCGGCGAAGACCTCGCCCTCGCCGAGACCCAGGCCTTCACCTACATCGCAGACCTCGCCCGCGCAGGCCTCCACCACGACCTCCCCCGCTACGTCCTCGTCTCCGACTTCGCCCGCTTCGTCCTCTACGACCTCGAGCCCGACGACCAGCTCGACCTCCCCCTCTTTGCCGGGCGGCAGATCGAAAAACACCACTTCACCCTCGCCGAATTCCCCCAGCACGTCCGGCACTTCGCCTTCATGCTCGGCCAGACCCGCGTCCGCTACCAGCCCGAGGACGAGGCCAACGAAAAAGCCTGCGCCCGCATGTGCGACCTGCACGATGCGCTGAAAACCGGCGGCTTTGGCAGCGCCCATGACCCGCGCGGCGGCCACGAGATCGAGCGCCTCCTCGTCCGCCTCCTCGTCCGCCTCTTCGCCGAGGACAACGGCATCTTCGGCCCCGAAGCCTTCACCGCCTTCATCCGCACCCGCACCCGGCCCGATGGCTCCGACCTCGGCCAGCAGCTCAATTTCCTCTTTGAAATCCTCGACACCCGCGAGACCGAGCGCCAGCGCGGCATCGAAGACGAGATCGCCGCCTTCCCCTACGTCAATGGCAAGCTCTTCGCCGAGCGCCTCCGCACGCCCGTCTTCGACGCGAAAATGCGCGACTCCCTCCTCTACTGCTGCGACTTCCAGTGGGCCCGCATCTCCCCCGCCGTCTTCGGCTCCCTCTTCCAGGGCATCATGGAGGACCGCGCCCGCCGCCAGCAGGGTGCCCAGTACACCAGCGAGCGCGACATCATGAAGGTCGTCCGCTCCCTCTTCCTCGGCGTCAGCGTCGCCCAGTTTCACGGCATCGAGATCGATGAATAGCCCGTCCGCATCGCCGAAGTCGCCATGTGGCTCATGGAACACCAGATGAACCAGGCCGCCAGCGCCCTCCTCGGCGCGCCCATCGAAGGCCTCCCCCTCACCCGCACCGCCGACATTCGGCACGCCAACGCCCTCCGCCTCGACTGGCACACCGTCCTCCCCGCCGCCCAGTGCAGCTACGTCCTCGGCAACCCGCCCTTCGTGGGCAAGCACTACCAGAACGCCGAGCAAAAGGCCGATATGGCGCACGTCTGGGAGGGCGTGAAAGGCGCTGGCGTCCTCGACTTCGTCACCTGCTGGTATCGGCGCGCGGCCCAATACCTGAGCACCGCCGTCCCGGGTAGGGTGGGCGTCCCGCCCGCCGGTTCCGGCGTCTCGCCGGAACGATCTTCCGGCACCCGGGAAGTGCGCCCAGGCGGGACGCCTCGGCCGGCGGGCGGGACGCCCACCCTACCCGGGACTCCATCCGTCGCCTTCGTCTCCACGAACTCCATCAGCCAAGGCGAGCAAGTCGGCATCCTCTCGGGCGACCTCTTCCAGCGCTACGGCATCAAGATCCATTTCGCCCACCGCACCTTCCCGTGGGCCAGCGAGTCCCGCGGAAAAGCCCACGTCCATGTCGTCATCATCGGCTTTGGAGTCGGGAGCGGCGCGAACAAATAAATCTTCGACTACGAAGGAAACCACGCCGAGCCGACCGTCACCGTCGCGGCGAACATCTCGCCGTATCTTGCGGAAGGCCTAGACGTCACCATCACCAAACGGACTACTCCCCTCTGCGACGTGCCCCCATTGATCTTCGGCTCGATGCCGAACGATGGCGGGCATTTGATGCTGACTACCTCGGAGCGCATCACATTGCTTGCAGAGGAGCCCGGAGCCGCGCCGTTCATTCGTCCAATTCTCGGATCGGAAGAATTCATCAACGGCATCGACCGATGGTGCTTGTGGTTGAAGGATGTCGCGCCCGGCGTGCTTCGGCTGATGCCCAAAGTCATGGAGCGCATCGAAAGAGTGCGGCAACACCGGCTTGCCAGTAATCGTCTGACTACGACCCGACTAGCCACCACGCCCACCCGGTTTGGGGAAGATCGACAGCCAAATGAGTCCTATCTTCTTGTCCCGGGCGTCTCTTCCGAAGGACGCAGTTACATTCCGATGGCGTTGCAGCGCGCTGAAGTGATTTCGAACAATCTCGTCTTTGTCTCCCCGGGCGCTACCGCGTGGCATTTCGGCGTCCTCACTTCCTCCATGCACATGGCATGGATGCGCCAACTCGCCGGGCGGTTGAAGTCCGACTACCGCTATTCCGCCGGGCTCGTTTACAACAACTTCCCCTGGCCCGACTCCGCCACGCCTGCCCAGCGGGCCGCCGTGGAGAACGCCGCTCGGGCGGTGCTGGCGGCGCGGGAGCCGCACCTGCCGCCGAGGGGGATGCGCACGCTCGCCGATCTCTACGACCCGCTCTCCATGCCGGCGGAGCTCGCAAAAGGCGCATGCGACGCTGGATCGCGCGGTCGAGAAGGCCTACGCCGGGGACGACCGGGAGCTTTTCCAGCGCCTCGGCAGCAGCGACCGCGCGCGGGTCGAACACCTCTTTCGCCTCTACGAAAAACTCACCGCCCCGCTCCTCCCCGTCACCCCGCGCCCACGCTCCCGCCGCTCGCCCTCACCGACCCGGCAGCTTCGTCTGCCTTCGCCCGAAGGCCCCGCCACCCAGCCCAGGGGAAGCCGCGTGACTTCGGTAGTGGCTTCCTTTGCTCATGGAAGTCGAACAGAGAGGCGCGACGCCAAGGTCAGGATGCCGATGGGGAGCTGAAGTGCTTGGCCCGTCGCCGAGCTCGCTCTCCCTCTGAACCCGCGGGCGGGCCGGGCAGGCGCACGGCTGGCGGTTTGCCGCTGGGAAGTGGAGCACGGAGGCGGATGGCTGGCGGCTCGACGCCGGGAAGTGGAGAACGGCGCTGCACGGATGGCGATCGACCTCGGGAGACGAAGAACGGAGGGCAACGGCTGGCCGTCTTCCGTCGGGAAGCGGAGCACGGAGCGAGACGGCCGGAGGCTAGGGTCTGAGGGATGGAGAACAGTGGCGGATGGCTGGCGGTTTGGCGTTGGGGGAGAGGGAACGGAGGTGACGGCGACGGGCTCGGCGAGTCAGCAGGCGACCCGCGTCCGCAATACCGCGCTCGGCCTCGCCGCTACGACGCTGGGCCGGGTGCGCTTTCAACTACTGCTCGGCGACGCGGGATGCGGATTCATTCAAGCTCTACCAAAACCCGGGGGCGGAGCAGACGCTCCTCGTGGCGGTCACCGGCACGGAGGTCACCCTCGCGCTCGGCGTCGGGACGGAAGTGACGCTCGCCCTCAGCGGCGTCAACGCCACCGGCGAGGGCCCCCAGTCCGATCCCGTGACGGGGACTGCTTAAAAAAGAAGCGCCACAACCGGGCTTGGCGCGCGCCCGCCTTTACCGCTGGTAGATCGGCAAAAAGTGGTTCTTCACCGCAAGGCTGAGGATCGCCATCGAGGTCGCGTAAACCTTCCCCGCCTCCCGCCCGTCTCCCCCGCCCTGCTCCCACGAGCCTTCGCGCGATTGCAGCGGCAGCAGCGAGTCGGCAACCGCTTGGCGCCCGTCCTCCGCATATTTCCCGCCGCGCTGATACATCCCCTGCGCGTAATAATAAGTCGTGTAATAAAACCAGCGCTCCTCGGGCCGGATCTTTTCTTTCGAGAGACGTTCCGCCGCCCCGAGCGTCTCCGGCGCGTCGTATTCGCCGCACACTTGCAGCGCGAGCAACCCCTCCGCGGTCGTTGAAAGTTCGCGCCCTTTGTTCTGATAGCCGAACCCGCCCGGCAGGATTTTCCCGCGCTTCTCGCCTTCGCTGTCGTAGAGCCGCTTGATGTATTTCACCGCGTCCTCGATCGCCTCTTTCGGCACGTCGATCCCCGCGTTTTTCGCCGCGCGCAACGCCATCACCTGCCACACCGTCACCGACATATCCGACGACGCATCGTCCGGCGTGTAGCGCCAGCCGCCGCGCGAGTGCTCGTTCTTCGGCACTTTTTGCGCGCGCAAAATCAACTGAATCCCCTTCCGGCATTTCTCCCGCACGAGCTCATCCTGCTCCGCATCCGCGCCCATCCCGAGCATCTCCGCGAGCATCAGCGTCGTGATCCCGTGCCCGTACATCCGCGAATTATCCTTCTGTCCAAAATACCCATCCGGCTGCTGCGAATCCGTCCGCACGATGTAGCCGATCCCGCGTTTCATCGCCTTCCCCTCCGGCGTCGGATCGCCCGGCTGATGTCCCAGCGACGCGAGCGCGAGGACGGAAAGCGAAGTCATCGCCGTCTCATTTCGCCCCTTCAACGAGATCGCGCCACTCGTCGCATCCTGCTGCGAGAGCAAAAACTGCGACGCCCGAAAAAGCGCCTCGTCCACCTTGTCCGCCGCGCTTCCTGTTGCCGTGAAAAAGGTCATCGCCATCGACAGCAGCGCCGCCGCAAACGTCGGAGCATTTTTCAGAAAACGTCGAACGCCGAACGTCGAACGTCGAACGTCGAAGTCAAAAAAGATGCTGCTAAAAGCATCGCGCCTTTCGGAATCCGACACTTCGACGTTCGACGTTCGACGTTCGACGTTCGACGTTCTCCCCTCCCCTCCCCCGTCCGTGTCTGTCCGTGGCTGTCCGTGGCTAATTCTGACTTCCCCACGAACGGAAGATGCGTCTGGAAATTGCGAAAGTTTCATCACTTTTTCGATTTCTCCGCGATCACCCGATAGTACGTCTCGATCTGATTGCGATACTCGCCCGCCACCTTTTCCCGCTGGCCCTGGCTCAGTTCCTCCGCGACCTGCTTCGGCAATTTTCCCCATTCGCCCGGCTTGATCGCGCCCTTCAATTCCGCCGTCTGCCCGTACGCCTGCGCCGTCCCCGCCGCCTTCACTCCGCCCTTCGACTTCACCTGCAAATCGCCCTTCCCGACGATCCCTGCCGGCGTCTCCGAACTCTCGCTCCGTTCCGCCCGCATCGCCTGAGCCGCAGCCTGCGCGGCCGCCGCCATCGCGGCCTGCGCCTGCGCGCCCGCCTGCGGGTCGCTTTTCTCGCCCGCGCCCGGCGGCTCCGAATGCAACGCCGCATCCAGCGCATCGAGCGTCCGCGCCATCCACACTTGTTCCTGCGGTGAAGGGGGCGTCGCCGCGAGATCAGCCAGCATCCCCTGCTGCGCGGGCGCGGCCTGCGGAGGCGCACCGGCCGGAGAGCCGCTCTGCGCCTGCATCGCCGGGCTTTGCTGGCCCGGCGGCTTCCCGCTCGGCGGAGGCGAATTCGCGGCGCTCGCCTGCGCACTCTGCGGAGCCCCCGCCGCCTGCGCGCTGTCCGGCGTCGCCGGAGCTTGCGCATCCGCGGGCGTGGCCGATTGCGACGTCGCTTGCCCCGTCTGCGGAGGAGCCGCCATCGCCGGATTCGCCGCCGCCTGCAACTGCGCCGCCTGCGCCGCGAGTTGCGAGTCCGCCGCGTTCACCGCCGCCTGCGCTTGCGCCGGTTTCTCCGCCTTCGCGAGTGCCTGCTGTGCATTCGGAACCTGCTCTGCCGCCGTCTGCTTCACGTCACTCCCGAGCTGCTGCAGCTTCTCCCCGACCGCCATGTTTTGCAGCCGCTCCTCGTGCCGCCCCGCCCGCGCAACCTGCTCCCCTGCTTGATTCGCGGCCTTTGCGATCTCCGGCTGCTGCGCCGCCGCCGGCGCGAGCTGCGCATTTTTCGCCGGTGCCGGGGTCGCTGGATTTGGTGAATTCGGAGTCGCCGCGGGAGGTGCTGCCGGCGCTGCGGGAGGCGTCGCGTTTTGCGCCATTTGCGGGGTCGCGGCATTCTGCGGCTGCGTCATCGCCGCGACCTGCTGCGCCGCCGCTTCCGCGTTTTTCGCCGCCTGCGCCGCCTGTTGTGCGGCCTGCGTCGCCTCCCCCGCTTCTTTTGAAGTCTGTTGATTCTTCGCCTGCGGATCACCCGTTTGCTGCGCCGCCGTCTGCTGCGCGGTCGCCTGCGCCTTCGCCGCATCACCCGCCGCCTGCGCCGCATCCTTCGCCGCTTCCGCCGATTTCTCCACCACCGCTTTTGCTGCGTTCGCGGCCTCACTCGGCTTCGTCATTTGCTCCGCCGCTTGCGCCGCCTGCTCGGCCGCTTGCGCCGCCGCCGCCGCTTCCGTCCGCGCCTGCCGCGCCTGCTCCACGGCGGGCTGATTGCTCGCCGCCTTCGCCGCCTGCACCGCTTCGTCCGCCTGTTTCTGCGCGTTCTTCGCCGCGTCGAGCGATTGCTTCGCCGCCTGCTGAGCCTTCTCCACAGCTTGCTTCGCGGTCTGCGGTGTCTGCGTTTGCGGCGCGTTCGGAGCCGTCGCCTGCGCCGTCATTTTCGCCAAATCCTGCGCCACCTGATTCTCCTGCCGGCTTGCCTGATCGAGCTGCTTCTGCGCGTCGGCCAGCGTGTTCTTGGAAATTTCGCTGAGCTCCTTCTGCATCGCCGGACTTTTCGCGAGCGCTTTTTCGAGCTGTGCCAGCAGTTCCTCCGGCGACTTCTGCGCGAGTTCCGCCATCTGCTCGGCCTTAGCAAATTGCGCGTCGAGTTGCTCCTTCACGCCGTTCTTTTCCTCCGTCTCGCGCAACGCCATCCGCGTCTCGTCCGCCTTCCCTTCCTCCACTTTGGCGTAGTGCTCCGCGAGCTGATTCAGCGCATCCGCGAGTTTCTGCTGATGCTCCGTCGCGCCGTTCAGCGCCTCTTTCCGCAGATCGGCTTTGGGCGCCTGCGCCGCTTCCAGCAAAGCCTGTTCAGCCCGGACGGGCGGCTCCTTCAACATCGCCAGCGCATCGTCCGCATCGCGCGCCCGCTCGCGCCCTTCCTTTTTCGCCACGTCCTGCTGGTTCGCATCCGCCCGCAGCGCATCCTTCAACGCGCCGACCTCCGAGTTCAGCTTCTCCTGTTTCGCCAAAGTTTTTTGCGTCTCCGCCTGCGCTTCCGCCGGCGATTTCTCCGCCGTTTTCTGCGCCTCCTCCTGCGTCTCTTTTTTCAATTCCTCCGTCTCTTTCGCGAGCTGCGCCGCGATCTCCGACAGCTTCGGCACCATCTGCGCGAGCTGCTCGCGCGCCTCCTGCATCGGCTTGCGGAAAATCGCCAGCGCCTGATTCACCATCGCCGCCGTCTTCTCGATTTCCGCCCGCTTCGCCACTGGCTCCCGCTGCGGATTGAACCGCTGCGGCATCTCCTGCGCTACCTGCTGCGCGAACGGCTGCTGCAGCACCTGCCACAAAATCTTCTGCGCCTCGCCCGTCAGTTTCTTCGTCTCCTCATCGAGCGCCGCCTTGCCCAGCTCCTCCGGCAGCGCCCGCAGCCGCGCCTCCAGCCAGCTCCAATCCCGCGGCGCCGACGTGCGCGCGCGGGCGCTGTAAATCTCCCACTTCTCCGCCCCCGCGAGCTGCTTCAAACCATCCGCCACCTCGAACAAATTGTGCCCGCTCTCGAGCAGCCGGAAATTTTTCTCCAGCGCCGCCAGCTTCTCTTTCAACAGCGCCGCGTCGTCCGTCGCCGCCTCGTGCGTCGCCTTCAGCGCGAGCGAAACTGACCGCACATCATTCACAAAATACGCGTCCGAATCCGGCCGCGCCTCCTCCGCATCGCCGTGCGCTTTGAACGCCTCGATCCGTTCGTCCCATCGCCGCGAGATCAAGCCTGCCACAGCATCCGCCGGCAACTTGTCCATCGCCTTCACCTGCTGAAAATCAGCCCGCAACCGCTCGAAATTCGCGTACGTCGGCCCCGTCTCTTTCGTCATTTCCGTGACCTTCTTCACCGGCGTGTAGGCCGTCTCGCGTTCGAAATCCAAAAGGCTCCTCGCCGCATTCGCGCACGCCTGCGCGAGCAGTTTCGTCGGCTCGTTCAACTTCTGATCCGGCGTGCCTGCGGTGATCGCCGCGTCGATCACCGTCCGCTGTTTCTCGATCTCCTTTGCCAGCCGTTTGATCCGGTCCGGAAACGCGCCGCCGAGATGCTCGCCCGTCGAGGTCATCAACTGCTCCAGGCTCCGCGTCTCCGCAACGATCACCCGGATCCGGTTCGCGATCTGCGCCCATTTCGCCGCATCCGTGCCGCTCTTTTGCGCGAGCGCCGCGAGCCGTTCCTGCTCTTTCGCGACGACCGACATATTCTCCGCGAGCACATCGAGCTCCTCGGCTCCGACGAGCGATTTATAACCGTCGTGCGCCGACCGCGCGCGCTGTCCGGTGCGCGAGGTTCCGTCGGCAAATTCACGCATTTGATCGCGCGCAAACGGCGAACCCGCATCGGGCATAACGAGCCCGAGCGCATCGCGCGCATTGTCCGCGGATCCTGTATCCATGCGTGAAAGCAGTCGGGCGAGTAGCGCGAGATCGGCGCTCTGATGTCCCGGCGAAGAGGCGCGCAACGTCGCGGTCAACTGCCCCCAAATCGCCGCCGCTTTCGCATCGAAAGTCGCCATTGCCGCCGCCGCCGTCACCGCCGTCTGCTTCCGCTGCGAATCGTTTTCGGGCAGCCGGGCGAACGCATCGCGCGCCTCGTTCCCCTGCTTCTCCAGCGCGTCCGCCGCCGCCCGCGCCTCGCCGATCACCCGCAGCAATTCGCGCTGCGCATCCAGCCCGGTCACCCGCTTCGTCTCGAAGCCCGACGCCGTGATCGTGATCTGCAGCGACCTCGACTCCGACTTGTTCCCCTTCAAATCCACCGCGAGCAATTTCGTCGTCAGCAAATCGCCCGGCTTCACGCCCTGCTCGAACAAATCCCAGCGCCGCTCCACTTTCGTCTTCGCCCCCGGATCCTTTGCCAGCGGCACTTCGCGCCACGGACCCTCGTTCACGCGGACGAGCTGCGAGACCTTCGCGAGCGACTGGTCATCGGTCGCCGTTCCTTCCAGATCGACGATCTCGTTTGCCGGCAAAATGAGGTCGTCTTTCGGCAATTCCAGATCGACCTGCGGGACAAGGTCCGGCACCGCGCGGATCTCGTATTCCGGGCTGAACTTGTTCTCGAATCCGCTCTCCGCCGCGACGAGATGCACCCGATACGTCCCCGAAGTTTTCAGTGAAATCTTTGCGGTGAGCCGATTTCCGGTGCCCTCGACGAGCGGCACGGTCGAGGTCACGCGCCCCTGTTCGATCACGAGTTCGCCGCTCTTGATCTTCTGATTCGGCTCGAGCCGCAGCTCGACTTCGCTCCCTTCCAGCGCCGCGAGATCACCATTTTCCTCGGTCACAGCCTTCGGAGCGACTCGTGAGTAAGCGGGAAAAGTGTAGCTCTTCTCGAACTTCGCGATGTGCGGACGAGGCATCGCCGCCAGCCGGTATTTGCGCGTGATCGCGTCGCCCGCCCGCACCCGATATTCGACGTTCTCGCGCGCCACTTGGATCGTGGACGAGAAGCGATCGCCCTCCGCCGGAGTCATCGGCACAACTTCGCGCCCCCCGGTTTTCGTGAATATCTCGAGCACCGCTTTGCTCGTCCGTCCGCCGGAAACTTCGATCAGCAGCGGCACCGCATCGCCGAACGCCACCGGCATTTCCGCCGGCTTCGGCTCGACGATCGCGACCTTGAATTTCGAGACGCGCGCGAAGTTCGCCATCGGCAGCAGCGCCCGCATCATCAGCGTGCCGAACTGCGTCCCCGTCATCACGAACGCCACGATCATCGCCACGAAAATCGCCGCCGCGATCCCGAGATACCGCCGCACCAAACCGACCGGCAGCAACCGATCGACATCGACGTTTTCCATCCGCGCCGCGACATCGCTCTGCACCAGCGCGCGGAACTGCTCCGAATCGACGACCTCCCCATCCTTGCTCGTCCCCAGCTCGACCGCGGAAAGTAAATCCTCGCGCAGCTTCGGCTCCGCATGTTCGAGCAAACGCGCCAGCCGCCGCGGACCGGGCGCATGAGCGAGCAGCGTCAGACACGTGCGCCATTCCGCGATGATCACGGCAAGATAAGCGACGGCACTGAGCCCCCAGCGCACGCCGTCGGGGAGCACGAAAACGAGATCGACGAACGCCACGGTCATCATCGTCGCGAGCAGCATCGCGATCGCGGTGCAGATGCCGCGGATGATGATCAGCTTGCGCCGTCGGGCGGCGAAGGCGCGGAGTTTGGAGAGGATTTTGGGGTCGAGTTTGTAGCTCATGGCGGGAGTCGGGTTGCGGACGGAAGAGGGGCAAACGTCGAACGCTGAACGTCGAACGTCGAACGTCGAACGCAGAGTCCGACGCGCAGCGTCTCTTCAGTTTCCCCACTTCGACGTTCGACGTTCGACGTTCGACGTTCGACGTTTGCCCCCTCCGCGAACCCCGCGAAAATCAGCAGCGCATTCATCATCACAAAAGCCCCACCCGTTTCCGCACGATCCACTCCGCCGTCAGCAGCGCCACGATCGGCAGAAACCACGCGTAGCTCTGCCACAGCGGCGTCTCGCTCTCGATCACCTTGCCCTGGCTCAAGGGCGCGAGGAGATCGATCAGTTTGCCCGCGTTTTCCTCGCGCAGATATTGACCGCCGCTCGCCGCCGACATCTGCCGGAGCAGGTCTTCGTTGAGGTTCAGCAGCGTGAGTTCGCCCGTCTCGCGCGGCTCGACTTTGAAGGTCGTGCGCGCCTTGAGTTCATTTTGCGGGATCGCCGCGGACTCGATCCCGATCTCGTAATTTCCCGGCTCCAGCGCCGCGGTTTTTCCGTGGAAAAGTCCGCCCGCATTGTCGTCGGCGCTGAGCCTGATGCCCGCGACTTTTTGCCCGTCGCGGTAGAGTACGGCATCGACGCTCGCGTTGCTCACCGGCTTGCCTTCTCCGTCGCGCAGACGCACGCGGATGTCGGCGGATTCGCCGGGCCGATAGGTCAGCGCGCCCGCGTCGAGCGAGATGAATTTGTCGCGCACGGCGAAGGGCAATTCCGCGATCCAGTTGGCGATTTGATTCCAGTATCGGACGTGATGCAGGTCGCCGATTTCGTAGCGCCAGCGCCACGATTCGTCGAACGCGTGATAAAGCACCTTGCCCGCGCCGAACGGGCGATAAACCACCGCGGCAACCGCGTGCCCGCCCACTTCCGCATCGAGCAAACGCTCCGCGCCGGGCAGCGCGCTCGCGCCCGAAATCCAGTGCGGCGGGAGCAACTTGCTCCACACTTCGGCGTTCTGCGCGCGGTCCGCGGCGAGCGCGAAAGGCGCGAGATTTGCGCTCCGACCCGTGAGCGAAATCTTCGTGATTCCCTCGCGCACCGCGGGCGCTTTCCACTCGACGGGAAAGAGCGGCGCGAGCGGCGAGTCGGCGTATTCCTTGAATCGTCCGCGAGCGCCATCGACGAGAATCAGCGCCCCGCCGCGCTTGTTCACGAAGTCGCTGATCCACTGCAATTCCTCGCCTTTCCAGAGCGTGCGCGGCGTCTCGCCGAGGATGATCAAATCGAATCCGGCGAGCGTCGCGGGGTCGGTCGGAAATTCGTCCGGCTTCGTCCCACGGGCGAATCCTGGCTCGCCGACTTTCGCGCCGGCGATGACCGACGTGACGTCCCACTGCTCATCGCGATCGAAGAGATTCCGCAGGTAGCGCGACTCCCAGCGCGGGCGTCCGTCGATGATCAAAATCTTGCGTTTCTGCGTCACCGCGCGCACGCGGAGGCTGCCGAAATTATTGCTCGGCTCACGGTCGCCTTCGATCTGCGAGACGCTCACTTTCAAATCGAGCGGGACGCCGGAAACCTGCACGCCGCTCCCTTTGCCAGCGGCCAATTTCGCCTCGACGAGTTCCTTCACTGCGAAGTCGAACGGCACTTTTCGGAGCTGCGTCCCGTCGCTGATCACCTGCTGTTCCCACAGCATTTTGTCGCCGTCCTGGATCGCGACTTTGAAAGGCATCCCCGCCGGCATGTCGTCCTTCAGCGTGACCTGCCCGCGCACGCGATCCTGATAAAACACGGCGTCCGGCCCCTCCGTTTTCACGACCGCGAGATCGCGCGGACGCGTCTGGCTGCCGATGCCGACGGTGAAAATCGGCATCCCGCGCGCGCCGAGCATCTTCGCCATTTCGACCGGCGAATCGCCGTCATTATGCTGGCCGTCGCTGAACACGACGACCGCGCCGCGCTGCTCTTTTTCCTGCTCGCCAGCGCCGGCTTTCACACCCGTCGCGAGATTCGTCACGTCGCCGACGGGTTTCGGAAGCGCGGTCGGAAGCGACGAGTTTTTGGCGGTCGGCTGCCAGATTTTCTTGGCCTCGCCGCTGTCGAGCGAAAGGAGTTGCACGTCATAAGTCTCGGCGACTTTCGCGAGCATCGGCGGCGAGCCGCCTTCGAGCAAAAGCGACTGCACGCGCTGCGTCCGCGGCATCGCGTCGAACTTCTGCAGCGCCGCGCGCAGCGGCGAAAGGTCGCCCGCGGCAGCCTCGTTCGCGGTCTTCTGAAATGCCTCCTCGAGCTCGTCCTGCCAGCGCCGCGCGCTCTCGCCGAGGCGCGTGAGATCCTGCGTCGCACGCGCGCGGTCATCGATTTTTTTGAACTCCCGTCCGGCGATCTCCCGCGCCGGTTCGCCGAGCTCTTTTCCGAAACGTGCGAGTTGATCGCCCGCGCTTCCCGCGCTCGCGATCAGCTCCCGCGCCACCGTGATTTTCCCTGCGAAATCGGTCGTGATCTTTTTGAACGCCGCATCGTCCGCGTTCGTGGAAAGCTTCGTCTTTTCCGCGAGCATCTGCGCCTCGGCGAGCGCTTCGCCGGCTTTCGGCAAATCCATTTTCAACGCATCCGGCGAGAGCATCCCCATGCGCTGAAGGATCAGGATTTTGCGCCCGATGCTCATCGACGAATCGGTCAAATCCATGCTCCGAGAACTGTCCACGAACAGCAGCAATTTCGAGAGCTGACCGATCGTTTTGCGATGATGCAGCACTGGTCCGCTCAGCATCAAAACGATCATCGCGATCGCCAGCGCGCGGAGGGTCGGGAGCAGCCAGCGCAAGGCCGGGCGCACCAGACGCACATCGCGGCGATACAGCAGCCATGCGGCTCCGGCGAGGATGAGGGCCGCGGTGAGGCCGAGCCAGGCGGGCCAGTCGCCGACGAAGCGGAGGGTGGTTTCGACGCGTTCGTTCATCGGGACAAAACCGGGTGGCGGGGAGGGGAAAACGTCGAACGTCGAACGTCGAACGTCGAACGTCGAAGTGGCGGATTCCGGCGTGGCGAATTCCGAAAATGTCGTGAGTTCAACTGCGCCGCGCGATGCACGGAAACGCCACGCCGCGCGCTCCTACTTCGACGTTCGACGTTCGACGTTCGACGTTCGACGTTCTCCGCCTCCCCCCTCATTTCCGCCTCCCCGCAAATTTCTGCTCCACCACCACCTCCACAAAAACCATTCCGAGCAGCGCCCACAGGATTGGTTTCCACAGCTCTGTCCCGAACCGCCGCGACTGATCCAGCGCCTTGTATTCCGCGCCGTTGTGGACGACCGCGACGCCATGCTGTTTCGCGAAATCGGCGATCTCCGCATCGCTCAATCGCTGGAGGTCGGACTCGCGGCGCGACGCGTTGACGACGTAATGCACCGGCTGCCCGCCGGCCGCCGTGAGGGTGTAAAGTCCGGGCCGCTGGGTCTTGCCAAACTCGACCACGCCGCGCTCGCCTTTCTTCACGATCAGCACCTCGACCGCCGCGCCGTCGGGGTTCGTGATCGTCGCTTTTTTTCCCGCATCCGCGGCGGGCAGGAGCGCGATGAGCGGCTTGCCGACGTCGAGATTTCGCGACGGATAAATCGTGGAGGCGAGATAGACCGAGAGGCGCTGGAGGAGCGGCAAATAGGTCGGGCGCATCGGCAGGTTGCTCCAGTCGGCGTCGAGTGCCGTCGAGCACTGGATCACGCGGCCTTCGCCGAACGGTTTTTCGACGAGAAATGGGTCGCCGTTTTCGAGTCGGGCGAGCGTCGTCACGGCGGAGGCACCGGGCTCCTTGAGCTTGAACCAGAGCTTGATCGCGGAGTCGGAGAGGTTGCCGTTGCGTGAATCGTTGAAGAGTTCGAGCGCGGGATTGTCGAAACGCTGCGAGACGACGGAGACGGACGGCGAACTCTCTTTCAGGTCGCCGGCGAGCGGGCCGAGGATCAGCGGGAGCAGGCCCTTCGCGTCTTTGAAAAAGGCGGAATTGTACCACGCCGGATCGACGCGGTTGCCGCTGAAAACGAGGAGGCCGCCGCCGTTTTTCACGAACTCCTCGAGCCCGCGAAGCTGATCGTCATTGAGTTTGCGGACATTGGCCAAGATCACGACTGCCGACTCGGAGAGGCGTTTCGGGTCCAGTTCTTCGGCCCGCACGACCTTCGTCGCGAGCAGGTCGGCGAGTTCGACGCGGGCCGCGCTGTTCGGAGCCAGCGCGATTTCGGCGAAGTCGGTTTCGCCTTTCATCGGCTCGCCGCTCGGGTCGCCGTTGATCAGCAACACCGGGACTTTGTCGCGCACGGGAATGCTCGCGAGGTAGCTGTTGTCGGCCTTGAGCGCGTCCGCGTCGGCGAAGACTTCGACGACGTGCGAGCCGGGCGTATCGAACGCGTGCGTGAAAAGAACCTGCCGCTTTTCGTGCGGCGAAAGTGCGATCTGGGAAACCGATTTTTCCTTCCCGTCGGCTTTGAAATAGACGCGCAGGTCGGGGTAATTGGCGTCGCCGAAATTGCGGAGGTTCGCGCGGATTTGGATCTTCTGTCCGACGCCGACCATGAGGCGCGAGAAGTCGAGCGACTCGAGCGCGACGTTGTCTTTCACCTCCTGCCCGACATCGAAAAATGTGACGTGCGGCGCGATCGTCTGCTTTTTCAGCCGGTCGAGCGCCTGCCCGAGCGCGGCGTCTTCCGTGGCCTCGAAACTGACGCGCTGGAAGTCAGTGAGGACGACGAGATTCCGCGCCGACTCGTGCATTTTCTCGAAGATGCCGGCCGCAAAATCGAGCGACGCCGGGACGGTTGCGGTGCCGTAACCCGCGCTCAATTTCGTGAGCCCCTGCGTGATGCGTCCGGTGTCGTAGGTCGGCTGGTCGAGCAGGGAGGAGCCCCCTTCTCCCATCAAAACGACCTGCACGTCGGAGCCGCGTTTCAGGTCGTTGACGACGCGCGTGGCTTCGTCGCGGGCGAGGGAAAAATTCGAGGTGCCGGTGCGACCGGCTTCCATCGAGTAGCTGTTGTCGAGCAGCAGGATCGTGGAGGTTTTCGCCTCGCCGAGGAGCTTCTGCGCGCCCTGCCAGATGGGCCGCGCCATGGCGAGTGCGAGCAGCAGCGGGATCGCGGCGCGGATCGCCATGAGGATGAGCTGCTCGATGCGGACGCGCTTTTGATTGGTGCGGATGACCGACTCGAGCAGGTGCATCGCGCCCCATTTCACCACCTCGAAACGGCTCTTGTGGAAGAGGTGAATGATGATCGGGATCGCGAGGGCGAGGGTGCCGGCGAGGAGGGCGGCGTTGAGGAAATTCATGGGGTTTCCTCGGGTGGGGGCTGGGAGGGGAGAACGTCGAACGTCGAACGTCGAACGTCGAACGTCGAAGTATCGGAATCGGAGGCGTCCTCACGGACGCGGGGACTGAACTGGCGGCTCTCGACGGTGCGGATGCTGGCGACGAAAATGCGAATGAGCTCTTCGGTTTCAGCGAGGAGCGGCTCGACTTTTTCCGGTCTGTCGATCAGGGGAGCGCGATGAATGAGACGCAGCCAGCGCTTTGATTCGCGAAGTTCTTTCAGGCAAATGCGGAGTTTGTGGAGGAAATCGGCAGGCGATTCGGCTGACTCCGCTTCGCCGTGATTTGGCAGGGGAGAAGTGCCGGAGCGAAGCAATTGACCCGCGACATGGTTCCCAGCGCGCGACGGAAAAAGCGCATCGGCGAGGCGAATGATCCGAACGGAGTAATCGAGCAATCGTTCCTCCAAGTCCCAAACCCTCGAAGCGCCTTGCAGCGTTCCATTCGCCGCTTCCTCCTCGTTCGACGTTCGACGTTCGACGTTCGACGTTCGACGTTCTCCGCTTTCCCCGTCCCCTTTCATCCGCGCGCCATCCTCCGGCTCAGATACGCGGCGAGCGCATCGGCGTACGGCTGGTCGGTCGTGAAGGGGACGAGGTCGATCTTGTGCCGGCGGCAGCCGCGGGTGAGGTCTTCGCGGAATTTCTCGAGGTTCGCGAGGTAGGCCTGGCGGAGTTGCACGGGGTCGAGCAGGTGCTTCACGCCGTCGCGTTCGAGACAGTCGAATTGCGTCCAGTTTTTGAAGGGGAACTCGAGTTCGTCGCGGTCCCAGATTTGGAAAATGAGGATCTCGTGCTTGGCGTGGCGGAAGTGCGCGAGCGCTTTCATGAGCGCGGCGACGTCGCCGAAGCAGTCGGAGATCACGATGAGCAGGCCGCGGCGGTGGAGCTTCGGGACGAGGTCGTGGAAGACGTCGCCTAGCTCGGTTTCGCCGCCGGGAGTGGCGCGCTGGAGCTCGTCGATGATCACTTTCAAATGACTCACGCGGGAGCGCGGCGGGATGTATTTGCGGATCTTCGTGTCGAAGGTGGCGAGGCCGACGGTGTCCTGCTGCTGGAGCATGAGATACGCGAGGCAGGCGGCGAGTCGCGTGGCGTATTGGTATTTGCTCGGGCCGCCGTTTTTGGCGCCGCCGTAATTCATAGAGCCGCTGAGATCGAGCAGCAGCGAGGCGCGGAGGTTCGTCTCCTCTTCGTACTCGCGGATGTAGAAGCGGTCGCTGCGGCCGAAGACGCGCCAGTCGATGTGGCGGATTTCGTCGCCGGGGACGTACTGGCGGTGCTGCTTGAACTCGACGCTGAAACCTTTGTGCGGCGAGCGATGCAGGCCGGAGCAGAAGCCCTCGACAACCTGGCGCGCGAGGACTTGGAGGTTGCTGATCTTTTGGAGATCGGCGGGGGTGAGGAAGTCGGAGACGTGGGCCACGGGGAGACAATTTTGAATTTTGAATTCTTGATTTTGAATTCAGGAGTCGCCGGTGCTTTTCACGATTGAGGTGAGGATGCGGACGATTTCGGAGCAGTCGGAGAGCAGAGGTGCGGAGGGGAGTTGCACGAAATACGGGTCGTCCCGGATGAGGCTTAACCAATACAAAGTTTCGCGCGCTTCTTTGGAGGCGATGCACATTTTCGAGAGAAAGTCGGCGCGGCTTTGGGCGGCTTGCGACTCCTCTACATTGGCTCCAATGCTGGTGCCGCTCTTGAAAAGCTGGTGGCTCAACTCGAACTCACGAATCTGCCGCAATTCGCGGCAAAATCCGATGATCGCGAGCGCAAAAGAATAAGCCTTCTCCCGGATGACGTTGTCCTTCACGGAGCGCGCTCAATTCAAAATTAAGAATTCAAAATTCAAAATTTTCAAAGGGTCCGCTTCGCCTCGCCTCGCGGCACGATCTTCAAAATCCGCGCAACGATGTCGTCCACGTTGATCCCTTCGGCCTCGGCGTTGAAAGTGGCGACGATGCGGTGCCGGAGGATCGGCGGAGCGAGCGCTTCGATGTCGTCGATGGTGACGTGGAAACGGCCGCGGAGGACGGCGCGGACTTTGCCGGCGAGGACGAGATTTTGGCAGGCGCGCGGGCCGGCGCCCCACTCGATCAGCTCTTTGACGAAGGCGGGAGCGTCGGTGCTTTTCGGGCGGGTGAAACGGACGAGGTCGAGGACGAAATCCATCACGTGCTCGGGCACGGGGACTTTCCGGACGACCTGCTGGAGGGCGATGATCTGGTCGCCGTGGATCACGGGCTGGAGTTCTGCGCCGAAGGTGCCGGTGGTGCGGGCGATGATCTGGCGCTCTTCCTCGCGGCTCGGATACTCGACTTTCACGAGGAAAATGAAGCGGTCGCGCTGAGCCTCGGGGAGCGGGTACGTTCCCTCCTGCTCGATCGGATTTTGCGTCGCGAGGACGAAGAACGGCTCTTCGAGTTTCAGCGTATTGCCGCCGATCGTGACGGAGTGTTCCTGCATCGCTTCGAGCAGTGCGGCCTGCGTTTTCGGCGGGGTGCGGTTGATTTCGTCCGCGAGGATCATTTGCGCGAAGATCGGGCCTTTTTGGAACACGAACTTGCGGTGACCGGTCGCGGGATCTTCCTGAATGATGTCGGTGCCGGTGATGTCGGACGGCATCAGGTCGGGGGTGAATTGGATGCGCCGGAACGACAAATCCATGCAGCGCGAGAGCGAGCGAATCATCGCGGTTTTCGCGAGGCCGGGGACGCCTTCGAGCAGGCAATGCCCGCCGGCGAGCACCGCGATGACGAGCTGCTCGATGACTTCGCTTTGGCCGACGATGAATTTGCCCATCTCAGCGGAGATGCGGTTGAACGCATCGACGAGCATGGCGGCGGCAGCTTTGTCGTCGACCGGCGCAGCGGAGTCGGGGACAGGAACGGCGGTGGGCGATTCAGCGGTGGTTTGGGTGGGCATGGCGTGGAGAAAATTGGCGGCTGAGCATTGGGTGATTCAGTTCCGCGAAGGGTTCAGGCGTGGGAGCGGCAAGCGGTTTGCAGGGAGTATTATGACCGCCTGAACATGGGAGATTCGGTCCGCGAAAGAACGCGAAATCACGCAAAAGCAGACCAGAAACGGATTCCGAATTTCGCGTTGTTTCGCGTGATTTTGCGGACCAAAAATTCGGATCATTTCAGGTCTTTAAAACAGAAACGCCGTTCGGGAACCAAGCCTCGAACGGCGTCAGGAATCAGGGGCAGTTTGCTCGCGCGAGCTTTACGGCCCGTCGGACACGATCGTGAGGTGCGCGTTTTCCACCCACGACGGCGGCGTGCAAACCATGGGGTCGAGCACCTCGGAAACGGTCGGCAGCCAGCTCGCAGTGTCATCGGCGAAGGCGGCAAAACTGGCCAGCGGGGTGGAGAAATTCACCGGGGTCGCCGTGGCGGAGTTGCTGTCGATCGTGGAGACCGAATTCGAGAAAGCCACGGCTTCGCGAGAGGTGCCGTTCATTTGCCAAAACAACGGATGCGTGAGCAGAAAAGCCGCGCAAGCCGCGAGCGCGACGACGCCGGTCGCGCGCTGCCACAGCGCGGGTGTCCGGCGGAAATGCACGAGTTTATTCCGCTGGGCGCCGGTGAGCCAAAATGTTTGGGACAGGTCTTCCTCCGCCTCGAAGCCCTCGTCGAGCATCTGCCCGACTTCGATCATCTGGTAGATGTCGTGCCGGCATTCCTCCGAGATCGCGAGCATCGATTCGAGATACAGCCGTTCCTCGGGCTGCAGCTCGTTGAGCGCGTAATCGGTCAGGTCTTGATCGCTGATTTTCCCTCTCATTTGTCAGGCAACTCCCTTTTTCAGATAGATGATTTTTTCGTCCTTCTCATCGCGCTCCATCTTGGTGCGCAGGTTGCGCATCGCCGCGTTGAGGAGGAAACCGACGTTGCCGGCGCTGAGGCCGGTGATGTCGCTGATTTCCTGGTAAGAATGGTGGTGGTGAAAGCGGAGGCGGACGACCTCCTGCTGGTTCTTGGGAAGTTCTTTGACGAGCTGCATCAGGCGCGCGGTGCGCTCCTTGCGCTCGAGCTCCATCAGCGGCGTGAGGCCCTCGCAGCGCTTCTGCTCGAACTCGGATGCCTCAATGTAAATGTAGCGTTCCTCTTTCTTGAGCGATTTGAGCGCGCAGTTCCGGCAGACGGTGAAAAGCCACTGCGAGAGATGTCCCTCGATGTTTTCCTGCTCCTGATTATGCAGGCGCATGAAGGTCTCCTGCACCACATCGCGGGCGCGTTCGATCTCGCCGAGAATGCTCATCGCGTATTGCAGGAGCGGGCGCTCGTAGCGCTCGAGAGCGGTGGAAACCCAGGCAGCTTTGCGTTTTTGTTTGCCGAACATGAGGTGGTGGGGAGTTGAGAATCGCGCCGTAGATAACCCGGGTCGGGCTATTTTGCTGGGAAAAAATTGCGGCCAGAATCGCCCGCCGAAGTGCCCGTGCTGGCGATCGGATTTCGCTTCATTTCTCGGACGGCCAGCGCGAATTCGTTGGAATCGCGCGACTCGACCGCGGCGCCGGCCTTGATGAAAAGCTCGAGCCAGCGGCGCTGCATGAACTGCGGCGAACGCTCCTGCATGGCCTTGGCGCGGGTCATCTGGTCGTTCCAGTTCCACGCCTCGCCGACGGGATCTTTTGGCGAATAAACCGTCACCCAGTTTTCATCGAGCGCGTTGAACGCTTTCGTCACGACGAGCCCGCCGGTCCCGCGCTTCTCCGGTTTGTCGCGGAAGGAGCCGATCGCCGCGACCTGCTGCCAGGTCTCGAGGTTCACCTCGTTCGCGAGCGCGGTGAGATCGTCGTCGGAAACCGGGGCGACGACTTTGGCATCGGCAAGCGCCTTGGCCTCGGCGACCGCGCGGGTCTCCGCCATTTTCGGCCAATAAATTTTCTGCAAGTCCGCCGACAGGAGGCCGAACGCGACTTTCTGCGCGCCCGTCGCGGTCTTGATCGTGACCTCCGCGGGCTCGGCAATCTGCCCATCGATCACGCGGCCATCCGCGAGCCGGATCACGTCAGCATGCACAGCAATCGTTCCGAGGGGGAACAACGTCACTGCAACGAGCGTGTTGAATTTCATGTTGCCGGGGAGAACCCGGACGCCCCGGTTTTATTTGACTCAATTCCGCCCGGCGAAACGCATGACCCGACGAATTCCGCTTCTGCTCACCGCCATTTACACGCTCACCGCAGCCGCCGCTGTCGCGGCGAACAAGTGGGAGGATATGGACTACGGCCGCTTTCTTTCGGCGACCTATTTGAATCCCGAAGGCATGAGCACGCTCGACGGAAAAGGCTCCTGCACGAACAAAGGCATCGCGATCAAGCTCGGCAAAACCGAGGCGCAGAATGCGGAGGGGACGCTGCTTTTTGACACCGAGCTGCTGCGGATGGCGGGCGGCTGGACCGGTGGCTGGATCAAACTGAAAGGCGTCACCTTCGATGGCGGACATGGACCGAATCCGAGTCCGAAAGAGGGCGCGAATATTTATTTTGAGACCAATCCGGGGCCGGGCTGGAGCAAGGGCGAAGACCTCACCGATCCGCGTAAATTGCCGACCGGGCCGGGCGCGGCAAAAGTTCCTTTCGGTCCGCTGCCGAAAGAGTGGGCGAAATATAAAGGCCTCTATTTGAGCGGCGACAATGTGGTGCTGGCCTACACGGTCGGCACGGCGTCGGTGCTGGAAATGCCGGCGCTCGAGAAATCCGGCGAGATCGATTTGCTCACGCGGACGTTTAATGTCGTCGCTCCCGGAGCGGCCTCGAATCTCCTGATTGCGGACGGAGTGGAAGGAACGACGGCGGTCGTCGAGGGTGGTCTCGCATTCGTCAGCAACGAAATCGTCAACCCAGACAATCGGCTCGTCGTCGGGCTCGTCGGCGCTCCGGCGGGCGCGAAGTTCGTGGCGAGCGGTGCGCGCGTGACGCTGCATCTGCCAGCCTTCGCGGCCGGTCAGGCGTTCAAAGTCGCGTTTGGAAAATGCGCGCTGCCGGATGCTCCGAAAGTCACTGCGGCGATCAATGCCCTCGCGAAACCCGCCGACTTAAAACAGTTCACGAAAGGCGGCGCGCCGCATTGGCCGGAGGTCGCGAAAACCGCCGGCACGCTCGGCACGGACGACAAAAGCCCGTACGTTGTGGACACGCTCACCGTGCCGTTTGAGAACGCGGCGAAGTCGTGGTTCCGCATCGCCGGGGTCGATTTTTTCAAGGACGGGCGCATGGCCGTCAGCACCTGGAGCGGCGACGTTTGGATCGTCTCGGGCATCGATGCGAAGCTCGAAAATTTGCAGTGGAAACGCTACGCAACCGGCCTGTTTCAGGCGCTCGGTTTGAAGATCGTCGATGACGTCGTTTACGTCCTCGGCCGCGATCAGATCACGCGGCTCCACGACCTCAACGCCGACGGCGAGGCCGACCTTTACGAGAACTTCAACAACGACGTTCAGGTCACACCCGGCTTCCACGAATTCACGTTCGGTTTGGAGACTGATCGCAGGGCAATTTCTACTTCACCAAAGGCGGCCCGGTGAATCCCGGCGGTCGCGGTTGGGGCCCGTTGAGCGACCACAACGGCTGCGTCTTCAAGGTCTCGAAAGACGGCCAGAAATTCGAGGTCTTCGCGACCGGCATCCGCGCGCCGAACGGCATGGGCGTTGGTCCAAATGGCGAAGTCACGACCGGCGACAACCAAGGCACGTGGGTTCCGGTGGACTACATTCATTACGTCAAGCAGGGCGAATTCATCGAGGTGCCGGACCTCTCCCATCTCGATCCGCCGCCGACTTCGCACCCCGCGCATCTGTGCTGGATTCCCTACGATTGGGACAATTCGTGCGGCGCGCACGTCTGGGAAATGAGCGACAAATGGGGCCCGCTCAAAGGCCAGTTGCTCTACCTTTCGTACGGGAAAAGTTCGCTCTTCAACGTGCTGCAGGAGCGCGTCGGCGAGGTCGCACAAGGCGCGGTCGTGAAGTTCCCGCTGAAGTTTGACAGCGGCGTGATGCGCGCGCGTTTCAGCCCGCTCGACGGACAGCTTTACGTCGCCGGATTGCGCGGCTGGCAGACGAATGGATCGAAAGATGCCGCCGTCCAGCGCGTCCGTTTCACGGGCAAAAATGTGTGCATGCAGAACACGATTCACATCACGAACAAAGGCATCCACATCGGCTTCACGAGCCCCGTGGATGCTGCGACGGCGGGCGATGTGCAGAACTACTCGATGCAGGTCCACAACTACCGCTGGACCTCGGATTACGGCTCCGCGGAATACAAAGTCAGCGACCCCGCGGCGAAAGGCCGGGACGATTTGACGATCACTTCGGTCAAGGTGAGCGCCGACAAAAAGAGCGTCTTCATCGAGGTGCCGGACCTCCAGCCGGTCGATCAGTTCCGGTTGAAGATGAACATCAAATCCGCTGACGGCGGCGACGTGCCGGCCGATGTGGCGGGGACGATCAACGTCGTCGCGCCGGACGCAAAGCCGGGCGTAACTTACTCGGCGCTGCGCTAATCCGACGCGCGTAAATTCAAAAAGGCTGCGTCCGCGAGGGCGCAGCCTTTTTTGCGCGAGCGCGGAACTCCGATCCGGGTAGCGCGCTCGTCTCGAGCGCTGGTCGCGGCGTCCCGCCGCGACGCACTTTTTTTAAGACGCGGGGAGATCGGAGCGCGTCCGAACAATGCCGGCGTCAGAAAAGTTCGTTTCGGCGGGACGCCGAAACCAGCGCTCGAGACGAGCGCGCTACCCGGATCGGACCGAACCGGTCGAAAGCTTGCACCCATCCGCATCTCCCGAAAATATCGCGGGCATGAAGCGCCTCCTTTTCGCCGCTCTCGCGGCGCTCTCGCTGCCAATTTTCGCCGAGGAAAATCCGGTGAAAGCACCGCCGCTGCCGGAGCTCGCGGCGAAGTCCGGGCAGGGGCTCACGCTCACTTTTTCCGCGGGCGGGAAAACGGACACGCGGCCCGCGAGGCTTGTCTCCATCTACGTTCCCGCGGGGCAGGCGGTGACGCCGTTTCTGCCGGCGGGCGCATTCACGGCGAAGTGGGAAGGCGAAATGAACTCGCCGCTGCGGGCCGAATTCACGCTGCTCGCGGAGGTGCGCGGGAGCATGAAAATGACGCTGAACGGCGCGCCGATTTTGGAAGGCGCGGGCGACAATACCGCGCAGACGGTGAGCAAGCCGGTGCAGCTCAAAAAAGGCGCGAATCCGTTCGTCGTCGAGTTCGTGAGCGATGGGAAAATGGACGCGAGCTTGCAGCTCAAATGGTCGTCGAAGGAATTCGCGCCGGAGCCGGTGCCGCCGAATGTTTTCACGCACGCGCTCGCCGCGAATGAGCTGCGGGAAGGCGTGCGAGTGCGCGAGGGACGGCTGCTTTTTGCGCAGCTCCGGTGCTCGGCGTGCCATGCGGATGCGGCGCTGATTCCGCCGCGCGGCGAGGGGATGCCGGAGCTCGCGCAGGATGCGCCGGTCTTCGATGAACTCGGCGCGAAATTCAACGAGACGTGGCTTGCGCATTGGATCAGCGATCCGCATTCGATCCGCCCGCACGCACTGATGCCGCGGGTTTTCTCGGCGAAGGCGGGCGAGATCGATCCGCGCGCGGCGGACCTCGCGGCGTATCTCGTTTCGATGGGCAAGCGCGACGACATCGCGCTCTCCGCCGATCCCGCGCCGGCGGGCGGTGCGCTGTTCGCAAATCTCGGCTGCATCACCTGCCACACGCCGCCGGAATTCACCGGCAAGGACGAGCACGACCGCACGCCGCTGAACCATGTGAAAGCCAAGTGGCAGCCCGCCGCGTTGCGCAATTATTTGAAAGAACCCGCGAAGAATTTCGCGTGGACGCACATGCCGAATTTCCGGTTGACCGACGCGGAGACGGAAAGCCTCGCCGCGTTTTTGCTGTCGGGGACGCAGCGTGAATTTGCCGCGGGTCCAAAAGGCGACGCGGCGCGCGGGGCGCAAAATCTGGTCGCGAGCGGATGTCTGAACTGCCACGCAGGTCTGCCGCCGACGACGCAGCCGACGCTCGCGGCGACGCTGAAATCCGGCTGGACGAAGGGCTGTCTCGCCGCCGACGCGACCGCTCGCGGAGCCGCGCCGGACTTCAATCTCGAGCCCGCGCAGCGCGATGCGCTCGTCGCTTTTGCCGCGACGGGATTCGGCTCGTTGAAGCAGGACGCGCCGATCGAATTTGCGGAGCGGCAGATGCGCAACATGCGCTGCACCGCCTGCCACGCGCGCGACGGCGCGGTGAGCACTTGGTCGGATGTGGAGAGCGAAATGTCCGCGCTGCAAGCAGGCGCGCCGACGCCGGAGGGCGAGGGTCTGCCGATTGCCGGCTCGGCGACTCCGATGGCGACCTGGTTTGGCGAGAAATTGCAGCCGGCGTTTGCCGCGGAATTCATCGCCGGGCATCAGAAATACAAGCCGCGCCCGTGGCTCATCGCGCGGATGCCGGGCTTCGCGACGGTCGCGCCGGGGATCGCCGCGGGGCTGTCGCTGGAGCATGGTTTTTCACCGACCGTCGAGCCGGAGAAGCCCGCGGACAAAGAGATGGCGGCCAATGGCGAGAAATTGCTCGGCGAAAATGGCGGGTTCAATTGCACGACCTGTCACGGGGTCGGCGAGCGTTTGCCGACCGCGGTCTTCGAGGCACCGGGGATCAATCTCGCGTATTCGACCGAGCGTTTGCGCGCGGGATATTTCCATCGCTGGGTGCTGAATCCGCTGCGCATCGATCCCGAATCGAAGATGCCGAAATTTGCCGACGACGAGGGCAAGACGCCGCTCACCGATTTCTACGGCGGCGACGCGCACGCGCAGTTCGAGGCGATCCGGCAATATTTGCGCACGGTGGTGAAGTAGCGGAAGCGCAGGGGATACGCTGCGCGCGTGTCCTGTTTGGGTAGCGCGCTCGTCCCGAGCGCTGGTCGAGGCGTCCCGCCTCGTCGAACTTTAGGAAGCGGTTCGATATTGGAGAACGTCCAAGCGGCGGACGTTTTTTTTAAAGTTCGTTTCGGCGGGACGCCGAAACCAGCACTCGGGACGAGTGCGCTACCCGGAGCTGGGCTTCGCCCGCTTCTCCTTCTGCCGCTACGGCACGGGCGACACGAAGGGCAGGCCGTGGGCGGCGGCGACTGCGCGGTGGGTGACGTTCCCGTGCATGACGTTGATTCCACCCAGCAGCGAGGCCTGGCGGTCGCAGGCGGCGGCGAGGCCGTGGTCGGCGAGGATGCCGATGTAGCGGTGCGTGACATTGACGAGCGCTTGCGTGGCGGTGCGGGCGTAGGCTCCGGGCATGTTCGCGACGCAGTAATGCGTGACGCCTTCCTCGACGAAAACGGGGTCGTGATGCGTGGTCGGGCGGGTGGTTTCGGCGCAGCCTCCCTGGTCCACCGCGATGTCCACGAGCACGCTGCCGGGCCTCATGCAGCGGAGCATTTCGCGGGTGATGAGCTTCGGGGCTTTCGCTCCGGGCACGAGGACCGCGCCGATGAGCAGGTCCACGGCGGGGAGCAGTTCGCTGAGATGCGACTCGTCGGAATAAAGCGTGTGGACGCCGTGCAAAGTCATGTCGAGGAAACGCATCCGCTCGAGGTCGATCTCGAGAATCGTGACATCCGCGCCGAGGCCGCTGGCCATGCGCGCGGCGTTCACGCCGGCGACTCCGCCACCGAGGACGACCACTTTTCCCGGCAACACGCCGGGGACGCCGGCGAGCAGGGTGCCGCTGCCGCCGCAGTGCTTCGCGAGAAAGTAGCCGCCGACGATGACGGACATGCGCCCCGCGATTTCGCTCATTGGCTCGAGCAGCGGGAGGTGGTGGTTCACCTCGATCGTTTCGTACGCGATGGCGGTGACGCCGGAGGCGATGAGCGCGTCGGTCAGCGCGCGGTTTGCCGCAAGATGGAGGTAGGTGAAAAGGAGCTGGCCCGGTCGCAACAGCGGGTATTCGGACGGCAGCGGCTCCTTCACTTTCACGACCAAATCACCGCGCGCGAAAAGCTCCGCGTGCTCGCTCACGAGCTCGGCTCCGGCGGCGGCGTAATCGGCGTCGGAAAACCCGGCGCCCGCTCCAGCGCTTGATTCGACGAGCACGCTGTGTCCGCGTTTCACGAGCTGCGAAGCCGCGCCGGGGGTGAGGGCGACGCGGGATTCCTGGGCTTTGATTTCTTTCGGAATGGCGATGGTCATGGCGTGCGGGTAGTCGCGAACATGGTAAAACTTACCTCGTATTCCAACTCCCCGCGAAAAGCGCGGGACGGCAAAACTCGCCAAGCTTCGCCTCCGGGTTTAGTGAAAAAACATGACTGTCCCGGAACCGCCGCTCCCTCCCGCGAATGTCCCGGATCACACCGGCCTGCCCGAACTCGCGCCGGATCATGTCGAGGAGGAGCTCGCGTCGGAGATCGACAATTCCGTGCCGGCGTACGGCTACCAAATGCTGCCGATGGTCGGGCTCGGCGGATCGGCGGGGAGCGTGCGGGCGCTGCAAGAGTTTTTCAACGCGATGCCGGCGGAGAGCGGTTTGGTTTTCGTCGTGGTCCTCCACCTTGCCCCCGGCCACGAGAGCACGATGGCGGAGGTGCTGGGCCGGGCGACGACGATGCCGGTGGTGCAGGCCACCGATCGCATCGAGGTGCGCGCGAACTGCGTTTACGTCATCCCGCCCGGCAAGCATCTCTCCGCGGTCGATGGCATTTTGCAGCTCTCGGAGATGGATCACGAGCGGGGCCGGCGGGTCACCCTCGATCTCTTTTTCCGCTCGCTCGCCGACTCGCACGGGCCGCACTCGGCGGCGATCGTTCTCTCGGGCGCCGATGGCGACGGGGCGCTCGGAATCAAGCGGATCAAGGAGCGCGGCGGGCTGACCATCGCGCAGGATCCCGACGAGGCGGAACATTCCAGCATGCCGCAATCGGCGATCGCCACGGGGATGGTCGATTGGGTGCTCCGCGTCGCGCAGATGCCGCAGCGGCTGCTGGAATATCAGGATACCGCGCAACGCCTGAAGCTGCCGCCGGAGGAGGGCCCGCAGCCAGCGGAGCCGCCACCGACGGACGCGAGCGGGAAGGAAGTAGCGCTACGCGAGGTGCTTTCGTTCCTGCGCGCGCGGACGGGCCGCGACTTCACCTATTATAAACGCGCCACGATCCTGCGCCGCATCGCGCGCCGGATGCAGGTGAACGCGGTCACAGAGCTCCCCGCCTACCTCGATTTCATGCGCACGCATCCCGGCGAGGCGGGCGCGCTGCTCCAGGATTTGCTGATCAGCGTGACGAATTTTTTCCGCGATCGCGGCGCCTTCGAGGCGCTGGAGGCTGGAATACCGGAGCTCTTTTCCGGCAAAAAATCGGGCGACACTCTGCGCGTCTGGACCGCCGCGTGCGCCACCGGCGAGGAGGCCTATTCCGTCGCGATGCTGCTCTGCGAGTATGCCGGGCGGCTGGAAAATCCGCCCGCCATCCAAGTCTTTGCCACCGACCTCGACGAAGAGTCGATCGCGAGCGCGCGCGACGGAGTTTATCCGACGACCATCACCGCCGATGTCACCGACGAGCGGCTCCGGCGCTTTTTTGTGAAAGAGCCGCACGGCTACCGCGTTCGGCGCGACCTGCGCGAGATGGTGCTCTTTGCCGTGCATGATCTGCTGCGCGATTCGCCGTTCTCCCGGCTCGACCTCATCACCTGCCGGAACCTGCTCATCTACCTCACGCGCGAGGCGCAGATGCGCGCCTGCGAGATCTTCCATTTCGCGCTGCGCAAAGGCGGGCGGCTCTTCCTCGGCGCCTCGGAAACGATGGACGAGGAGAGCGGGCTCTACACCCTCCTCGACAAGACGCACCGCATCTACACGAAGTGCTCGGACGCGCGCGTGACGGTGTCGCTTCCCACGGGCAGCAGCGCGCTGCGGCGGGCGCTGGAGGCGCGGGATCACGCGAGCCACGGGCCGTTCATCCACGGCGCTGCCTTCGTTGCTCCCGGCAAGGCGGCGCAGGCGAAAGAGAACGCCAATTCCGACGCACACCGCGTCTCGTGGGAGGAGCTGCATTTCAAGCTGATCGAGCGTTTCGCCCCGCCGTCGCTGATCGTCGATCGCGACTACCACATCGTCCACATCTCGGAGAATGCGGGCCGGTTTCTCCACTTCAGCGGCGGCACGCCGAGCGTGAATCTGCTCCAGGTCGTCCACCCGATGCTGCGGGTGGAGCTGCGGGCGGCGCTCTTTCGCGCGGTGCAGACGAGCTCGGCGGTGGAGGTTTTCCGCGTGCCCGTGGACCTCGATGGGACGCTGCACGCCGTCGATCTCCGCGTCGCGCCGGCGCAGGACATCGCGCCGGATTATCTGCTCGTCGTCCTGTCGCTGCGTGAAAATCCGAACGAACAGACGGCGCTCTCGCGCGTGGAGGATGAGCCCGCGATCCGGCATCTCGAGCGCGAAATCGAGCAGGTGAAATCGCGGCTGCGCGAGACGGTGGAGCAATACGAGACCTCGACCGAGGAGCTAAAAGCCAGCAACGAAGAGCTCCAGGCGATGAACGAAGAGCTGCGTTCCGCCACCGAAGAACTCGAGACCGGGCGCGAGGAATTGCAGTCGGTCAACGAAGAGCTGACGACCGTGAACCAGGAGCTGAAGAGCAACATCGAGGAGCTCGCGCACACCAACAGCGACCTGCAGAACCTGATGTCGGCCACCGCCATCGCCACGGTCTTCCTCGACCGCGAACTCCGCATCGCGCGTTACACCCCGCCGGCGATCGCGCTTTTCAATCTCATCCCCGGCGACGTCGGCCGCCCGCTCGCCGACCTCCAGCACCGGCTCGATTATCCGGAGCTCGCCGCGGACGCCGTGCGCGTGCTGGAGACGCTCACCCCCATCGAGCGGGAAGTGAGCGCGCCGTCGGGCAACTGTTTCCTCGCCCGGCTGCGCCCGTATCGCACGACCGAGGATGTGATCGCCGGGGCGGTGCTCACCTTCGTCGATATCACCGAGCGCCAGCGGAGCGAGGAGGCGCTGCGGGTGAGCGAGGAGCGGCTGCGGCTCGTGGTCGAAAATGCGCGCGATTACGCGATCTTTTCCATGGATCAGGAGCGGCGGATCACCGGCTGGAATTCCGGCGCGCAACGCCTCCTCGGCTACACCGAGGCGGAGATCCTCGGGCAGCCCGCCGACGTGATTTTCACCCCGGAAGACCGCGAATCCGGCGCCTGCGCGCGCGAGGCGGAGACCGCGCTCGCCGTCGGCCGGGCGACCGACGAACGCTGGCATCTGCGCAAGGATGGGAGCCGGTTCTGGGGCAGCGGCGTGATGATGGCGATGCACGACGGGACGGGCCAATCGGTCGGCTTGGTGGAAATTTTCCGCGACCAGACAGAGGCGCGCGCCGCCAGCGAAGCGCTCGAGGAAAGCCGCGCGCAACTGTGGGAGGCACTCCAGGAAAACGAACGCGCTCGAGCCGACGCCGAGGCCGCCACGCTCGCCAAAGATCACTTCCTCGCCGTCCTCTCGCACGAGCTGCGCACCCCGCTCACTCCCGTGCTCATGGCCGTGGAGACGATGAGGCGCTGCAAAGATCTGCCGGAGTCGCTGCGCAGCGGCCTCGAAATGATCGAGCGCAATATCCAGATCGAAGCGCATTTCATCGACGACATGCTCGACCTCACCCGCATCGCGAAAGGCAAACTCGAGCTCATCCGCGAGCCGATGGATTTGCACGCGGCGGTGCGAGGCGCGGTGGAAGTCAGTGCCGCGGACTTCGAGGAAAAAAAACAGCGCCTCAGCATCGCGCTCGACGCCGGCGAATACCGGCTCACCGGCGACATCTGCCGGCTCCAGCAGGTGTTCTGGAACCTCCTCAAAAACGCGTCGAAATTCACGCCAGGCGGGGGCGAAATCACCCTCCGATCTCGGAACGAGCGCGACTGCATCGTCGTCGAAATCACCGACAACGGCATCGGGATCGAAGCCGGGGTCATCCCGAAAATCTTCAATCCCTTCGAGCAGGCCGACCCCTCCATCGCCCGCGAATTCGGTGGCCTCGGCCTCGGCCTCGCGATCTCGAAAGCCACCATCCTCGGCCACGGCGGCCAGCTCCTCGCCGCCAGCCCCGGCCCCGGAAAAGGCGCGACTTTCACCGTCGAGCTCCCGCTCGGAGACGAATCCCCCCGCCCCAGCGTGCAGCCTTCCCCGTCATCCTGAGCGCAGCGCAGCGAAGTCGAAGGACCTCTTACTTTTCCCCCACCCGCGCGTCCGGCGGGGGAAATCGAGAGACTTTCTTCGACTTCGTACGCGCTGCGCTCCGAAGGACTCCGGAACAAATCCCACGCACCGCCCCGACGCCCCGCTCATCCCTCCGCCCCACGGCACCTCCCCCAGCGTCCCGCGATGTCCCCGAGAGCATGAACCCCTCGACTCCCGCCACGCCCCCACTCCGCATTTTCGTCGTGGAAAACCACGCCGACACGCTGAAGTGGCTCACCCTTTACCTCGAGCAAATGGGCCACGCCGTCCTTTCCGCCGGCACTCTCGAAAGCGCCCTCGCCGACCTGCCCGGCGCCGACTGCGACGTGCTCATCAGCGACATCGGACTGCCGGACGGCGACGGCTGGGATTTGCTCCGCCGCGCCCGGCTGCCGCAACCGATTTTCGCCATCGCCATGAGCGGCTTCGGGATGAACGCCGACCGGCGGAAAAGCGAAGCCGCCGGATTCCGTCACCACTTGCTGAAGCCCTTCGTCCCGAAAGACCTCGACGCCATCCTCGCGCAAGCCGCGAGGGAACTTGCGCCGCACCGCTAAAATTTCCGACCCTCCCGGCATCGCCCGGACCACTCCGCGCGACTCCGCCCATGTCCACCCCACCCTCTCCCGATGAACCCGCGACCGCCCTCAGCCAACAGCTCCGCGAACTGACCGCCGAGCTCGCCGAGGAAAAGGCGAGAAGCGCCCGCCTCGAATGCGGCATCCTCGCCGCCGCCAGCCGCGAGCAGGAACGGCTCGCGCAAACCCTGCACGACACCATCAGCCAAAGCCTCAGCGGGATGCACCTCATGGCCGCCGTCCTCGCGCGAAAATACGAGCCCATTTGCCCCGCCGCCGCCGCGGAAATCGCCGCTTTCAGCGACCTCATCCAGTCCTCCGCCCTCGAAATGCACCACCTCGTCCGCTCCCTCCGCCCCGCGCCCCGCGAGCCCGTTTCCGATCCGTAGCGCAAATGCCGAACGACGTTTCCAGACCTTAGCTCGGGGGGCCTTTGGCGATGAGAGCGCTTGCCAAGTCGTTTCCGGATCGCCTGGCCCGGAGGGCCTCCGGAAATTAGCCGGTGGCGTCAGCCACCGGACGACGGAAGAAAGCGATGCGCCCCGGCGGGGCGGTGGAAGCGGGCGCTCCTCCTCCTCGGACTAATGAATTCTCAAGGACGCGCCACCGCGCTCAACCCGGCAACGCAAACCGCGAACCCTCAGCGGCGTCCTCTCCGACGACCGGGTTTTCCAGCGCCCCGATCTCCGCGATTTCCACCACCACTCGATCGCCGGGAATCAAGAACCGGGGCGGCTTCCGCGCCATCCCGACCCCGTGCGGAGTGCCCGTCAGAATCACCGTCCCCGGCAGAAGCGTCGTGCTCCCGCTGAGGAATTCGATCAACGCCGGCACGTCGAAAATCATGTCGCTCGTCGCGCAATCCTGCATCACCTCGCCGCTCACGATCGTGCGAATCCGCAGCGCGCCAGGGTCCGGGATTTCGTCCGCCGTGACCAGCACCGGACCGAGCGGACAAAACGTGTCGAAGCTCTTCCCCCGGCACCACTGCGACCCGCCGCCCTCCTTCTGCCAATCCCGCGCGCTCACATCATTCGCGCACATGTAGCCGAGCACGTAATCGAGCGCCTCCTCGCGCCGGACATTCTTGCACGCCCGCCCGATCACCACCGCCAGCTCGCATTCGAAATCCACCTTCCCGCTCCGCATCCACCGCGGCAGCACAATCGGATCGCCCGGATTCTGCACCGAGCTGATCGCCTTCATAAAAAGCACCGGCCACTCCGGCAGCGCCGCCCCCGTCTCCGCCGCGTGCTGCCGATAATTCAGCCCGATGCAAAGCAGCGCCACCGGCTCCACCGGCGCGAGAATCTTCGCGATCTCCACGGCCTCCCCCGTCTCCTCAAACCCTGTAAACAAGCCACCTCGCAACCGATGCGCCGTCCCGTCCGCATCCATTTTGGCGAAACCGATGGAGCCGTCGGGAGATCGGAAACGAGTGATTTTCATGGCGATAATCTCCGCCGCTTCTCCGATTTCCCCGCGCGATTCCGAAGCTCAAAATTCATTTCCGCGCGCACATCTCGGCACGCGTCAAAGCCTTCCGTGTCATCCTGAGCGAAGCCCGGCTCTGCGGGCGCAGTCGAAGGACCTCTAACTATTTCCCCCGACGGGACGCGCCGCCCCGCCTCACGCCCGCTTGTCTTTCCCGCCCGACCCTCAACACTTCCCCACTCAACCTCCAAAAAAATCATGGGCTCCCTCATCGTCGTCCTCGCCATCATCGCCGTCGTCGCGCTTCTCGTCCTCTGGGTTACCGGCCTCCGCTACATTCCCCACCAAAAAGTCGGCGTCATCGAAAAGCTTTGGTCGAGCCGCGGCTCCCTCGCGGAAGGCCGCATCATCGCGCTCAATGGCGAGGCCGGATACCAGACGCGGCTCCTCCGCGGCGGCCTGCAATTCTGGTTTTTTCCGTGGCAATTCCGCATCCACGAAATGCCGCTCGTCACCGTCGCCGAGGGCCGCATCGGCTACGTCTATGCCCGCGACGGCGCCCCGCTTTCTCCCACCCAGACGCTCGGCCAGGTCGTCGAATCCAACTATTTCCAGGACGCCGACGCCTTCATCCACAACGGCGGCCAGCGCGGCCGACAGCGCGCGATTTTGCGCGAAGGCGTCTTCGCCATCAACACGTCGCTCTTCGTCGTGATCACCGAAGATCGTGTCTACGCGGGCCTCGGCGAGCGGGTGGACATGTACGCGCAGTGGCAGGAAGAGCTCCGCGCGAAGGACGGATTCCGCCCCGTCGTCATCGGCGGAGTGCGCCGCGCCGACCGCGCCACCTCCCCGCCCGACCTCCCCGGCGCGCTCTCGCCCGCCGAGCAAAAAGAAGCCGCCGACCTCCTCGCCGCCGACACCATCGGCGTCGTCGCCGTGCATGACGGACCGACCATCGCGTCGGGCGAAATCATCGCCCCCGAAATCGTCGCACCGCCCGGCGAGCCCGATCACAACTACTTCCAGGACACCGAGCGTTTCCTCGCCCTCGGCGGAAAACGCGGCCGCCAACTCCAGGTCCTCACCGACGGCACATTCTTCATCAACCGCTGGTTTGCCACCGTCGAGATCAAGTCGAAGACGCTGATTCCGATCGGCTACGTCGGCGTCGTCGTCAGCTATTACGGCGCACAGGGCTCGGACGTGACCGGCAAAGATTTCCGCTACGGCGAACAGGTCGAGTCCGGCGAAAAGGGCGTCTGGAAACGCGCGCTCCCGCCCGGAAAATACGCGCTCAATCCCTACGCCCTGAAAGTCGAGCACGTCCCGACTGTCAATTTCGTCCTCCGCTGGATCACCGGCCAGGCCGAGGCACATCAGTACGACAAAGATCTCGCCAGCATCGAGATGATCACCGCCGACGGCTACGAGCCGCTCCTCCCGCTCTCGCTCGTCCTCCACATCGACTACCAAAAAGCGCCCAGCGTCATCCAGCGCTTCGGCGACGTGAAGCGCCTCATCACGCAGACGCTCGACCCCGTCCTCACCGCCTACTTCCGCGACGTGGCGCAGAGCAGCAACATGCTCGACCTCCTCACCCACCGCGAAGAAATCCAAAAACGCGCCACCGAAGAACTCGGCCGCCGCTTCACCGAGTTCGACATCAACTGCGTCGCCGTCCTCATCGGCCGCCCTGAAACCGGCCGCCTCATGGCCGGCGGAGTCGATCCGATCGAAACCCTTTTCGACCAACTCCGCGTCCGCCGCCTCGCCCAGGAACAGCGCGAAACCTACGCCAAACAACAGGAAGCCGCCCAGCACCTCAAAGAGCTGAACAAACACCAGGCCGCCGCCGAAAAAGAGCGCGAGCTCACGCAATCCCGCATCGAAATCGAAGTCGCCGCCAACCGCGGCGAAGCCGAACTCGCCAACGCCCAACGCCTTGCAAAACGCGACGTCGCCCTCGCCGAAGGCCAGGCCCAATCCCAAACGCTCTACGGCGAAGGCGAAGCCGCCCGCATCACCAAAACCGGCCTCGCGGAAGCCGCCGTCTTTCTCCAAAAAATCAAAGCCTACGGCGACGCCCGCCTCTTCGCGCTGAACCACCTCACCACCGAGTTCAGCAAAAGCACCCAGCCCCTCGTCCCCGAGCGCGTCTTCATCACCGGCTCCGACGGCAAAGGCGAAAACACCTCCCTCAGCCTCCTCAACACCCTCGTCGCCCTCCTCGTCTCCGAAAAATCCGGCATCAAAATCGCCGAGTCCCCCACCGACCTCGCCGCCCTCGAAAAAGTCGTCGCGGACTCCCAAGCCAAAGCCCCCGGAAGAACGTAGAGCAAACCGACCGGAGCGGAAGCTCCCAGCCTCCGCCGTCATCCTGAGCGAAGCCCGGCTTTGCGGGCGCAGTCGAAGGACCTCTAACTATTTCCCCCTCACCCGCGCCCTGCCCTGAAAAACGGGGAAAGAGAGTCAAAAACCACTGCGAATCACGCAGATGAACGCTCCGAGTATCTGCGTTCATCCGCGCAATCCGCAGTCAAAAAACAAAATCGCCCATACTTTTGCCGCACAATTCAAGGGCAAGCAAAACTCCCTCCGAGTTGACTCTCTTCCGGATTGGTCCAACTCCGTCTGCCTTCCTCAAAAACGGTGCCACCTCTCAACCTGGATGAAAGAGCGCATAAAATTTCTTACCGCCATTTTTGTCGCCGCCGCTACAGCGCTCACCTCCGCCCTCGCCGCCGACCCCGCCTTCTCCTTCCGCGACACCCCCGCCGACCACTTCGACATCCTCGCCAAGAGCAAACCCATTGCGCGCTACATGTACTCGCACGATGTCTCGACGCCAGAAAACGCCCATCAATTATAAACCCTACCTCCACGTCATGGACGCCGACGCAAAGAACCGATCACCAAAGCCCCGGCGGAGTTCACCCACCACCGCGGCATCCTCATCGACTGAATGAAATCGCGTCAACGGCGAGACCTACGACCGCTGGAACATGAAAGACCGCGGCCAAATCCTCGAAAAATCACCGCCCAAAAAGCCGACCCGACCCACGCCACCTTCACCTCCCTCGTCGGCTGGGCCGGCGACGGCCCCGAAGCGATCATCGAATAAGAGCGCACCTTCACCTTTCTCCCGCCTCCCTTACAACCCGGAGTGGTGCGACCCCTGAGCGTGGGACAAGTGACATGCATCGCGTTGCACGAAATCTCTCACGTTGCGCTCGGCCATCCCTTCCGCCTTTTGCGGATCCTCGGCAAGATACCGAAGTGCAACCGCCTCATACCATCTCGCTAAATCAACATGACTCTCGATTGCAGTGCGAAGCGTTTAGTTGAGCGTGCATCCACGGGCGGCCAATCAAGCTCAGGACGGC
>JAYVPW010000149.1:0-17327 GCA_043777315.1 Spartobacteria bacterium | reverse complement strand
GCACCGGACGCAGGGGAGGGGAGAACGTCGAACGCTGAACGTCGAACGTCGAACGTCGAAGGCAGAGGCTGCAGGCCGAGGGCTGCGAAATAGTCTGCGAGCCAATCTGCGGACGCCGCGGCGCCGGGACTGCCGGTGGCGCGGCCTTCGCGGGCGGGGTCGGCGAGCCAGGTGACTTCTTTTTTCAAATCCTCTGCCGCGATTTCGGGGCGCAGGTCGAATTTGTAGGGCGGGCGCTCCGCCTGCCCAGGCAGCCGGGGCGGCCGCCCTACAATCGCAAAATCGGCGGCGGTGAGATCCTTCGTTCGACGTTCGGCGTTCGACGTTCGACGTTCGACGTTTGCCTTTTCCCCGCCTTTCACCGGCAGCGGCGAGGCGTCGTTTTGTTGCGTGGTGAGATACTTTTCGAGGGCGGCGACGCGCTCTTCGATGGTTTTCTTTTCGTCGGAAGAGAGGGCGCGCTTCGGGGAGGCGTCGAGCGCGGCGAGGGCGGCGGGGTGGTTCCAGTCGGCGAGGAAGAGCTGGGATTTGTGGTCGGCGGTGCGGTTGCTGGTCCAGCAGAGCTTTTTGCCGTCGGGCGAAAAGGTCGGGAGGCCGTCGAAGCCGTCGGTGAAGGTGACGCGGACGGGCTCGCGCTCGCCTTTCGCATCGACGAGGAAGAGCTCGAAGTTTTCGAAACCGAGCTTGTTCGAGGTGAAGATGAGATACTGGCCGCTCGGGTGGAAGAAGGGGGCCCACGACATGGACCGAAAGTCGGTCACGCGGCGCTGGTCGGAGCCGTCCGTTTTCATCGTGAAGACGTCGGCGTTCATGCCGCTGGCGTCGAAACGGCGCCAGACGATGCGCTCGCCATCCGGGCTGAAAAACGGGCCGCCGTCGTAGCCGGGAGAGGTGGTGAGGCGCGTCTGGCCGGAGCCGTCGGCGTTCATGGTGTAGATGTCGCCGAACCACGCGGGGTCGCGTTCGAGGCGCACTTTTTCCTCCGCGTTCAGGTCGTGATCGAAGGCGGCGCGGGTCGAGGTGAAGACGATCTTTTTCCCATCGGGAGAGAACGCGCCCTCGGCGTCGTAGCCGCGCGCGGTGGTGAGCTGCTGGAGCTGCGTGCCGTCCTGGCCCGCGGTGAAGAGGTCCATCGCCGGGTCGTAGTCCCACGAATAGCGGCGGGTCTGGCCGCTGGCGCGGAAGTCGAGTTCGGCCTGCTGTTTCGCCGCGGCGTCGGGGTCGAGATGCGTGCTGGCGAAGAGGACGCGGCTCGAGCCGGGCTGGAAGAAGCCGCAGGTCGTCTTGCCCGTGCCCGGGGAGACGCGCGCGCTTTCGCCCGAGAGGAGGTCGAGCAGGAACATCTGGTAGAACGGGTTCGCGGGGTCGCGCTCGGTCTGGAAAATGAGGAGGTTGCCGTCCGGGTGAAAGTAGCCCTCGCCGCTGCGTTTCCCGTCGTAAATGAGCTGCCGTGCATTCGCGAGGAAGCGGGCCTCTCCCGCGGGCGGGTCGTCGGCGCGGGCGATGAAGGCGGCGAAAAGGAGGGCGAGGACGACGGCGAGACGGGACATGCGCGGAAGTTAGCAGCGGCGCGCGCGAGTTGTCATCCCGGGTGAATCGGAACGTGGGGGTTGTCGGGCGGGCGCTCCGCCTGCCCCGGGCAACCGGAGCGGTCGCCCTACAATCTGTCCGCGAACACGGCGCGAGTTGGCGCTGTTGGGCGGCGAGACTCAGCGCCAGTTCTTCACCCAGCGCGCCGAATCCTTGAAGGGGAACGGCGATTTAGGATCGGTCGGCTTTCCACCAGAGAGTGAGCCGCCGGTGGACCAGAGATCGGGTGACGGGTTGTAGCCTTGCTGCTTCGTCGGCCGCGCGACGGACGCATTGGTGCGAAGCTGGGCGCGATAGGTCTCTTCCTGAGCCATCCCCGCCGTCGAGTAGCCGTAAGCATTCCCCCACGGATCCTGAATGAAGTTTACTTGGGTGATGAGCCCGTTTTCTTTGTTCGTGTTCAACTGGTCGGGCTTGAATTCGAAGTAGGGCTTTTCTTTCGCCTTAAAGTTCAAGTCGGTGTCGCCACTTAAAGCTTTGTAGAGCACGAGGTTGGCCTTTTTGTATTTCGAGTCCGACGGGATCGCGTTGACCCGCGGGTCGAGGTAGTCGGTGTCGTTATCGCTTTTCGGCTCCGTCACGCCGGCATCGCGCGGCACGTCGCCATTGTTGTCGGCTTTGTAATTCCCGAGCGCCGCCTCGAAGGCCTTGATCTCGCCGTCGGCGCGCAGGGTCGCGGCCTTGCGCTGCGCGGAGCCGTTCACCGCGAGCACGAGCGAGGCAAGGATGACGATGACGGCCATCACCGTGAGCATTTCGACCAGGGTGAAACCGCGCCGGGATTGGTGGATCATTTTGGGAGGAGTGGAGTGGAAATGGACGAGCCGCCGGACTAGCCGCCGGTGCTGCCCTGCATTCCCTGAATGATGCTGATGAGCGGCATGAAGAGCGCGATGACGATCGTGCCGACGATGACCGCGAGCAACACGATCATGATCGGCTCGAGCAGCGACGTGAGGCCTTCGACGGCGTTATCGACTTCGTCGTCATAGACCTCGGCGATTTTCAAAAGCATCTCCGGAAGCTGTCCGGTCTCCTCGCCGACATCGACCATCGAGATCACCATCGGCGGGAAGACGCCGCTCGCCTCGAGCGGCTGGACGATCGACTCACCTTCTTTCACCGCGTCGTGAACTTTCGAGATCGCCTCCGCCACGACCGCGTTGCCCGCGGTGTCGCGCGTGATGTTCAGCGCCTGCAAAATCGGGACGCCGCTGGTGACGAGCGTGCCGAGCGTGCGGCTGAAGCGCGAGATGGAGTTCTTGCGCGAGAGATCGCCGAAAAGCGGCACCTTCAACAACAGCGCATCGACCACCTGCCGCCCGCCATCCGTCGCCACGACCATCCGATAGACGATCACGCAAACGACCGCGCCGCCGATGAGGAAATACCACTGCCCCTTGATCAGGTTGCTGGCGTTGATGACGAACAGCGTGATGCTCGGCAGCGGTTTGTCCCCGAGCATGTCTTTGAAAATCTGCTCGAACTTCGGGACGATGAACGCCAGCAGGAAGACCATGATCGCCATCGCGATGAAGAGCACGATCACCGGATACGCCATCGCGGCGACGACCTTGTTTTTGATCTTCTGCGCCTTCTCCTGAAACTCCGCGAGGCGGTTCAGCACGAGCTCGAGCACGCCGCCGAGCTCGCCAGCTTTCACCATGTTCACGTAGAGCTTGTTGAAGATCTTCGGGTGCTGCGCCATCGACTCGGAAAAGGTGCTGCCGCCCTGCACGGCGTCGGCGAGCGAATTGATCGTGTTGCGGAGGAGGAGGTCGCGCTCCTGTTTGGCCAGGACGGTGAGGCCGCGGAGCAGCGGCAGACCGGCGTCGATCAGCGTCGCGAGCTGGCGGGTGAAAATCATGAGCACTTTGCTCTTCACTGTCTTCTTCGTGAAGATCTGGATGCCGCCCGACTTCGCCTTCGGCGCGGACGCGGCCTTCATCGCTTTTTGGACTTTCTTGGTCTGCTTGACCGGCGTCCCTTTGCCGGCCTCCACCAGGCTGGTGGTGAAATATCCCGACTGTCGCAACTGCACCGACGCCTCCTGCGAGCTCGCTGCGTCGATGACACCGGTGGATTCCTGTCCGCGCGCGTCGAGCGCGACGTATTCAAATTTTGCCATAATGGAGGGGTTTGGCTCGCTGGGAGCAAGTGACTGTTAAGACTGCTTCCGAAAGTTGTCGATGGGGTTTTGGGGGATCGGGAGGCGATTCGATTTTAGCCACGGAAACACACGGAAGGCACGGAAATGAAACATGGCTGAATCGTTATCTTTCCGTGTTTTTTCCGTGTTTATCCGTGGCTAAAAATAATGCGGTGCTACGTGTATTTCAGCACTTCCTCGATGGTCGTTTCGCCGTCGTAGATGCTGCGCATTCCGTCATCGCGCAGGGTCGTCATGCCGAGCTCGATGGCCTTTTGTTTCAAGACCACGCCGGGCGCGCGTTCGTTGATCAACTCGCGGATCGGGTCGGTGACATCGAGCAGTTCATAGATGCCTTTGCGTCCTTTGTAGCCGGTGTTGTTACAGGCGTCGCAGCCCTTGCCGTAGAAGAAATGTTTGTCACCGATCTCGTGCGGCGAGAGGCCGAGATTCGCGAGCACTGCTTCACTCGGTTCGTATTCGGTCCGGCAGCCGGTGCAGATTTTCCGGATCAGGCGCTGGCCGAGCACGCCCTCGAGCGAGGCCGAAAGCAGGAACGGCTCGACGCCCATATCGACGAGCCGGGTGACCGCGCCGGGCGCGTCGTTGGTGTGGAGCGTGGTGAAAACCAAGTGCCCCGTGAGCGAGGCTTGGATCGCGATTTGCGCGGTCTCGATGTCGCGCGTTTCCCCGACCATGATGCGGTCCGGATCCTGTCGCAGAAAGGCGCGAAGCACGCGCGCGAAGCTCAGGCCGATCGCGTCATTCACCGGCACTTGGATGATTCCCTCGATGTCGTATTCGACCGGATCCTCGGCGGTGAGAACTTTGGAATCGATCGTGTTGATCTCGTTCAACGCGGCGTAAAGCGTGGTCGTTTTTCCCGAGCCGGTCGGCCCGGTGACGATGAAAATCCCGTTCGGTTTCCGGATCGTCTCGAGGATGTAGTTGTGAATCCGCGGCGGCATCCCGAGCGCGTCGAGATTGAGATTCACCGTCGAGCGATCGAGCACGCGCATCACCACGCTCTCGCCGAACTGCGTCGGCAGCGTCGAGACGCGCAAATCGACCTGCCGCCCTGCGATGTGTTTCTGGATACGCCCGTCCTGCGGCAGCCGCCGCTCCGCGATGTTCAGGTTCGCCATCACCTTCACCCGCGAGACGACCGGCAGCGCGAGATGCCGCGGCGGCGGCGACATTTCGTAAAGCGCGCCGTCCACCCGATACCGGATTTTGAACTCGTTCTCGAACGGCTCGAAATGGATGTCCGACGCGCGATCCTGGATCGCCTGATACATGATCAAATCGACGTAACGAATGATCGGCGTCGAGTTCGCCTCGGCCTCCAGATTCTTCGTGTCCTGCCCGTCCTTTCCGCCGTATGTCACGTCCCCGCCGAGCTGCGCGAGGATCTCGTCCATGCTCGCCATGTCCGTCCCGTAATGCTTCTTGACGAGCTCATCGATCTGGTAAAACGGCGCGACCACGACCTGGATTTCCTTCCCCAGCGCGAACCGCAAATCCTCCGCCGTCTGCGCATTCAGTGGATCGCCGAGCGCCACCTGGATCGTGTTCCCATCGAACCCCAGCGGCATCGCATGGTGCAGCACCGCGAGCCCTGCCTGGACCAGCCGCAACACTTCCTGTGGCGGCTCGAAGCCGCTCAAATTCACGTAATCCGCGCCGATCGAATCCGCGATCGCCTGGTAAAACTCGTCCTCCGTGACGATCCCATCGTCGCGCAAAGTGTCCGCGAGACTCTTCCCGGAGAGCAGCATTTCCTCCTGCACCTGCCCCATTTGCTCGCGGTCAATGACGCCTTGTTCGTGGAAAATCTCGAGGACTTGCTTGGCGTTCATGGAGGGATGGGGAAGGCGGTTGCGTCCCGCGGCAAACCGTAGTCATCGACGCTCCCGGCGGTAGCTTAAAATCTCACAATGTTTCCGCGCGCCGTCTTCCCGCGGGTTTGTTCTTGAGGTGCGGAGGCTTTTCCTGTGAGTCCCGCGGCGATGAGCAAACCCGCGCAACATTGGCTCGTGAAATCCGAGCCCGCCTCCTACTCGTGGACGCAATTCGTCGAGGAAGGGCGCGCGGTGTGGACGGGCGTGCGCAATTATCAGGCGCGCAACAATCTGCGCGCGATGCGGCGCGGCGACCTCGTCTTTTTCTACCACAGCGTGACGGGCAAGGAGATCGTCGGCCTCGCGAAAGTCGCGGCCACCGCGTCCCGCGATCCAACGGCGGAGGAGGGGGATTGGAGCTGCGTGGATCTCGTGCCGGTGCAGGAGCTGGCGCGGCCGGTCACGCTCGCGGAAATCAAGGCGACGCCAGCGCTCCGCGACATCGCGCTTTTGCGCCAATCGCGTATCTCCGTCGTCCCGCTCACGGCGGAGGAATACGACTTGATCCTGCGGCTCGGCAGTGGACGCAGTTGACCGTTTTTCCAGTCGCGCCACATCTTCACCGCGGATAAAACCCGCGCTCGAATGCCTGCACCCGAAATGCCTGCACTGCCGATCGTCGCGAGCTATTGCACGACGTTTCTGAAGCCGGAGATGCGCCACATCTACCGGCAGGTCACGGGCTTGCGGCGCTACGAGACCTTCGTGCTGACGCGCGAGCGGGCAGGGGAGGCGGAGTTTCCATTCGGGGAAATCGAGATGATCCCGCGGGCGCGGAAAAACTTCCTGAAACGTTTCGCGTTGAAATATCTGCTGCGCCGCCCCCCGGTTTATTACCGCGGCGAGTTGCAGGTTTTGCTGAAAATCCTGAAGCGGCGGCCCGCCGATTTGATGCACATTTATTTCGGCCACACCGGCGTGCATCTGCTGCCGTTCATCCAGGAATGGAGCCGCCCGTGCGTCGTTTCCTTTCACGGAATGGACATTCAGCCGCGGCCGCAGCAGCCGGGTTACGACGACCAAATGCGCGAGCTGCTCCGCACGATTCCGCTCGTCCTCGCGCGCTCGAAATCGCTGATGACCCGCCTCGAAAATCTCGGCTGCCCGCGCGAAAAACTCCGCCTCAACCGCACCGGAATTCCGCTCGACGAATTCCCCTTCACCCAGCGCCCACTGCCCGCGGATGGATCGTGGCGCTTCGTGCAGGCGTGTCGTTTGATCGAAAAAAAAGGCCTGCGCACCGCCGTCCGCGCGTTCGCGAAATTTCACGCCGATCATCCGAAAGCGCAGTTCGCCATCGCCGGCGAAGGCCCGATGCGCGGCGAGATCGAGGACTTCGCGCGCGAACTCGGCGTGGCGGATGCGGTCAGCCTGCGCGGCTTCCTTTCGCAAAAAGAACTCGCCGAACTTTACGCCCATTCGCACGTCTTCATCCATCCGAGCGAGATGCCCGCCGACCAAAATCAGGAGGGCGTCCCGAACTCCATGCTCGAGGCAATGGCCTCCGGCCTGCCCGTCCTTGCCACGACTCACGGCGGCATCCCCGAGGCCGTGACCCACGATCGGACCGGCCTGCTCGTGCCCGAGCGCGACGACGAAGCGCTCGCCGCCGCGATGCGCCACCTCACCGCCAACGCTGATCTGCTCTACATCTTCGGGCAGGCGGCGTCGCGCATGGTGCATGAGGAGTTCGAGCAAAAGAGCGCGATCGAGAAGCTCGAGTCGATCTACGACGAGGCGCGGGGGACGGCGGGGTGCGCGTAAAAAAGCCCGTCATCCTGAGCGAAGTGGAGCGCTGCGCGAAACGCAGTCGAAGGACCTCTAACTTTTTCCCCGAGCCCGCGCGCAACGGGGAGAAATAGTAAGAGGTCCTTCGACTCCGCTGGCGCTCCGCTCAGGATGACGGCGCTTCGATCCACGCCCGCGGCTTGCCACCGATCACCAATCACCTATCACCAATCGCGCCTTTCCGATGCCGTCCTTCGCCTACCTTTTCGAACGCTTCCCATCGTTCGTGCAGACCTTCGTTTATCGCGAAGCGCGAGAAATGTTGCGGCAGGGAATGGACCCGCGGCTCGTCTCGATCCGGCACTCCGACGACCCGGCCGACCTCGCGGAAAAGCTGGACGCGGACATTTTTCACCTCCCCGAATCCGACGAGATGCGCGCGGAAATCGACAGCCTGCGAGCCGCCGGAAAGCTCCCCGGCGCGGTGCATCGCGCGATTCCGAAAGCGCGTTTGGAAAAGGATTCCAACCGGCTTTTCGAGGCCGCGTGGCTCGGGCCGCATTTGCAAAAACAGGGCATCAAGCACGTCCACGCGCACTTCGGTGGGATCGCCGCGCGGACTGCGTGGTGGCTGCGCGAGCTCTTCGGCATCGGCTACAGCTTCACCGGTCACGCCAACGATATTTTCTGCGAAAACGATTTTCCGATCAGCAATGCCGATCTCGTCCGCGATGCAAAATTCGTCGTCACCGAGACCGACTTCGCGCGCGACTGGATGCGGAAAAAATATCCGCGCGCGGAGAAAAGAATCTTCCGCGTTTACAACGGAATCGACCGCGATTTCCCGCCGCACGCGCCCGCCGCCGGCGTGCCGCGCATCCTCTCGGTCGGGAGATACGTCGAGAAAAAAGGGTTCGCCGATTTGATCGAAGCGTGCCGCCGCGTGCGCGAAACCGGGCGCGCGTTTGAATGCCAGATCGTCGGCGAAGGCCCGCTGCAACAGGATTTGCAGGCGATGATCGATCGCGCCGCGCTCGGTGGCCAAGTACGTCTGCTCGGTCCGCGCCCGCAGTCCGAAGTGCGCCAACTCCTCGCCGCGGCACACCTTTTCGTCCTCCCGTGCGTGCCGGAGGCCGGTGGCGGCAGCGACAATCTCCCGACCGTGATCATCGAAGCCATGATGTGCGGCGTGCCCGTGATCTCGACCCGCCTCGCCGGGATTCCCGAGATGATCCAGCACGGCGAAAGCGGCCTCCTCATCGCCCCGCGCACGCCCAGCGCGCTCGCCATCGCGATCGAGCAACTGCTGCGCGACACCATCCTCGCGGCCAAGTTCAGCCAGCGCGGACACGGCGCGGCGGTCCTCAATTTCTCGATCGAAAACACCACGCGCTCGTTGAAACATCTGCTCGTCCGGCTCGGCGGAGTGACGCCGCCGGCGAAAGCCCGCGCGCTCGATCCGAAGCTGCCGCGCGGCCTGTTCGGCGGATTGTTCGGATAAACGGAGGGCCCACTTCCGCCGCGCGAATCCCCCTGTCCGTTTGACATCGAAATAAACCATCGCCAGCCTCCGCGACCTCTTCCGCCGTCACCCCTGATGCAACTCCCCCGCTCGACCGCCGCCCGTTTTTGTCTCGGCCTCATCTTCGCCGTCGCCACCGCTCTGCCCGCGCAAGCCGGCGATGCTTATAAATGGTCGGTCCAATATTTGATCGACAACAGCCGCACTCTTTTCGGCCACTCGCAAAAAGTCTCGCCGCGCCACAACCGCGGCCTCGCGCTCTCGCCCGACGGCAAATTTCTCTACGCCGGCTACCACCATAGTTTGAACAACACCGGCGAAGTCCGCCGCATCGCGCTCGACACGCCGGACTTCGACCGCGCCACGGTCGCCGTGCTGCCGGGGGTCTTGGGAAAAGCGATCGCCACCGACAGCACCGGGCGCGTTTACATCGCCAACGAGTTCGAGATTCTCGTCTATGACGCCTCGCTCCAGAGGCGTGAATTGATCATTCCCGTCGGCGTCTGCGAAGGACTCGCGACCACGCACCAAGGCAAAGACCTCGTGCTTTACGGCACCGACCGGCAGGAAAACGTGATCCGGCGCTGGGTCATCAGCGAGAACAAAGGCGAATGCACCGCGACGCAGGTCGGGTTTGGCGGCGAGGGGATTTTAAAAGTGCCGGGCGCGATCGATCTGCGCGGCATCGAGGTCGATCCGAAAGGCCGACTGTGGGTCGCCGACTTGAATGGCAACAAGGTCTTCAAGGTCGATCCCGATGGCCAAAATTTGAGCTCCGTCCAGATCATGACGCCGATGGATCTCGCGTTCGACAACGGCCGCTGCTTCGTCACGCGTTCCACTGACCGCGCGATTTCCGTCCTCGATGAAAATCTCAACGTCATCGGAAATCTCAGCGTCCCGTGGGAAGAGCTCGAACTTTCACCCTTCGGCAACAACCGCCAGGGCGCGCTCTCCGGCATCGTTGCCATTCCCGGCAAAGGTCTCTTGGTTTCCAATGAAGGCGGCCAGACGGCCAATCAGAAATCGACCTACGGCCGTGCCGACGATCAAAGCGACCTCATCGACGGCAAGCTTTTCCGCGATCGTTTTCAAGACGACAACGAGCCGATTCTCCGCGCCAGCGAAGTCACGACAGCCCCCTGATTCCCGAGTTTTTTGGATGCGTCCGAAAAGTTTGTGAAAAATTTCACAAACTTCTTGCCAGCCCGTCAGAATCGGCCTTCTATCTGCGCCTCAACGCCAGAATTTCGAAAGCGGACCCCACCCTCCCCGGTGCTCCACGCGATGCAAATCGCCTTCACGGACTTCACTCGTTGACCTTTTGGAAATGAGCAACCCTGTCTTTATCTCCGACCTTTCGTCCGGCGTCCCCGCCTGGCATCGACTCCTGCGCGCCTTGCTCGCCCTCGCGATGGTCTGCGGGCTCGGGCTTTCCGCTCTGGCTCAGGAAGTCGCCGAAGACACCGGCGTCGCCCTCACGCACCAAGCCGCGGAACATCACGGCATCTCATCCTTCGCGCCGCCCATCCCGGGGCTGAAAATCGGGCCGTTGGCGATCACGAACTCGATGATGGTCACATGGGTCGTCGCTCTCGGCATCATTATTTTCGCCCGTTACGCCACGCGCCGGATGAAAGAAGTGCCGGAAGGCGCGCAGAACTTTTGGGAGTTTTTGGTCGAGAGCCTGCATGACTTCCTCACGGAGATCATCGGGCCGAAGCTGGTCAACAAAACCTTCTGGTTCTTCGCGACCATCTTTATCTTCATCCTCGCGACCAACTGGATGGGCCTGCTTCCCGGCGTCGGCACGATTGGCTGGGGCATTCCGAATGAGTCAGGTGGCCTGGAGCACATTACCACTCCGCTGCTCCGGGGCGGAAATGCCGACATGAACATGACCCTCGCCATGTCCTCCGTGTTCTTCGTGTGCTGGGTCGTCTGGGCCTTGCAGGAGAACGGCCCTGGCGGCTTCATCCTCCATCTTTTCGGGCCGAAAGGCGACGCGACCGGCGTGATGAAGTATCTGATGATCTTCATCTTCGTCATCGTCGGAGTGCTGGAAGTCATCTCGATCCTTTTCCGCCCGGTCTCCCTGAGTTTCCGGCTCTTCGGCAATGTCTTCGCCGGTGAAAACCTGCTCGAAGCCATGTCGAATCTTTATTCGCCACTCGCGGCGATCATCCCGATTCCTTTCTACTTCATGGAACTCCTCGTCGGCCTCGTGCAGGCGCTCGTCTTCATGTTGCTGACGGCTGTCTTCACCCTGCTCATTTGCAGCCACGACGACGGTCCCGCGCACCACTAAGTCATTTGCAAAAAAACCTTTCGTCGGCCAGACCGTGCATCGTCAGCGGGGGTCGTCGGGAAAACCAAAAAACCAACCAAGAAAACCACATGAATATCCTACCTCTGTTAGCCGAAGCGGTTACCACCACAAGCGGCATCACCGGCAGCATCCAGGGCGGTTTGGGTGCGCTTGGCGCAGCCATCGGCGTCGGTCTCATCGGCATGAAGGCTTCGGAAGCGGTCGGGCGCAATCCCGGCGCGGCCACGAAGATCCTCATTCAAGCCATCCTGAGCACCGCTTTCGCCGAAGGCATCGTCTTCTTCGCCCTCTTCCTCGGAAAGTAGCTTGTCAGGCGCGGCGCCGCTCGTCGGCGTCGCGCCAGTTTTCTCCTGAGTTTCCAGATCTATGACCACTTTTTCTCTTCTCGCGGCGGCGGAAGGCAGCGGCTTTGTCGAGACCGCCAGCGGCATCGCGCACACCTTCGGCGTGACTTGGTGGCTCCTGCTTTCGCAGATCATCAGCTTCGTGATCGTTTGCTTTCTTTTGCAAACATTTGCCTACAAGCCGGTGCTCGAGGTTCTCGAGCAGCGTCGGCAAAAGATCGCGGAAGGTCTTGCGAACGCCCAAAGAATCAAGGGTCAACTCGCCGAAGCGCAGCAGACCTCGAACGACATGATCGCGAAGGCCAACGTCGAATCGCAGAAGATGATCGAAGAAGCTCGTGCATCCGCAAAGGCTCTTGGTGAGAAACAAGCGCAGCAAGCCATCGCTGAGGCCGAACTCATCGTGAAAAAAGCCCGCGAAGCAACGATCATGGAGCGTGACAAAATGATGGCCGACCTTCGCCGGGAACTCGCCCGTCTCGTTGTCGATACCACGGCGAAAGTCACCGGCAAGATTCTCACTCCGGACGACCAGCGCCGCATCGGCGAAGAAGCCACCCGCGAGATCGCGGCCTAAGTCCTGCCATGAAGATCAGCAAGGACGCGCGCAAGCTCTCCCGCGAACTCTTTCAAAAGAGCTTCGTGAACGGTCGGCTCGATGAGTCACGCGTCAAGACTATCGCCGCCAAGGTCGCTGACACCAAGCCGCGTCACTACATGGAGATTCTCAAGGACTACCAGCGCCTGATCCGGCTCGAAGTCGAGAAACACCATGCTGTCATCGAGAGTGCCGCCACCCTCGACAAGAAGACCAGTGACCAACTCGAGAAGAGTCTGCGTGGCAAATACGGCCAGGACTTGACCGCCGAATTCAAAGTCGTCCCCGAACTCATCGGCGGTCTTCGGATCAAGCTCGGCAGCGACGTTTGGGATAGCACCGTCCGCGGTCGCCTCGACCGCCTGCAAAGCCAACTCGCCAGCATCTAGCCAACCCTTCCACTTTTACTCCCACACTTTACTTTCATGAGCACCATCTTACAGGAACTCGAAACGCAAATCAGCGGTCTCAAGACCAACACAACGAGGTCGAACGTCGGCATCGTGCGCGAGGTCGGCGACGGCGTCGCGAAGATCGAAGGGTTGAGCGATGTCATGCTCAACGAGATGATCGAGTTCCCCGGCGGACTCTTCGGCATCGCGCTGAACCTCGAAGAAACGGTCGTCGGTGCGATCATTCTCGGCGATGACAAGCAGGTGGTCGAAGGAACCGAAGTCAAGACCACGGGCCGGTTGCTCTCCGTGCCGGTCGGCAAAGCCCTCCTCGGTCGTGTCGTCGATACGCTCGGCAATCCCATCGACGGCAAAGGTCCGATCGCCACCACACAGACCTATCCCGTCGAGAAAATCGCGCCCGGCATCATCAAGCGCAAGTCGGTGAGTCAGCCGGTGCAGACCGGCATCATGGCCATCGACGCGATGATCCCGATCGGCCGGGGCCAACGCGAGTTGATCATCGGTGATCGTGCGACGGGCAAGACCACCATCGCCATCGATGCCATCATTAACCAGGCGCGCATCAACAAGGCCAACGAAGGCAAGCCCGGCTTCCGCCCGCTCTATTCGATCTACGTCGGCATCGGGCAGAAGAACTCTAACATCGCCCGCTCCCTCGCGATTCTGGAGGCGGCCGGCGCAATGCCTTACACCATCATTCTCAGTGCCACGGCGTCTGACACCGCCGCGAATCAATACCTCGCACCCTTCGCCGGTGCGGCGATGGGTGAGTGGTTCATGGACAACGGGATGGACGCGCTCATCGTGTTCGACGACCTGTCGAAGCACGCCGTCGCCTACCGCCAAGTGTCTCTCTTGCTCAAGCGCCCGTCCGGCCGCGAAGCCTATCCCGGCGACGTTTTCTATCTTCACTCCCGTCTCCTCGAGCGCAGCGCGCGTGTCGATGAGAAGAACGGCAATGGTTCACTGACGGCACTGCCGATCATCGAGACACAGGCCGGCGATGTCTCGGCCTACATTCCGACGAACGTCATTTCGATCACCGACGGGCAGATTTACCTTGAGACCGATCTTTTCTATCAAGGCATTCGCCCCGCAGTGTCGGTAGGTCTCTCGGTCAGCCGCGTCGGTTCAGCCGCGCAGATCAAGGCGATGAAACAAGTGGCCGGTAAGATCAAAGGCGACTTGGCTCAGTATCGTGAGTTGGCGGCGTTTGCTCAGTTCGGCTCTGATCTTGATGCGAAGACCAAAAGCATCCTCGATCGCGGCGCACGGATCGTGGAACTGTTCAAGCAGATTCAATACAACCCGGTCGCCGTCGAGCTACAGGTCGCGACTCTTTGGGCAATGCAAAACGCCTTCATGGACGACGTGCCCGTGGCGAAGATCAAAGACTTTCAACTCAAGTTGCAGGACTTCCTCAACACGCGGAAAGAAGCAGTGCTCGGTAAGATCCGCGAGAAGGCTGCAATCAACGACGAGATCACCGCGGACCTGAAAGCCGCCGTGGGAGAGTTCAAGCAGAGCTACCGCTAACGTCCCATGGCCGCGAACACGCGCGACATCCGCCGACGCATCAAGTCGGTCAAAAACACGGCGCAGATCACCAAAGCGATGCAGATGGTCGCCGCTGCGAAAATGCGCAAGGCGCAATTGGCTGCGATCGCGGGCCGGCCTTATGCGGAGTTGCTCAACCGTGTGTTGCATTCAGTCGCCGCGCGGGCGGAAGAGCAATCGCACGAGCTGCTCGAAGTGCGTGACGTGAAGAAGGAGTTGGTGCTGGTGATCAGCACGAACAAAGGCTTGTGCGGTGCGTTGAATACCAACCTGCTCCGGGAGGTCGCGAAGTTTGATCCCGCGCAAACGATCTTTGTCGCGGCGGGCCGCAAAGGGATGCAGTGGCTGACGCGCAACGGGCGGAATGTCCTCGCCGACTTTGAGTTGAAGGAAAACATCCATTTTCTGGAGTCGAAGGCCATTTCCAAGTTTGTGATGGAGAAGTTCACGAGTGGTGAAGTGGACCGGGTGACGGTCGTCTTCACGGACTTCGTCAACACGCTGACGCAGATTCCGAAGGCCAAGACGATTCTGCCAATCACATCTTTGGAAGTCAGTTCGGGTCTCGCCGGGCATTCCGAGGTCGCGATGACTAAGCCGGACACGGACACCGAGTATCTTTTCGAGCCGGGGATGGCCGATGTGTTGGGCGGCATCCTTCCGCATCACGTTCACTTCCAAGTGTATCAGATGTTGCTCGATGCGCGCGCCTCGGAGCACAGCGCGCGGATGGTGGCAATGAAGAGTGCGACCGACAACGCGAAGCAACTCATCAAGGATCTCACTCTCCAATACAACAAGGTGCGCCAGGCGGCGATCACCACGGAGCTTCTCGAAATCACCACCGCCCAAATGGCGCTCGGGTAAGCGCAAAGTCCCATTCAACTCTTAGCTTCACTCTCCTTTTAACATGAGCAACAACGGCACCATCGTCCAAGTCATCGGCCCCGTCGTGGACGTCGATTTTTCGGCTTCCGGCAATCTTCCTAAAATCTACGAGGCACTCCAGGTGGACTTCGTCGTCAACGGCGTGAATACGAAGCTGATTCTCGAAGTTCAACAGCATCTCGGCGAAAGCTGGGTGCGGACGATCGCCATGAGTTCGAGCGAAGGTCTCAAGCGTGGGATCAAAGTCGTTGCGCTCGGCGAACCGATCAGTGTGCCGGTCGGTGAAGGCATCCTGGGCCGTGTGTTCAATGTGACTGGCGATCCGGTCGATGAGCGCGGTGAAGTGGTTCACAGCAAGCGTTATCCCATTCACCGCCCCGCTCCGACGCTGATCGAACAGGATGTGTCTGCCACGGTGCTGGAGACTGGCATCAAGGTCATCGATCTCATCTGTCCTTTCACCAAGGGTGGGAAGGTTGGCGCGTTCGGCGGTGCGGGCGTTGGCAAGACGGTCGTGATCATGGAGCTGATCAATAACATCGCGAAAGGCCACGGTGGCTTTTCAGTGTTTGCCGGAGTCGGTGAGCGCACCCGCGAGGGGAACGATCTTTACGCGGAGATGTCGGAGGCGGGTGTCATCAATCAACAGGATTTGAGCAAGTCCAAGGTCGCCTTGGTTTATGGCCAGATGAACGAGCCTCCCGGCGCGCGTCTCCGGGTCGCGCTCTCGGCTCTTTCGATGGCGGAGTATTTCCGCGACGAGAAGAACCAGGACGTTCTGTTGTTCGTCGATAATGTGTTCCGCTTTTCGCAGGCGGGCTCCGAAGTTTCGGCATTGCTGGGCCGCACGCCTTCGGCGGTGGGCTATCAGCCGACACTCGCGGCGGAGATGGGTGCGCTGCAGGAGCGCATCACTTCGACGACGAAGGGTTCGGTGACCAGCTTCCAAGCTGTTTATGTCCCCGCGGACGATCTAACCGATCCGGCTCCGGCGAATACCTTCGCGCATCTGGACTCGACCATCGTGCTCGAACGTTCGATCGCGGAGTTGGGCATCTATCCCGCGGTCGATCCTTTGGCTTCAACGTCGAAGGCGCTCGCGCCGGAGATCGTCGGCGAGGAACATTACCAAGTCGCTCTCGGCGTCCAGCGCGTGCTCCAACGCTACAAAGACTTGCAGGACATCATCTCCATTCTCGGAATGGATGAGCTATCGCCGGAGGACAAGCTCTCCGTGTTCCGGGCGCGCAAGATTCAGCGCTTTCTGTCACAGCCTTTCCATGTCGCGGAAATTTTCACGGGCACTCCCGGGCAGTATGTCTCGATCAAGGAGACGATCCGCGGCTTCAAGGAAATCCTCGAGGGCAAGCACGACGATGTGGGCGAGACGAACTTCTACATGAAGGGCGGCATCGACCAGATTCGGGACTGATTCTGAAAGAAGTTGAGGGTTGAGAGTCGAGGGTTGAGAGCCGCACATCGGACTCGCAAATCTCACTTTCAAAAACGGACCCTCAACCCTCAACTCTTAACTCTCAACTTTCCCAATGGCGACTCTTAGACTGGAAATCGTAACACCCGACCGGCAGGCCTATAGCGACGATGTCGAGATGGTCGTCATCCCAGCAGTGGAAGGTGAAATGGGAGTGCTGCCGATGCACGTCCCGGTGATGACTCAGATCAAGCCGGGAGAGCTGGTGGTGACAAAAGGTGCCGAGACGTTGTATCTAGCTGTCGGCGAAGGATTCGTGGAGATCACGCAGACGCATGTGAACATCCTCACCGACATGGCGATTGAGGAGCGAGCGATCGATGAGGCAGCGGCGGAAGCGGCGGTAAAGCGCGCGGAAGACGCGCTGAAGAACGCGCACGAATTGGGTAGTGAAGAGACGGCGGCGGTGCAGGCCTCGCTGCTGAAGTCGCTGGCCCAACTGCACGTCAAGCGCAGGCGACACCTGTAACAGCGGCCCGGCAGGTCTGATTGACCGTCGTATGTGCTGCAGGCGGCGTTATCGTTATTGCCTTTTCGATTGTGGCGCGGGCGCTTGGTTTTAGGGAGCGGCGCCTGGAGGATAGCTCTGGCATTCGAGCCTTTGCTAAGAACACGATGCGAATGAAGCCCTGCAGACATGGTTGATCCAGTCAAGAAATGTCGCCTGACCCCTATTTCCCCTGGATCACCGCATCAATGGAAGCAAGCGCCAAAGCCATCGAATGGTCCGCTATGCCGATGACTTCGTCGTGCTCAGCCCCCCGGGGCGGAGCGCCGAGGCCCGGCAGGAGATCGAAGGATGGCTGGAAAGCC
>JAYVPW010000148.1:0-17496 GCA_043777315.1 Spartobacteria bacterium | reverse complement strand
CTAAGTGGCGGAATATTGGTCCGCGAAATCACGCGAAATCACGCGAAAAAAGGAGGCCGGATTTCGCGTTTTTTCGCGTGATTTCGCGGACCAAGCTTCCGCCCTTTCGGCCTGAAGACGGAGGCTGTCTTTCCTCTTCGCTCCTTCGCTCCTTCGCGGTTTAGTCCTCCGACTGCCGCCGCTCGCATGGCCAAAAATCTTTCGCTCTTTCTGGCCTTGGTCGCCGTCATCGTCGCTCCAATTTTGTTTCGGCCAAAACAAGACGCCGGTCACGCCACCGGCGAGCGGACGATCGTCATCGTCACCCCGCACAACGAAGCGATCCGCTACGAATTCGGACGCGCTTTCGCCGCGCACTATTTCGCGAAAACGGGCGCGCGGGTCCGCGTCGATTTCCGCACGCCCGGCGGCACGAGCGAGATCACGCGCTACACCGCCAGCGAATACGTCGCGACTTTCCGCAACCACTGGACCCACGCGCTCGGCAAGGAATGGAGCTCCGCCGTCGAGCGCGGATTTGCGAATGCCAAGCTCATCCTCGACGACACGCCCGACGACGACCCGCCGGAGCAACAGGCACGGCGGGCCTTTCTCGCCTCGACTGTCGGCTGCGGCATCGACCTCTTTTTCGGCGGCGGCGCATACGATTTGCAGTCCCAAGCCGCGGCCGGATTCCTCGTGGACAGCGGCTTCGTCACCACGCATCCCGAGCTCTTCAACGATCGCATGATCCCGCAAACCGTGAGCGGCGAACCGTTTTGGGATCCGCACGGACGCTGGATCGGCACGGTCGTTTCGTCCTTCGGAATCTGCTTCAACAACGACGCGCTTCGCCGCCTCGACATCGCCACGCCGCCCGCCCGCTGGAGCGATCTCGCCGACCCGCGCTACTTCCGCGAGATCGCGCTCGCCAACCCGACGCAAAGCAGCTCGGTCAACAAATCCTTCGAGATGCTGATCCAGCAGCAGATGCAGGAAAGCGGCGACGTTTCCGAAGGCTGGACCCGCGCGATGCAGCTCCTGATGAAGATCGGAGCGAACGCGCGCTACTTCACCGACTCCTCCACGAAGATCTCGCTCGATGTCGGCGCGGGCGATGCGGCGGCAGGAATGAGCATCGATTTTTACGCCCGATTCCAGAGCGAATCGATGCGCCGTGCGGACGGCACTTCGCCGATGCAATACGTCAACGCGCAAGGCGGGACGAGCGTCGGCGTCGATCCGATCGGGCTCTTCCGCGGCGCGCCGAATCCCGACGTCGCGCGCGCATTCATCGCCTTCGTCCTGTCGCCGGAGGGTCAGCGATTGTGGAATTGGAAGCCTGGCACGCTCGGCGGTCCCGAGCACTACGCGCTCCGCCGCCTGCCGCTGCTGCCGGAACTTTACGCGCCGGAATTCGCGCCGCTCCGCAGCGATCCCGACGTGAATCCGTACGAACTCGCGCGCACCTTCACCTACCACGAAAAATGGACGAGCCCGCTCTTCCGCTCGATCGCCTTCATCTTCCGCATCATGTGCATCGACACGCACGACGAGCTCGCCACCGCCTGGCACGCGCTGATCGAGGCGGATTTCCCGCCGGAGGCGCTGGCCCGTTTTTCCGACGTTCAGGCGGTCGATTACGCCACCGCTTCCGGCCGAATTCGCGACGCGCTGGCCGGCAAGAAAATCGACGAGGTCCAGCTCGCGAAACAGCTCGCCGACAGCTTCCGCGAGCAATACCGCGACGCCGCAGAACTCGCGCGCGCACGTCGCTGAGCGACCCAAAGTCCAGTCATCCCGAGCGGAGTGGAGCGCCAGCGAAACGCGGTCGAAGGATCTCTTGCTTTTCCCCGGAACACGCGCGCGACGGGAGCGACGTGAGAGGTCCTTCGACTCCGTGGCGCTTCGCTCCGGGTGACGATCTGCAAGCTGGAGCGCGGGCGGCATTCTCACACGCAGCGGATTTCCGTGGCGCGAATCAACCGTGTCCCACCTCCATTCCATCATCCAGACACCATGCCACTCACCACTCAGCCCCTCGCCGATCTCCCTCCACTCGAATCACTCCGCCGTGAGCTTCTTCGCAACGTCCCCGAATCGGAGCGCACCATTTCCGTCTTCGCCGGCATCGCGCTCGTCGGGCTGGGGTTGGCTCACCGCTCGATCGGCGGCGGACTGCTCGCCCTGCTCGGCGGTGCCCTGATCCGCCGCGGGGTCACCGGGAAATGCGAAGTTTACGACGCCCTCGGCCATGCACGGTCGCACCGGCGAGGCGGGTTAGTTTTCCAGTCGGTAGCCGAGTCCGTGGACCGTGAGTAAATGCCGCGGCTCGGCGGGCGTTTCCTCGATTTTTTGGCGGAGCTTCACGATGAGCTGATCGAGCGTCCGCGTGGTGCCGAAGTAGTCGATTCCCCACACTTCGTTGAGGATCGTGTCGCGCGAAACCGCGTTGCCGAGTTCGCGGTGGAGGAGCGCGAGCACCTTCAATTCGCGCGGCGACAGCTCGAAGGTTTCGCGTCCGCGCACGCCCCGCAAGGCCCGCCCATCGACCCGCACCTTTCCGAAACGAATTTCGTCCGGAACATCCACGCCGCTCGTGCCGGGCTGCGCGCGCCGGAGCAGCGCATGCACGCGGGCGAGCAACTCGCGCAGGCTGAACGGCTTGGTCACATAATCGTCCGCGCCGAGCTCCAGCCCGACGACTTTATCGATCTCCTGGCCTTTCGCGGAGAGCATCAGGATCGGCACGTGATTCTTCGCCGCGCGGATTTCGCGGCAGAGATCGTAGCCACTTTTGTTCGGCAGCATGATGTCGAGGACGACGAGGTGCGGGCTCGTCTGGCGGAGCAGCGGCAGGGCTTGCGCGCCGTCGCCGCACGCGGTCACTTCGTAGCCCTCGGCCCGCAGCGCATCACACAATCCGAGGCGGATGTGGGCGTCGTCTTCGACCACGAGGATATGTTTTTTCATGCGTGCTGATTTTGAACCGCGGCGGGCGCGGGGGGCGCGGCGGGGAGAATGCGAACGAACCTTTCCTCATCGCCGCGGTCGCTGCGGTCGCTGCGGTTTTTCAAAAGAAGACGGCAGCGTTTCATGAGCGCAAATTAGGGAGCAGCGGGAGACGCAGGGTGAAGCTGCTGCCGCCGCCGGATCGGCTCTGGCAAAGGATCTCGCCGCCATGCTCGCGGGCGAGTCGCTGCGCCAGCGTCAGTCCGAGCCCGGAGCCCTGGATGCCGCTGGAGAGCGAATCGTGAGCGCGATAAAACGCCTCGAAAATCTTCCGTTCCTCGCCGTCCGGCACTCCCGTGCCGCGGTCGAGCACGCTCACGCAGACGTGGCCCGCGTCGAGGTAGCTGTGCAGTTCGACCTCCTTTTTTGCGCTCGAATATTTCTCCGCGTTGGCGAGCAGGTTCACCAAAATTTGCGCCAGCGCATCCTCGTCGCCGACGACCGGATACGGCCCCGGCGCGGCCTGCCATCGAGTCGTGAAGCCACTTTCGCGGAGGTGCAGCTCGTGACTTTCCCAAGTCCGCTCGAGCACCGCGTGCAGGTCGAGTCGCGCCATGTCGAACTGCTTCTGCCGCCGCTCGAGTCCGGCGAAATCGAGGACGTTGTTGATCAGCCGCGTGAGCCGTTCGGCCTCGACCGTGATGATGCGCAAATACTGGGCGTGACGCTCGGGCTCGGCGCGACCGGTTTGCATCAGCTCGGCAAACATGCGGATCGAAGTGAGCGGCGTTTTCAGCTCGTGCGAGACGTTCGAGACGAAGTCCGTTTTCTTCTGCGCCAGCGCCAACTGCCGCCTCGTGTCCGCGACGACGAGCCAGCCTCCGCACGCGATCGCGCCGAGCGATGCGACGATGAGCAGGCACAGTGTGCGTCGCACTCCGCTCGCCGACTCCTGCAATTGCTCCGGTCGCGCGAGGTACAGCGCGGCCTCCCAATGCGGCAGCGCCTCGCCGATTTCCGAGGCGACGAATGGGTGTTTCCAATCACGCCCCGAAAGCCCGGCCGGCTCGGTGGCGACGGGCCGCGCCTTGTCATCCAGCAGCGCGAGAAGGTAGTCGGGGCGCTCTGCTCGCGAGCCGGAATACGTCTGCGCGGGGAGCGCCTGCGGCCACAAATCGGCGAGGCTCTCCGCTTCGATCAAACAGCCGAAGATCAGCTCTGGCGCTTGTTCCGGGCGCAACCAGAGGATCATTTCGAGCCGGTCCTGGACGAAGCGCGTGACCATCCCCTCCGCCTGTCCCGCGGTGAGTTCGCGGAAGCCTGTCGTGGACCAGTTGAGCTGCGAATAGGCGGCGCGCTCGTTCAACGCGAGCATCTGCTGCGGCGCCACGTTTCGCACCATCGCGTCCTGCTGCGCCTCGGCCTTTTGCGCTGTCGGAGCCGCGGGTGCCGCCTCCTTGTTGGCGGCTATCGCGGATTTCGACGCCCGCTGTTTGTCAAAACTTGCGGTCTTCGACGCGGTCGTTTCCGACGGCTCCGCATAATTTTGCTCGCGGTTCGCGACCGCTGCCTCGCTCGGCTGGGCCACGTTTTTGCTCACCGCGAGCACGCTCTGCGATTCGGCGGATTTTTTACGAAGCTGCTCGGGCCGGTTCAATTCATCGACCGCGACCGGGAAAACCGTGACGACCATTTGATTGGAAAGAAACGGCCCGTGATCCCACAAAAACCGTTTCCAATCCGCGTTACTGCTCGCCGATGAGGTGGTCGGCGAAAGAATCCGCCCGTCCGCACCGATCGCAAATCCGACCGCTTTCCGCGGCCACGCCGCCGCGAGCGCGGGCGTGAAATCTTTCGCGAGCTGCGCGGGTGCCCGACTGGCGATGAGCTTCCGGACGGCTTCGGCAAAGGCGCGGCGCTGTTCATCGACCAGCGCGCGCACGCCGGCGGCGGCGTTCTCCGTCTCGCTTTGATAAAGCTCCGCGGTGCGCCGCTCGAGGATGATCTGCTGCTCCCGCGCGCTGCGCAGCGCCAGCCAGCCGAGCACGACGCTCGGGAGGAAGATCGCCAGCAGGAAGATCACGAGGCTTTTTTTCATCCGCACGGGTTGTGTAGCGGAACCGCGCGTCGCGCGCGAAGCCGCGTCGTCGCCGGCCTCTCTGAGGCCGGCGGGATGTTCATCCATCCCGCCTGGGTCACAGACCCCGGCGACAAAAAAGGCGACTCAGCGCTTCTGATATTTGTCCTGGTAGTTCTCGTACTGCACCTGTTTGCGCGCGGCTTTGGTGAAGCTGCCGTTCGCGTCCACCTCGGAGGCGCTGGCCTCGAGCTTCCTGTTTTCGAGCGCCATATTCGGAATCTGCGCGGGGGCGGGCGCGGCGGCATTGGCCGCGGCCTGGCTGCGGAGAACGGTCGCCGCCTCTTTTGCCTTGCCCTCGTCGGCGAGTTTCACAGCGAGTTCCTTGGCCTCGCGATTCTTGTACACAGACACTTCCCGGGCGACTTCACCGCGCAGGCTGTCGTCGGACTTGCGCGCTTCATCGGTGAATTTCACGGACGCCGACTGGCTCTGGCTCGCCGGCTTTCCGCTCGCGGAATCTTCATACTTCAACGCGACCGATGCGAGCTCCAGCGGCTCGGCGCGCGGGGCTTCGACGGTGCAGCGCGCGAGAAAGCGGCGCTTGTCGGAGCCGAAGTATTCCGGGAGCGTGATCTCCGCGGATTGGCTCTGGCACTTGATCTCCGGGTGGCCGACGATTTCGCGCAGGCGCACGCCGTCCGGAACGGTGATGCGAATCGTGACTCCGCGAGCCAGGATCGTGCGGGCGGCGCCGAGCTCCTCGGAGAAAATTCCGGGGAGTTTTTCCGCGTCCTGGACGTAATAATAATTGGCATGGCTGGCCTCCGCGAGGGCGGTCATCAAGTCTTCGTTGTAGTCATCGCCGAGGCCGATCGTGGTGACGCTGAGGTCTTCGCCGCGGAGCTCGCGGCCAAGCCCGGCGAGTTCGGAGGTGCGGCTCGGGCCGACATTCGCGAGGCCGTCGGACAGGAGGATGATTCGGCTCAGACGTTCACGATCGCGATGCTTGCGGAGCTGCTCCGCGCCGAGTTTTACGCCCGCGTAAATCGCCGTCCCGCCGCCGGGCTGGATACGCTCGATTTTTCGTTTCAGCACGCCGCGTTCGTGGCTGCTTTCGATCTGCTGCGGCGGGATGAGCACCTCGGCGTGGTTGTCGTAAATGACGAGCGAGACGAAGTCGTTCGCGTCGAGCTGATCGAGCGCGACGCAGGCGGCCTGTTTCGCTTTTTCGATCTTCGCGCCGGCCATCGAGCCGCTGCGATCGAGCACGAGCGCGAGATTCATCGGTGCCCGCGGCGCGTGCTCGGGACGCCGGCCTTCGAGTTCGACTTGAACGATGACTTCCCGCGCGCCGCCGTTGAAAACGAGGTCGCGTTCTGGTGCGACGCGCAAGGTGAGTGATTCCGGCGCGGCGACGGCAGCTCCCGCGGCGAGGCCGGAGAGTAACAACATGAGGAGAGGTGTTTTCTTCATGCCGAAAAACTACGGCCCGCCCGCAAAGCATGTGTCAGAGCGGCCTGCGGAGTTTGTCAAAAAAATGTGAGGCGGCCTTCCTCGTCATCTTGAGCGCAGCGCAGCGGAGTCGAAAGATCTCTAACTATTTCTCCCGACGGACGCGCTCAAGGGGGGAAATAGTTAGAGGTCCTTCGACTGCGCCCGCAGAGCCGGGCTTCGCTCAGGATGACAGGACTTGGCGCGCGACGGCTGCGCCGCCGATACTTTCGCCATGCCGAAATCTCTCACCGTGGAAGCACCCGCGGAACTGCTCGCCTACCTTTTCGCCGCGTGGCCCGAGGAGAAAAAAAAGCAGGTGCGCACATGGCTGAAATATCAGGCGGTGACGGTGAATGGGCGCGCGATCACGCAGTTCAATCACGCGCTCGTGCCGGGCGATGTGGTCGCGATTCGGTCCGGGCCATTTGCCGCGCCGAGAGCGGTGCTCGGCGGCGGGATGAAGATTTACTTCGAGGACGCGAGCGTGATCGTGGTGGAGAAGCCGGAGAATCTGCTGACGATGGCGACCGATTCGGAGCAGGAAAAGACGGCCTATTTTCAACTCACCGAATATCTGCGCGGCGGCGACGAACGCGCGCGGGACCGCGTCTGGATCGTGCATCGGCTGGATCGCGAGACGTCCGGGCTGATGGTTTTCGCGAAGTCCGCGAAGGCGAAAGAGGTGTTGTCCACAGGCTGGAGCGACGTGGAAAAGAGATACGAAGCGGTGGTCGAAGGCTCGCTTTCTGCGGAGGCTGGAGTCTTCGAGTCCGACTTGAACGAGGCGAATGTGCTCCGCGTTTTCAGCGCGCCGCCGAGCGAACTGACGCGCCACGCGGTGACCAAATATCGCGTCCTCGCGCGGAAGCACGGGCGGTCGCTCGTCGAGCTCACGCTGGAAACTGGACGCCGGCATCAGATTCGCGTGCAGCTCGCCGATGCCGGCTGCCCGGTGGTCGGCGACAAAAAATACGGGGCGAAGAGCGACCCCGCGAAACGGGTTGCGCTGCACGCGTGCAAGCTGCGTTTCAATCACCCCGAGACGGGGAAGGAATTTTCGTTCGAGTCGCCGCTGCCGAAAGAGCTGGCGCGGCTGGTCTGACGCCGGTCAGTGCTTCGGCTTCGGCGTGCCTGCCGGAGTCGAGCGGCGCTTCGGTCGCGGAGTCGCGGAGGGCGCGGCGGATTTTGCTTCGGGCTTCTCGGTTTCGGGGGCGGGCGTGACTTTTCTTTCCGCCACTTTCGCCGCAGCGGCTTTTCGATCGCCGGCGGCGGCGGCGCTCGCGTCATCGTGAGTCGCGGCCTTTTTCGCAGGCTCGGAAGGCGCGGAGTCCGGTGCCGGGGTCGATTTCGGTCGTGTTCGCGGAGTTGGCTCGGCTGCTTCCACGGCAGGCGTGGAAGGCTTGCGTTTCTTTTTCGAAAGAGGTGCCGATCCCTCCTCGGCGACGAGCGTTCCGGCGAGGCCAAGTGTCACCAGCAGGAAAACGAATCGCATCGCGCAGGCTCCGCGAACGCGGGGCGGTTCACAAGAGTCGCGGTCGGCCTCCAAGCACCGGGAAGCGGCTTCCGCACAAAAAAAAGAGGCGGCTCGAAAGCCGCCTCTTTTCAAAAAAATCTGAACTCGGGAGACGCGTTATTTCGCGGTCTTTTCCTCGATGTATTTCACCACGTCGCCGACGCTCTGGAGCTTCTCGGCGTCCTCATCGGGCACCTCGACGGAAAATTCCTCCTCGAAAGCCATGACCAGCTCGACGGTGTCCAGAGAGTCGGCACCGAGGTCTTCGATGAACGAGGCGGCGGGTGTCACTTGCTCCGGGTTGACCCCGAGCTGCTCGACGATGATGTCCTTCACGCGTTCCTCGATCGTTTTGTCTGACATAAAATGGATGCTTCTAAAGTTGGTTGGTTGGTTTCGGGGCACACGCTTAGGGGCGTCGGAAAATCTTGGCAATCCCTAAAATTTGCCCGCTTGTCACACGCGCCCGGAGCAGCCTCGTTTACATTTTCACCGAAACCCCTTACGAAGCCACCATGAGCGATTTGCCCTCCGATTTAGACCTGAAATTCCTGCCAGACTGGCTCAAGGAGGGGCCTTCGGAGAATCGTTACGCGAACTATCAGGGCGAGTCCCCGAGCCGTGGAGACCGCGATGATCGCGAGCGCCGCGGCGGTCCGGGCCGGCGTCCCGGTGGCCCCGGTGGCCCCGGCGCGCCGGGAGGAAATCGGGGCGATCGCCGCGCGGGTCCGCCGAAGCCGGGCGGAGATCGCGGTGGCCCTCGGCGCGACGCGCGGCCGGGAGAACGTCCGCGGCCGTCCGGTCCGGGAGGAAATCGACGGGACGACGCGCCGCGCGGACGTGCTGAATTTGGCCGCCGCGACGAGGCGCCTCGCCCGCCCGCGGCACCGCAGAATCCCGGGGTGCGCGTTGAATTTATCCCGGCTCCGAATGGCGTGGCGGGCATCGCGAAACAGATCAAGTCGAGCTGGCGGGCGTATCCCCTTTTCGGCACCGCGCGCCTCTTTCTCGAGAAGCCGGAGCGGCATCGCGTCCGGATCACCTCGCTCGATGCGGAGCGGCCGCTTTTTCAGATCGAAGACGGCCCGGTTTCCTTCGATCGCGCGGCGCTGGAGCGCGATGCCTTCCGCCATTGGAAGGACGAATTTTACCGCGAGGAAACGGTCCAGAGCGAGCCTTTGAAGGGCAAATTCGGCAACGTGGCGCGCAGCCGATCGACTGGCGCGCTGCTCGGGCCGACGAATTACCACGGCTACCAGCCGGCGCTGCGCAAACTTTACGAGGAGCGTTTCAGCCGCCGCATGTCGTTTGGCGAATTCCAGCAGGAGGACATCCAGGTCGTCACCGACGAGCAAACCGTCAATGACTGGAAAGAGCAGGCGCGCTCCTCGACGACGCTCTCCACGGTGAAAGAAGCCGAGCCGATCACGTTCAAAAGCGTGGCCGACGCGGAGCAGCATTTTCGCAAAACGTATCTGCCCGAGCTCGTGAAAAGCGGCGTGTCGCTCGAGACCAGCGGCACGGCCAGCCGCGCGATCGCCGACCGCGGAATCACGAACTCGCTGCGCGATGCGTGGGAACACGAGCGCGGCTTTCCGTCGAACATCGTCAACGCATTGCGGCCGGTCTTCAACGAGATCGGGCTTCACTTTTTCAAGCACCGCAAGCGGATCATTTACATCGCACCCATCCGCCCGGAGCGGCACATCGAAGGCCGCAATTTCTCCGAGGGCATCGCCGGCATCCTCGGCGCGGTCGAGCAGCAGCCGAAAATCACCCGTCCGCAGCTCGCGGCAAAATTGCTCGGCGAAATGGATGATTCTCCCGAGCTCGCAGCCAAAAAAACGGCGCTCGCGTCTGACCTCCACTACCTCATCCACGTCGGTCACGTGATCGAATTTCACGACGGCACGCTGGACCTCCCGCTCTCGCCGCGGGCGGAAAAAGAGGAGGAATCCGGCAAGCAAACCGCGCCGGCAAAAGGCCCGAAGTTCGCCGGAAAACCGAAGGCGGAACTCGCCGCGGCAGTCGCAGCCGAGGTCGAACCGGCGAGCATTGCGGCCGCGGGTCAACCCACCGCCACGACGGAAATCGCCTCGATTGAAGTGCTCTCCGCCGAGCCCGAATCCGCGCCGGAAACAGTCGCGGTGATCGAGGACTTCGCAGCTTCCACGGACGCCGCGCCTGCGGTTCTCGACGAGCCGCTGCTCGCCACCGAAATCGCGACCGACCCCATGCTCGCGCAACCCGATCCCAACGCGACACTCACGCCCACGGAGCCGCTCCCGGCACCGCTCGCCGAGTAGTTTTCCTGCGTTCGAACGGCGCGGAATCTACTTCGCCGGCACGAAAGTTTTCGTCGCCTTGAGCTGCTCGTAATTCGGGAAAAACGCCTCGACCGAATACGTCTGTCCCGCGACGAGATCGCGCGTGGAAACGGAGACGGAATACTCGAGCCGTTCGCCGGGATTGATCGCCACGAGCGTCAGCTCTTGCGCGAACGACTGATCCTCCGACCACTGTTCGACCATCTTGCCGGTCGCATTTCGGATGAGCACTTCGATGCGCTGGGTCGTGGGAAATTCGAGTTGCGCGAGCCGCTTGCCCTTGTTCGCGAGCTGGAGCGTCACCTTGAGCTGGCGCGTCTCCGAGAGCGAGACTGGCAGCGGCTCGATTCGCACCGTGAGCGCGAGCTGCTTCCACTTCGCGGCGGCGGCTTGATTCGCCGGCTCCGACTCGCCGCGAAAAAACTTCCACGGCATCAGCAGCTTGCTCGTGAGGCCCGGTTTTTTCCCACGACCGCTGGGCTCCTCGTCCGCGCGCGCGGGGACCAAAACGAGGCAAAGCAGGGGGAGCAAAAAAGAGCGCGGATTCATCGGCGGACGAATACGCCAGCGGGCTCGCGGGTTGCAAATCGCATTTGAGCCGGCAGACTCCGCGGCGATGAAATTCGCCCGCCCTGCGCTCCTTTCGCTGCTCGCGTTCAGCCTCCTTGGCATGGCGAAAAAGCAGGAGATTTCCGTGCGTTTCCACGTCGAGGCCAACTCCCGCGACGGCGAGCCATTCACCGTCCCGGCGAAATTCCACAACCCCGACCGGGACGGCTTCGTAGAGAAAATCCCCGCGGTTTCCGAGCGCGATATCCGCGCGATCTATCCGGTGGCCGCCGAAGACGGCACGTTCGGCTGCGTCTTTGCGCTGGATCAGCACGGGAGCATCGGCCTGCAAACCGTCAGTACCGAACGCCGCGGCGCGATCATGGTCGCCTTCATCAGCACGAAAGTCGGGACGCACCAAGCCGCCGACCTGCTCATCGACAAGCCGATCACCGACGGAAAAATCTACGTCCCGCGCGGCCTGACGCAGCTCGAGATCGAGGCGTTGCAAAAGCAGTTTCCGACGCTCGGGCAGCGCGGAAAGCGGAAGTGATGCGCGCGGTTCTCCGCGCATGAACGCGGGTTATCTCACGCTGTTCGCCGCGGTCGCGCCGGTCTTTCTGGTCATCGGCGCGGGCTTCGCGATTCGCCGGGCGGGCTGGCTGAGCGCGGAGGCGGACGCGTCGCTGATGCGCGTCATCGTCAACCTTCTTTTTCCCTGCCTGATCCTCGACACGGTCCTCGGAAATCGCGCGCTCGAAAACGCCGGCAATGTCCTGCTCGCGCCGCTGGTCGGCTTTGGCACCGTCGTGCTCGGCTATTTCGTCAGCTATTTTGCCGCGCCGATTTTCGGTCTCCGCGAGCCGCGGCAACGGCGGACGTTTGCCTTCACTGTCGGCATTTTCAATTACGGCTACGTCCCGCTCCCGCTCATTCCGAAGCTCTTTCCCGACGCCGCCGCGCCGACCACCGCCGTCCTTTTTTTGCATAACGTCGGCGTCGAAACCGCGCTCTGGACCGCCGGCATCATGCTCCTCGCCGGCGCGGCCAATCCGGCACGACGCGAGCGCCGCTGGACGCACATTTTCAACGTCCCCGTCCTCGCGATTTTGTGCGCGGTCGCACTGCATTTTCTCGGCGCGCGGAGCTGGCTGCCGGACATCGTTTTGAGCGCGGTGCACAACATGGGTGCCGCCGCGATTCCGCTCGGCCTCATCCTCACCGGCGCAACCTTCGCCGATCAAATGCGCGACCTCACCGTGTCGAATGCGACTGGCGTGGGCATCGGCTCCGCCGCACTCCGCCTCGGCATTTTGCCCATCTTGATGCTCGCCCTCGCGCGCTGGCTCCCCTGCCCGATTGAGCTGCGCCGCATCATTTTGATCCAAGCCGCGATGCCCTGCGCCGTCATCCCCGTGCTTCTCACCAAGCACTACGGCGGCGACCCGAACACCGCGATGCGCGCCGTCCTCGTCACGACCGCGCTCTCGTTTCTCACGATCCCGCTCTGGATTCAGTTCGGCCTCTGGTGGACAGCGGGACGGTGATTTCTCAGGCTTCAAGCGATCGAAGTTTCGCGCTGGAGCGCGATGCTCCGTCATCGCGAGTCCCTCGCGGCGACGGAGCGCCGCGCTCCAGCCGACCATCCTCGTCTCCTCACCCCGCCGTTTTCACCCAGCAGCGCAGCGCCTCCGCCACGCTCCAAGCCTGTGCCACACAGCCTCGCGGGGTGAATGGCTCCTCGGCATCGAACACTTCGCTGATCGACCCGATGCACGCGTGATCGAGCTCGGGGAGCATTTTTTCGAGCCAGCAGCGCGCGCCCGCGCGGTCGTCGGGATGCACTTTCATCCACGCATCGATGAACGGCCCGATGAGCCACGCCCACACCGTCCCCTGATGATACGCCGCGTCCCGCGCGCGCAGGTCGCCGAAGTATCGCGCCTTGTAATCCGGGTGCCCGCGGCTCAGCGAGCGCAGCCCGACCGGCGTGAGCAATCGCTCGCGCACGACCTCGAGCACCGCGTGCCAGTGCTGCTCGTCGAGGATCGGATGGCGGAGCGAAATTGCAAAAACTTGATTCGGCCGGCAGGCCGTGTCGTCGCCGCTTTCGCCGTCGATCACGTCGAAAAGATAGCCGCCCTCTTTCTACCAAAATCGCTGATTGAAAGACGCGCGCGCCTTCTCCGCATGGCCCGCCATTTCGGTCGCGCCGGGCTCGTCCTGCAGCTCGCGCAGCCAGCCCTCCATCAGCCGCAGCGCATTGTACCAGAGCGCGTTGATCTCCACCGGTTTGCCACGCCGCGGCGTCACGACCCAACCGTCCACTTTCGCATCCATCCACGTGAGCTGATACCCCTCTGCCCCTTGTCGCAAAAGCCCGTCCGCCGGATCGTCGCCGATGCCGAAGCGTGTCCCGCCGAGATGCTTCTGCACGATCTCGCGCAGCTTCGGCAGGATGATTTCGAGCGTGTTCCGGTCGTGCGTGATCTCGAGATACCGATCGAGCGCGTGGAAGAACCAGAGCGTCGCGTCGGCGGTGTGATAGACCCCTTCGTTTTTCCCATCCGGGAAATAATTCGGGATCAACCCGTCGCGGACGTAATGCGCAAACGTGCGCAATACCCAGCCCGCCTCGACGTGCCGACCGGTCGTGAGCGTCAGCCCTTCGAGGCTGATCATCGTGTCGCGGCCCCAGTCGGTGAACCAGTGGTAGCCCGCGATCACCGACCGCACTTCATCGCCCGCCGCCCGGGCGCGCGCGACATCCTCCACCCGCCCGGCAGGGCTGATGATGAATTGATCCGCGGCCAGCACGAGTTCCGCCGCCGCGCCCTCATGCGCGCTCGGATGGGCGATGCAAATGAGCCGCCGTCGGCGCTCCTGCTCGAATTTCAGCACCTGCTCCGGCGCGAGCGCGAGCAGCGTATCCCACGCCTCCGTCGATCCGCTCAGCGTCGTGGGGATATTCGGCCGCAGCGGCACGGTGAAATGTCCCGGGCTCCACATCGGCCCGCGCGATTCGTAGCCGCGCTCCGCTTCCACCGGATACGAAAGCTCACGAGTCGATCCGCCGTGATGCGTGAAATGCGCGCCTTCGCCGCGCACGACGAGCCGCAGCGGCGGGATGGAATGGCCGCAGCGAACCTCGTAATGCGGACCCTCGATGCTCAGTCGGTAATCCTGCCGCACCGCCTCACCGACCGCGTTCTCGTGAGGGCGAAAATGCACCGACGGACGCAGCTCGATCCGCACATCCTGTTGGCCCGAGAGGAGCTGATAGATGACGTGGACCGTGTTCTGTCCCTGCACCATCAGCACCCGTTTCTCGACCACGACGTCGTCCATTTCATAGCGCCAGATCGGCAACTGCGCCTCGAGCCGAAACTCGGCGACGTAGTGTCCGACAGGGTTGGCGGGCGATCCGTCCGTTTGGCTCGGATCGTCACCGTCGATTTGTAAAGTGCTTCCGTCCGCGCGTCGCAGGTGCTCCGCGAGATGATTGAACATCACCACGCGCCCGAGCGGCGCCGGCAGCGCGGCGATGAGCAGACCGTGATAGCGCCGCGCGATGCTGCCGGAAATCGTGCCCGACGCGTAGCCGCCGAGGCCATTGCTGAGCAGCCATTCGCGGCGCAGAAGCGCGTGCGGATCGTGCGCCTGCCGGAGGTCGATGCGGCGGATGAGGTCGGGCATGGGCGGGGAAAGTTGACGGTCGAAAGATGAAAGGTTGAGGGTCGGGAAAACTACTGTTCGCGCGCTTCCGCCGCTCGCTTCGGCGTCAGTACGACGGCAGCGTGGCCGGGGATTTTCCAGTTTTCTTCGGTGTCGATCGGCGGCGTCCCGAGGCCGCCGTAATGAATGTCCTCGCTGCTCCAAAGTGTGTCCCAGAGCGTCCCGGCGACCGGCGTGAGAAGCGGCTCCGGCGCGGGATCGAGGTGCAGGTCGGAGCCGAGATTCACGATGAGAAGCCGGTCATTTTCGCCCTCCCCAAAGTAGCGGAGCACGAACGTCTCGGGCCCGAGCACCGCGCCATCGAGGCTGCGATGCCGCGGATTTCGGAACACCTCGTCGTCCCGCCGCAGTGCGAGGAGGTCGCGGTGGAGGCAGTAAATTTCCGCGTGGGTTTCGCGCTCGGCCAGATCGAGTTTGCAGCGTTGAAAAGTGCCTTCGTCACCAGGCGCGGCGATCGTGGTCTCCTGCTCCGCGGCGGCAACGCTCGGAAATTGCGCGAGGAATTTCCGCCGCCCCTCGGCGACCAGCGGCGCGAGTTCCGCGTGATGATCGGCGAAGTAAAGGAACGGCGCAGAGGCCGCGAATTCCTGGCCTTGAAACAACATCGGCGTCGCGGGTCCGAGCAGGAGATAAGCGGTCAGCGCGCGCAGCCGTGCGGGATCGGTGAGTTCGTGAATCCGCCGCCCGCTCAATGAGTTCGCGACCTGATCGTGGTTCTGCAAAAAGCTGACGAAGCTCGCTGGCGCAAGATCCAAGGCCGGTTGTCCCCGCCGTTTCTGCTGCCAGCGGTAGCGCTGGCCTTGGAAAAAAAAAGCCCCACTTTGCCGCCGAAATGAACTCCTGCGGCGCGCCGCGATAGTCGGAATAATACGCCTCGCTGTGGCCCGTGAGCGCCACCATCGCGGTGTGATGCAGGTCGTCATTCCACAGCGCATCGAGCCCGTATCCGCCCGCCGCGGCGGGGCGCGCGAGCCGCGCTTCCTGTAACTCGTTTTCACCGGCGAGGTAGATTCCACGGCCCTTCCCGGCCTCCCGAGCCACGCCGAGCCACGCCTAATCCGTCCAGCGAAAATCTCCCGGATCGACGATTTGTGAGACGCCATGCACGCCCTCCGGTTGGAAGCGCGAAGCCGGGTCGGGGAACGAACCGGAGGCGACGCGATATTGGTAAAACATCCCCGCCGAGGCCTCCGGAACGCTGCCGGAAAAGTAGCCGTTTCCTTCCGCGTCCAGCGGCACGACCGCCTGCGGATCGAGCTGCGAAGCGGCTCGGAGCTCGACGGCCACCGTCGCCGACCGCGGAGCCCACACGCGAAAATGCGTCCCCCCGTCTCGTTGAACCTCCGCACCCACGGCCATCTGACGCGCGCGATTTTGCCCATCGCTGCGTGCTCGTTCTGCTGGTGGTAAAGTCGTGGCCATGCCGACTGGAATCGTTCGCTTTGCGCCGTGCGGCGGTGTGGAAAACGGGCGTTCCTCGTCGTCTCCCGCGCGGCGACACCAGCCGCGCCTGCGCAAAAAAAATGCGAGGCCGCCGGCCGACTGGCCGACGACCCCGCTGTTCCCCCCAGAACGATGAGTAAGACCGTGGAGGGCCGAAATCGTTAGAATATTACGGCGCTTTTTCTGCGGCCGCGCTCGCAGATGGCTTGTCGCCAAACCACTCCGGCGGCGTTTGCTCCGGCACTTTCAGCTCGGTACGCAGGCGTTTCAGCTCCCGCTCGAGCTCCGCCTGCGTCGCGGCGTATTCGCTGTTTCCGAAGACGCTGCGCAGCTCGTGCGGGTCCGTTTTCAAATCGAAGAGTTCCCAATAATCGTCCGGCGTCCCGTGGAAATGGATGAGCTTGTACCGGTCTGTGACGACGCCGTAGTGCGGGCGCACGTGATGCGGCGCGGGATACTCGTAATACTGGTAGTAGAAGCTTTTGCGCCAATCCGCGGGCGTCTCGCCGCGCAGCACGGGCACGAAACTGCGGCCCTGCATTTCCGCGGGAATCGGCTGCCCGGCCGCTTCTAGAAAGGTTTCCGCGAAGTCGATGTTCGAGACGATGTCGCTGCTCACGCTGCCCGGTTTGGTCACGCCGGGCCAGCGCACGAGGAGCGGCGTGCGCAGCGATTCCTCGAAGATTCAGCGCTTGTCGAACCACCCGTGTTCGCCGAGGAAAAAGCCCTGGTCGCTGGCGTACACGACGATCGTGTTGTCGCTCAGACCTTCGTCATCGAGATACTTCAGCACCCGGCCGACGCTCTCATCCACGCCGCGGATGCAGCCGAGGTAGTCGTGGAGGGAGCGCTGATATTTCCAGCGCACCAGCGCGTCGCCGGTGAGCTGCGCCGCGCGGAACTCCGCATTGCGCGGCTCGCGAATTCACAGAGTAAGTGCAACGCGGAGTATTTTGTGGAGGGTGAAGGAAAAAGGTCTCGGTTCGGGGGGGACTTTGTCAGGAGGATGGCAATGAAGTATCGACAACTCAATGGCGAAGAGCGCAGCGCCCTTGCGGCCCTGCGGAGGCTGGGACTGAGCAAAGCGGAGATCGCGCGGCAGCTTGGGCGGCACCGGAGCACCATTGGGCGGGAGCTGGCGCAACGCGGCCCCGCATGACGGATGGTATCGCTCGAGGCGAGCGCAGCAGCGGGCGCACGCGCGGCGCTACCGGTCGCGGCGCAACCGCCAGTTTGGGCGGGAGGAATGGGCGCGGGTGGCAGAGTTGTTGAGGAGAAAGTGGAGTCCCGAGCAGGTCTCCGGGCACCTGGGGCGGAGCGGAGAACTGGCCATCAGCCACGAGAGTATCTACCGGCATGTCTGGCGGGATCTGAAAGCGGGCGGGACACTGCACACGCATCTGAGGTGCGCGCGCAAGCAGTGC
>JAYVPW010000147.1:0-51345 GCA_043777315.1 Spartobacteria bacterium | reverse complement strand
AGCTTGAGGATGCCGGTGGTCTTGGCGGCCACGGCCTGCTCGTGCTCGATGGCGGAGAACAATCCGCCGCCCCGTTCGGTCTTGCGATAACGCTTCATTGCCTCCTTTATGGCTCAAAGGGGATTCCGGTAAGACGGCTGTCGTAAAAACTACTTCGTTCAACGCGATGACACTCGTCTATTTCAATCCAGCACTGATGCCATACGGGAAGCCAAGGACAGGCTACACGATCTGAATCCGGGGCGAGCTTTGGGCGTGAAGTATTGCCCTTCGCTCTGCTTCACGCCCTGATCGAGGAAGCCCTCGAACATGTCGCCGAGAAACTGATTGTGCTGATGGTCGACGATGAGGCGGATGTCCTGCCACATTTGCAGGATTTTCAGGAGCACCTCGGCGTTCTGGTAAAAGAGCTTTTCGTTGTGAACATCGATGAGGGAGAAATCGTTGTTCGTGAAAAATTTCTGCTGGATGAAAAGGTTCCAGACGGCGCGCTGGGTGGCGTCGGGATTCTGGCGGATGAAGCGCAGCGCATTGCTGACATCGCTCTCGGCGATGTAGGTGATGTCTTCGCCGAGGAACTTGCCCATGCCTTTCTGGTAGAGCTGCTGGAGCCGGTCGAGCAGTTCGAAGTGCGTGTCGTAGGCGACGCCTTTCCTATAGAATTTCAGGTCGTCCGGGTTCTCGGTTTCATCCACGAGCTTGCAGAGGAAGAGATTGACCAGCTTGTCGAAAGCGTTCTCGCGCCGGAGACGTTGTGCTGGCGGAGGATGGTGGCGAACTCGTGGTATTTCTTCTGCTGGTCGGACGCGGAGATGGGGTGGAGATCGGCGAGCGAGCATTTGTCTTTGCCGATGTGGTAGGGCTGGATGTTCGGCTCGAAAATGCCCGCCGGGATGAAGTCGAATTTGTAAGTGTCGCGCCAGACGGTGAACCGCTCTTTGCGCTCCGCCGCCGAAGTGAAGCTTTTGAAAAGCGGATTGGCCGCGAGATATTTTTCGTTGTCGCGATGGGCGATGACGTGGCTGCGGTAGTGAACCGTGCCGTTTTCAAAATGAGAGGCGTAGAGGCAGAGGAACTGCGTGGAACGCTCCTGCTCGACGTAGCCAAAAAGCTGGTCGCCATCCTGCAGGGTGCTGCGCCACGCGCGGTCATACTCACGGCCAGCGGTCTTGCACTCGATGATGAGGAGAGATTTGTCGGCGTTGTCCCGGATGAGAACATCCGCCCGCCCACCACTCGCGCCGTGGCCGAGTTTCCACTTGGGCTCCAGTTCAATGTGCCGGGGTGCGTAACCTTTCTCGAGCAACCGATGGACGCACTCGAAAACGACGAAGTTTTCCGGCGCGGAGAAGTTGCAGGTCTGGCGTTCGTTGACGACGAGGCCCTGATCCTCGGGATACACGAGCACCTCGTTTCTTGTATCGACCGAAAGACGCGCGGCACCGATGGCCTTGGTCAGCAGCCCCGCTTGACTGGTGAAGCCCAAGACGGCCAGGAGTTCGAGGAAACTGTCTTTGGTCATGGGAACGGCCATGAATCGGTAAGTGACGACCTCGCGGTGGAAGCGCCTCACGACGCAAGCTGCGAAGTTGCCGGTAGAAGGGCGGAAAGCGACGTTTCTGCTAGCGACTGCCTACGCCGACTCGCTTCCGGCGAGTGTTTCGCTGTGCAGATCGCCACGTTTTCCGAAGGTCTCCGCGACGCTCGGCACCGCGTCGGGATTGGCGGTCCCGAGCACGTCGTTGCCTTCGTGCGAATCTTCGCGACGCGAGAATTTCACGCCGACGAGGCGGGAGACGCCGTGCTCTTCCATCGTCACGCCGTAGAGCGCATCGGCGCGGGCGATGGTCCGTTTGTGATGCGAGATGACGATGAATTGCGACTGCCCGACGAAGCGGTCGAGGATCTTGATGAAGCGGTTGATGTTCGACTCGTCGAGCGGCGCGTCCATCTCGTCGAGCACGCAAAACGGCGACGGCTTCACCATGTAGATCGAGAACAGGAGCGCGACGGCGGTCATCGTCCGCTCGCCGCCGGAGAGCAGCGTGATCGACTGGAGCTGCTTGCCGGGCGGCTTCGCGATGATGTCGATGCCGCTCTCCAGCGGGTCGCTTTCGTCGGTCAAAAGCAGGTTTGCTTTTCCGCCGCCGAAGAGCTCCACGAACATCTCCGAGAAGTTCACCCGGATCTTTTCGAAGGTCTCGGCGAAGAGCACTTTCGTCGTGTTGTTGATCTTCGCGATCACGTCGATCAGCTCGGCTTTCGAGTTCGTCAGGTCGGTGTTTTGCTTTTCGAGGAAGGTGTAGCGCTCCTCGAGTTCGTCGTATTCCTGGATCGCGTCGAGGTTCACCGGACCCATCGAGTCGATGCGCTGATCGATCTCGCGGACCATCGCCTCGATGCGCTCCCAATCGATCGCGAAGGAATCCGTGGAGGGCACCGCGCTGTCGGTGCCGAGGGGAGCGTCTGCGGATTCTTCGTCGTCCGCGGAGCGACTTGGCGCCGACGACGCTGTGCCCTCCACGTCGAGCAGCGCCTTGCGTTGCGCGCCCGCGAGCTGGTCGCGCACCGCCACGCGGAGCGCGTGCAGGTCGCGCTGAAAGTCGCGCAGCTCGAGCTGGTAGCGCTTGTGAATGTGCTCGGTCAGCGCGGTGATTTTCATCTCGAGCTGGCTCTGCTTCACCTCCACGCGGCTGCGCTGGTTGTGCGCGTCGTTGAGCTGATGCCGCAGTTGGCGCAGCTCATTATTCATCTCCTCGACACCCGCCGCCATCGCGCTCCGCTGCTCGACGAGCGTGCTCACGGCGCTCTCGGATTCACCGACCTGGCCGCGCAAATTTTCGAGGTTCGCCTCGATCTCCGCGTTCTCCGCGAGCATCGCTTCGGCGCGTTGCGCGTAGCCTTCGATGTCGCGCTGACGCTGCTCGATCAGCTCGTTCAGCTCCGCCAATCGCGCCTCCAGCGGCGTGCGCTGATGATGCAGCGAAGTGTGCCGCTGCCGCTCCGTCGCGACTTTGATCCGCAATTCGTTCAGCTCCGCCCCAACTTCACTTTCGCGGGCGCGCAGACCTTCCAACTGGCTCTGCGCCTCGCTCCGGCGCACCTGGAGCTCATCGAGCTGCTGCAAATTTTCCAGCACTTCCGCCTCGAATCCTTCGACCCGCGCCGCTGCCTCGCGCTGCCGCACTTCGGACCCAACGCGCTCGCCGTCGAGCGTCTGCTGCTTGCGTTCCGTGTCGCGCAATTCCCGCTCCAGCACCCCGAGCTGTCCGCGCAAAGTCGAAACCGCGAGCGTGCCGTTTTGCTTCTCGCCGCGCGCTTCATCGAGCCGCGCCTGCGCTTCCTCGATGTCGAAAACCAACGCGTCGCGCCGCGTCGTGATCGCCTGCAACACGCCGCGGATTTCGTGCGCTTCCGCCTCGAGCGCGGCGATTTGATTCTTCCGCTGGAGCACCGAATTCTGCGCCTCGCTCGTCGCGCCGCCGTGCAGGATTCCGTCGCGCGTCAGCACCTCGCCGGCGAGCGTGACGATGAGCGAACCGCTCTGCGGAAAGAGCCGGATCGCCGTTTCCAAGTCCGGCACGAGCACCGTGTGATTGACCAGCCGCTCGATCAGCCGCCGCAATTCCGGCGCGGGCTTGACCTTGTTGATGAGCCAATCGATCGCGCCCGCTGGCAGCACCATTTCCTTGTCCTCGACATGCGCGAAGACCTTCTCGAACTCCCGCAGCGCCAGCGACGCCTTGCCCATTTTCTTCGCCGTCAGCGTCTTGATCACCGCCTCCGCGACCATCGTATCCTTCATCACGATCGTCTGAAGATTGGCTCCCAGCGCGGCTTCGACGGCCAGCACGTATTCCGCCGGCACGTCGATGAACTGCGCCACCGCGCCCAAAATCGCCGGCTTGAAAAACTCCGGATTGTCCAGCCCGCGCAGGATCGCCTGCGTCCCCTCCGAGAAACCCTCGCCGCCCTCGTTGAGCTGTCGCAGCACGTCGAGCTTCGATTCTTTGTCGGACAAAAGCCGCTGCGTCGTCCGCAATTCCTGCTCCACCCCGGCGAGCGCCGACTGCCCCTCGCGCACCTGCTGCTCGGCCTCCGTGAGCTGCGCCGAAGCGCGCGCGAGATCGATTTGCGCGCGCTCCAGCTCCGCCTGCGCCGCGCCCTGCTGCTCGTTCACGCGCGCGAATCCGAACTCCAGTTGCTCCAGTTCGCTCGACAAAATCCCGAGCCGCGCCTCCGCCCCATCGCGTTGCTGCGTCGCCATCGCGATCTGCCCGCGCAGCCCGCTGACCCGGCTCTCGATCTTGCCCGCATCGCTCGTCATCCCGGAGATCGACCGCTCGCTTTCCTGCCGCTGCTGCACCAGCGCCGCGGTCGCCGCCTGCTTTTCCTCCAGCACGCGCAGCTCCCCCGCGAGCATCGTCGTGATCTGCGCCAGCTCGGCATCCGTGTCGCGCAACTGCGTCTCAGCGATCCGCAATTTCTCCTCCGCGCCCGCCACATCCGCGCGATACCGCTCGACCAGCCCGCTGAATTCCTGCGACCGCTCCTCATTGAAGATGATCCGGTTCTCGTGATTCCCGATGCGCGACCGCAAATCGTTCACCACCTGCCGCGCCGCGTTCAGTTGCGCCTCCATTTCCTCCAGCTCCCCGCGCCGCGCCGCCACCTCCGCCTCGCGCCGCTCGATCACCTGCTCGCACTCCTGCTGCTCGTCCGCGAGACGCGCCAGTTCCGCCTTCGCCGCCGCCTGCTGCTCCTCCAAATCATCGAGCTGCCGCTTCGCCGAATGCGTCTCCATCAACTTCAAATCGCCGACCAGCGCCTGATACCGCTTCGCCTTCCCCGCCTGCCGCTGCAGCGAACCGATCTGCCGCTTCACCTCCTTGATGATGTCCGTCAGCCGCAATAAATTCGCATCCGTCGCCTCCAGCTTCCGCAGCGCCTCCTTCTTCTGCGACTTGTATTTGGTAATCCCCGCGGCCTCCTCGAAAATCGCCCGCCGATCCTCTGGGCGCGACGACAGGATCAGGTCGATCTTGCCCTGCTCCATGATCGAATACGCCGACCGCCCGATCCCCGTATCCATGAAAAGCTGATGAATATCCTTCAGCCGGCACGGCGTCTTGTTCAGCAAATATTCCGAGCCGCCGTCGCGGAAAACCCGCCGCGTGATCGTCACCTCGTGCCAGTCCAGCCCGAGATGTTCCTCGCATTCCGCAAAGGTCATCGACACCTCCGCCATTCCCACCGCCGCCCGCGAATCCGTCCCCGAAAAGATCACATCGCTCATCTCCCCGCCCCGCAAAGCCTTCGCCGACTGCTCCCCCAGCACCCAGCGCATCGCATCCAGCACATTGGATTTCCCGCACCCATTCGGCCCCACGACCGCCGTTACCCCGCGATGAAATTCCATCTTCGTCTTCGGGGCAAAAGACTTGAAACCAAAGAGTTCGAGCGATTGGAGATACATGGGTTTTAAGGGATTGGATCAACGAATCCGGGCAGATCGGCGCGGAACGTAGGAAACCTGGAGCGGGTCGGCAAGCACAAGATGTGGTGGAGTTCCGAGGCCGTCACCGCAACAGAGTGTGCTTCTCTGACGGTTGGGTCCGCTAATTCGGCTGACGCGCGGAACTTCAACCGTCGCGCCGCCGCTGTTCGTGAGCTTGGAAAAGGCGCCGCAGCCGGGCGGGATCTCGAACGGGCTCGAGATGCGCGAGCGCGTGGCGCAAATCTTTGAGCAGGAGAATGATCTCGCGGGTCTGGCGGTCGAGGTTTCGAGCCCCGAGCAATTGGTGGGCGAGTTGGCCGATTTCCAAATCTTCAATTTCCCGCACGATACCGAATGGTGTCTGGACCGGAAATCGGAGAAAGCGTCGCAATTGCGGCAGGAGCGCGAGCCGCAGCTCCTCGATCGCTGGGAAAAGCACGCGCAACTGGGCGCGCCAGATTCGGCGGTCGAGCTCCCGTTCATCTCCACACAGAGCGATGAACGCCGAGTGCCGCTCCGCGAAGCCGTTGACGGAATTTTCGATCCCGAGCTCCCACCAGGACTCTGTCGGTGCTGACGCGCTCCAGCCGCGCTGGCTTGCGAGGCGACGCAGAAAAACCGACGGCGAGAGCAGCGTCTCCAGTGTCTGCGAGGCCAGGAGTGAACAGGCTTCGGTGTCCCAGCCGGAGAGTTCAGCGAGGAGCGAGAGGTAGAGTTGACGCTCCAGCGCCGGGAGCGATTTCGCTGCCAACTGGCTCGCGGCGAATAGCGTCATGTCGAGTGCGTCGAGCGTATCGCTCCAGCGAAAGACGGCTTGGCAGACGTCCTCGACCAGCGGCGGCGTGGCCGTCTCCCCGTCCAGGCTCGCGAAAAACAGGGTCCGATGCAGCCGGTCCACGTTGCGGCAGACCTGCTCGTATTCGACCAGGAATTGTCTCCAGGCTTTCCAATCCTCCGCGGCGATCGACTCGAGAAAAATCAGGCGCCCGCAGAATGCGGACTGCAAGGTCAACGTCCGCACGTCCCGGATCGCACCCGCGGGCGCATCGCGGGCGAATTCTTCGAACAGCAAATCGACCGGACGGCGGCGATCCGCCGGACCACAGTGAAGTGGCGAGACTTCGAAAAACAGTTCGCGGTTGTATTCGGAACGAAGGGCTTCCGGGAATCCGCCCGGGGCATGGCGCGGAAACTGAACGCAGGCGCTGCGTCCGTCGCGAAAAGCGCCGGTGACGCGCCGGACGAAATTCGCGGGGCCCGGAAGGTCCCAGACGTTCGTGGTCACGGCGAAGGCTACCCGCCCGGCGCATTCAATACCCTGGCGAGCAAGGGATCGAGATGCCATGAATCGGCCGCACGCGTGGCGAGCCCGATGATCTGCGTCCAGTGAAAAACCTTTTCGACGAAACCCTCGGAGGCAAACGAGCAGAGGGCCGCGAGATCCCTGGCGGTGGCCACGTCACCGAGCTGCGCCCAGACCTCGAGCACCTGTCGGCGCGCGGGATCTTCGCAACCGAGCGCGGGGAGCAACTCAGTGGAACCGGATTTCCGCAGCTCATCGACGGATGCTTTCCAGTCGTGCTCGCGGCTCGCGCGGTAAGCTTGGCCGAGGAGCAGCGGCCAGTTGCCGGTGACCTCGAGCAGCTCGCGGCGGCCGTCGGAGTCGCGTGGGCCAAACTGGCATTCCTCGAGCCATTGCCGCAAGGCGGCTTCGTTCCAAGGCCGTAGGGTGCGCAAGGATATCTGGCCGCCGGCGTCGAGTGCGCGGAGGGCGTCCGTTTGCTGCCAGGCGAGTTCCGGCGACGCGACGAAGACCACCCCGAGGCGGCTCTGCTCGGCCCCGCGCTTTTGCGTGCGCTCGATGGCCGCGCGCAGCCACTGTTCATCCCACGCGGCCTCGGCGGGGACAAACGCGATGTTCACGCCGGCGGCCGCTCGTGCGCTGATCTCGCGCAGCTTTTCGGAAAAAGTCTGCACCGCGCGCAGGTTGCTCATCAGGCTGAGCCGATCGCGGTCGATGATCGCCTCGACGGCATCGCGCAGTTTCGAAATTTCGGCTGCCGGAGTGCCGGCGAAAACGAAAACCGCATCCTTCTGCAAACTGCGCAGCTCACTTTCATGCGCGACGCTCAACGGGCTGCGCACGCCGTGATCCCCGGCTCGCAACGGCCGCCGGAAGTGGACGGGATCGAACTCCGGCTCGGGCTCCTTGCCGGAAAAGTTCTCGAGTTCTTTCTCGATCTCCTCGGGCCGCCCGAGCAGTGGGACGAGATTCGGATTCCGGAGAAAATAGAGCGCGCGTGAGGTGCTGCGCCGGAGCACGCCGAGGCCGACCATTTCCTCAAGCAGCTCCGCGAAATCTTCATCGCTGGTTTTGGAAAATCCTTTCTCCCACCACGTCGTCGCCTCGTTCCGCAGCCGCGCGATCTCGAACCCGCGTTCAGCCTCCTCCTTGTAAAAAGCGAGGATGATGGCGATCAGCCGATACTTCGGATCGAGGTCGAGCGTGAGGCGGAATTTCTCGGCGATCGCCGACTGCAATTCGAGGCTGTTGTAGGCGTCCTCGACGTGGCGCAGCGTGAGGAGGTAGGGTGGCGTCGTCCGGATGTCGAACTGCCGGACACTGTCCGTCGCGTGCCGGAGCAAGCGCTGGCAGTAGAGCTGGATCAGGCTGGGGTAGTAATTGCTCTGCGCGAGGATGTGGACCACCGGGTAGCTCGACTCGAAAAAATAACCGGCTGCCGCGAGCGGCTCCTCGACTAGGCGGCGCGCCTCCTCGGCGTCGCGCGGGTCATTGAGCAACGGTCCGATGCAGAGCGGCTGCCCGTAATGCGCGAGCGGATGATTCGCCACGCGCGTCGTGCGCTGGACATTATGCAGGCCGGCGAAGACGACCTTGAAGCGCTTTTGCGTCGCATCCATCAGGCCGCGAAGCCGGACGCAGCGGGAGAAGGGCACCTTGCTCGCCGGATCGGTCGCGTCGGCTTTGAGGAAATTATCCGCCTCATCGAGTAGCAGCAGAATGCGGCGCTCCTCATCAGCCTCCAGCCAGGTGCGCGCGTGCTCGAGCAGCGTTTCGAGCGTGATCTGCCGCGAGGCCGACTCGCCGAGGACGCCGAATTTTCCGAGATGCCCCGCCAGCACGGGCCAGATGTCGTCGATGGAATGCAGGCCGTGATGCTTGAGATCGAGCCAGCAGGCGAGGCGGCCCGCGCGAGGAGCATGAAAGCGTTCCTCCACGTGCCGGAGCAGCGCCGTCTTGCCGAGTTGGCGTCCGCCATACACGAAGCAGGAACCCATGAGGCTCGTCAGTTCCTCGATCTCGCGATGGCGCCCGAAGAACATTTCCGGCGGCATCCGGCCCGCCGTCGTGATGTAAGGCTGAACGCGCGAAAACGGCAGCGCGCAGTCGAAGAGCCGCGGCAACCGGGCGCGCGTGCCGATGGCGGCACAGACGTGCAGAAGCAGCACGGTATCGATCACCGCGAAAGCTCCCGCGCTTTCCCGGCAGAGTCTCGCCAGTTCCCGCCGACGCCGTTCGTCGAGCGCGTCGAAGTAAAAGACAAACGTCCCGTGCCGCTGGAAGTCTTGCGGTGAGGCGAGCTTGCAGAGAGTTTCCATCGACTCGCTGAAGGCGGAGAAAACGCGGAAATGACCACCGGCTTCCGAGCCAAACGCGGCGACGGGACTTTGATCCGTCGGCTCGGTCGTGATCTCGAGCCAGGTGTGTTCCGCTTTCCGCCGATTCTCGGCTTTCGAGACGGTGAAACCTAGCCCGGCCAGGATCGCGCGGCACTGGTCTCCGCTGAGCTGCCGCTGTCGTTTCGCGTCGAACCAGGCTTCGATCGCCCGTGCCGTCTTGTCCGCTTGTTCTGCGGGCATTCGCTTGAACTCGATGCCCAGGACCGGCGTGCGATTGTGCGCGGCGCTTACGATGCGCGCCGGCGCGTTCACCGACGGTTCGAGTTCCTCGATCAGGGTGAAAAAACGGCCGCGATCTTCCCCGGCGGCGCCACCGAAGAACTCGAGGAATTGCGGCCGTCGAGACGCCGGTTCATGCAGCGCGGCACCTCTCTCTGCGCGTTCGATGTAGTCATTCGCGGTGACGATGTCGCCGCTGTCGAGCGCGGTGCGGATCGCCTGCACGACCTCCGCGGAGAGCGACGCAGGCAGACGATCCAGACGCTGCCGAACCGCCTCACGCTGCAGCACCTCCCGCTGGTCGATGATGCTCCGCATTTGCTTGAGGGCGGCGGTTTGCCGATGGAAATTGAGGGTCGTATCGATCGCCCCGTCGAGTGCCGTCACTTTCGCGTTGGTTTCATTGAAATCGGCGTGGGTGATCAGCCCTTGCCTCATCGCGCGATCGAGCCGGGCCCGAGTCTCGTGCGTCTCGCGCCGGAGCGCATCGCGACACAACTCGACCTGCTGCTCCTGCGTCGTTCGCAGCGCGTCCACTGAGGGATCGTTCTGCCATTCGAGGAATTCGATGATGTGTCCGGTCGCCTCGTGATCGCGTTTGTCCGCCTGCCTTTCAAAGGCCTCGGGCCAGCTCGGCACGGTGCCGGCGGCGAGCGCGCGAGCGAGCGTCAGGGCCACCGGCTCCGCGGCCTCGATCGGCTCCCAATCCGCATTGAGTTGAATCTCCGGAAACCGCAGCAGCCCGGCGTGCAGGACGAAGCGGACCGGCGGCTCAACCGGCTGGCTGCCGCCCGAGAAAAGCGCACAAATGTTCTCGACTGCCTCGATCGCGTAGTGCACGGCCGCCGCGACGGTCACATCCTCGGAGCCGTCCGCGAATTCGCGCAGTTCGCCGATGACTTTGTCGTACCGCCGGTCGAGTTCGCGGCGGAGATCGCTGGCATGTTTCAGCAAAAAGCCCAGCGCACCATCGGGTCTGACCTCCTGCAAGGAAGCCCATCGCCGCGCGACCTGCACAGCTTCGCGTCCGAGACGAATGATCTTCTTCGCGGCCGGCTGCACGAGCTGCCCGCGGTGCGTGAGCACTTGCGAATACGTCCGCCGAGCCTCGGCATCGAAGGCGGCGTCGTTGTCGAATTCCTCGATCAGCTCGCGCAATTTTTTGAGTCGGCCGGGCTCCGCGGAATTTTCCCGCACCCCGGCGAGCAGCCGCCCGATCACACCGTCGGACTCCATCATCCGGCGCCAAGTGTGCGCTCCGGGGCGCGTGATGATCGCGGCGTTTTCGGCTGAATTCCACCAACCCTCGGCCTCATCCCGCAACGCCGACAGTTTCTCCTCCCAGGCCGCTTTCGATTGGACGCCCTCAAGCGCCTCGGGGTTGAGCGGCACACCGCGGTCGCCAAATTCCCAGATCGGCTTCGCCAGGTCATTGAAGTGAGACAACGCCGCGCCGAGATGCATCTCCCGCAGGACCGTGGCCGCGCCCGAACGAGGAGCGAGCAGCGCCGGTCTCAACGCCGCCGCTCCTAGCAGCAGCCGCGAGCTGAGATTTGCCGCCGAACTTTCGCCTGGCATCAGAGCTTCCGTGGCGTCGCGGAAATCTTTTTGGAGGCAGCGGTAAAGCTCGCCACTCTCCGACTGCACGCGCAATGCTAGGGCGGTCGCGCGCACCGCCGCCGCCGGCAGCGTTCGCTCTGCGCCTGGCCATCTTTGCTCGACGTCGTTCGCCATCTGGAATGCCAGCCCGCGACGGCCCTCATGAATCAGCCGCCACGTCAGCGCGGAAAACGCCGTGCCCGCCGCCTCGCCGGGACTCAGGGTGGCTGCGCGAGCCAGGGTCTGAAGATCGACGGCCGCGGAAAACAAGTCCGCTGCCGGACTTTGCGCTGACGACGGTCCTGCCGGCTCAATTTTGGCGCGCGGCGGGGTGGCGCGCGGCGTTTGAAAGATTGCGATTTTCTCTGGCACAAGGGTGCGTGGTGGGCCGCCCGGCGATTCTTTGGTGTGCGCAATGGCTCCGTCAGCGCCGCCCAGCTGATCGGAGACAGGTGCCTCGACGGTATTGCCGCCGGGTCCAGTCGCGACTTCGGCTTCCGCCGGTTTATCCACCGGTGGCGGCTCGGTGCGGGTCCGCGATCGATCGGCGGCGGCTGGCGGCTCGGCCGCGGGGTTTTTCTCAGCAGCCGGCGCTGGTTCGACGAACCTTCCTCCCGGCGTGGCTGGCGTGACCGATGAGCGTTCCGGCTCGACTCGGGGCGCGACGCTCAAACCCAACTCCCCTGCCTCGCAACCTTCGATAAAATCGGCGAGCGCCGCCAAACCCTGCGCCGTCAGCCGCTCGCGCAATTCCTCGATCTCCGACCCGGCGCGCTCGAGCGCCCAGCGCAGCCAGGCGTCCGCGGCCACGGGGCCGGGTAGTTCCGGCGGTGCCCCGGCGTCGATCAATGCCTGCAATTCCACGACCGCGCGGGTGCGCAACGCATCGAGCCGCAACTGCTGCCGCGGCACGCGATGCGAGACACGAGCTGTCTCCAGCCGCGCCGCCAGCGCGGCGAGCAACTCCCGTCGCTGCGCCGCGCCGGATCGAGCATGCAAATGCACCGCGAGCGCCGCGGCGTAGTCGCGCAAACCTGCGGCATTCTGCCAGGGTTCACCCGGAAAATCGCTCTCCGTCGCCGACGTTTCCAACTCGTCGCGCAAGACGCTCGCGGTGAGAAAAGCGTCGTCGAGCGCGGCTTGCAGCGCCGGGAGATCGACGGCTTTGGCCGCCCGGAGCTGCGCGATTCCCGCCGAGAGCTCCGCGCAGCTCGCATCCAAACCTGCCAGATCGACGTCCCATTCCGTGCCCGTCCTTTCGAGAGGAGGCTCAGCGATCTCCGCCCTGTCGTCCTCAGGTTCCGCGCACAGCTCTTTTGGAAAGATAAACGTGTCCGGCGTGAGCCGCATCGCCGCATCAAAAAAAGACCACCCGGTGGCACCACCCATCTCGGGCTTCAACGCCTCCAGCAACTCGTCGGCAAGGTCAGAGTCGCCGTTCGTCCGGCCCTCCATCCCCAGCTCGTTGAGCCGCCTGACAAACTCCGGCCGCACCACGATAAAAAACCGGCGCGCGGCAAACATGAGCATTTCTTCGCTCCCCTCGCGCACCAGCGCCTCGTCCATCTTCTCCCGGCAGTGCGCATTCTTCCGCTCCGTGACGGTCTGCTGGCGGTAGCCTTTCCCCAGCCCCGCGGCAGTGATCCAGTCGCCCAGAAATTTGGGCTGTTCCGCCGCCACCTCTTTGAGCAAAGCCCGTTTCAGCTCTTCCGCGAGACTTCGGTAAGCCGCTTTGAGATCTGCAACTAACGGTGTGTCAGAGGTCATCGAGAGGAGATTGGAATGAGCCGACTCTACCGATTCCATTCGGGGTTAGAAGCGAGAACCTGCGTTGCCACGACATCCATGTAGAACGCTTGGTTTCCCCCCGAATGCCCCACGGATGGCTGGTGGCGTGATCGTCGATTTCTGAGCATCAGAACGAGAACGGCTCGGAAGGCGAGGATGTTGAAGTCCGTCATTTCTGTCGTTCCGGTCGCGCCGCGGCGGGGTCGATGCGCCATTCGCTGAGTATCAGCGCAAAACGCGGTCCACCCGCGGATCGGCCTGCACTCTGGGGTGGATGACGAACATGCCCATCTGCGTCATTTCATCGAAGTGCGGATGATACATCTGCGTCCCGTGCTGCCGCAGCGTGAACTCGTATTTTATCGTCTCGCCCGCTCGATTTTCTTTTGGGTGAGGCCGGAGACGCTGTCCATGCCGTTGGGTAAAAGGACGCGAGCTTTCGCCTGCGAAACGTTCACCGTGCGTGCTCCCGAGACGATGTTCAATCGCGCAACACCTGCCGTCGCGAGGCCAGCCCGCCCCGCCGTTGCGTTGTGGCCGATCCCGGCTATTCTCCCCCGCCGTGCAACGGAAAACACTCTTCACTCTCGCGGCGCTTGCCCTGTCGCTCTCGACTCACGCGGCGGATTACCCGCAGCCGACCGGCGCGGCTTTCGTGCGAAAAATGCCGTATTCGCTCGTCGGGCAATTGCTCTTCGAAAGCGGCGACGCGTATTTCAGCGGCAGCGGCACCGTCATCCGCCCGCGCTCCGTCCTCACCGCCGGTCACATCGTCTATGATTTCGACGGCGGCTGGTCCACGGACGTGCTCTTCCGCCGCGGCCAATACGGCGCGACCGACCTCTCCGAGCAATCCGCCACGCGGCTCTACGTCCTCGGCGGCTACCGGCAGAACGTCGTCGCCCACGGCGGCGACGACGTGCGCGCCTTTGCCTACGACATCGGCGGCATCCTTTTCGCCTCCCCGCTCGCCAGCGGCGCGGCGGCGGGCTGGTCCTCCGACACCAAGCTGCTCACCGGCACCGCCTACAATATCGCGCTCGGCTACGGCGGCGAATACCACACCGGCGACGACCTCCTTTTCGTCGAGCCAACGGCACCCTTCACCCGGACCTACGGGCCATTTCTGGAAAATGAATCGATCTATTTCGAGTCCGGCATGAGCGGCGGCCCGGTCTTCGCGCAGGATGCGAAAGGCAATCTCTACGTCTCCGGCGTCGTCGTCTCCGGCTCGCTCGACCCCGTCGCCGGCGGCATTCGCGCGCTGAACTCGACCGTCGCCGCGTTCATCAAAACTTATCTGCGCTGACCCGCGCCACCGCCCGTGAAAGCTCGCACGGCGGCGCTTCTCGTCCTCGCGATCCTGCTCGGCCTGACGGTCGAAATCATCGTCCGCATCCTGCGCACTCCCGCTCCCGCGCCGCTCGCTCGTCCCGCGGCGCAGTCAACGCCACCCGACGTTTCTGTCGGCGCTGAGGCATCACCGCCGCCCGCCGCCGCGCCCGCGCAGCCCGCGACCCCGCTCACCTCCCTCCGCGCCCGCATCGACTCGCTCCTCGCGCGACTGCAAGCCGGCGAGGCCGGCGCCGCCGATCTCGCCCAGCTCGAGCGCGAGCTTTTCGCCGCCGATCCGCGGCTCGCCATCCGCGCGATTTTGCAATTCCTCGGCACCGGCCAGGACGCCCCGACCGGCGAGGAATTCGCCCTCGGCGAAGGCGGCAAACTCGCCGGCGCGCCGACCCTCCGCGTGGCGCTGATGGACTGGCTCGGACGCCTCTCCAAACAAGCCGGCACCGCCGACGCCGCGCAGTTCGCCCGCACCGTTCTCGACTCCAAAAACTCCGCCGACGAGTGGGCGCTCTCGCTCCGCAACGTCGCCTGGCACGACCCCCGCGACACCGCCTTCCTCGCCGGAAAACTCCGCGAAATGCTCGCCCACGAACCGTGGCTCGCCCGCCCCAGCGCCGGGATGCTCGAAGCCTTCGACATCGCAGTTTTCACGAAAGATCCGACGCTCGTTCCCACCCTCGCCTCCAATTTGTCCGGCGGAAATCGCGACCTCCAGCGCGCCGCCGCCGTCGCCCTCGACCGCCTCGCCGAAGCCGCCGCGCTCCCCGTGATGACCTACCTCAACGGCAACCCGCAGATCCTCTCCGAGCGCCCATTCGTCCGCGCCGATTACTTCGCCAAAGCCGATCTTTCCCAACCCGCCGAACGCCAGGCCGTCGAGAATTACCTCACCCGCCCCGACATCTCGCTCCCCGAAAAAACCAAGCTGCTGAAAGGCTTCGTCACCCCCGCGAGCTTTGTTTCCGACAACCTTCTCACCGCCCCGCCCGTGCCCGCCGATGACTCCGCGCGCTTCCTCTCCGTCGAAAAAACGACGAAGGAATGGATCACCACCGGGCGCTTTCCCGACCTCACTTCCGAGCTGCAAAAACTCCAGTCGCGCATCCCGCGCTGAGGCCGGCCGGCGAAGAGCCGCCTTGCGGAAACGGCTCGTCTATTTTCTCGAAGCCGGAGGCTTCCCGGAAATTAGCCGGTGGCGTCAGCCACCGGATACCGGCAACAAAACGGTTCCGCCCCGGCGGGGCGGTGGAGACGCGCGGTGGTCCGGCGCCCCGCTGGGGCGCACGCCTTTTTTCATCCATTCCGGTGGCTGACGCCACCGGCTAATTTCCGCCAAGCCTCCGGCTTGAAGAGCCCGCGCCGAAGTCCTGCGGTGGAGTCCCGCGGTGGAGTCCTGCGGTGGAGTCCCGCGGCACTGGGTGGCCGTCACCCGACCGCAAACCGCGGGCTGATTTCGCGCGGTCCGGCGCAGACGATTTCGACCTCGTTCGCGCCGCGCGCATCGAGGACGGATCGCACGGTGCCGATCGCGAGTTCCGGGTTGTTGCAATCGCGGCTGAGATGTCCGAGCACGGCGCGGCGCAGATTCGTCCCGAGCAATTCCGCGAGCACGCCGGCGGCCGCGGTGTTGGAAAGATGGCCGTGCCGCGACATGATCCGCTGCTTCACCGACCACGGCCGCTTCGTGCAATTCTGAAGCAGTTTCTCGTCGTGATTCGTCTCGATGACCAGCGTCTGCACCTGCCGCACGCGCTCATAAACCAGCTTCGTCGCGAACCCGAGATCGGTCAGAAATCCGAGCGACTCGCGCCCGTGATGCAGGACGAAGCCCGCCGGCTCCACCGCATCGTGCGGGACGGAGAACGTCTGGATCGTGATGTCTTTGATCTGGAACTCGCTTCCAGTGACGAAGAGCCGCCAATCCTTTTTCAGCTCCGGCTTGCAGCTCTGCAGCACCTCCGCGGTGAGCCGGTTGCAATAAATCGGCGTCCCGAATTGCTTGCACCAAACGTCCAGACACGCCGCGTGATCACCGTGCTCGTGCGTTAAAAGGATGCCGTCGATCTCCAGCGGAGTGACGCCGCACTGTGCAAGCCTCGTCACGGTTTGCCGGCAGCTCAGGCCGCCGTCGATCAGCAGCCGCGTCCCGTCCGTCTCGACGAGCGCGCTATTTCCCGAGCTGCCGCTGCCGAGGATGGTGACGTGAAAGGACGACATTTTCGCGGACTGAATAAACGCGACTCAAAGCCCCGCCAAGCCGCAGTTTTCGAGGGCGCGTCATTCCTTCCGTGTCATCCTGAGCGCAGCGCAGCGGGGTCGAAGGACATCTTATTTTTCCCCACCGGCGCGGGGTCTTGGGGGCAAAGTTAGAGGTCCTTCGACTCCGCTGTCGCTCCGCTCAGGATGACTGGTTGGATTGTCCGCTTCGCTCCGTCAGGAGTGCGAGAAAGGCGGGTTCGTCGAGCACCGGGATGCCGAGCGTTTGGGCGTCGTCGAGTTTCGACCCGGCGCTTTCGCCGGCGACGAGGAAGTCGGTGTTTTTCGTCACGGAGCCGGTGACGTTGCCGCCGCGTTGGCGGATTTCATCGCCGGCTTCGCTGCGCTTCATCGAGGCAAGCGTGCCGGTGAGGACGAAGGTTTTTCCGGCGAACGGCTGCGACGTTGAGGTGGCGGCGGATTGGCCACGCGGATCGATGCCAAGCCCGCGAAGCCGCTCCAGCACTAGCTTGCCGGGGGGGGAGGCGAAGTGGTCGAGCACCGCGCGCGCGACCACGGGGCCGAGTTCGGTGACGAATCCGTCGTCGGTGGTTTTTTTGCGGGTCCGCTTTCCGAAGCCGTTTTGCTCGAGTTCGGATTCGATCGTGGCGAGGTCGGATTTCGCGGCGGCGTGCGCGGTGGCGAGCTGCAATTTTTCGAGCGGCGACTTGTCGCGGTTGATCTCCGCGCGGGGGCTCGTCGCCTTCACGGCGGCGCGCGCTTCGTCGAGCGCGAGCACGTCGCGGAGCAGTTTCGACGTGGCGACTTCGCCGATCGTTTCGTGGAAATCGGCGAGATCAAAAGCGGTCGTCTCGCCGACTTCGGGGATCGCGAGGGCGTGCAGCCAGCGGGAAAGCGGGAGCTCTTTTTTCGCGCGCTCGATTGCGGCGAAAACCTTTGCGGCGTTCTTTTCGCCGAAGATGCGCGGCTCTTCGTCGGTGCCGAGATTGAGCTTCGCGAGCGCGTCTTCGGTGAGTTTGGCGGGATCGAAAAGGTCGAGCGGCTCGGCGACCAAACCGCGTTCGACGAGCTTGTCGGCGACGATGCCGCCGAGGCCTTCGATGTCGAGTGCGCCACGTTTGGCGAGGTATTCGAGGCGGCGGGTTTTCTGCGCGGGGCAGGCGACATTTTCGCAAATCCAAACGGCGAACTCGGCATCGCGACGGACCGGTCCGCCGCAGGCCGGACACTTGCCGCCGATGTGCGCGAGGAAGGCGAAGGGCGGGGTGCCGGGCGGGCGGCGATCGAGGACGACTTCGACGACGGCGGGGATGACTTCGCCGGCTTTTTCGATGACGACGGTGTCGCCGATGCGGATGTCTTTTCGGCGGATTTCGTCTTCGTTGTGCAGCGTGGCGCGGCTGATCGTGCTGCCGCTGAGAAAGATCGGTTCGAGTTCGGCGACGGGGGTGAGGACGCCGGTGCGGCCGACCTGAATCGTGATGTCCCGGAGGAGCGTCTGCGCTTGCTCCGGCGCGAATTTGTAGGCCCGCGCCCACTTCGGCGCGCGGGAGGTGTAGCCGACCGGTTCGCGAAGCGCGCGGTCGTTGAGTTTGATCACCGCGCCGTCGGTTTCGAACGGGAATTGGTGGCGGGTCGCATCCAGCTCGGCAATGGCGGCGGCGAGGTCTTCGAGCGAGTGGCAGAGCCAGGTTTTGCGGTGCGTGGGGAGGCCGAGATCGGCGAGCCACGCGAGCAGCGAATCCTGGGTGGGCGGGACTTCCGCGTCGTCGCTCACTGCACCGAGGCCGTAAACAAAAAGGGCGAGCGGACGTTTCGCGGTGATGCGGGAGTCGAGCTGTTTGAGCGAGCCGGCAGCCGCGTTGCGCGGGTTGGAAATGGGCGTGTCGCCGGCGGCTTCCTGCCCGGCTCGGAGGCGCTCGAAGCCGGCGACGGGCATGTAAACTTCGCCGCGGACTTCGAGCACGGCGGGCGCGCGATCGAGGCGCAGCGGGAGTTCGCGGATGGTGCGCAAGTTTGCGGTGATGTCGTCGCCGGTCTCGCCGTCGCCGCGCGTGGCTCCGACAGAGAGGACGCCGCGCTCGTAACGGAGGCTGACGGCGACGCCATCGACCTTCGGCTCGACGAGCCAGGACAAAGGATCCGCGGGCAGTGCGTCCTTTTTGCGCAGCTCGTTTTCGACGCTCGCGACAAACTTGCGGACGCCGTCGAGGCCCTCTTTTTTCGCGAAGAGATTATCGAGGCTGAGCATCGGCACGGCGTGCCGGACTTGGGTGAAACCGGCGAGCGGTTTGCCGCCGACGCGCTGGGTCGGGGAGTCGGCGGTGAGGAGCTCGGGATGCGCGGCTTCGAGGTCGCTCAGCTCGCGGAAAAGCGCGTCGTATTCCGCGTCGGAAATCGTCGGCGCGGCTTCCTCGTAGTAGCGCCGGTTGTGGTCTTCAAGTTCCCGCCGGAGCCGGGAGATTTTTGCGCTGGAATCGGGCATAAAAAACCCAGGTGGCGGAGACGCCGATGACCGCGCCGATCGTGTCGGCGAGCCAGTCGGCGGGATCGGCGCCGCTGCGTTTGGGGGTGTAAAGTTGATGCCATTCGTCGGTCGCGCCGAAGAGCGAAATGGCGAGCACGGCGACCAATGCGACTTTCTTCCACGGCCACTCGGTGCTGATGCGGAGAGCGATCGCGAGCACCACCGCACCGACCGCGAAGGCGAGGCAATGGGCGGCTTTGTCCCAAAGTTGGAAGACGTTGATTTGCTCGATCTGCGGACCGGACATCGACGAAAGGATGAAGATCGTGATCGTCCAGCAGATGACTGCGATCCACGCGAGGAGGCGGAAAAATGTGGGTCGGTTCAAGGTGAGGCGCGGATTGAGGAGGGCGGGATGTTTCACCATAATCGGGCCATGCAAAGTGCAAAACGCGTGCTCGGGATCGAAGGCGGTGGGACGAAAACGGAGTGGGCGCTGGTGGAGTGGAGCGGCGGGGCGCAGACGGTTTTGGAGCGGGGATCGCTGCCGGCGTCGAATCTCAAGCTGACCGGAGATCAAGCGCTGGCGGGCATCTTCGGCGTGCTGCCGCGCGAGGTGACGCATGTCGGGGCGTATCTCGCGGGGTGTGGGACGGAGGAGGATCGGCGGCGTTTGCGGGGACTGGCGGAGGCGGCGTGGCCGGGGGCGAAGGTGAGCGTGGGGAGTGATCGCGACTCGGCGATGGCGATCGCTTTCCGCGAGCGCGATGGGATCGCGGTCATCTCGGGGACGGGCGCGGCGGTGAGCGGGCGAAAGGATGGACGCGTGGAAAAGGCGGGCGGGTGGGGACAGTTGCTCGGCGATCGCGGGAGCGGATTTCACATCGCGATGCAGGGGCTGCGGATCGTGCTGAGCCACTACGATTTGAATCACAAGATCACGCCGCTGGCGGAAAATATTCTGCGAACGCTGGCGCTGACGCGGTTGCAGGATTTGGTCGAGTGGGCGTCGCAGGCGGACAAAATGGCGGTGGCGCGGCTGGCTCCGTGCATTTTCGAGGCGGCGCGATTTGGGGAGCCGGAGATGCTGAATGTGGTGCAGGACGGGGCGACGATTTTGGCGGAGTTCACGCGCGCGGTGGCGCAGCGGCTGGACTTCGCGGACGCGCCGGTGCGGCTGGTCGGCGGCATGTTTGTCCATCACCCGGAATATGCGGCGCTCTACAATTATCGGTTGAGCATTCTGCTGCCGAAAGCGCACGCGGAGGTGTGCGACGAGTCGGGCGCGCTCGGGGCGGCGTGGCTGGCGGCGGATGGCGGAGATGAGGGATCGGAGATGGGAGATGGGGGGGAGGATGAGGAGGGGAGAACGTCGAACGTCGAACGTCGAACGTCGAACGTCGAAGTCGGAGCGGGGGAAGCGGAGCTCGCTGTGGCGGCGACGGAGCAGAGCAATCCGCGGTCGGCGGCGCTGGATTTGATGACTTCGGCGCAGCTCGTGGAGCTGTTTGTGACGGAGGAAGATTGCGTGGTGGAGGCGCTCGGGGCGTGCCGGGATTTGCTGGTGCGCGGGATCGATTTGGTGAGTGAGGCGCTGCACGGAGGCGGGCGTCTTTTTTATGCGGGCGCGGGGACGAGCGGGCGGCTCGGGGTGCTCGATGCGAGCGAGATTCCGCCGACGTTTGGCGCGCCGCCAGAGCTGGTGCAGGCGATCATGGCGGGCGGGGCGACGGCGCTGCATCGGGCGGTGGAAGGTGCGGAAGATCAGCCGGAATCGGGCGCGTTTGCGGTGGGTGAGCGCGGGGTGCGCCCGGGCGATGTAGTGTGCGGGCTGACGGCGAGCGGGCGGACGCCGTTCGTGCTCGGCGCGCTGGCGCGGGCGCGGGAACTCGGCGCGCGGACGATGCTCATCACCTGCAACCCCGCACGGCATCGCGGTGCGGGTCCGGGTTGGGACGTGGAAATCGACCTTCCGACCGGGCCGGAAATCGTGACGGGCTCGACGCGTTTGAAGGCGGGCACGGCGACGAAAGTGGCGCTGAATATTCTCTCGACCTGCGCGATGATCCGGCTCGGAAAAGTGCGCGGGAACTCGATGGTCGATCTCAACATTTCAAACGCGAAACTGCGCGACCGCGGCGTGCGGCTGGTCGGCAGCGCGCTCCAGGTTTCGTATGAGGAAGCTCGGGCGCGACTGGAAAGCGCGGGCTGGAATGTGCGAGCGTGTCTCGGTTCGTAGCTGCGGCGGCTTGTTCAGCGTGGCGAGAAGTGCGCAGGCGCAGACGCGGAGACGCGTCGCCCTTGAGGACCCAGACGCGGCGATTTTCCTCTGTGACACGCGAATATTTTCGCGGGAAAAAACCGGCGGGCACGTCCGTTGCTAAAGCCCTCCGCGTTCGCGAAAGCGGACATGGGGATACGAAAACAGGGAAGCAGCTCGATCGTGTGGTGCGTGGGGCGTACCGGGGGGAACCGCCTCGCGGGGACGATCGAGCTGCACCTTTTTCCGCCGGGACTGAATGCAGAATGCGGTGGAATGCTGGCCATTCCGGTCCGCGAAATCACGCGAAAGGACGCGAAAGGGTGGATTAGATTTCGCGTCCTTTAGCGTGATTTTGCGGAAACATTTTTTCGCTCATCGCCGTCAGAGTTCCTTTTCCAGGCGCTCGCTGAGCCACTGCTTGATCATGCTCTGATAGTTCAAGTAGCGGGAGCGCGCGATGCGCTTGATGCGGGCGAGCATGCGGGGGTCAAAGCGCAGGGTGATCGTCGTCGATTCGCGCGTGTCGGCTTTCAGGATCGCGCCGTTCATCAGGCGGCTGTCGAGCCGCGCGTCGGACCAGAAGGCGGCTTCGTCTTCCTCGTTTTCGAAGCGCGGAATCTCGGGCCAGGTGGTGATTACTTTCATCGGTCAGTAAATCGACTCGGAGTTTTTCCGCTCATAAAAAGCGAGTTCTTCCGGCACCATTTCGCGCGCGAGAATGACGCGGTAACGTTTCCCGTCGGTCCAGAAGACGGAGAAGATCGCGCGTTCGCTGACGCTCTTGCCGAGGTTGAAATAGCGCGCGTCTTCCTGCTCCTCCGTCCCTTCCGGCAGCAGGCGGATGCTGAACGGATCCTCGAAGGATTCCTCGATTTCGTTCGGCGCGATTTTGCGCAGATCGAATGCCGGGTCGAGCCAGTCGAAGTCCATTTCAGCGGGCGCGCTGGATGAGCTCGATTTCGTAGCCTTCCGGCGCGTCGAGGAAGGCGATGAGGCTGCCGGTGCCGGTGGCGGTGGGGCCGTCGGAGAGCGGATGGCCCTTGCTCGCGGCGAGCGCGGCGAAGGCGTGGAGGTCTTCGACTTCAAAGGCGAGATGCGTGAGGTCGGGGCCGACTTGGACAGGACCACTCTCGTCGAATTTACAAATTTCGATCTCCTCGGCGCTCTGCGGTGCTTTGAAAAAAACGAGCTGCGAACCGCGCGGCGAGGTGTGGCGGCGGACTTCTTCGAGGCCGAGGATGTCGCGATAAAATGCGACGGTTTTTTCGAGGTCTTGGACTCGGTAGCGCGTGTGGAGGAGTCGGGTGAGCATGTCGATTTAGGATTTAAGATTTAGGATTTAGGAAGTACGGAGTCAGCCGCGCGCGCGCTCCTTTTTACGCGAACTTCCTAAATCCTAAATCCCAAATCCTAAATTCCATGATCTCTCTCGGCATCGACAGCGGGACGCAGAGCACGAAGACCATCGCGGTCGATATTGAAACCGGCAAAATTCTGGCGTCGGCCTCGGTGGCGTACGGGATGATCGAGGGGCTGCCGCCGGGCCATCTCGAGCAGGACCCGCAGCAGTGGCTCGATGCGGTGGATGCGACGGTGCGGGACTGCCTGAACCAGCTTGGCGAGCGGAAGAACGACGTGAAGGCAATCGGGGTGAGCGGACAGCAGCACGGGTTCGTGCCGCTGGATAAAAAGGGGAAGGTGATCCGTCCGGCGAAGCTGTGGTGCGATACCTCGACGATCGAGCAGTGCAAGCAGTTCGAGGCGGAATTTGGCGGGCCGGAGGGGCTGATCAAGCTCGCGGGGAACGCGATCATGCCGGGATACACGGCGCCGAAAATCCTGTGGCTGAAACAGAACGAGCCGAAAAATTACCGCGCCCTCGAGACGGTTTTGCTGCCGCACGACTTCATCAATTTCTACCTGACCGGCGAGCGCGGGATGGAGTACGGCGATGCGTCCGGCACCGGGCTGATGGACGTGCGCGAGAAGAAATGGTGCGAGCCGCTGATCGAATTCATCGACCCGGATTTGCACGACGCGCTGCCGGCGCTGTCGAGTTCGCGGCGGGCGTCCGGGCTGCTGCGGGAGAATCTGCGCGAGGCGTGGGGGCTGGAGAAAAGCCCGGTGGTGAGCGGCGGCGGCGGCGACAACATGATGGGCGCGATCGGCACTGGAAATGTGCAGGCGGGAATGGTGACGGTGAGCCTCGGGACGTCGGGGACGGTGTACGCATTTGCCGCCGAGTCGGTGATCGATCCGCAGGGCGAAGTCGCGGCATTTTGCGACAGCACGGATCGCTGGCTGCCGCTGGTTTGCACGATGAATGTGACGGTCGCGACCGAGCAGATCCGGAAGATGTTCGGATGGAAACACGAGCAGCTCGAAGCCAATGTCGGGACCGCTCCGGCGGGCGCTGGCGGGCTGCTTTTTCTGCCGTATCTGAATGGCGAGCGGACACCGAATCTGCCGCTCGGCACGGGCGTCATGCACGGCCTCAACGTTGATAACATGTCGCCGGCGCACATGGCTCGCGCGGTGATGGAAGGCGCGACGCTCGGCCTCGCCTACGGCCTCGGGCGTTTCCGCGAGCTCGGCATCCAGCCGACCGAAATCCGGCTCACCGGCGGCGGCAGCAAGAGCGGCATCTGGCGGCAGATTTGCGCCGATATTTTCGGCGTTCCGACCGTCTGCCTCGCGTCGGCGGAAGGCGCGGCGCTCGGGGCGGCGATCCAGGGCGCGTATGCCTCGCTCGCGGCGAATGGGAAGCCCGCCACCTTCCGCGATTTGTGCGCGAAAATCGTGACTGTCGATGCAACCACGCGCGCGGAGCCGAACGCCGGAAACAAGGCAACGTACACGCAACTTCTCATGCGGCAGACCGACCTCACGCGGCGGCTGCACGCGGTTGGTTATTTGTAAAAGTTGCGCCGCCCGCAAAGGTCGCCCAGCTTCACGACATGCCTGCGATCCATCTGAAACCGGAGCTCGAAGCGCAGCTCGCCCGCGCGGCGGAAGCGACGGGACAAAGTCCGGAGCGTTTTTTGGAAACGGCGGTGCTCGAGTATTTGAAAGAGCTGAAAAGCGAACTCGGCGAGTGGCCGGATTCGCTCGGGAAAGTCAGCGAGAGCGCGCCCGTCCCGGACGCTGAAAAAACGCTTCTCGACGCGCGTTGGGCGCAACATCTCGGGAATCCAGGCGGCGCCTTGGACATCGATGAAGTCAAGCGCCGGCTCGCGCAGGCGAAGTGAGCGTTGACGTTCGAGTCCTCACGACGGCGCTGGCCGATCTCGCCGAGGCGCGGGAATGGTATGAAGAACGCGAGGTGGGTCTGGGTTCCGATTTCCTGGAGGTTTTTTACGCGGCGCTCGACGATCTCTCGCGAAATCCAGAGTCGCATCCGCGCGTCTTCCGCGAATTCCGCCGACTCCTGCTCCTGCCACGATTTCCTTTCGGCGCGTACTATCGCGTCCAGGACTCGGTGATCTTCATCGTGCGGATTTATCACTGCGCCCGCGATCCCGGCGAACTGCGCACATCGCTTCGCGGCTTGCGATAGGCGGCAATTCCTTTCATTCAATTTGTATCCCAATGAACAACCGCCCCCTCATCATCCTCGCCTCCGTCGTGCTCGCCGTTTGCGGCGGGGCGATCTGGTATTTGCAAATGCAGCCGGTCGCGCCAGTGCCGGACGCGCCGAACACTGAAGCCGTTCCGGCGGCGGTGACTTCGACGGGTCCGAGCGTGCCAGCGGAGCCGAAAGCCCCGGGGAAAGTCGCGGCGGAAGCGGCGGCGATGAATCCGGTCGAGCCGGGGAAGGCGCTGGCCGACTGGGAGGTGAAGATCGATCAAGTTTTGCGGTCGAATGTGCCGGAGACCGAGACCGCGCAACTTCTGATCAACATGCTGCCGACGCTCCCCGCCGAGGGGCAGGCGGAGGCGGCCCAGCACATCTCGAATCTTCTACTGGACAAGGATTACAGCCGGGTGCTGCCGCTGGTGAAGAACGCCGCGCTGCCCGAGGAGGTGCTCGATGTGTTCGTCACGGATCTGATGAATCGCGACGATTCCGTGAAGCTCCCGACGTTGTTGGAAATCGCGAAACTGCCGAATCATCCGCACCACGAGGAGGCGCTGACCGACTTGCAGATTTTTCTCGATGAAGACCACGGCAACGACTGGAACAAGTGGGACGGGACGATGAAGGCGTATCTCAAAAAGCAGGCCGCCGAGAATGCCGACGCGGCCGCTCCGCCCGCCGCGCTGATCGGAAAATGAGGCTGGTCATCGCCGCGACCGGGGCCAGCGGCGCGATTTATTTTCAGCGGCTGCTCGCGAAAATCGACGCGCGCGAGCACGAGGTCCATGTCGTGATGAGCGTCTTCGCGCGGCAGGTGATTCACGAGGAGCTCGGCGAAATTTCGCTGCCCGACGGCGTGCTGCAGCACAACGACAAGACGATGAACGTGCCGTTCGTCAGCGGCTCGTCGCGCTTCGATGCGATGGTCGTGGTGCCGTGCTCGATGGGGACGCTCGGGCGGATCGCGGCAGGCACGGCGGACACGACGATCCTCCGCGCGGCGGACGTTTTTTTGAAAGAGCGGCGCAAGCTCGTCCTCGTCCCGCGCGAGACGCCGTGGAATCTGATCCACGCGCGGAACGTCGTCGCGGTGACCGAAGCCGGCGCGGTGGTGCTGCCGGCGTCGCCCTCATTTTACAGCCGCCCGCAGACGCTGGAGGAGCTCGCGGACACGGTCGTCTCGCGCATTCTCGATCAGCTCGGGCTGCCCGATCCCGGCGCGTTTCGGTGGGCGGAAGGCGAATGACTTCGGCGAAAAAGGCCGGGCTCCTCGCGGGCTTCGGCTGCTTTTTTCTGCGGCTGTGGCTCCGCACGCTGCGGTTCAAAATCACGGATCACGCGGGCGTCCTGCGCGTGCCGCCGGAGCGGCCGCTGCTTTGGACCTTCTGGCACGACCGGCTCTTCGTGATGCCGTTCATGTTCGAGAAATTCTTCCCGGGCCGTCCGGGCAAGGCGCTCGCGAGCGCGAGCAGGGACGGCGAGATCATCGCGGCGGTGATGCAGCGTTTCGGCATCGGCGCGATTCGCGGGTCGAGCTCGCGGCGCGGTGCGGCGGCGCTGGTGGAAATGAGGCGCGCGATCGAGGCGGGCTACATCATGGCGATCACGCCGGACGGGCCGCGCGGACCGCGCTTCCACGTCAATCCCGGGGTCGTGAAACTCGCGCAGATCACAGGCGGATTCGTGCTGCCAATCCACGTCGCGTATTCGAGTTTTTGGCGGCTGAAAAGTTGGGACGGTTTCATGATTCCGAAGCCGTTTGCGCGGATCGAAATCACGTTCGCGGAGCTGCATCGCGTGGCTCCGACCGAGGGCGCGGAGGCGTTTGAAATCGAGCGCGCGCGGTTCGAGTCGGTGTTGGCGCGAGGCGCGGGCGAGTCTTGCTAAATTATTTATTCCGCCACCTTGAAAACGCGGACTCCGCGACTATTTTCCGGGCCTTTTTCCGAACCCTCGGCTGTCCATTTTATGAAGCACTCCCTGATCGAACCGCTCGAGTCCCGCATCGCCCCGGCCGCCCTGAGTCTTTCGATCGCGAACCCGCGCGTGAACGAGGGGAATCCGGGAGACATGCCGGCAAAAATGGCGGATTTCACGGTCACGCTCGACATGAATCCGGACAGCGAAGTCACGGTGCATTTCACGACGCTCGACGGCACGGCGACGGTCGCCGACGGCGATTATGCGGCGCAGGATCGGGTGCTCACGTTCAGCCACGACGGACCGCTGTTTCAGGTCGTGCATGTGGCGATCACGGGCGACGCGAAGATCGAAAACGACGAGACCTTTTCGGCCAAAATCTCGGAGCCGACGAATGCCACGATCACCTCCGGGCAGGATACGAAGACCGCGACGATTGCCACCGAGGACGCGGAATTGACGATCAACAACGCATCGATCATCGAGGGTGACAGCGGCTCGAAAAGCTTGGTTTTTACGGTGACGCGCGGTGGCTTTTTGGGGAATGCGGTGACGTTCGACTACAGCACGGTCAATGGCACGGCGACCGCGGGGACGGATTTTACCCCGCCGACTTCGGGCGGGAATCCCGGGTTCGCGAAGGGCACGATCACGGCCGGGACGGCGACGACGACCATTTCGATTCCGATTCTGGGCGACCTGACAAAGGAGGGGACGGAGAACTTTTCCGTAGTCCTGAGCAACGCCACGAATGCGGTGATCACGGATGCCAGCGGGGAGGGGACGATCTTCGACAACGGCGACCCGAATCCATCGGTTTCGATCAGCGATGCGACGGCGGTTTTTGAAGGCGCGGACGGGATGAAAACGGCGGTTTTCAGGGTGTCGCTCTCGGGTTCGTCGAACCTGCCGATCACGGTGAATTTCGCGACGATGGATGGCACCGCGATGGGCGGCAGCGACTTTCAGCTCGCGTCGAAAACGCTGACGTTCAATCCCGGTGAGCCGCTTTTTCAGAACATCAGCGTGCCGATCACGGGCGATGCGATCGACGAGGCGGATGAGATTTTCTCGGCGAAACTGAGCAACGCGACGAACGCGACGATCGCGCGCGACTCAGCGACGGGGACGATCCTGAACGACGACCTGACGATCACGATCGACGACAATCTGACGATCCCGGAGGGCGACAGCGGCATCAGCGACGCGGTCTTCAATGTGCATCTGAGCAGCGCGAGCACGCACGCGGTGCGCGTGCACTACACGACGAAAGAAGGGACGCTGACGGGCGGGGCGACGACCGGCGCGGCGACGGTGGCGGATGGCGATTACGTGCTGACCAGCGGGGACATTGATTTCGCGCCGGGGCAGACGCTGGCGATGATCCATGTGCCGATCCGGGGCGACACGCGCGACGAGCGGGCGGACGAGAAATTCACGGTGGAACTTTCCGCGCAGACGAACGCGATCATCGGCGACGCGACGGCGACCGGAAGGATCCTGAACGACGACTTCAACCCTGGGATCACGATCGACGATCTGCTGATCACGGAAGGCGACAGCGGCAATTCCAACGCGACTTTCACGGTGCATCTGGCGAAGCCCTCGACCGAGACGGTGACGGTCAATTTCACCACGAACGACGGGACGGCGATCGATGGCGTGAACGAAAACGGGACCGCGGATTATGTGCAGATTTCCGGTCAACTGACCTTCGCGCCGGGAGTGGTCACGCAGACGGTCACGGTGCAGATCCACGGCGACAAGAATCTGGAATCGGATGAGACGTTCACGGTCGATCTCAGCAGCGTGAGCGCGAACGCGACGCTGGCGAAAGGCTCGGCGGTCGGGTCGATTCACGATGTCCGCACGATCACGATCAACGACGTGACGAAGGGTGAAGGCGTCGCGGGCACGACGACGAATTTCCCGTTCACCGTCACGCTCGATGGCGTGGCGGAGCAGGCGATCACGGTGGATTTTGCGACCGCCGACGGGACCGCGACTGTCGTCGGCGGAGACTACGCCGAGACGCACGGCATGCTCACTTTTGCCGCCGGCGACGCGGTGCTGGCGAAGACGGTGAACGTGACCGTGAACGGCGATGACACGTCCGAGCCGGACGAAATTTTCACGGTGAAACTGAGCGGCGAAACGAACGCGACGCTGACCAAAACGACGGGCACCGGGCGGATACAGAATGACGAATCGACGTTCAAAATCGTCAGTGCGGCGGACGCCAATTCGTCGGAGGTGACGGTGCTCGAAGGCAGCCCGGGAGCGGCTTCGCCGACGAACGCGGTCTTCACCATCGTGCGCTCCGGCGATCTTTCGCAGCCGGCGACGGTGCAGTATTCCACGGTCGATGGGACGGCGGTCTCGAGCGGTGCGCGGCCGGATTTCACGGCGACTTCCGGCGCGGCGATTTTCGCGGCGAATGAAGCGACGAAGACGATCACGATCCCGATCACGCAGGACACGAATCGCGAGTTGCAGGAAATGTTCACGGTCGTGCTGAGCGGCGGGACCGGCGGGGCGATTTCCGACAGCGGAAAGACCGGGACGGTGAAGATCACCGACGACGACAGCGTGTTGAAAACGATCAGCATTCTCGACCCGGCGATCATCGACGAAGGCGACACCGGCGAGCGGGAGCTGGCCTTCATCGTCCGGCTCTCCGGCGCGGATGAGACGGGGCCGGTCACCGTGCATTTCCAGACCACGGACGGCACCGCGATCAGCACCGGCACCCATCCGGATTTCACGGCCTTCGCCGACACGACCCTGACGTTTGCGCCGGGCGTGACCGAGCAGACGGTGAAGGTCAAAATCCAGGGCGACGTGATCGACGAGGCGGATTTGCAGACGTTCGCGGCCAATCTCAGCAACGCGCAAGGGGCGACGATTCTCGACGCTCAAGCCGACGGCGTGATTCGCGACAACGACACGGCGACGATCCTTTTCGGCGGCGCGTCGAATGGCGATGTGACCCTCGCGGAAGGCAACGCCGGCACGACGGATGCGACCTTCACGGTGAAGCTCTCGACGGCCTCCGAAACGCCGGTGAGCGTGAAGTTTTCGGTGGAAAATGGGACCGCGATCTCGACGGGAGCGGCGCCTGATTTCGCAGCGAATCCGGCGTCGGGGACGCTGACCTTCGCGCCGGACGAGGTCGAAAAAACGGTCGTGGTGAAGGTGACCGGCGACATGATTTTCGAGCAAAACGAGAACTTCAACGTGCGGCTCACCGAGCCCTCCGGCGCGACGATCGCCGACGCGCTCGCGGTCGGGACGATCACGAACGACGACGCGGCGCCCGTCCTCTCGATCGACAACGTGGCGATCACGGAAGGCGACAGCGGCACCGCGAATGCGGTGTTCACCGTGATGCTGACCGGAGCGTTTCAGAACCCGGTGACGTTCAATTTTGCGACCGCCGACGACACGGCGAAAGCCGGCGTGAACGGCTCGCTGACCAACGCGGATTATCTCGAGAAACACGGCTCGCTGACGTTCGTCTCGGGCGAGGCGACGAAGATGATCGCGGTCGCAGTGGTCGGCGATCTTTTCAAGGAAGTGCCGTCCGAAAAGTTCACGGTGAATCTTTCCAACGCGCAGGGCGCAACGCTGTCCGTGCAGTCGATCGGGACTGCGACGATCGCCGACAACGACACGAAAGTGGGCGTGAGCATCGCCGATGTGAAAGTGGTCGAGGGAAATTTCTCGAACGGATCGGCCACGCAAACGGCCGCGACTTTTCAGATCGAACTGACCGGGCCGGCGGACGCGCCGGTGACCTTCACGGTCGCGACATCGGACAGCACGGCGATCGCCGGCAGCGATTATTTGCAGGCCACGCGGACCATCACGATCCCGGCCGGATCGACGACGGCCACGTTCCAGGTCGCGGTGCTCGGCGACAGTGATTTCGAGTTCGGCGCGACCGAAAGTTTCTCCGCGAAAATCAGCAACCTGTCCGCGAACGCGCAGGCCGTGGACCTCGAGGCGACGGGCTACATTTACAACGACGACCGCCGCATTTCCGCGAACGGGCGGACGGTGCAATACATGGATGTGGACGGCGATGTCGCGACGATCACGGTGTCGAAAAGCGGCTTTTTCGGGAACCTCTCGGAGTTCCAGTGGAAGAAAACCGGCGCGGTCGGCGGCGAGCAACTCGAGTTCGTCAACCTCCGCGGCGCGAGCCGTTTCGCGGGCGCAAACCTCAGCGTGACGGCCGCGCCCGCGCCCGGATTCCCCGGCGTGAGCGATGGGAAAGTGAACGTCGGGTGGATCACCGCGGCGGTGCCGGACCCGGCGTCGCTGCAATTCACGCTCGGCATCGATCTCGGCACCGTCTTCGTCGAGGGCGACCTCGCGCGGATCGATGCGGGCGACAATTTCGTCTCGGCGGCGATCGGGAAATTGGAGGTCGGATCGTTCGGCGCAGTCGCCGGGACTCTGCCGATCGACACCACGACCGGTCAGGCATTTCCGAATCAGAGTTCGGTGCTCGCGTCGATTTCGCGGATCATCGTGCATGGCGATTTTGCGGGCGAATTGCAGGTTTTCGGCGATCAGTTCGGCGACATCGGCAGCCTGCAAATCGACGGCGCGCTGACCGGCAGCCTCGGCGAGGGGCGCATCTTTTTCAGCGGAACGCTCGGCACCGCCGTGATCGGCAGCATCGTCGGCGGGTCGGGCGCGGACACCGGGCGCATCCTCGGCAACACCGCGACACACGCGAACATCGGCACGATCACCGTGCTCGGCGACGTGGCCGGCGGCTCGGGCCACGACTCGGGGCTGATCCACGCCGAGCGCATCGGCAACGTCTCGCTCGGCAGCCTCCACGGCGGCACCGGGCTCCGCTCCGGCTCGGTGATCGCGGACGGAAATCTCGGACGTCTCGGGAGCGTGAAAATCAAGGGCGACGTGGTCGGCGTGCAGACGGCGAGAGCGCCGCTTTCCGATGCGGCGGCCGAGGCGGCAGCGGTGGCGGCCGAGGCCGCGGAAACGGAGACCTCGGGAGTGGTGTTCGGGCAGCTCGGGATCGGAAATGTGTCCGTCGGCGGCAGCGTGCGCGGCGGCGTGCCGCACAACAGCGGCTCGATCATTTCCAACGGCGGCATCGCCTCCGTCACGATCGGAAAAAATCTCGCGGGCGGCTCCGGCACGGGCAGCGGCTCGGTGCTCGCGTTCTCCGGCGCGGTCGCGCGGATTCAAATCGGCACGGCACTCCGGCCGGGAGCGGTCATCGGCAGCACCGGCGAAGCATCCGGTTTCCTGCTCATGAACGGCGCGACGAGCGTGAAAATTTTCGGCGACATCATCGGCGGCACCGGCGACCGGAGCGGCGGCATCGATTCGCGCGGCGCGCTCGGGTCGGTCATCGTGACGGGAAACATCACCGGCGGAAATTCGACCGCGACGAAATCGGTGGTCAGCTCCGGCTTCATCAGCGCGACGAAGATCGGCTCCATCCTCGTGAACGGCGACCTGATTGCCGGCACGAAAGGCACCGCCGACCTCGCCGCCAGCGGCGCGATTCGCGCGAGCGATACGATCGGCTCGCTCACGATCAAAGGCAGCGTCATCGGCAACGCCACCAACTCCGCGCTCATTTCCGCGGGCGGATTTCGCGGCAACGGCCTCGCCGCCTCCGCGCTCGTTTTGTCGAACATCAAGCTCGCGACCGACGCAGGGAAATCCGTGCGGTTCGCGGAAATTCTCGCCGGCTACGGCAGCACGATCAGCGCTGCTTCGCCGCGGGGCACCGCCCTGAACCCCGATGCCCAAATCGGCAGCGTCTTCATCGGCGGCGCGGTCGCGGCGACGAACATCATCGCCGGCGCGGCCCCCGGCACGGACGGGCGCTTCGGCACCGCGGATGACGCGCTGTTCAGCGGCAACATTCCGAATAACGCGCGGCTGATTTCGAAAATCGCCAGCGTCGTCATCACCGGTGCGGTTGAGAACCCCACCGGCAACAACTACGGAATCGTGGCGCAGCAAATCGGCAGTATCAAACTCGGCACCAACACCGCCCTGAAATTGCCCGCGAGCTCGACCAAACATCTCCTCCCCATCGGCGATGCCGCGCTGAAATTCACCGCCGTGCAGCTCGAGCAGCCGGTCTGATCTCGGGCGCGTCTCGTTTTTTCTCCATCTCCATCTTCCTCTCGCTGCCCCTGGGGAGTGTGGAAAGAGGAGACGAAGTGGGAAATGACGCAGCGTTCCGGCGGACGAAATTCCCGCTTGCCAAGCTCGCCCCGCCGCGCAGACTTTATCGCCTTTCGCGGGTGTAGCTTAGTGGTAAAGCTCTAGCCTTCCAAGCTGGCCATGAGGGTTCGATTCCCTTCACCCGCTCTGTTTCGACCGGGAAAAGTTTAGGAGTTCCGGGGTCAAATGGAGCTGGCTTCCATCCCGCGATGAGGAAGCCGTCGTCGCGCTCCCAGATGCCGTGCGCGCCGAAGGGTGGCGGGTGGCGGGTTACGGCTTCGGGGCGGCCGCGGCGAAGATTTGCATCTCGTGGATGGACCAGAAGAGGCCGTTGACCGAGCCGGTCTGCGTGATGCGGATGAACTTCGCGGTGGCGGGCGGGAAGGTGATGTCGGTCTGGCCGCCGGTGCCTTTGCCGGTGGCGACGGGCAGGCCCCAGGTCTTGCCGTCCATCGAGAGCTCCACGGTGTAGCCGCGGGGGTAGTCGTTCGGCGATTTGGCGTTTTCGAGCGAGATGCCGGAGATCGCGGTCGGTGCGGGGAGTTCGATGCGAATCCACATTCCGGGCGTCTGGCTGATGCCGGTGTCGTAGCGCGTCGCGGAGTTGCCATCGACTGCGAGGGGCAAGGCTGCGGGCTGGTGGCTCGCGGCCATTTTCCAGGTTTTGCGGTCGAGCGTTTTTGGCAGTGCGGCGCGGAGTTCTGCGTAAGTCCAGGGCTGCGTGCGGGCTTTGGTCGCGGTGCGGATCGCGGCGACTTCTTCGGGCGTGATGAAGCTCGCGCTGTTGCCGAAACTGTTGCGGATGAAGCTCGAAATGGAGGCGATCCATTTGTCGTCGAACGTCGCCATCGAGACCATCTGGCCCTCGTATTTCTTGCCCTCGATGTCGCCGCTGAGGCCGTGGAGGAGGACGAAGATCGGACCTTCACGCGGGCCGGTCACGTCCTTCGATCCCGCGAGCGCGGGGGCGAGGCGGACGCCGGGCGCGGCGCCGACCATCGGCAGACCTTTCGCGTCGGGACCGTGGCAGGTGGTGCAGAGCGTGTTGTAAATCTCCGCGCCCGCCGCCATCACTTTTTTCTCCTCGGGCGTGAATGCGGCCTTCGCCGTCCCCTGCACTTGCGGGTGCAAGATCATGTCGCCGATTTCCTTCACGCCCGCCGCCGGAGTGCTCGCGATCGTTGCTTCGATCAGCTTCGTCGCGTCCGGCCATTTCAAATAATTCGCGGTGAGAAACGTCTGCATCGCGACGGTCGGTTCCTTGTCCTTCGACATCGCCGTCACGTCCGCGGTGAGCGATGTGTCGCCCTTTTTGAAGAGCGACTCGCTCACGCGGATCGCCGCGATGCGGAGCTGCGGATGCTCGTCTTTCAGCTTCTCGCGGACGAGCGCGGGCGTGAGCGAATCGAGCCCTTCCAGCGTCCAGAGCGCGTGGAGCCGCGCGAGGTAATTCTTGTCTGTGCGCGCCATGTCCACGAGTGCGGGGACGACGGATTTGTCCTGTTTTAAAATGAGGAGTTTCTGCGCGGTGTCGCGCCACCAGCCGTTCGGATGCTCGAGATGCGCGATGAGTTCCGCCGGTTTTTCGGAGTTCATCTTGGGCTCCGGGCCGGGCTTCGTCGTGTCGTGGACGAGCCGCCAGATGCGCCCGCGGCCGGTGATTTTGTCGAAGCTGTATTGCTGCACGACCTTGCGTAGATAGCTGCCGGGCGCGGTCCAGTTTCCCTCCTGAATAATCCCGCGATACATGTCCACGATGTAGAGCGTGCCGTCGGGCGCGGTGACCATGTTGAGCGGGCGAAAGCACGCGTCGGTCGAGCGGATGAACTCCGATTTTTCGGCCTGGTACGGGTTGCTCAGAATGGTCGTCCCGTCCTTCACCTCGACCTTCGCGCGGCGGATGAGCCGGCCGACCGGCTCGCCGAAGAACAAGTCCCCGCGCAGCTCGGCGGGCAATCGGTCGCCGCGATAAATCTCTGCGCCCGCGGTCGCGGTGAAGTGATTCAGGGTCTTGTCCGCAGGACGGAAACGGCTCGTGCCGCCCTGCACATCGGCGCGCCCGACGAGCGGCCACACTTCGTCGAAGCCCGGCGCAAATTCGTCCTTCGCCCGGAACGCACCGTACACGACCGGCACTTGAAAGCTGAGCGGCCCCCGCTCCCCGCCCGCATTCATAAAGAACAGCTTCCCGTGATTATCCTGCCCCAGGCCCCACTGCCCCCCGTTATTCCCCGCCGGCTCCTTCGCCACACCCGCCGGCGTCCACCGCAGCCGATACGGATTGTAAGTCGTGTAGATCCCATTATCGATCGCCCAAATCAGCCCGCTCGGCTGATGCTCCAGATTCCCCCCGCGCGGCCCGCCCTCCCACCACAGCTCCTTCTTATCCGAGACCCCATCGCCATCCGTGTCGGTATAAACGTAGAGATCATTCGTATTCGTCTCACCGATCACCAGGCGCCCCTTATCCAGCGGCAGGATCACCCGCGGCAGCAAAAGCTTATCCGCAAACACCGTATGCTTGTCCAGGACCCCATCCCCCTTCGACGACCAATGCAGCGACACCCGGCTCACCGGCGTCAGCTCATCCTTCGCATCGATGTCCTGCATATAGCTCCGCATCTCCGCCACAAACATCCGCCCATCCCCATCGAACGCGCACACCACCGGCTCCTTGATCTCCGGCTCACTCAGCACCAGTTGGAAGTGATAGCCCGGCGGCAGCACCAGCTTCTTCACACTCTCCTCCGCCGTCAGCGCCTGCTCCGGCGGCATCGGCGGGAAGTCGTCTTTCGGAGCCGCGGGCGGTGCCGCGTGGATTCGCAGAGCGAGAGCGCAGAGGGCAGGGAGGAGGAGTGGGAGCTTGTTCATGCGAAAAAGAGAAGCGTTGCGGTGGTCATGTCTTAGCCGTCGCCTCGGGGTCACCGTGGGCGGTTGGGAAGTGAACAGACCTCCATGCCTCGAATCAAGCCATCCTCAATGGTGAAACGATGACCCACGCGCTCATCGGCCAGAATGGTTCCGGCCAGATCGCGCACGACCTGATGCACCTCGACCAAGACGCGCCCGGCCTCCTCCGGGTGAAAAGCCAGCGGTGCCACCGTCGGGTCGATCTCGCTCCACTGCTCCGTCCAGTAAGCGCGGACCTCGTCGGGGCCGCAGACAAAACCACCCTTGAACGCTCGCGGCCAAGTCACCTCCGGCGTCATGAGCGGCAGCGCGGCGTCGATGTCCCGCGCGTTGAACGCCGCGTAGGCTGCGCGGAGAAGTTCGATTTGGGGTGAAGCGTTGGTCATCAAGGGTGGGTTTCTTGGCTTTCGTGACTCGGAGCGCGTCGCAACGCTGTGCTACCCGCCCCCCGAAGCGGCAGGCACGGAGAGGAGTTTCAGCCGCTGAAGACCAAGTCAGCGAGCCACCGAAGCGAAAACGTTCCCAAGATCACACCCACCCCAAACCCACCCCAAACCCACCCCAAACCCCATTTAAAAACCAACAAACTTGCAACTCACCCGTTGACACTCTTCATAGGGGTTAGGCGCTTTCGGTTGCAAGGGAAACGCGCACGAGTTGGGCGCAAAGGCACTCTCGAACGGCAATTGGCTCCGTTCCGTGGTCAGTGAAGGTCTGAGTGTATCCATCTGACAGAGAAACCGTAATCTCTGGTGTCCACGAAGCAGAAGGGTAAATGGAAGTAAACAGCGTAATCTCGCCGGATGGCGTGATGTAAATATTCTTGGAGGACGTGCGGTCGCCTTGGGATTCAGAGCCAGGAGGCCGACTCGCGAAGTCGAGGATCACGCCGCCTCCGTTTTTTCGTTGGAGTCCCGATGCGAATTCTGCGGCAAGCGTCCAGTGATTGATGAGTGTAAAGAGTTCGCTCCGGCGAGCGGCGTAGTTCTGTTCTTGATTTGATGACATATGAATATTCCAAACTTTGGTGGCTGGGTGCCTCGAAATATTAGCGGTTGCCACGCATCTGCTGCTCCCATCGAAGTTGTTTCAACTGGGCGGCGATGTCTCGAAGACTTCGGTTCGTCTCCTCTACCGCGGCGCGTTGTTCCCGGCGTTCGGCCTCTGCAAGCTGCTCCTTGAGAGCTTGGACTAGAATTGCAACGGTGGCTTGATACTTGTCGGAAAGCTCCGGATGATCTGATAGCTTGACTATCGCGACCGTGTTTCGTGGTAGTGTCATAGACGTAACACCGGCCCTCACTTGCGCCTCGCTGTCATTGAATCCGAGGAATGGAAAGGCATCACCGACTTTGGGGCTCAATTTGAGCGGTGCGATCAGCCAATTGAATCTGGTGTGGCAAAGGCTGTGCGACTACGGCATACAAGCCCATCGCCTCAATCGTTCGCATTGCCGCAAGCACTCGGTCACGCCACCTGAGTTGCTTCTCCGCGCCGCTCTCCATCGCCGTTCCAAGCCGTTCTCGTGGCACATAGTTCACTATTTCTTGAGCCGACGCTCCGATGCCCGCTAGAAGCAGAGAGGTAACGATGATTGTGGTCTTCATAGATTTATTCGTGTTGAAAGGCGGCGGATGAAGGATTCCCTAGCCACTCCGGGTTCCGCCACCAAGCCCAAACTCCTCGAAGCCGTGCGGGCGTTGTTCCCTCGTTCCCAAACTCCGTTTGGGAACGCCATAGCGGGCGAAACTCCGTTTCGCGGAGGTGCCGGGACCGGGGCGGCCCACGAAACGGAGTTTCGGGAGCTAGCGCGTTCCCAAACGGAGTTTGGGAACGAGAGGCGTAGGGGAGCGGCCCCCGTCCGGTCATCTTGAGCGAAGCGCAGCGGAGTCGAAAGACCTCTTACCTTTCCCCCCCGTTGCGCGCGCGCCGGCGGGGAGGGTGGAAATAGTAAAAGAGGTCCTTCGACTGCGCTTCGCAAAGCCGAAGCTGCGCTCAGGCTGAATCTCGCCACAAACCGCCGCACATTTTCCTGCGAACAATCCCTTGCCAACGCGCATTCTTTCCCCATACTCCCGCCCCTCACAAAAACACGACACATGACAGACACTCAGGACATTACGGGGCTGCGGATGCACGCCAAAGATACAGGCAGCGCCGACGTGCAGATCGCGCTCCTCACCAAGCGCATTGCCGACCTCACCGAGCACCTCAAGGCGCACGTCAAAGACCACCACTCGCGCCGCGGCTTGCTCCAGATGGTCGCCCGCCGGCGCAAGTTGCTCGACTATTTGAAGCGCACCGCCGCCGAGCGCTACAAGAGCATCCTCGAGAAGCTCAGTCTTCGTAAGTAACTTTCAGATTTTCAGGAATTGGTTCGCCCCCGTTATCGGGGGCGAACTTTTTCTGACCACAGCGTCGCCGGCAATTCCGCCGCGCGGCATTCAAAACAAAACCCCAAGCTAGAGAGGCTTCTCCGGCGCGTTGGCGGACCATTTTGAATCTTGAATTTTGAACCCCGAATCGGCGGCGCGTCCGTCGGTGCAGGGTCCAAAATTCAACATTCAAAATTCCGCAGCCGTCCGGGGATCTTCACCAAATAACATGATCCATTCAGTCACGAGCCAGGTCGGCTCCACCTCCATCACCATCGAAACCGGCAAGCTCGCCAAGCTCGCCGACGGCGCAGTCACCGTCCGTTGCGGCGAGACCATCGTCTTCGTTTCCGCCGTCTCCGCCACCTCGCTCAAAGAAGGCCAGGATTGGTTCCCGCTCACCGTCGATTACCGCGAAAAAGCGGCCGCGGTCGGCAAGATCCCCGGCGGCTATTTCAAGCGCGAAGGTCGCCCGAGCGAGAAGGAAATCCTCACCTGCCGGATGACCGATCGCCCGCTGCGCCCGCTCTTTCCGAAGGGCTACCTCTACGACACGCAGATCATCTCCGTCCTGCTCAGCGCCGACGGCCAGAACGATCCCGACATGCTTTCCATCAACGGCGCGAGCGCCGCGCTCATGGTTTCCGACATCCCGTTCGCCGGGCCGATCGGCGCCGTCCGCGTCGGTCGCGTGAATGGGCAGTTCGTCGTGAATCCGACGCACGCGCAGATGGAGCACAGCGATCTCGACCTCGTTTATGTCGGCACGAAAGACGACGTGATCATGATCGAAGGCGCGGCCAATGAACTGCCCGAAGAGGAGTTTGTGAAAGCGCTCGAATTCGCCCACGGCCACGCCCGCACGATCATCGACTCGCAGATCGAACTCGCCGCGAAGGTCAACAAAACCAAGCGCGTCGTCCCGCTCATGCTGGTGAAAGACGAACTGCTCGAAGTCGCCTACGCCGTCGCCGGCGACCGCATCGAAGCGGCGCTCAACACGCCCGGAAAAGCGAACCGCCACAAGGCCGTCGAAGCGTTGAAAAAAGAGGCCGGCGCCGCCGTTCTTGCCAAGTATCCCGAGGCCACGAAATTCGAAGTCAGCCAGGCCTTCGACTACCTGCAAAAGAAAGCCTTCCGCATCAGCATCCTCGACAAAAAGGTGCGCTGCGATGGACGCGGCCTCGGCCAGATCCGCGACATCGTCGCCGAAGTCGGCCTCCTCCCGCGCAGCCACGGCAGCGCGATGTTCCAACGCGGCGAAACGCAGTCCGTCGCCCTCGCGACCCTCGCCCCCGCCGACGAAGCGCAAGACCTCGACGGCTACACCGGCGGCATCACGAAAAAGCGCTTCATTTTGCACTACAACTTCCCGCCGTTCAGCGTCGGCGAAACCGGCCGCACCGGCAGCCCCGGCCGCCGCGAAATCGGCCACGGCGCACTCGCCGAGCGTTCCATCGACGCCGTCATCCCGAGCGTGGAGAAATTCCCGTACGCCATGCGCGTCAGCAGCGAGATCATGGAAAGCAACGGCTCCAGCTCGATGGCCAGCGTCTGCGCCGGCATCCTCGCGCTCATGGATGCGGGCGTCCCGATCAAGGCCCCCGTCGCCGGCATCAGCGTCGGCCTCGTCACCGAATACGGCGCGGACGGCCAGCTCGCCCGCTACACCACGCTCGCCGACATCCTCGGCAGCGAGGATCACTTCGGCGACATGGACTTCAAACTCTGCGGCACCGCCCGCGGCGTCACCGGATTCCAGCTCGATCTCAAGCTCGCCGGCGTCAGCCACAAAATCATGGCCGAGGCCATCTTCCAGGCCCGCGACCTCCGCGCCGAGGTCCTCGAGAAAATGAACATCGCCCTCGACGAGCCGCGCACCGAACTCAGCCCGTACGCGCCCCGCATCGAGACCATCAAAATCAGCCCCGACAAAATCGGCCTCCTCATCGGGCCTGGCGGCAAGACCATCAAAGGCATCGTCGCCGAGACCGGCTGCGAGATTAACATCCAGGACGACGGCACCGTCCAAATCTACTCGAACAACCCCGAAGGCATGGCCCGCGCGAAACAAATCGTGAACGGCATGACGAAGGAAATTGAGATCGGCACCATGTATCAGGGCCGCGTCGTCACCATCAAAGACTTCGGCTGTTTCGTCGAAGTCATGCCTGGAAAAGACGGCATGGTTCACGTCTCCGAACTCGCGGACTTCCGCGTCAATCGCGTCGAAGACGTGGTGAAAGTCGGCGACATGATCTGGGTCAAATGCATCGGCGTGGACGACAAAGGCCGCGTCAAACTCAGCCGCAGAGCCGCCATGAAAGATCGCGAAGCGGAGGAGCAAGCCGCGTCCGGTTCCGCGCCTGCAGTCGCCGCCCCGGTGCAAGACTAATCCCGCCCCACGGTTCGCAATTCAGAAACGCCGCCTAGAAATGGGCGGCGTTTTTTTTGCATCGCGCGAGAAGCGACGAGCGCGCGCGGCTCGGAACTTCCGGGTAGCGCGCTCGTCTCGAGCGCTGGTTTCGGCGTCCCGCCGAAACGAACTTTTCAATCGGTGCGACTACCCAGGACTCGCGCGCAAAATAAGTCCGTCGAGGCGAGACGCCTCGACCAACACTCGGGACGAGCGCGCTACCCGGACGCGAGGCCGCGCGCGCCGACACCCCGAAAACCTACCCCCGCTGCCGCTTTAAAAACTCCTCCGCCAGCGCCCGATATGCCGTCGCCCCGAGCCCGTTCGGCTCGTATTCGATGATCGGCTTCCCGTGGCTCGGAGCCTCGCCGAGCCGCACGCTCCGCGGGATCACCGTCTTGTAAAGCACCTCGCCGAAGTGCCCTTGCACCTCGCCGATGACCTGCTGTGCGAGATTATTCCGCATGAACATCGTCATCAAAATCCCGCAAATCGTGAGCCCCGGATTCGCCCCGCAATCCCGGATTTGCGCGACGACATGGTCGATCTTACTGAGCCCTTCGAGCGCGTAATATTCGCACTGGAGCGGGATCAAAAGTTCATCCGCGGCGGCGAGCGCATTCGTCATCAGGATGCCGAGCGAGGGCGGGCAATCGAGCAGCACGAAGTCAAATTCCGCCGCCGCCCGCAGCGGCTCAAACGCCGCGCGCAGCCGCGTCAGATGATCCTCCGCCCGCGCCACTTCGATCTCCGCCCCGGCGAGATCGATGTCGCCGGGGATGATCGAAAGATTCTCCCAAACCGTCGGCACGATCTTTTCCAAGATGTCCCCGTGCCCGAGCAGCGGCCCGTAAATGCTGTGCCCCTCCATCGCCGGCACCCCGAGTCCGCTTGTCGCATTTCCCTGCGGATCGAGGTCGATGAGCAGCACGCGCACGCCGCGCGCCGCCAGGCAGGCGGCGAGATTGACGGACGTGGTGGTCTTCCCCACGCCGCCTTTCTGATTCGCGATCGCGACGATTTTCATGGGCGCGGAGTTTAGGAGCGCATTGCGCGATGACTAGGGGTTTTCTCCACGCGAAAATGCCGCCGTTCCGATGATCGAACTCACCGAAAGATTGCTCTCCGACGCCGGCGGCTGGCAGGCTCTGAAGCACGCTCGCAGCCTCCACGAAATGGGCCGCGTCCTCGAGGCGACCTACGCGCCGCCGATGCTGCAGGGGCGGGTGCGCGTCGGCGACGCCGAGCTCCGTTCGGGTCTGCGGATTCTCTCAAAAAGTAACATCGAAAATCTTTGCGTCTGCCGCGCCTCCCGCCAGCACGGCACGATCTGTGAACACGCGCTCGCCGTCGGCCTCGCGATCCTGAAACCGCACACCGCCGCAGCGCCCAGCGAGCCATTCGCGGTCGCGCCGCCGCCCGCCAAGCCTGTGCTGAAGCCGATCTTCAGCTCGGAGGGCGAGGGGGCTCCGCTCGAATTGTTCGTGATCCTCGCGCCGAATTTCGCCGCGATGTGGGAGCGCAACTCGGTCACGCTCGGTGCCGAAGTCGCCGTTGCCGGGAAGCGAATTTTACTCAGCGCCCTCGACCGCACCCGCGACTATCGCGCCACGCCGGAGGACGTGCGGGCGATCGAAAAACTGCGCGAACTCGCAGGCGGTGAACTGCCGGGAATGGCGATGCTGACCCGCGCGCAGTTCACCGACTTTCTCGGCTCACTCGCCGGACATCCGCGCGTGACTTTCGGCAAATCGACTGCGGTCAAAGTGGAGGCGGAAGGCCTGCGCCCGCGGCTCGCCATCGACCGCGGTGCAGACGGCTCCGCGACGCTCCGTGCGGAGCTGAGGAGCGACGGAAAACTGCTGGCCGGCGGCACGCGAACGTGGTTCCTGCGCGGCGAAACATTCACGCCCGTCGCGCCCGGATTGCCCGCTGCGTACGGCGATTTGCTGGTGCGCGAGATCACCATTCCGGCGGAGGGTGCGACGCAGTTTCTCGCGCGCGAATTGCCCGCGCTCAGCGCGTTCTTCGAGATCGATCCCGCGCTCGTCGCCGCCCCGCGATCTTTTGTGGAGGCCGCGCGGGAGGCATCGGCGTTTTCGCTGAAGCTCGAAGGCTCGCTCAATTTCCTGGCCGCGGAACTGACCTGCCGACGCGGCGAAAAGCACATCGCGATCGGCGGTGCGGGCTACCGCGCGGGCCAGCCTGACGAGGCCGCGGCGCTGGAGCGTTTGCGACGGGCAGGCTTCGCGGGACCAGACGCGAAAGGGCAGCTCATGTTGAAAGGCGAGCCAGCGATCCTCGCGTTTTTCGCGCGCGATTTGCCGCGACTGGAGCGGGATTGGACCGTGACGATTGGCGAGCGATTCCAGCACGTCACGCGCGACGTCGAGCGCATCGCCCCTCGGCTGGAAATCCGCAGCTCGGGCGAGCGGTGGTTCGACTTGAACGTGGAGCTGGCGACCCCGGCGGGGGAGCGGTTTTCCGCGGCGGAAATTCAGCGCCTGCTCCAATCCGGGCGCGGCTCAGTGCGACTGAAAAGCGGCAAGACCGCGGTCTTCGATCCGGGGCTGCTCGATGAATTCCAGCACGTCCTGAACGACTGCAATCCGCAGCAGCGACAGCCGGGGCAATACCGTATCGACCGCCAGCACGCCGCGTATCTCGAGAGCGCGGCGAGCGAGAGCGGAATGACGATCGAGAGCACGCCGGAATGGCGCTCGTGGGCCACCGCGCCGCGGCAGCTCGAACGGCTCACCGCCATCCCGCTCGGCGACTTGGAGGACGTGTTGCGACCGTATCAAAAGCAGGGCGTCTATTGGCTGAACTTCCTTTGCCAGAACGGCTGGGGCGGGATTCTCGCCGACGAAATGGGCCTCGGAAAAACCGTGCAGATGCTCGCGTTCCTCCGCTCGCTGCGCGGCCGGACGCTGGTCGTTTGCCCGTCGTCGCTGATCTATAACTGGCAGCGGGAAGCCGCGCGTTTCACGCCCGAACTGAAGGTCCTCGCGCTCGCGGGAGCGAAGCGGCACGAGCTGTTTTCGCAGATCGCTTCCGCGAATTTAATCATCACGAGCTACCCGCTTTTGCGCCGCGATGCGGACAAATATCGCGGCCTCGAGTTCGATGCGATGGTGCTCGACGAAGCGCAGCACATCAAAAATCCCGAAAGCCAAAACGCGCAGTCCGCACAGACGATCGAAGCGCGCAATCGCTTCGTCCTGACCGGCACGCCGGTGGAAAATTCGGTCCGCGATATTTGGTCGATCATGAACTTCCTCATGCCCGGCTACCTCGGCTCGCGCGGCGATTTCAAAGAGCGTTTCGAGCAGGCCATCGCCGCCGCGCCGGGCGGTGCCGAACAGCGCAGGCTCGTGCAGCGGCTAAAGCCTTTCATCCTCCGCCGCCTGAAGAAAACCGTCGCGCCGGAGCTGCCCGACAAAATCGAGCAAGTGGCCTATTGCGAGCTGACGGGAGCGCAGGCCGAGACCTACAAAAAGCTCCTCGAATCCACGCGCCGCCAAGTCTCCGAACTCGCGAGCACGAAGGATCAAAACAAGGCGCGGATGCTGATGCTGACCGCACTCCTGCGCCTCCGGCAGGCGTGCTGCGACCTGCGTCTGCTCGGCCTCCCGGATGTCGATCCCGCCGAGGCTTCCGCAAAGCTCGAACTGCTGGAAGAACTGCTGCAGGAGGCACTCGACGGCGGCCATCGCGTGATCGTCTTCAGCCAATTCGTCTCGATGCTCCACCTCATCCGCGACCAGCTCACGGCGGCGGAAACGCCCTTCTGTTACCTCGACGGCAGCACCAAAGATCGCGCCGCGGTCGTCGATCGTTTCCAGACCGGCGAAGTCCCGGTGTTCCTGATGAGCCTCAAAGCCGGCGGCGTCGGGCTAAACCTCACCGCCGCAGACACCGTCATTCATTTCGATCCCTGGTGGAATCCAGCCGTCGAAATGCAAGCCACCGATCGCGCGCACCGCATCGGCCAAAAGAGCGTGGTGACCGCGTACAAGCTCATCGCCCGCGGGACCGTGGAGGAGAAAATCCTCGCCCTCCAATCCCGCAAACGGGACATCGTGAACGCCACGATCGAGAGCGAGCAACCGCTGATGGACGGCCTCACGACCGCGGACATCGAGGCGTTGATTTGCGAGTGAAGCGGCGCAGAACCTTCGACTCGCATCGCGATGTGCATCGGGTTAATTGGACCGTGTCATCCCGTTTTGCGCCCGTAGCTCAGTTGGATAGAGCATCGGATTTCTAATCCGACGGTCGTGGGTTCAAATCCCGCCGGGCGCACTGCTTTCTGCTTTGAGGTTGAATGGTGGGGGTTCGGCGGGGAGAAACTGCGGGCTCAATGTCCGATCACTTGTTGCTTTCTCGAAACCCGATGCCGCCGCGGGATCGGCTCATTTTCGCGCTCGATGTGCCGACAGCGGAGGAGGCGATGGAGTGGGTGGAGCGGCTCGGGGAGGCGGTGACTTTTTACAAGCTCGGGTTGGAATTTTGCATGGGTGGGAACTATTTCGAGGTGCTGCGGGAGCTGACGGCGCGGGGGAAGAAGGTGTTCGCGGACCTGAAGTTTTCCGATGTGCCGGCGACGGTGCGGGGCGCGGTCGCGAATCTGGCGCAGCACGGCGCGACCTATTGCACGCTGCACGGGACGAGTGGCGTTTATCGCGCGGCGGTGCAGGCGCGCGGCGCGATGAAGCTGCTCGCGGTGACGGTGCTCACGAGCGTCGATGCGGCGGAGGCGGCGGAGATGGGTTGGAGCGGGCCGGTCGAGGAACTGGTCTCGCGGCGGGCGCGCGTGGCGGTGGATGCGGGGATGGACGGGCTGATTTGCTCGGGCCTCGAAGCGGCGCGTTTGCGGCGGGAATTGGGCGGCGGGCCGGTGATCATCACGCCCGGAATCCGGGCCGCGGGAGAGCAGGGGAGCGACGATCAAAAGCGGACGATGACGCTGGCCGAGGCCTTTCTCGCGGGCGCGGATCACGTCGTCGTCGGGCGGCCGATCCGGCGCGCGGCGGACCCGCGGGCGCAGGCGGAGGCGATGCAGGCGGAGATCGCGGGGATATTTTTGCCCGAATAGCGACGATCAAACCCCGCCCGCTGGCTCGATATGCACGAGCACATCGGCGATGGCGGGATTGGAAGTTTGGATCGCGTCCTTCACCTCGTGCGCGATGCGGTGGCCTTCGCGGACAGTCAGTTCGGGTGCGACGGCGACGTGGATGTCCACGTAAAATTCCAGGCCCATTTTCCGCACGCGGCATTTCTCGATCTCGACGACACCGGTCACGAATTCGGCGGCGGCGCGCACGCTTCGCTCGATCTCTTTCGGCGGAGCGGTGTCCATCACTTCATGCAGCGCCGGGCGGAGGAGCCGAAGGCCGTTCAGCGCGATCAGCCCGCACGCGAAAAGCGCGGCCCAATCATCCGCCGGCTCCCATCCCAGACCGCCGATCAACGCCACGGAAATGCCGATGAACGCCGCGCCCGAGGTGATCGCATCCGCGCGGTGATGCCACGCGTCGGTCTTCACGGCGGAGCTGCCCATCTCGTCGGCCGCGTGCAGCACTTTGCGAAAAAGCGTCTCCTTCACCATGACCACGACGACGAGCACGAGCAGCGTGAACGGCGCGGGCGCGTGATGCGGCGTCACGATCTCGCGCACGCTCTCCGCGGCGAGCCCGATGGCCGCGACGATGACGGCGAGCGAGACGGCCACGGCGGCGATCGGCTCCGCTTTGCCGTGGCCGTACGGATGCTCGTCGTCCGGCGGCGCGGCCGCGACTTTCAGGCCAAACCAAATCGCGAGAGACGAGAAAATATCGATCGCCGACTCGATCCCGTCGGCGATCAGCGCGTACGAATTTCCGACCACGCCGGCGACAATTTTGATGACCGCGAGTGCGGTATTCACCACCACTCCGAGCAGCGCAAACCGCGCGCCGGACTCGAGCCTGCGGAGGACGAAATGGCGGGTGGTGACGGGCATGGCGGGAGGAATGTGGCGGCGAAATCGGGAATGGTCGAACGTTCGCGATCGGCTGTTGATCGCTCCTGCGAGCGAGACCCCTGCCCGTCATCTTGAGCGCAGCGAAGCGGAGTCGAAGGACCTCTCACTATTTCCCCCGGACCGCTCGCGGCCAGTGAAGACGCGCCCGATCTCCACCGCCTGCGCCCCGGGAAATCGTAAGAGGTTCTTCGACTCCGTTCCGTCCCGCCCGCACGGAACTGCGCTCAGAATGACTATTTTCAAACCGGCCTTTTCCGCGCACATAACCCACACCTTCCCCATGAGCGCCATCCTCGATCTCCCGCAACCTTCCAAAAATTCTCGTCACATCTGGCGGCTCAGCGCGCTGCTCCTCTGCGCGGTTTTGGCGGCCGGCCTTTTCGCGGTGAAATGGTGGAGCGACTGGAATCACCTCGGGCCGATCGAGCCGAGCGGCGGACAATATTTCTTCCGCCGCGTCGAGCTCTCGGTGCCGTCCTTTCGGCAAAACGATCCGCGCTGGGGCGGTGATTTGCTCGGCCCGACCGACGGCACGATCGGCGCGGAAGGCTGCGCCGTTTCTTCCGCCGCGATGGTCCTGAACTTCTACGGAATCGACACCGATCCGCAGCGCCTGAACGACTACCTGACGAAGAATAACGGCTACACGCCGGAAGGGTGGATCTACTGGGAAGCCGCGGCCACGCTTGATCCCGGGCGCATCCGGCATGTCTATGAAGACCTCCCGTCGCATCGCCTGATCGACTCGAATCTCTCGCGGGGCAATCCCGTGATCGTGCGTTTGCGCTTCCCAAGCGGCACCACGCATTTTGTCGTGATCGCGGGAAAAAGCGGCTTCGATTATCTCACGCAAGACCCCGGCGCGGGCGCGACGAAAGGGCTCTACCCGCTGCGCGAACTCACGCAAAAAATCGAGGCGCTGCGCTTTTACGAGAAGCTCAGGTGAGGCAAACGGCTGACTTTTTTTCCGACTTCCGCTCGAAGATTTTCGGTGAAAAATCTGTCCGGCGTGACCCCGTTTTTTGGCTCTCGCAAAGCCGCAAAGCCGCAAAGCTGAAATCCGAAATTTGCGTCTTTGCGTCTTTGCGAGAGCACTCCAGCAGGGCTTGCATGATGAGCGCGCCCGCCCTCTCGAGATTTTAAATTACCACTGCAATGGACCTCTTTTCCGACTGCGAGAAAATCGCCGAGACCCCGCGCGTTTTGTCGGTGACCGAACTCACGCGTTCCGTCCGCGACGTGCTCGAAACCAACATCGGCGCGGTGTGGGTCGAGGGCGAAATCAGCAACCTGCGGAAGCAGGCGAGCGGGCATCAGTATTTCACGCTGAAGGATGCGCAGTGCCAGCTTCCGTGCGTGCTTTTCGCACGGCCCGGCGCGTGGCGGAAACAAATCCCGCTCTCCGACGGGATGTGCGTGCAGGCGCGCGGCGCGCTCACGGTTTATGAGGCGCGTGGGCAATATCAGCTCAACGTGCAGCTCGTGCAGGCGGCGGGCGCGGGGCTGTTGCAGGCGAAGTTCGAGGCGCTCAAACGGCGGCTCGACGACGAGGGGCTTTTCGATGCAGACCGAAAGCGGGCGCTGCCGAAATTCCCGACGACCCTCGCCATCGTGACCTCGCCGACCGGCGCGGCGTTGCGCGACATGCTGAACATTCTCGCGCGCCGCGCGCCGTGGGTGCGCGTGCTCATCAGCCCCGTGCGCGTGCAGGGCAGCGGGGCAGGGAAGGAGCTCGCGGATGCTGTGGCAGAGCTGAATCGCGCAGATGAACTCGGCCTCCCGCGCGCCGACGTGATCGTCGTGACGCGCGGCGGCGGGAGCATGGAAGATCTCTGGGAGTTCAACGACGAGCGGCTCGCGCGGGCGATCTTCGCGTCGGAAATCCCGGTCGTCTCGGCCGTCGGACACGAGATCGATTTCACCATCGCGGACTTCGTCAGCGATCTGCGCGCGCCGACGCCGAGCGCCGCCGCGGAGCTTGTCACACCCGACACCGCGGAGCTGCTCCGAAGCCTCGCTCAAGCCGGCGCACAGATGCGGCGCTGCGCCGTCGCGCGCATTCAGAGCCACCGAAACCGCGTCGCTTTTCTCGCGCGCGATGCCCTCTTCGCCGAGCCGCGCCGCCGGCTCGATGACGCCGCGCAGCGTCTCGATTTTTCCAGCAATGCGCTCGTCCGTTCCGCGCGTGAGCAGCTCCGGGAAAGGATGCAGCGCGTCGCGGAATGCAGCGCCAGCCTGCGCCAGCATCGCCCCGATCACTGCCTCGCGCTGCGCCGGCAGGAACTCGCGACCGTGCAGCGGCGCCTGCTCGAGCAATTCAAAAATGCTCTCGTCGCGCGCAAATTTCGCGTCGATCGCGACGGCGACCGCCTCCGCCTCCTCTCGCCGCTCGCGACCCTCCGCCGCGGTTACAGCCTGACCGAACGCGCCGACGGCGCGCTGCTCACCACCGTCGCGGACTGCGCAATCGGCGACCGCCTGATCACGCGCCTCGCCGACGGAAGCATCTGGTCCACGGTGGAAAAAGTGGAGTGACGCAACGCCGTGGTCGGCGAAAACCCGGGCGGGTTTGGGCAATTCTCTAATGCGCGGCGCGGCTTGCGGGTTAGCCTTCGACTCCGCATGTCGAAGCCGTTCCTGACTCTTTTTTTCATCATCTTCGCCAGCCTCTCGCGAGCCGCCGCGGTCACGCCGGCGGAGACGGAGTTTTTTGAAAAGCAGGTCCGTCCGGTGCTCGTCGAGCAGTGCTACAAATGCCACGGGGCCGAGAAGCAAAAGGGCGCGCTGCGGGTCGATTCGCGTGCGGCTTTGCTGAAAGGGAACGACGACGGACCGGTGATCGTGCCGGGCAAACCGGACGAGAGTTCGTTCATCAGATCGATCCGGCACGAGGGCGAATCCAAAATGCCGGCGAAGGCTGACAAGCTCTCGGATGTGCAGATCGCCGCGCTCGCGGAGTGGGTGAAAATGGGCGCGCCGTGGCCGGAGGGCGACGCGCGTCCGCCGACCGCGATCGAGCTCGCCGCGAAGTCGCACTGGTCGCTGCAGCCGGTGCGCTCGCCGGCGATTCCCGACGCGGGTCGCCGGCAGGCTGAAGTCAAAAGTCCGATCGACGCATTTGTTTTCGCGAAGCTCGACGCGGCGAAACTCGAGCCGTCGCCGACCGCCTCGAAGCGCGCGCTGATTCGCCGCGCGACGTTCGATCTCACCGGCCTGCCCGCGACTGCGGAAGAGGTCGCCGCGTTTGAAAGTGACGCGTCGCCGGATGCCTTCGCGCGCGTCGTCGATCGGCTGCTCGCGTCGCCGCGGTATGGCGAAAGGTGGGGCCGCTACTGGCTCGACGTGGCGCGCTATGCCGACACGAAGGGCTACGTCTTTCAGGAAGAGCGGCGTTACCCGTTCGCGTTCACGTATCGGGATTGGGTCGTCCGCGCGTTCAACGACGACATGCCGTATGACCAATTCCTCATCCGCCAAATCGCCGCCGATCAGCTCGGGGAGAAGGACAACGCGTCACTCGCCGCGCTCGGCTTCCTCACCCTCGGACGCCGCTTCATCAACAACATCAACGACATCATCGACGACCGCATCGACGTGATCTGCCGCGGCACGATGGGCCTCACGACCGTCTGCGCCCGCTGCCACGACCACAAATTCGACCCGATCTCGCAGAAGGACTACTACGCGCTCTACGGCATCTTCGCCTCCTCGACCGAGCCGCAGCCGAAGGATCTCCCCGTCCTCGCGAACGACCCGTCGAGCCCCGAATACCTCCGCGAGCGCGCGGCGAAAGAGGCGGCCATGCACGACTACTACGGCAAGCGCGGCAGCGAGCTCGGCGCGATCGTCGCCGCGCTCCAGGGCTCCCCAGTGCTGCTCCCGGCCGAGGTCGTCGAGCCCTTTTTCGAGACGCCGTTCTTTACGCGAAAAGCGAAAGACGAGCTCCGCGAGCTCCGCAACCAGCTCGTCGGCATCGAGCTCAGCCCGAACGCCCCGGCGCGCGCGATGGTGCTCGTGGACAAGCCCGAGCCCGTGAAGCCGCACGTCTTTCTGCGCGGCAATCCCGGCCGGCCCGGCGACGAAGTCCCGCGCCGCTTCCTCACCGTCCTCTCCGGCGGAAACCCGCAGCCCTTCACCCGCGGCAGCGGCCGCCTCGAGCTCGCGCAGGCCATCGCGAGCAAGGCCAACCCGCTCACCGCCCGCGTCTTCGTCAACCGCGTCTGGGCCCATCATTTCGGCGCCGGCATCGTCCGCACCCCGGGCGACTTCGGCGTGAAAGGCGAGCCCCCCACGCATCCCGAGCTGCTCGACTGGCTCGCGTCGGAGTTCATGGAAAACGGCTGGTCCGTGAAGAAACTCCAGCGCCGTATCCTCCTCTCCGCCACCTACCAGCAGGCCAGCGACACGACCCCCGCCGCCACGCTCGCCGACCCCGAAAACCGCCTCCTCTCCCACATGAGCCGCCAGCGCCTCGACTTCGAGGCCCTGCACGATTCGCTCCTCTTCGCCGCCGGCCAGCTCGATGCCACCATGGGCGGCCGCCCCGTCGAGCTCACCGCCGCGCCGCCGGCCCGGCGCCGCGCCATCTACGGCTTCATCGACCGCCAGAATCTCCCCGGCATCTTCCGCACCTTCGACTTCGCCAGCCCCGACGCCACCAGCCCGCAGCGCCACGTCACCACCGTCCCCCAGCAGGCCCTCTTCGTCTTGAATAGCCCCTTCGTCCTCGACCAGGCGCGCGCCCTCGTCGCCGCGCCCGAGTTCGTGGAGCGCGGGGCTCCGTCCCCGCCCGATC
>JAYVPW010000146.1:0-4517 GCA_043777315.1 Spartobacteria bacterium | reverse complement strand
TGGGTTTACAAAGCAACCCACGGCCTTGGGATACATCGCGGTTTGCGCCGGTCTCACGCTGGCGTCCGCTCGTGCCTTCTCCTCGGAGCCCGAGTTGGAGGAGGTTCAAAATCTGGAACCCGACATCGCTCGGCGGATCAGGGGACGAAGTCAATATGCTGAGCAACTTCATGGGTCCGGGCCGAGAACGTGAACGTCTTCAATTCCTCCTCGGGAATTCTCACCGATCCCAACGGGATGCCAGGCAAGGTGTTCCATCTTGACTGCGCAGTCTTGGCGGGTGTCAGTTTTCCGGCGGGCGATTCTGTGGCGATTTGCGCTGCAATATCTGATGCGTGTGCCAATCGGCCTGCGCGGGCAAAATGGGGGATAGTAGAGGAAGAAATAGCGCGGGCCAACTATCGGGAAGCCTATGGTAACCGTTGGGCTGCGCTAATTTGGGAGGCGGTCGAGTGAATGTGAAATTGCTGATCTTCGATTCCCATCCGGTGCAGTACAAGGCACCGGTCTATCAGCAGCTCGCCAAGCTGAAGCCGGGTGCGTTCAAGGTCGTCTACGCCACCGACTGCTCCGTGCGCGGCCACCGTGACCGGGACTTCGGGCAGGTCGTGGCATGGGACACTCCGCTCCTCGATGGCTACGAACATGTCGTGCTGAACAACGAGCGCGGGGTGCCGCTCCAAGGCTTCCGCAGCCTTACGGGCCGCGGTATTTTCGAGCTGTTGAGACGAGTCAAACCTGGGGCGGTGTTGATCTCGCAATTTCTCTACGAGGCCGACCTCGTGACTTATCTGGCTTGTCTGATTCTGCGGATTCCGATTTGGATTCGCCACGAGACTCAAGACGAGGCTTTCGCGCGTTCCACTTTGAAACGTCTGGTGCGTTCACTGGCTTACGGGATCATTTACCGGGGTGTGTCTCATGCCTTTTTCATCGGAGAGCTGAACCGTGAACACCTGCTCCGGCACGGGCTCATCGAGGAGCGGTTGACGGCGGCACGTTATTGCGTGGATTCCACCCTGCCGGACATGACCACGGACTCGAAATCAGTCATGCGGAGTGAGCTTCGCAAGAAGCTGGGTGTCGCGGACGGGGAGACGCTCGTGTTGTTTTCCGGCAAGCTCATTCCGAAGAAGGATCCCGGTCTCATCCTCGAAGCCTTCGGGCTTTTGAGCCCGGCGCGGAGAGAGTTAACGAAGGTGGTCTTTCTCGGTTCGGGGATTTTGATAGAGGACTTGAAGGCGGATGCGGCCGGGTTTGACGGACAGGCGTCCTTCGCCGGCTTCGTGAACCAGCGTGAAATACCAGGCTATTACCTCGCGGCGGATCTGCTCATCCTGCCATCGCGGCGCATGGGTGAAACGTGGGGGCTCGTCGTGAATGAGGCGCTGCATGCCGGCTGTGGCGTGATTGTGACCGACGCCGTCGGAAGCCATCGCGAATTTGGCGCTTGGGAACGCGTGCGGGTCATCAAGGAGCGCGACGCAGAGGCCTGTGCGCAGGCGATTGAGGAGCTCGCGAGGTTTCCCCGGTCCTTCGATTGGTGCGGGAAGGCGATGGAGCCATATTCGGTGAAGGCTGCCGCCGCCGCGATTGCATCCAGGCTTTGACATCCGGCGCAACACGTCACTTCATACGCCCGTGATTCGCGACTTCAAACATTTCAAGCGGGTCGTGGTTTACCGGATTGGCAGTCTGGGTGACACCCTCGTCGTGCTGCCGGCTTTTCATCTCGTCCGGCAGGCTTTCCCGGACGCGCATATCACCTTGCTCACGAACATTGCCGTGAATGCCAAGGCGGCACCGATGGAAACGGTGCTGCGGAATACGAACCTCTACAATGACACGCTGACTTACCCGGTTTCGCTTCGCAATTTCCGGGAGCTGGTGCGCCTGCGGAAGTCGCTGAGAGACGGAAACTACGATTGCCTGGTGTATCTCGCGTCGCCAAAGGGCGGCATCCTCACGAGCCTGCGCGACTACATCTTCTTTCGCTCTTGCGCGATCTCCAATGTCGTCGGTGTCCCCTTCTCGCGCTCCGCTTTGCGCAGTCTGCGGATTCCTGGCTCGGACCTTTACAAATCAAGAACCGCCCGCGCCTTGGAAGCCTTGCGGGAACTCGGCTCGGTGGATGTCGGGAGTCCGGATTCGTGGGATCTTAAACTGACTTCGGATGAGATCGCCGACGGGAAGGCGCTGCTCGGAGCTCATGGGATCGCGTCACCATTTCTTGCCGCGAGTGTCGGCACGAAGTTTCAGGCGAAGGACTGGGAGGAGCAAAACTGGAGAGAGTTGATGGAGCGCGCGGCGGCGGCATTTCCGGATCTCCCGCTCGTCCTGCTGGGGGTGGAGGAGGAACGGGAACGCTCGGAGCGCTTGTTGAAAATCTGGCAGGGACCAAAGGCGAACCTGTGCGGTGAAACTTCTCCGCGGGTGAGCGCGGCGATCCTCCGCGGGGCCGGCGTGATGCTGTGTCACGACAGCGGTCCCATGCACGTGGCCGCGACGATGGGCGTGCCTTGTGTCGCGATCTTTTCGGCACGGGCCAAGCCGGGTGAGTGGTTCCCGCACGGCGACCAGCACTCGGTCCTGTATCACAAGCCCCCGTGCTGGAATTGTGGGCTGGAGGTGTGCATCGAAAACCGAAAGGTGTGCATCCTTTCGATCACGGTCGAAGAGGTGTTCGGGGCGCTGCTGAAACAGTTGGCGCTCCGGGGCATTGTCCCTCGAAACACACCGACGATCCCCATCCGGGCTGATGCGGAAAAGCGCGCCGTGCGATCAGCCCTGCGCGTTCTGCTGATCGGGAACTACGCGGCAGATCGACAGGAAAGCATGCAGCGTTTTGCGGCTGTCATGGAGAGGGAGTTGGCGGCGGCAGGGCTGGCTGTGACAGTGCTACGCCCGGAGCCCGTGTTGGGCCGCCTGAAACCCGGCGCAACAGGGGTGGGCAAGTGGCTGGGCTACATCGACAAGTTCCTCATCTTTCCACGCCGCTTGAAACGGGAACTCTCGACACTCAATTGTCCCCGCGGCACCACGGACTTCTCGCCCAGCCTCGAATCTCAACGCTCAACCGCCCCAATCGTCCACATCTGCGATCACTCGAATGCCTTTTACACGCGATGGCTTCAGGACGTGCCGCATGTCGTGACCTGCCACGACCTGCTCGCGGTGCGCTCGGCGCTCGGTGAATTCCCGGAGCATCCGACCCGCTGGTCGGGGCGGATGCTTCAGCGCATGACCCTTGCCGGCCTGGCGGGATCGCGGAAAACGGTCTGTATCTCGCAGGCCACGCGACGGGACTTGGGCCGGCTGATGGCAGGTTCGGAGACACGTTCATCAGTCGTGAAGATGGGGCTCAACAATGCCTTTGCTCCGGTGCCGGTGGCGCAGGCCCGCGCGGTGGTGCAGGAAATGATGCGGGCGGCCGGGCACTCCCTTGCGCCGCAGGCCCGCTACATCCTCCACGTCGGCGGCGGGCCTTGGTACAAGAACCGGAAGGGTGTGGTGGAGATGTTTTGCGAACTGCGCCGCGCGTCCGATGACCGTGAGCTTTACCTCATCATGGTCGGTGAACCGCTGAGCGCAGAGTTAATGACTTATCTTTCTGACGACGGCCTGGCAGATCACGTCATTGTGTGTTCCGGTGTGTCGCATGAGAATCTGTGCGCCCTGTACTCCGCGGCGGAACTGCTGCTCTTCCCGTCGCTGCAAGAAGGCTTCGGCTGGCCGATCATCGAGGCTCAGGCGTGCGGCTGCCGGGTAGTCACCACGGACCGGGCGCCGATGACGGAGGTCGGCGGCGACGCGGCGACTTACCTTGACCCGGATAACCTCTGGTCGGCGGTGGACATCCTGACCAATGTCCTCGATGCGGACGAAGAGACCAAGTCGGCGATGATTCGGCGCGGGCTGGAGAATGCGGCGCGATTCTCCACCCAGGCGATGATTGATTCCTACTGCGAAACCTACATGAATGTCGCCGCGACGATGCCATGAAACATAACCCAAGCTAGAGCCTGTGATGCACTTTCGTCTCGCAGCGCAACGCCGGGCCAAAGGCCCAGCCACAAGCCAGCCCAGGGCAACGCCCTGGGAAATACGTCTCCCAAACCACCGAGCCCTGAAAGGGCGGAACAACGAGTGCCGCCCTTTCAGGGCTTGGAATGTTATTCATCTTCGACCCAGGGCGTTGCCCTGGGCTGGCATGTTTGCGCGCCTTTGGCGCTCGACCCAGCTTCCTTTCCAAAGCAGGCTCTAAGCTAACTATGTGTGGCATCGCAGCAGTCATGACAGGCAAAGGACAGGCACAGCCGATGGATCTCGAGTTGCTCAGGCACCGTGGTCCCGATGCGCAGGCCGAGTGGACTTCGCCGGACGGGCGGGTCTGGCTGGGACACACGCGGCTCGCCATTGTCGATCTTTCGCCCACGGGCGCACAGCCGATGCACGACCCGGAGACAGGCAATGTGATCATTTTCAACGGCGAAATTTACAACCACCGCAGCCTGCGC
>JAYVPW010000145.1:0-4525 GCA_043777315.1 Spartobacteria bacterium | reverse complement strand
CTACCGCTGGCGGGCCAAAGGCGCCGACATCCTCGCCAAAATCCAGCGCGCCAGAGCCGCCCAAACTTTAAGTCATTCCATATCGTGAACATGACACTGGATCGCGGCTGAAAGCACCGGCTCCGGACGCGCTCCCATCAGGCTGGTTTCGCAGAGTTTCGCGTAGATTCCGCCTTGCGTGATTAGCTCGTCGTGGCGACCGCGCTCCACGATGCGGCCGCGGTCCATCACGAGGATTTGATCCGCGTGACGCACGGTCGAGAGCCGGTGCGCGATCACGAAGCTCGTGCGCCGCGCCATCAGCCGATCGAGCGCTTGCTGGATCAGCCGCTCGGTCTGCGTATCCACGCTGGCGGTCGCCTCGTCCAGCACGAGGATCGGGGGATCTTTCAAAAGCGCGCGTGCGATCGAGACGCGCTGCTTTTCGCCGACGCTCAATTTCACCCCGCGCTCGCCGACGACGGCTTCGAGTTTCTCCGGCAGACGCTCGACAAAATCCCGCGCATTTGCCGCGGCGAGAGCGTCCCAGAGTTCCGCGTCGGTCGCGTCGGGATTTCCGAGGCGCAGGTTGTCGCGGACGGTTCCGTTGAAGAGAAAACTTTCCTGCGTGACCATGCCGACCGCGGTGCGCAACGCGCTTTTCGAGAGCTCCGCGAGCGGCTTTCCATCGATGAAAATCTCGCCCGCATCGAACTCGTAAAAGCGCGTGAGCAGGTTCACGAGCGTCGATTTCCCTGCGCCGGTGTGACCGACGAGCGCGACCGTTTGGCCGGGGCGGGCGTGCAGATTGATGTTGTGCAAAACCGGCACCGCTTCGTCGTACGCAAAGCTCACATTTTGAAAACGCACGTCGCCTTCGATCTCCACGGCTTCATCCACATCGGCGCGTCCCGGCTCGATTTTTTCATCCATGATTTCGAAGACCCGCTCGCCCGCGGCGCGTCCGGATTGGATCAGTTGATTGAGGCTGTGGAGCTTGCCGATCGGTTCGTAGAGAAAACCGGCGAGCAGCAAAAATCCGACGAGATCGCCGACGCTCATCGTGCCATCGAGCACGGCCTGCCCGCCGAAGCCGATGACCAGCACGAGCCCGAGCGCGTTGAAGAAAGTCATCACCGGATTGTAAACGGCCCACACGCGCATCACGACGAGCGTGGCCTCGCGCAGTTGCTGGCTCACCGCGTTGAAACGCGCGTGTTCCTCCCGCTCGCGGACGTACGTTTTGATCTGCCGGATGCCCGCGAGATTGTCGTGCAAAAGGGCGTTCATCGCTGATGAGGCCTTGCGCTGCAGCCGATAGCGCCGATGCGCCGTGAGCGTGTAAGCGAGCGCCCCGGCGACGAGCAACGGCAGCGGCACGAGCGCGAGGAGGGCGAGCTTCGTGTTGTAAAAAAAGAGCAATGTGCCGACCACGACCGCCTGCAAAACGGCGACCACTCCCTGCTCGATTCCGTCGATCAAAACGCGCTCAACCGCGGTCACGTCTTCGAGCAGCCGCGTCATGATGTCGCCGGTCGCGCGGTTATCGAACCACGTCAGCGGGAGCTGTTGGATGTGCGCGTAAAGGTCGCTGCGCAGGTCGAAGATGACCTTCTGCTCGAACGTGTTGTTCAGCACGATTCGCAGGCCGTTGAAGAAGTCGCGCAGGAAAAAAGTGACGAGCGCGATGATCGAATAACGCAGCAGATTTTCGCGATGCCCCGCGCGGACTTCGTCGATCACGAGCTGCGTCACTTTCGGAAAAACGGTGACCATCAGCGTCGTGATGATCGCGCACGAGAGCGTCCCCGCGGCCATCCACGGATAGCCGCGGACATAGGCAAACACGCGCAGGATCGTCTTCATTTTCGGGCCGTCACCTTCGGCGCAAACCTCGCGCTGACAAGCCGCCCGTGGCGTCCGCTCACAGATCCTTTGACCGCAGACGCTTCACCGCACCGCGCTTTTTTTTGGAATCGAGAATGCGCTGCTTCAGGCCCCACGGCCGCTTGGCCTTTTGCCGCCGTTCCTTTTCCAGAGCCGATCGCCGGGCGGCGCGCTCTTCCCGGCGCTCACGTTCGATGCGATCCAAAAGCCGCTCCCACGCGAGCTGGCGGTTCATCGATTGCGACCGCGTATCCTGCACCGTGACAGCCGCGCCGGAGGGCCGATGTCGCAGCGTCGCGGCCGTGGAAACCTTGTTCACATGCTGCCCGCCCGGCCCCGACGAACGCGCGAATTTCTCCTCAAAATCCGCGAGCTCCAAGCCGAGCTTGAGCAGCCGCGCCAATTTTGTGGTTTGGAAATCGGACGGTGAATTCATACTCCTGCGCGAGCCATGGAAGTCATCATCCAACCCGACGAAGCCGCGGTCAGCAAGACGGCGGCGCGCCACTTTGAAGCGCAACTCGAACAAAAACCGGCGAGCGTCCTCGGCCTCGCCACCGGCTCCACGCCGCTCGGGCTCTATCGCGAGCTGATCTTGATGTGCGAGGCAGCCCTCGTCGATTTCACCCGCGCCACCACTTTCAATCTCGACGAATACGTCGGCATCCCCGCTGCACATCCGGGATCGTACCGCACGTTTATGCGCGAGAAACTTTTCGCGCACGTGAACCTCCTCCCCGCCAGCACGCATGTGCCCGATGGCATGGCGCGCGACATCGCCGCGCATTGTCTGGCGTATGAAAAGGCGATCGAGCGCGCCGGCGGCATCGACTTGCAACTGCTCGGCCTCGGTTCGGACGGCCACATCGGATTCAACGAGCCGAGCTCCTCGCTGGCCTCCCGCACCCGGCTGAAGACGCTGACGCCACGGACTCTCGCGGACAACGCGAAGTATTTCGGCGGCGAGGAAAAAGTCCCCCGCCATGTCATCACGATGGGCGTCGGGACGATCATGGAAGCGCGCCATTGCCTCGTCCTCGCGCTCGGCGAACGCAAAGCCGCCGCCGTCGCCGCGATGGCCGAGGGGCCGATCACCGCCGACTGCCCGGCCTCCATTTTGCAAATGCATCCGCACTGCACGCTCGTCGTCGATGAAGCGGCGGCGGTAGCGCTCAAACGCAGCGAATACTACCGCTGGGTTTACACGCACAAGCCGGCGTGGCAGCGGATGTGAGGGTCGGAGTTCGGAGATGGGAGATCGGGTTGAATGCGCGGCTGATTCTCCCTCCAATTTCCTCCCGATCTCCCGATCTCCCGATCTCCCATCTCCGATCTTCGATCCCCCCATGCTCCTCTCCAACGCCCGCCTCATTTTCCCCGACCGCATCGCGCCTCGCGGCTCTCTCCGCGTGGCGGATGGAAAAATCGCGGCGGTCTCGGATCAAGCACTGGAGCCGATTCCCGGCGAAGAACTCGTCGATCTCGGCGGTCAATTTCTCGCGCCGGGGTTCATCGACATGCACATCCACGGAGCGCTCCGCCGGGACGCGATGGAAAGCACCGCCGAGGCATTCGCGACCATCTGCCGACATCACGCCCGCGGCGGCACGACCTCACTCGCGCTCACCACAATCACCGCCACGAGCGACGAAATTCTGCGCGTCATCCGGGCCGTCGAAAGCTACCGCGCCGCGCCCGACGCCGACGGCGCGCAGGTGCTCGGCGTCCACATCGAGGGGCCGTATTTTTCCAAAGAAAAACCCGGCGCACACCGCCTCGAACTCATCCGCGCCCCACGCCGCGAGGAATGGGAACAATGGCTTTCCGACACCAGTTGCATCACGCAAATGACTCTCGCACCGGAGCTGCCCGGCGCGCTCGAACTCATCGACGCGCTCGTCGCCGCCGGCATCCGCGTGAGCGGTGGGCACAGCGATGCGTGGGATGAAGAAACCGCCGCCGCCTTTGCCCGCGGGATGCGGCAGGCCACGCACACCTTCAACTGCATGTCCTCCGCCCGCCGCCGCGGACCCTATCGCGTCGCCGGCTTGCTCGAATTCGCAATGAGCGAACCCGACATGCTCTGCGAACTCATCGCCGACGCCCGCCACGTCTCCCCCACCCTCATGCGCATGCTTTACCACGCGAAAGGCCCCGACGGCATCGTCCTCATCACCGACGCCACCGCCGGTGCCGGCCTCCCGGAAGAATCCCACTTTTCCCTCGCCGACATCGACTGCGTCGTCCGCGACCACGTCGGCCTCACCGCCGATGGCAACGCGCTCGCCGGCAGCACCTCCACGATGATCCGCTGCATCCAAAACATGACCCAGCTCGCCGGCGTCTCCCTCGTCGAAGCCACCCGAATGGCCACCCTCAACCCCGCCCGCGCCCTCGGCCTCTCGGCTCAAAAAGGCATCCTCGCCCCCGGCACCGACGCCGACCTCGTCACCTTCACCGATGATTTCCAAGTCACCCGCACCATCATCGCCGGCCGCGTCGTGTGAAGCTGAAAGCGCAGAAGCAGGCTGAGTATTTGCGGCAACGGGCGCGACCGCCGCTAGCAGCCTGTCGGACTTTCCGCGTAACGAATTTTCAATTGGCGGGTTGAAGGAGGATGCCCGCGCGCTTTGTTTCGATCGATCACGACACCCCGATG
>JAYVPW010000144.1:0-4575 GCA_043777315.1 Spartobacteria bacterium | reverse complement strand
CGGCGAACCCGTAATCCGCGATGGATTGCCCCGGATTGTTCAGCGGCGTCTCATCGCTCCACCGCGCCAGCACATACAGATTCTCCGCGTCGTATTGCGCATGAAGCCACACGCCGAAATGTTCCCGCTGCTCCTCGACGTCGTCGCACGCAAAAATCCCCGCCGACAAATCCCAGTCCTCCACCTTCCCATCCACCGCGACTTTCCCCGCCGCCGGCAGGACGCGGAATGCGAGATTTTCCGTCGGAGTCGCGCGCAGAGCGAGCGGTGCGAACAGAAGCGTGAGGGCGCTCAAGAGGTGGGTGAATTTCATTATGAATTAAGAGCTGTTTTTTCTTCACGGCTTGCGGAATTTGGCGACATCGTTCTGCGTCACGACGCTCGCTTCGTTGCCCCACGCAGAGCGGAGGTAGCTCAGGACTTCTGCGAGGCGGTCATCGCGCTCACTTCGTTCCGACCCACAGCACCGCATTTTTCAACAGCGTCTGGTAGGCGGCGAGGTCGTGGGCTTTGGCGTCGTGGCCGAGCGTGAGGCCGACGATGCGAGCCTTCGGGTGCTTCACGATGAAGACCTGCGGAAAAACTTTCCCGCTCTTCGGACTGGTCGCAGTCGCGAGGACTTCGATGGGAGTGGCCCCGGCTTTCGGCTCGTAATTGTAAAGCTCGTCGGTGATCTCGAAAGTCGCCGGGGCTCCTTTGGTGATGGGGCTCGCCGGGTCGGTCACAGTCACGGTGAAAGGGCCGAAGGCGTCGTGGCCGTTCGTCCCGCCGCCGATCAACTCCTGGTTGTATTGCGGAAAGCTCCGCCAGTTATACCAGGTGCCGGGATGCAGCGCGACGAGGCCACCGCCGCGGTTCACGAAGTCGATGAGAGACTTCCTGGTCCCGGCGGAAATCGGCTGGTTCGCGCTGAGCACGAGCACGTCCACGTCTTTCAGGATCGGCGCGATGCCGTTCAGGTTTTGCGTGAAATCCACCCAGCCGACGACGGGCGTGAGCGTGGCTTTGTCGGACGCGCCGAAAAACTTCACGAAGTCATGCGACGAACCGCCGCCGACGAGCAGGACGCGCGGGCCGTTCGCCGGGCGCGTAGCAGGCGGCTGGGGCACGGGGTCGTCGAACTGCGGTTTGAAGTTCTCATCGTCGCCCGTCCCGTCGGCGAATTTTCTCCGCGGCACCGGCGCTTCGTTGTCGGTGGTGATGGCGAGCGTGGTCGGCGCGATGCCGTTTTTATAGCTCTCGAGCACGAGCGTCTTGAGCGGCGCGCGGTCATTCACGGGCAGCGAGAAGTAGCGGATGCGATTGTGCTCCACGATGCCCTCCACGCGCTTCGAACCGGGCACTTCGTCGCCGCTCGGGTAGTCGATGAAGACGTCGCCGGTGGAGAGTTCCTCGACCTGCTTTTTGCCGTCGGCGTATTCCATCGTGACCTTCATCGCAGGCTGGTGCGAATCCGCCGGACCACCCCAGCCGGCGACGCCGCTGAGGAAGTGGAGGTTGCCCACGGGCAATCCGACGGGAATCTCGACCCGTGGCGGGAAGGTGCTCGCGTATCTACCGTCATCGGTGGGCTTGAGCACGATGACGTTGCCGCCGTTCGCAGTCGTGGTCGGGTCCGGCAGGGAAAAGGGCACGCCCTCCGCCACAACGACGCCGTATTTCACGGGCTGCACAGTGTCGTTTTTCGCCTCGCGCGAAGCGTAAAGTCCGCCGGTGGTGCTCGTGGTGAAAGCGTCGCCGAGATTGATCGCGCGATACTTCGAGCTGCCGGCGCTGAGATACGCGAGCAGGTCGCGGAGGCCGTCCGCGCCGAGGCCCTCGAAGCCCTCGGGCATGAGCGAGAGGCCGGTGTCCTGACGCGATTTGATGTCAGCCAAACGCACGTCCTGCTGAATGCCGCCGGGCAGTTTGACGGTAAGGGCGTTTTCGTTTTCTCGGGCGATGATGCCAGTGGCGAACTGGCCGTTTTTCAGCGTGAGATTCCAGGTGCGGTGCTCGTTATCCACGACCCGGCTCGGGTCGAGGATGTGGACGAGCAGCTCGTGTGTGCCGTGAACGCCGATGCCGTCGAGCACCGGGCCGACTTCGTTGCCGACGCCGCCGAGTTTGTGGCACGTCGCGCAGGCCGCGGCGAAAAGCGTTTTGCCGTTCGCGGCGTTACCCGCCTTGCTTTCGATCTCGGGCTGAAGTTTCGCGATGATGTCGTCCTTCGCGGCGTTCGTGCCCGCGCCGACTTCGGCGAAGACTTTGAGCGCGCGTTTGGCGACGGTTTCATCCGGGTGAAGGCGCAGTTTGCTGAGCTTGGCCGGGCCGAGCAGCGCGGGCGGGAGATGCTTCGAGGCGAGCGCGTCGAGCACGGCATTCGCCCACTCGGCGCGGGTGGCGAGCGCGTCGAAAAGGGCGGTCTGGGCGAGCGGCGAAAGCTCCGTGAGCGCGGCGACGAGCGGCTTGCCGAGTGCGGGGTCGCCGGTCGAGGCGAGCGCGGCGATGACATCGATCAGCAGCGAGTCAGACGGCTTGGATTTCAAAACGTCGAGCACCGCGGGGACAATGCGCGCATCCGCAGCGCGCGAGCGAACGAGCCCGATGACGGCAGCGGAGCGGACGGCGTCCGACTGCTTCGCATCGGCGATGAGCGGCAGCAGCGACGCGATGCGCGCGGCGACCGGCGTGCCGGCCGAATCCCACGCGACGGCGTAAGGCAGCGCGCTGGCGGAGATGGCGACATCGGGCGACCCGAGCAGCGTTTTCAATGCAGCGCCCGGCACTTCCGGAGGCGCGGCGGGCAGCTTGGCGGCGGCCTGCTGGAGCACCGTGAGGACGAGCGGTGCAGCCTCGGGCGAGGCTTGCGCGGCGGCGGTCACGACGCGGGCGAGCGCGGCGCTGTTCTGCGTTTCGACGAAGCCCGCGGCGAGCGACGAGGCGAGATCAAGCGCGCTCTGGCTAGGCTGGCCGGCCGCGGCGAGCGCGGCTTCGAGCACGGGCCCGGCGTTCGAGGACGAGGCGGCGACGGCGGCGCTCCGCGACCAGTCGTCGTCCAACTTTGGCAGCACGGCGAGCAGCGCGGTGGCCCCGGCCTTATCGAGCGCCACGGCTCCGAGCGCGCGGAGTGCGAGCAGGCGCACGCGCACGTCGCGGTCATTCAGCAGCGTGGTGACATCGACTTTGTTTTTCTCGCCGAGCGCCTCGGCGATGAGCAGCGCGGACTTCCGCACGCCCACGTCGTCGCTCGTGAGCGCGGCTTGCAGCGTCTGCGGCTCCAGCTTCCCGAGCCGCTCCAGTGCCCACAGCGCGAGGATGCGCGCGGGTGCGAAATTTTCCCCGGTGGCCATCGTGATGAGCGCGGGTGCGGCGCTCGCGGCGTCTTCGCGATCCATCAGCAGCCGATGCGCGTTGAAGCGCACCTCCTTGCTCGGATGGACGAACGCTTTGATCAATCCGGGCGCGTCGGCTTTCGTGAGGTCGAGGGTCTCGAGCTTCTTGGCAGCGTCGTGCTGGATGCGGTAGATGCGGCCAAAGTAGTGCTCGCGGTCCGGTCGCACGCTCGCGCCGGCGCGGCTGTGCTTGGGTCCGCGCGAGTCGCTGTGGGCGACGATGGGGTTGTATAAATCGAGCACATACATCGCGCCATCAGGGCCGAACTCGACATCCACGGGGAAGAACCAGAAGTCGTGCGCCCGCAGCCATTCGCGGCTCGGCTCGGTCATTTCGCCGACGATGTTTGGCGCGCCGCCACGCAGTTTTTCAAAATGGATGATGTCGAGGATCGGCTCGGTGCAGAAGACCGTGTCGTTCCACTCCGCCGGCCACGCCCCGCCTTCCTGCACCGTGCTCGCGCACGCCGCGCTGTAGCCGCCGACCGCATCGATCTGCATGTAGGGCACGCGCGTGGGCATGTCGGGGCGCACCACTTTGCGCTGTTCGATGACGCTCGCGAGGCTGCCCGCCTTGCCGACTTTTCCCTTCGCGAGCACCCACTCGGGCAGCACGACGTGCTGCACCGGATTGCCGCTCGTGGCCTGGTTCGCAAAGATTTCGCCGTCGCTCGTCACGTCGAGACCGAAGGCATTTCCGCCTTTCGAGGCGACCTGTTGAATGGCCGAGCCGTCGGGTTTGAAGCGAAAAACACCGGAGCTGATTTTCGCTTTCGCCGCGGGATTCACGACCGAGACGGCATTCGCGTCGCTGCCGGTGTTCGCATAAATCCAGCCGTCCGGCGCGACGATGAAATGGTTCGCGACGAAGTGTGTGTCGCCTGGCGCGAAGCCGGTGTAGAGCCGCTCGATCTTTTTCTCCGCGCCTTCGCCGTGGACGAAAACGATGTCCGGCTGATGCACCGCGATGAAGCCGTCGCGCCACAGGCAGAAGCCAGTGACGAGTTCCAGCCCCTCGAAAAAGACCGTCTTCTTGTCCATCACACCGTCGCCATTCGTGTCCTCGAGGATGCTGATGCGGTCGGTCGCGGGACGGTCGTACTGGTCGGGCTTGAGCACGCCGGTTTCCTTCCACGCGACCTCGACGAGCGGGCGGCGGCCGTTCGGATATTCGGGCGTCTCCGCGATCCACAGCCGCCCG
>JAYVPW010000143.1:0-18406 GCA_043777315.1 Spartobacteria bacterium | reverse complement strand
CTCGGCTCGCTACGCTCGCCTTCGCTTCGCCGCTCCCGCAGGGGAGCTGGGCATTGCGAAGGAAGAGCAATTTACAGAAAAACTTTTACACCCCCTTGGAATCGGTCGGTCGGGGGCACGCGGCAGCATTTAGAGATTCGCGAGCTTTGAGGGAACACGAACTTTCCCAGGCCTTGCCATCGCGGGAGGCTGGGACAGATTGCCGGTTTCGCTCCGATGTCTGCGCTGCATCCTGTCATTCTTTTTTATAAATATCTCGAGCTGGTGGAGCCGGAGATTTTTGCGGCGGAGCAGCGGGCGCTCTGCGCATCGCTGGGCTTGAAGGGGCGCGTGCTGATCGCGGCGGAGGGGATCAATGGCACGCTCGCAGGGGAGGCTGGCGCGATCGGGCAATACCTCGCCGCGCTCCGGGTCGATGCGCGTTTCGCGGACCTCGAGGTGAAGACGACCGATGGCGATGCGACCACTTTTCCGAAGCTCGTCGTGAAGGTGCGGCGCGAGATCGTGACGCTGAATGCCGGGATTCCGCTGACCGCGGAGCAGGGGAATCACCTCAGCCCGGCGGAGTGGAAAGCGCGGATCGAGCAGGATGCGGAAGTCGTCCTGCTCGATGTGCGCAATCGCTACGAATCGGACGCGGGGAAGTTTGAAAATGCGGTCGCTTGCGAGATCGAAAATTTTCGCGAACTGCCGGGGTTCGTCGATCAGCTCGGTGATTTGAAAGAGAAGACGATCCTCATGTATTGCACCGGCGGCATCCGCTGCGAAAAGGCATCCGCACTGCTTCGCAGCAAGGGTTTCGAGTCGGTCTATCAACTCCACGGCGGCATCCTGAGCTACCAGGAGCAGTTCGGAAACGAGCACTGGCTCGGCGAGTGTTTCGTCTTCGATCAGCGCATGACCGTCAAAGTGGACGACGGTCTCGTGCCGATCGGCAAATGCGCGCACACCGGCCAGACGACGAGCCGTTTCGTGAACTGCCTCCACGATCCCTGCCACCGCCTTTTCCTGCTCGCGGTCGAAGCCGAAGCTGAAGACGCCGAGCTGCGGCTCTGCCGGGAATGTCGCGCCGCCGGCCTCACCTCCGCGACCGCGGATTACAAACGCGCCGCGATTACGTCCCCAGCCAGCCCTTCAACACCGCCAGATCTTTCTTCATCTGCGCGACCTGCTCCGGCCCCGCGCCGGCGAGGTATTCGCAGTGCAGCGAGATCGGACCGCGCTAGGTAGTGTTCACGAATTATAAGGGAACCTTCGCGCCGAAGGCGCAGCCTCATACCAGCTTGGGGCAGCGCCCCAGGAAATCGGGAAGGAGAACGCGCAGGGCTGAAAGCCCGATTCATGCGCCGGGCGGATGAGCCGGGCGGATGAGCCGGGCTTTCAGCCCTGGTCCGTTTTCCTCCCTCAACCTGGGGCGCTGCCCCAGGCTGCTATGAGGTTGCGCCTTCGGCGCGGAGGGCTTCGCAATTCGTGAACAGAACCTAAATCGTAGTGCCAATAACCGAGCCGGTAGCGCCGCACGCCCAGCGCGCTCGCCGCCCGCAGCACCTTCTCCGCGAGCGCATCGACTTTCACGATGTCGGTCGTGAGCAAAGTGAGATCGACCCCGCGTTTTTTCAGCGCCTCGTGCAGCCGCGGCAACTCGTCACCGACGCGCTCCGGCTCGATCTGCCCCTTCTTCCGCACCGGACATTCGATGCCGTCGAACCCGACCTCCGCCATCACATCAGCGGTCTGATCGAAGGCGATATTTTGGAACGGCTTGGTGAACGTGATGATCGGGAAACGCTGTGGTGAAGCGGCTTTGGCAGCCATCGAGCGCCGGCCAGAGGCCGCCCCGAGCACCAGCAGGGCCACGAAATCTCGGCGGGAGAGCAGGGGGGAATGGAGCATGAATTCGACGCAACAATAAGGCGGACAAGGAAGCGAGATGCGGATTCTTCCGGCAAAACGCAGAATCCTCTTGACGCTCAGATTCAATACTCCTCATCGAACGTAGATGACGCAGCATATGCGCCGCCCCGTGATCACATCCTTCATTCACCTCTCAAAACTGCCATGAAACATTCAGCCCTCATTCTCCTCACCGCGCTCTTCGTCGCGATGACCCCGGCACTTCACGCGGAGGAAAAAATCACCCTGCGCGTCGGACATTTCCCAAACATCACGCACGCGCAGGCGCTGGTCGCCAGCGAGCTGCAGCGCGAGGGGAAACCTTGGTTCAACAAGGAGCGGCTCGGCGCGGACGTGGACGTGCAGTGGTTCGTTTATAATGCGGGACCGTCGGCGATGGAGGCGATCTTCGCGGGGTCGATCGACCTGACCTATGTCGGGCCGGGGCCGGTCCTGAATGCCTATGTGCGGGCGCAGGGGAAGGAGATTCGCGTGGTGGCAGGGGCGGCGATTGGCGGGGCGGCGCTGGTGCTGCAAGGCGATGGGAGAATCAGCAAGGTGGCCGATTTTCGAGGAAAGAAGATCGCCACGCCGCAGATCGGAAATACGCAGGACGTGGCGGCGCGGGTGTGGCTGAAAAAGCAGGGCTACCGGATCACTCAGCTCGGTGGCGAGGTCATGGTCCTTCCGGCGGCGAACCCGGATATGCTGTCGCTTTTCCAGAGCGGGCAAATCGACGGCGCGTGGACCGTGGAGCCGTGGGTGACGCGGCTGGAGCTGGAGGCGAAAGGGAAGATTTTCCTCGAGGAGAAGGAGGCGGTGACGACCGTGCTGGCGGCGAGCGTGAAGATTTTAAAAGACCGTGCGGAGCTGGTGAAAAAGTTCGTCGCCGCGCACGCGGAGCTGACGAAATGGATCAACGAACACCCGGACGAGGCGAAGGCGCTGGTCCGTGCGGCGCTCAAGGAAATCACGAAACGTGACTTGCCGGAGGCGGTGGCGAATCAGGCATGGCCGCGGCTGAAATTCACGAGCGAAGTGTCGCGCGGGAGCTTCGATACTTTGCTGAAGGAAGCGCAGAGCATGGGGTTTTTGAAAGGCACTGCGGACCTCGGACAGCTCGTCGAAATCCCGAAGTGAGCGGCGCGGATTTGGGGCTTGCCCGGCGCGCCTCCAGCGAAAACCTTCTGCGCCCGATGAAGCCCGCTGCGTCCAAAATCAATGTCGTCGACGAGGAGTTGCGAGTGCTCCAGCCGGCGAAACTTTCGATCAATGGCGTCTCGAAATGGTTCCGCGAGGGTGTGGTCGAAACGCACGCGCTGGACGACGTGAGTCTGGTCGTGGACGAGGGCGAATTCGTCTGTCTCGTCGGGCCGAGCGGCTGCGGAAAATCGACGCTGCTGAACGTGATCGCGGGGCTCGATTTCCCGGATCAAGGCGCGGTGATGACCGAGGGTCGGATGGTGACCGAGCCCGGTCGTGACCGGATGGTAATGTTCCAGGAGGCCGCTCTTTTTCCGTGGCTGAACGTGATCGGCAACGTGCTCTTCGGGCTGAAACTGAAGCCCGGTTTGAAGGATAAGGAGCGCCTCGAGGTCGCGATGTTTTACATCAAACTGGTCGGCCTCGAGCGCTACGCGAAATCAAATATCCACGAGCTCTCCGGCGGGATGCGGCAGCGCGTGGCGCTCGCCCGCTCGCTGGCTCCGAACCCGCGTGTGCTCTTGATGGACGAGCCGTTCGCCGCGCTCGATGCGATGACGCGCGAGCAGCTTTACGGTGACCTCCAGACGATCTGGCAGGCGCGCAAAAAGACGATCGTCTTCGTCACGCACAACGTCCGCGAAGCCGCGTGTCTCGGCGATCGGGTCGTCCTTTTCTCGCCGCATCCGGGGCGCATCCGGGAGCAGTTCATGATCGATCTTCCGCGCCCGCGCGACATCAACAGCGCGAGCCTCGCGAAGTATGCGACCGAGATCACGGCGGCGCTGAAATCGCATCAAACCGCGGAGGTCGCGGAATGAAACGCGCGCTCGCCGCGTTTGTGTTTTTCGCCGGTCTCATCGCGATCTGGCACGCGGCGGCGGCGAGCGGAAAATGGTCGCCGGTGATCCTCCCTGCGCCGCTCACCGTCTGGGAATATCTCCGCAGCGCGGTCGAGGACGGCACGCTTTTCGAGGCGCTCTGGGTCACGACGAAGCGACTGCTGCTCGGCTATTTCGTGGGCGTCGTCGCGGGCGTGCCGCTCGGTTTGCTGACCGCGCGTTTTCAATGGGCGCACGACACGATCGGCGTGCTCGGGCTCGGCCTGCAGGCGCTGCCGAGCGTCTGCTGGGTGCCGCTCGCGCTCATTTGGTTTGGGCAGACGGAGATGGCGATGCTCTTCGTCGTCGTCATGGGCACGGTTTGGTCGGTCGCGCTGGCGACGGACAACGGCGTCAAAAATGTCCCGCCCATTTACGCCCGCGCCGCTCGCAGCATGGGATCGAAAGGGATGCACACATGGATCAAAGTGATCCTCCCGGCGTCCCTGCCGTTCATCGTCAGCGGGATCAAGCAGGGCTGGGCCTTCGCGTGGCGTTCGCTGATGGCTGCGGAAATTTACGTGACGATCCTGACGGGTTTCGGCCTCGGCCAGCTCCTCAATTACGGCCGCGACCTGCACGCGATGGATCAGGTCATCGGCATCATGCTGGTCATCGTCCTCATCGGCCTGATGGCGGACAAAATCCTTTTCTCGCCGTGGGAGCGCTTTCTGCACCGGCGCTGGGGCACGGTGAAAAGTTAGTTGAGGGTTGAGAGCGGCGTCTCGAACGAAGCGCGCTGATGGCATTTCCCCCCTCGTTCCCAAGCTCCCGCTGGGGAACGCGCCTGTCTGCGAAGCTCTGCTTCGATGCGCGTGGAACGAAGCAGAGCTTCGGGGACACTGGCATTCCCAAGCCGGAGCTTGGGAACGAGGAGGGGCGGGTGAGTGGCGCGGCGATCTTGCCAACGCTGAACGGCTTCGCTGTCCTCCTTGAATAATGAATAACCTTTTCGATTTGTCGGATGAAGTCGCGGTCGTTATCGGAGCCACCGGCGTCCTCGGAGGCGCTCTGGCAGAAGGTTTGGCGTCTGCTGGGGCGAAGGTCGCGGTGCTCGGGCGGAACGTGGAGCGCGGGACGGAGCGCGCGAAAAAGATCGTCGCGGCGGGTGGCCAGGCGACGTTTTTCGCCGCCGATGCAATCGACCGCGCGAGCCTCGCGGCGGCGCATGTTTTGATCACGGCGGAGCTCGGCGCGCCGACGATTTTGGTGAACGCGGCGGGCGGCAATGATCCGAAGGTCACGGTCACCGCGGAGCGCGCGTTCGAGCAGATTTCCGCCGACGATTGGCGCGCGAATTTCGACCTGAATCTCGTCGGCGGCGCGCTGCTGCCGTGCCAGGAATTCGGCCCCGCGATGGCCGCGCGCGGGCAGGGGAGCATCATCAATATCGCGAGCGTCTCCGCGCATCTGCCGCTCTCTCGTGTCGTCACTTATTCCGCGTCGAAAGCCGCCGTGCTCAGCCTCACGCAATTCCTCTCCCGCGAATGGGCGACCCGTGGAGTGCGCGTGAATTCGCTGACGCCCGGCTTTTTCCCCGCCGAGCAAAATCGCAAACTGCTCTTCAACGACGACGGCTCCCCGACCGCGCGCACGCAGGCGATCCTCGGCCACACCCCGATGGCGCGTTTCGGCGACGCCAGCGAACTGATCGGCGCGGCCATTTTCCTCGCCAGCCGTCGCGCCGCGAGCTTCGTCACCGGCATCGATCTCCGCGTCGATGGCGGGTTCCTTTCGCAGACGATTTGATGCCCCTTGTTCGAGGTTCCACCGCTCGACTTCGCTCATTCCGGCACTACCATTTTCGGTATGACTCCGAACGCCCAGTTCATTACGGATCAAGCGGGGAAGCGCACCGCCGTCGTCTTGCCAATTGATGAATACGAGGAGTTGCTCGAAGATCTGGCGGATGCGGCTGCCCTCGCGGCGCGGGCGGGTGAGCCAACGGTCGGAATGGATGATGTAGTCGCTGGGCTCAAGCGCGATGGCCTCATACCGAATTGAATTCAAGCGATCGGCGGAGAAGGAACTCCGTCGAATTACCTCGAGCGAGATCCCGCGGATTTTGGGGGTGATTCGAGATCTCGGTGAAGACCCGCACCCGCAAGGCAGCAAAAAGCTCGTGGGAACCGTTAACGCCTTTCGCGTTCGCGCCGGGGACTACCGTGTTATTTACGAGATCATCGAGACCGTGAAGATCGTCGCGATTGAAAAGATTCGGCATCGAAAGGATGCCTGCCGCGAATAAATTTTGGCTCTCGTCATGAATACGACAACCCTTTCCCGCACCGCGCCCGACGGCTCTTTTCTAACCGCCGACGAAGTCCGCGACCTCATCGCGCAGGCTTGTCCGGCCAAGGATTACAAGGATCGGCGCATCCTCCTGATCGTGCCGGATTCCACGCGGACCTGTCCGCTCGGGATGCTGTTTGCGGGGCTCTTCGATCAAGTCGGGCACGTCACGAAAAACTTCGATGTGATGATCGCGCTCGGGACGCATCAGCCGATGAGCGAGGAGGCGATTTGCGAGCGGCTCGAGCTCACGGCGGAGGAGCGGAGCGGCAAATATGGCAGCGTCCGCTTTTTCAATCACGCGTGGGACGATCCCGCGGCGCTGCGAAACATCGGGACGCTGACGGTGGAGAAGACGCGCGAACTCACCGGCGGGCTGTTGGAAATGGAGGTGCCGGTGAACATCAACGCGCGGATTTTCGACTACGATCAGCTCGTCATTTGCGGACCGGTTTTTCCGCATGAGGTCGTCGGATTTTCGGGCGGAAACAAATACCTTTTTCCCGGAGTCAGCGGCCCGGAAGTGCTGAATTTTTTCCACTGGCTCGGCGCGATCGTGACCAACCCGCTGATCATCGGGAACAAGTGGACGCCGGTGCGGAAGGTCGTCGATCACGTCGGCGCGATGGTGTCTGTGCCGAAGCTCTGCCTCTGCATGGTCGTCGAGCGCGGGCAGCTCGCCGGGCTTTTCATCGGGAGCCCGGAATCAGCCTGGGATGAAGCTTCCGAGCTCTCGCGGCGGCTGCACATCACTTACAAAGAGCGCCCTTTTCACACCGTCCTCTCCTGCGCGCCGAAGATGTACGACGAGCTCTGGGTCGGGGCGAAGTGCATGTACAAACTCGAGCCCGTCGTCGCCGATGGCGGCGAGCTGATCATCTACGCGCCGCACATTCACGAGATCTCGGTGACGCATGGGCAGCTCATCCGGCAGGTCGGCTACCACTGCGCGGGTTATTTTTTGCAGCAGTGGGACAAGTTCAAAGATTTCCCGTGGGGCACGCTCGCGCACTCGACGCATGTCGCGGGCATCGGGACGTATGAAAACGGCGTCGAGAAGCTGCGGGTGAAAGTGACGCTCGCGACCGGAATCCCGCGCGAGATTTGCGACGAGATCAATCTCGGCTACCGCGACCCGGCGACGATCGACCCGGCGGACTACGCAGACCGCGAAGACGAGGGCGTGCTGCTCGTGCCGAAAGCCGGCGAAATGCTCTACCACCTGCGCGAGCGGCCGGTGTGGGCGCGCGAAATGTGAGTGCGTCTCGCGCTTTTAGGTGCGGCCTGGCAGTCGTTGCGATGTCACTTTTTACGATCACCGCGGAGGCAGAAGAGCGCTTCGTTTTCGAGAAGGCGGAGATGGGTCTGCCGTTTCGGATCACGCTTTTCGCGGACGATGAAAAGAGCGCGCGATCGGCTGCGGATGCTGCATTTGAGCGGATCGCCGAGCTGAACGGGGTGTTGAGCGATTACGACAGCGACAGCGAATTGAGCCGGCTCTCTCGCACTTCCGGGCAGGGAAAAGTGGTGCCGGTGAGCACCGATTTGTGGCGCGTGTTGGAACGGTCGCAGGTCGTCGCGGAAAAGACGGATGGCGCATTCGACATCACGGTCGGACCGCTCGTGAATCTCTGGCGCCGGGCGCGGCGGAACAAGGCGATGCCGACCGCGGATTTGCTCGCGCAAATGCGGGCGCGGGTCGGCTTCAAAAATCTGCGGCTCGATCCGAAAGCGCGCACGGCGGAATTGCTCGTGCCGGAGATGCGGCTCGATGTGGGCGCGATTGCGAAAGGATACGCGGTCGATGAGGCGATCATCGTTCTCCGCAAGCACGGGATCACGCGCGCGCTCGTCGGCGGGAGCGGCGACATGGCGGCGAGCGATGCGCCCCTGTACGAGCCGGGATGGCGGATCGAAGTCGCGTCGCTCGATGTTCCCGACGCGCCGCCGCCGCAGATTATTTTCCTCGCGAACCGCGGCATTGCGACGAGTGGCGACGTTTTCCAGCGCGTGGAAATCGGCGGCGTCCGCTACTCGCACATCGTCGATCCGCACACGGGAATCGGCCTCACGGATCACGGCCTGGTCACGATCATCGCGCCCGATTGCATGACCGCGGACAGCCTCGCGACGGCGGTCAGCGTGCTTGGTCCCGAGCGCGGGCTGAAGCTCATCGAGGCGACACCGGGAGCGGTCGCGCACCTCGCGCGCAAGCCGGGGGAGAAGGTCGAATTCGCCGAGTCGAAACGCTGGCTGGAGATCCCGCATCTGCCGCGCGGAGACGAGATTCCCAGAGCACAATCCCGCGCGATTCGACCGGAAGACTAGCCGCAAAACCGCGCGCCGCGTCGTTTCAAAAACAAAGCGCCCCGCGCTCCATTTCTGGAGGCGGGGCGCTGTGAATCAAGCTACGAAGCGGATCAGATGACCTGCGTCTTGCCGGGGACCGCTTTCGGGTAGTAGCCGTCCGGGCCCGGATTGACCGGAGCCGGCGCGTCCCACGCGAGCACTTTTGGCAGGAGCTCGATCTTGGAATTGATCGCCGCATCCCAGTCGAGTTCCTTGCCGGAGTAGGCGGCCATGCGGCCGAGGATCGCGGTCATCGTGCTCTCCGCTCCGCGGACGGCCTCGCTGTATTCCGTGTTGTTGCGGATCGCGGTGAAGAGGTCGTCGTGCTCCTGCTGATACGGATCTTTCGCGCCCTCTTTTTTGAAGTGCCACGGATCGGAGCCGAGGATCTTGTGCCCACCGACGTCGCACTTTCCTTTCGTGCCGACGACGTGCTCGCTGACGCTGTTCCAGCAGCCGGGTTGATGCCGGCAATAGCTGTAGCTCGTCGAGCCGTCCTCGTAGTCGAACTCGACCGCGAAATGGTCGAAGATTTCGCCGTCGTCCGGGCTGCTGGTGATCTCGCGTCCGCCCATCGCGCGGGCTTTCACTGGGTGACCTTTTTTCACCCAGTTGATCACGTCGATATTGTGAATGTGCTGCTCGACGATGTGGTCGCCGCCGATCCAGGTGAAGTAGTACCAGTTGCGGAGCTGATACTCCATTTCGGTCAGTTTGTGGCCGTATTGCTTGTCGAGATCGGCGCGCTTTTTCTGCCACGGACGCTGGCCGTTCCAGTAGCAGCTCATGGAAACGATGTCACCGATCTGGCCGTCGTGCAGACGCTTCACCGTCTCGAGATAGCCGTCCTGATGGTGGCGCTGGAGTCCGACGCCGACCTTGAGGTTTTTCTTTTTCGCCTCTTCCGCGGCGGCGAGCACTTGGCGGACGCCCGCGGCATCGGAGGCGACGGGCTTTTCCATGAAGACGTTTTTGCCCTGCTTGACCGCTTCCTCAAACATCATCGGGCGGAAGCCGGGAGGCGTGGAAAGAATGGCGACGTCGCATTCCGCGATCGCTTTTTTGTAGGCGTCGAAACCGAAGAACTGCCGCTCTTTCGGTACGTCCACACGGTCGGCGTGTGACTTCGACAAATTGTCGAGCGCGTTAGCCATCCGGTCCTCGTGAACGTCGGCGGTGGCGACCAATTTCACCGGGCCGAGGCCGTAGGTGCTGAGCGCTTGATTCGCCGCGCCGGAGCCGCGTCCGCCGCAGCCGATGAGGGCGATTTTGATGGTATCATTTGACGACGCGCCGAAGGCGAAACGCTCGGGAGCGAGCGCGCCGAGGAGCGCGGTGCCCGCGAGCCCAGCGGTGCCGCGCTGGAGGAAGCTGCGACGGGTCAGGGTGTCCGGGGTGATGATGGGATTTGGTTTGTTCATGGTATTTGGAGGACTGAATTTGGGACTGGAAGCGTAGGTGCGCGCCGCCGGATTTGGCGACGGCATTCTTCATTTGTGAAAGGGTCGGCGACTTCGGCGCAGCGAGGTTCTTTCGCGTGAAAATGTGCGGCTCCCGACGGAAGGCCGGGCTCGCCAGCGGCGCGGCGTTGCGCTAATTCCGCGCTCCGCTTTTTTCCACGCGATGCCTCCTTTCAAACCTCGTCCTTTCGCTCAGCCGCCCTCGGATTTCGCCGCGCCCAGACCGCAGGACGCGCTCCGCGAGCTGACGATTTGCGCCGTGGCTTCCGCGCTGACCGACCCGGCGGAGCGCGCGGCGTATCTCGATTCGACGTGTGGCGAGGACGCGGAATTGCGCGAGCGGACCGAGCAGCGCATCGCGGAGCGGCTTGAGATTTCGCGATCGGATTCTGCCTCTGCCGCTGCGCCGAGCCTCAAACTTCGCGCCGTGCCACCGGCTTGGAAGACGGCCGGCGAGTCACGAGCGAGCGCGGCTCCGAAAAATGAGTCGTCGGGGCACACACCCGAGCCCGACGCACCTTTGTTTGGTGTCGGCGAACCCCGTCCGGCCCCGCCCATTCCCCCGCCGCAATTTGGCGTTCCGGGAACCCAGCTTGTCCGCATTCCTGAGACGCGCCCGGACGCGTCCGCGGCGGGTCAGCCGTCCGCCGTCGCGCTCGTCCCGATGTCCGCGCATCAGCTCGCGACGGCGACCGGTCCCTTTCGCTCGAACACTTTTCCGTGGATCACGGCGACCGTTTTGGCGGCGGTGGTCGGAGCTCTGGCGGTCTTCTTTTTTCAGGAAAAGGACGCGCGCCAGCGGGCGGAGAATGTCGCCGAGCAAGCCCGCGCGGCGAGCGCTGCCGCTGAGCTCGCGCGTGCCGAAATCGTCGCGCGCAGCGAGCAAACGGTCGCGGCTCAGAGCCAGCAAATCGCGACGACAAAAACGGAGTTGGATCGCGTCCGTGCTGACGCGGACAGCCTGCGCGCGGAGTCCGCGCAGCTTCGTGTGCAGGCCAGCGCGCACTCGCAGCAAGCCCTCACCGCCCGCGCCGAAGCCGACAAATTGCGCGCTGAACTCGAGCAGCAACGCGCGCCCGTGCTGACGCCGCCGCCCGCGACTCCCGCTCCGGCGCCACCCGCGTCCGCAAATGTCGGCGCGTCGCCTCCGAACCCGGCATCTGCGGCGGATGCGGCTGCTGCACTCGCGGAACTTCATCTCGAAAAACGACGGTTCAGCGAGGCGGAAACCGCCGCGCGCAATCTGCTCGAAATCCTCGCCGGGCAGGGGATCGAAGGCTGGCCCACGGCGGACGCGCACAGCCTGCTCGGAGCCGCGTTATTTCAAAAAAACAAGGACGCCGACGCCGCCGTGGAATTCAACGCGGCGATCCAAAAAATCGACGCGCTCGGCGTCCCCGCCACCGACGCCGACAAGGTCCGCCTCGCGGCCATCGGCAAGCGCCTCGTGCTTTTCTACACCGCGACCGGCCAACGAAAAACCGCGCTCGATTGGAAGCGCAAACTCGAAGCTCTCCGCGCGCGTTGAGCCGCGGGAAAACCCGCCCGCCCGCGACTCACCCCTGCTCCTGCGCGACCCAGTCGATCGCGAAGCGGACCATCTCCTCGGCGTCTTTGAAGCCGAGCTTTTCCTTGATGTGCGCGCGGTGGGTTTCGATCGTTTTCACGCTGAGGTGCAGGTCATTCGCGATGACCCGCGTGCCGAAGCCCTTGCCAAGCAAGTGCAGCACTTCGAGCTCGCGGTCCGAGAGCTTGTCCACGGGCGAACCCATGCCGCCTTCGAGCGATTGGACGGCCTTGAAAACCAGCCGTTCGCTGAAACTCGGGCTCACGTAAATATCGCCGCCAAGCACCTTGCGCAGCGCGGTGAGAACCTGCGGCATCGCCGCGGATTTCATCACGTAACCTTTCGCTCCAGCCCTCAAGGCGCGGAGGGCGTAGAGCGATTCGTCGTGCATCGAAAGGATGAGAATCGGCAGGCGCGGCTGCTCGGATTTCATGAGCTTCACGAGCTCGATACCATTGGTTCCGTTCAGAGAAATATCGAGCATCGCCACGTCCGGCTTCAAACGGCGCATCGCATCGAGCGCACTCGGGGCGCTGTCGGCCTGGCCGCAGACGGCGAGGTCACTTTCCGCCGCGATCAGCGCAGCGATGCCGTTCCGAAAAACAGGGTGATCATCGACGATCAAGATCCGATGCTGCTTCGCCGTTGATCCAGGCGATTTCGTAGGTTCCGCACGTTCATGGCTCATTGTCTTTTTTTGGGGGGTGGATGACTGCCGCGCCGATCGACCGATTGCCTGCCTTGATCGGCACTTGGATAGATCAGGCCAGATCGAAAAGAAGCAAGTGCGCCGGTGCTGACGCGTGGAGCGAGAGCGCTTCGATTTCGGCAAACGCCGCCGCATCCCCGGCGCGCAGATGCGCGCCGTCGATGTCGAGCTCGCCCTCGATCAACTGCAGCCACGCCGCCCGGCCCGGCGCGAGCCGGTGCCCGATGTTTTCGCCGGGGCCGAGCTTCGCCACAAACAAGTCCGCATCCTGATTGATCGCGATCGAGCCGTCGCGACCGGAGCCGGACGTGATGAGATGCAGCCGCCCCGGCTCCACTGCTGCGAAGGACTTCTCCGCGTAGCTCGGCGTCACTCCTCTCTGCGCGGGCAGCAGCCAGATTTGGAGAAGATGCACGGGCTCCGCATGAGAGTCATTGAACTCGCTGTGCGTGATGCCCGTCCCCGCCGTGATCCGCTGCACCTCCCCCGCGCGCATCACCGCCGTATTGCCCATCGAATCCTGATGCCGCAGCGCCCCGCTCACCACATAGGTGATGATCTCCATGTCGCGATGCGGATGCTCCCCAAAGCCCATCCCCGGCGCCACGCGATCCTCATTGATCACCCTCAGCGCGCGGAACCCCATCTGCCCCGCATCATAATAGTCCGCGAAACTGAACGTGTGAAACGAGTCCAGCCAGCCATGATTGGCGTGCCCACGATCTTCGGATTTGCGGATGGTTTGCATGGAAATGGAATGTTGCTCGGGACTGTCGCCCAAGTGCTGCGCGGGTGCCACCGCCAAAGAATCGCCCCGAGTGCGTTCGACTTCGGGCGCCGTGGGGTGCGTTGCAGAGGCGAAAATCGCGGTTTGAAAACACGACAAGGTTCGCTAGGCTCGCCGCATGACGCTCAAGCAACAGGTTCACGAACTCGTCGAGGAGTTGCCTGATAACTCTCCGCTGCTCGTCGAAGTCCGCGAGACCCTGCGGATGAATCATGCGATCGGCGAGGCGATGGACGACGTTCGCGAAGTCCGCACGTTCGGCGCGGAGGAGTTCATGGCAAAGGTGGCTGTGCTTGAAGAGATCGAAGACCGCGGCGAGCTTGCCGCCCCAAAGCTTCGCAACACTGGCAAGTGCGGCACACCCTTGCGGCACGCAGGTAAGGAACTCGGGCTGTAACTCGGCCATTGCCGTTACCAGTGAACCATGCCTGAGATTTCAAAGTTCTACGGAATTCGTATTGAGATGTTTTTCAACGACCACAATCCGCCGCACTTTCATGCGAAGTATGGCGAGCACAGAGCCGAGCTTGATATCCGCACGCTTGGCCTCCTCAACGGCTGGCTGCCGGCAAAGGCTCAGGCGCTTGTCATCGAATGGGCATTGGCGCACCGCGAAGAACTGCTCACCGACTGGCACCTTGCCCGCGAGCACAAACCGCTTAACCATATCAAACCGCTGGAATAGCAGCCGATGAACATTCAACTGCAAACAGCCGAGCCGATGGGAGGGACGAAGGTCTCGTTGATCTATGCCGATGGATTCAGCCAAGTGCTGGACCTGGCCGCTGCCTTGCACGGACCGATTTTCGAACCCTTGAACGCCCCGGACTTCTTTGCCCGACTCCAAGTGGAATCCGACACGATCCGCTGGCCGAACGGTGCCGACATCGATCCTTCTGTGCTCCGGCTGTGGGCGGAACACGGAAAGGTGCTGACTCAGGAAGAGACCGACACCTTCTTCGCCATCCCCCGCGAGCCCGCGCAAATCGTGGCTTGAGTCTGAAAAATTGAAACTCGCGCATCGCGAAGTTGAACTAAGCTCGAACTATGAGCGTCCAAGAAATCATTGCTGAACTGCCCAGGCTTGAGCCCGAGGAATTTCGTCTCGTGAGGGAGAAAGTTCACGAAATTGAAACCGCAGTGCGGCAGCCGAAGACTAGCTGGGGCAAGGCATTGCTGGAGGTTGCAGGCACGGCGGATGATTTGCCGTCCGACCTCTCCGTCAACCACGACCATTACCTCTACGGCACGCCGAAGCAGTCGTGAAGCCGGTCTTCGCCGATACCGCGTTCTTCCTGGCGCTCATCAACTCCCGCGACCAGCACCATCAGCGCGCCGCGGAGTTGAATGCGAACCTGGAATCCCCGCTCATCACCACCTCCTGGGTCTTGCTTGAGCTGGCCAATGCGCTATCCGCCAGCCGTTCCCGTGCGCGGTTCGAGCAGGTGCTGACCCGCTTGCGTGCGGAGCCGAATGTCGAAATTGTCGCCCCGGATGCGGATTTGTTTGAGCGCGGCTGCAATCTCTACATTGCACGCCCCGACAAAGAATGGTCGCTCACGGATTGCATCTCCTTTGTCGTCATGCGTGAGCGCGGCCTCACCGCAGCACTCACCGCAGACCGTCACTTCGAGCAAGCGGGTTTCCACGCGCTTCTTGACTTCGTAATGAGCTGCACCGTCCCCAGCGGAATCAAAGCGCCACTGACCACGGTGGAATCTGCGCTCGTTCTCAAAATCATCGGCGCCGACTCCTCCACGCTCGACACGCACACCTGCGCCGTTGGCTGGGAAATCAGATTGATCTTGAAACCCTGCCCGGCCCCTTTGCAAAAGCGTGTTCCCCTGCAAAGATGTGGGATCACATGAGCGATACGACCAAGGAGGATTACAAGGTGCTGCGTCCCATCCAAAACAACATTGATCCTACGATGGAACTCTGGCGCTACATTCGCTTGAGTGCGGTATTTTCGCTGCTCGAAAACAAGCAAACCTACGTTCCGAGTCTCGCTGAATTGAAACAGGGAGATCCGTTGGAGGCCATGATAATGTCGCCGCAGACGCGCGACTCTATAGACATTCTTGCGGCTGAAGATGAATGCGCGAAATGGTTGAGCAGAAAAATCGAATCGGAGGAAAAGGATTTACCAAGGCAACTGAGAAGTCCGAAGAGCACGATTTGGCTCCGTGAGCTAGCCAAACGACGCGCTGTTTGGTGTTGGCACCATGGAGGAATTGAGTCCATGGCGATGTGGCATATTTATGGGAAGGAGGGAGTTGCAATACAAACTACGCCGAAAAGGATCGATGAATGTTTGTCTAAAGCATCTGGCGGCATCCTTCCCGCTAGTATCGGGATAATAGACTACTCAGAGGATCGCAGCGAGGATCAAACAGCAGGAGAAGTCCGATTTAGACGACCTTACTTTGCGAAGTTTGCCGGCTATGCACACGAAAAAGAAGTAAGAGTGGTTTTCCCGACGGCAAATGACGGAAGGGGTATCTTGCTAGAAATCGATGGATCGCAATTGATCGAAAGAATCATGATTTCTCCCATGATTCCAGAAAGCGAGGCTTGGGCAGCGATGAAGGTGATAAAGCGATCCTTGCCAAAGCAAACGCATATCGAAGTCAAAGTGTCATCGTCCGGCTCCGCGTGGTCGGAAGAACATCAAGACTCGCGTGAAAGGAAATCGACAAGGACTCAGCAGCCCGTGTTTAGGCATGACGATCCTCAGTGCCTCATGGGCGATATTCCAGGGTGGAATGTCCGGGCATAGTGGTCGTAATTTGCCTTTTTGATGATCCCATGAATGCAGATGGCAATAGCCGTTCGCTGATTACTCTCCCGGACGTTTCGCTTGCTAAGGCGTCGCCGGGGCCGAGTCGGGTTCTGTCTGCAATGGTAGGCGGATCCTTGGCGCTGGCACGACGGGAACCGTCTTTCAAGATCGGCGAGTATGAATGGTGCGAGCCGGATTACCGGCAAATTCTACTTTGGGCGGAGGCGTTGACTTTGGAGCCAGAAGAGGTGATTCGGCGCTTATTGGACGCAAAGAGTCTTGCATGGGACTGGCATGAGAAATACGGGGAGTGGGCAGCAACTCGTTTTTGCGAAGGGCGAATCGTGCAGTTGAATTGGGATCTTGAACTTCTTCCGCTTTCTCGCTTCGAATGGGTTAACGGGCTAGAAATCGCATATCTACGATTTGCACAGCACCTCGCGGATCGGGAGGACGAAATTTCAATTGAAAGTCTCTGTCCTCGACTACCCAAGCTTCGTAGCCTACACTGTGAGGGCATACACCTTCTTGAGTTGAGTCTCGCTGGCGTGCCCGAACTGGAGGAGTTATACTGTAGTGGAAACCATCTTCAATCCCTCAAACTCCACTACACGGCAAATCTCAGGAAACTCGACTGCGCTAAGTGCGCGCTAGCGGAATTGGACTTATCGCCGGTTCCGCAGTTGACGCACTTGGGTTACGGCGAGAATCCGATGTCTGGCCTTAGCTTGAATCCCGTCCCGTGCTTAGAGGTATTAAATTGTGAGAACAGCCACCTGGCCACAGTAGACCTTTCTAGTGTGCCCTTACTGGAAGAGCTGCATTGCGGAGGCAACCAACTGGCTATCCTTGATCTTTCCAAGGTTCCCAAACTATTAAGTCTTTGTTGCGAGAAGAATTACATCACCAAACTCAATACTTTCCATGTTCCAAGACTGGGTAAGCTTAGTTGCTACAAGAACCAACTCACCGAACTTGATCTTTCGTCAGTGCCGAAACTCTGGTTTCTTTCGTGCGCTTACAATCAGCTCGTTGAAGTCGACCTTTCATCAGTGCCGAAACTTTGGAGCCTATTCTGTGGCAACAATCCACTCACCGGCCTTGATCTCTCCAATACCCCCCTGCTGAAGTGGCTCCATTGCAACAACAGCAAACTCACGGAAATTGATCTCAACGGCGTTCCTGCGCTGACCAATCTTCATTGTGAGCACACCGAAATAGCGATTCTGGATATTCAGTCACTTCAAAATCTTGAAATGCTTCAATACGATGTGGCTCGAATCCGCTTGATCCAACGCCCCGACCAACATTTCAAATGACTGACAAATCACTCATCGTCCGAGAACTTACCGACTCGAAAAAGCTGCGCGCGTTGGTGGATGCGGCGCGGGCGCGTTTAGCCGAACTGGAAGTGGCCTATACCATCGAGAAGGCCAACGTGGATGCTTTGCAGGGCAGCCTTTTCAAACGGCTGCGCGTCCATAGCCAGGAGCGGGACCGGCTGCGGCTGGTCGTGAGTTATCGCAGGCAGTTTTTGGAGGTGCTGCTGCGGCAGGGCGAGGAGGAAGCGGAGCAGGTGGAGCGGGAATTCCGGCAGGCGAAAACGCGCAGTGAGCAGGAGTATGAGGAGACGGCCCAAACGCTGGCCGCGCGGCGCGAGCTGACCGCGGAGGAGCAAGGCGAGCTGCGCAAGCTGTGGAAGAAACTCGTGGGGCTGTATCATCCCGATCGCTTCGCCCATGAGCCGGAGAAGCTGGAGACTTATGGCAAGCTGACCGCCGCGATCAATCGGGCGAAGGACAGCGGCGACATCGAGACGTTGCGGCAGATTGCGGGCGATCCGCATGGCTTCATTTTGCGGCAGGGCTGGGCGAGTCTCGACTTCCGCGATGAGGAGCAGCTCGCGCGGTTGCAGAAGCTCTGGGAGAGTCTGGAGCTGGAGATTATCAGCGTGCTGGAGGCGACCAACCGGCTCCGCGAGAGTCCCGAGTTCGAGCTTTACGAGCTGACGGGAAAGAAACCGGAGATGCTCGACAGCGTGGTGGCGAAGCAGGTCGCGGGGCTGGAAAAGGAGATCGGCGAGCTGACGAAGGAGGCCGAGCGATTGGAGAAAGAGATCGAAGAACTGACGGGCGACGCAGCGACTCGCATTGGGTAGGGTTTGGCAGACGCTCACTTGCGGAGCGACGAGAACGCGACCTTCGTTCCATTTCCAACCGGTTGACATGGAGCGGGCGCTCGCTTTACGTCAGGTCATGTCCGCCGCGACCAGCCACTATCATCCCAAATGCCTGCCGAACCCGAAGAGCCAGAGTCTGTTCGCTGGCGTCCGTGGCCGTGTGAGAACTGCAGTGGAGGCGCTTCCCTCCTCGATTACCTTCTCGGACGCCATGAAGCAGGCGGCGAGATTCCGGGCGGTTCGGAAGATGAAGTCGTAGAGCAGATGATCGCGCGCGAACGCGCGTGGGCGGTGGAGTGGGTGG
>JAYVPW010000142.1:0-18432 GCA_043777315.1 Spartobacteria bacterium | reverse complement strand
CGCTCTTCGACGTGAGCGATCCCGCCAAGCCCGCGCTGCTCACCCGCATCTCCCTCGCCACGCAAAACGGCTGGAGTTACACCGAGGCGACCTGGAGCGAAAAGGCGTTCAGCGTGCTCCCGGACGACAATCTGATCCTCATCCCCATCTCGGGATACGACTCGAAAAATGGCGAATCGAACGGCGTGCAGATCGTCGATCTTTTCGAAGACAAGCTCGTCAAGCGCGGCCTCATCGCCGCGAGCATCACGCCGCGCCGCGCGACTTTGCACCGCGATCGCATCCTCTCGATTTCGGCAAAACATCTCGTCTCCGTCGATGCCAGCGACCGCGACAAACCGGCGGTGAAAGCCGACCTCGAGATCGCCTGGTCGGTCGATCGCGTCTTCTCGATCGGGAAATATCTCGTCCAACTCGGGCGCGATGGCTGGTCGCAAAATAGCGCGACGACCCTGACCGTTTCGCCGTCCGACGATGCCGATCAAAGCCTCGCGACAGCAGCGTTGCCGGGCTTCTCCGTCGTCGGCACCGCCGTCCGCGATGGCGTGCTCCACGTCCTGCAATATCGCAATCAGTACGACGTCACGTCCGACGTTTCTGTCACCACCGTTACTGCAAAACCGGCGCTGATTCTCACGACTTTCGACGTCGCCCATCTGCCGAAGATCGCGCAGCTCGGCCAGAAAACGGTGCCGCTGACGGAGGACAGTTGGAACTGGGGCACCGCCGCGCAGCCGCTCTGGCCGACGCCGACGACACTGGTTTGGGCGCAGCAAATTTACGGCAACTCGTGGTGGCGTCCGATCCGGTCCGCGTCGCCCGTCCCGACGACGGAAACGACCCCGAGCGATGACACCGTGAAGTCCGCAAACCTTGTCGCCATCAGGCTTCCCGGCTATTGGAGTCAGCAGTGGCTCAACTCGTGGTCGCAGCGTTTGATCGCGTTCGACGTGACCCGCCCGGAAGCCCCCGCGCATCTTTCCACGAAAGAAATCGGAGCCGGCGAAGCGTGGCAGGTCGCCGCGCCCCTGGCCGCGGACGGCACGATTTACGTCAGCCACAAAGAGCTCGGACGTGGGCTGCATCCCGACAGCGACTGGAATGTGGACCAGGCGCAAAAAGCCGAGGCGTCCGCGAAAACCGCGCAGCCCGACACGCTGCGCAACCGCCACTTTTTGCAGGTCATCGAATACGGCGACGCCGCGAAACCTTTTACCCGCCCCGACCAGATCAACATCCCCGGCCGCCTCGTCGGCCTCGCGCAAAACGGCAAGCTCCTGCTGACTCTCGGCCAGAGCTACCACCTCGCCACCCACGCCGCGCGACCCGCCGTGACCGCACTGCAAACCAGCGCCTTCGACGGCGTCGCGGCCTATCTCATCGACGTGCTGCCACTCGCGAATGACGGCCAGCCATTCGCACTCGCGGGCAGCACGCTTTTCGTGCTGAAAGCCGAACCCGCGCAAATTTGGAAGCCCACGCCGAACCAACCGTCGGGTTATTATTGGTGGGGCGGAACTTACGAAACCAACCCGAATCTGAGCGAACTGCGGACACTCTCACTGACGGCTGAAGGCAAATTCGCCGAACTCGGAAAACTCACATTGGTCCACGAAACGTCGCTCCATCTTTTCGGCGGCCTCGCGGTCGCGCAGGACAGCTCGCGTTCGCTCCATCTCATCGATGCGTCAAAGCCCGACGCCCTCGGCGATCTCGGCACCTTCCAATTCGAGGGCTGGGTCTGGCCGAACCTCGACGACGCCGACGGCGCGCTCGACCGCGGGCTCTGGGTTCCGCTCGGCGAATACGGCATCGAAGCCGTGCCGGTCCCGGCGAACTGATCGACGGCGCAGTCCGCTTTCCAGTCATCCTGAGCGCAGCGGAGCGAAGTCGAAGGACCTCTTACTTCTCCCCTCCGCGATCCGCGCGGGGAAGCGGGAAAAAGCAAGATATCCTTCGACTGCGTTTCGCTGTCGCTCCACTCCCCTCAGGATGACGTTTTTGGATTTTTCGCTCGCGATTGCCCGCCGACCCCTCGCTGGATTTTGCGCGCGTCCCACGGCATAGCACCTACGCCGATTTCCCGACTCGCATGATTCACCGACACCTCTCCCTCCTCGCCGCCGCCACCTCGCTGGGCCTGTCTTCAAGCGCCTTCGCAGTCGATGTGCTCACGCATCACAACGACCATTTCCGCACCGGGCTCAATGCCAGCGAGACGATCCTGAAGCCCTCGAACGTCAACGTGGCGACGTTCGGAAAACTTTTCACGCAGCCGGTGGACGGGGAGGTTTACGCGCAGCCGCTGATCATGTCCGGCGTCGCGATTCCGGGAAAAGGAACCCACGACGTGGTCTTCATCGCGACCGAGCACGACAGCGTTTATGCCTTCGATGCCGACGACGCGGTGGAGGGAAATGCGGAGCCGCTGTGGCATCGCTCGTTCATCGATCCGGCGCACGGGATCACGACGGTGGACTTCCTCGATGTGGGCTCGGAGGACATTCACCCGGAGATCGGCATCACCGGCACGCCCGTGATCGACCCGGCCAGCGGCACCCTTTTTTGCGACGCGAAGACCAAGGAAAACGGGCGCTTCGTCCACCGCTTGCACGCGCTCGACGTGCGGACCGGCGCGGAGCGTCCGGGCTCGCCGAAGAACATCACCGCGACCGTCAATGGCACCGGCGCGGGCAGCGCGGGCGGAAAAATCGTCTTCGACCCGCTCATCCAGCACCAGCGCGCCGGTTTGCTTTTGCTGAAAGGCGTCGTCTATCTCGCGTGGTCCGCGCACGGCGTGAACGGCCCGTATCACGGCTGGATCATGGGCTACAACGCGAAGACGCTCGCGCAGGTGGCCGTTTTCAACACGACTCCGAACGCCGGCCGCGGCGGTATTTGGGGCGGCGGCGGCGGGCTCGCGGCGGACGAGAGCGGGAACATTTTCGTCTCCACTGGCAATGGCGATTTCAGCACCGGCGCGGATGGCCAGCACGTCGGGAGCGACTACGGCGACAGCGTCGTGAAGCTCGCGACGAGCAGCACCGGCGCGCTTTCGCTCGTCGATTATTTCACGCCGTCGAATCAAGCCGCGCGCAACGAGCAGGACCGCGATCTCGGCTCCTCCGCCGTCATGCTGATTCCGCAAATTCCGGGCATCTCGCGGCAGTTCGCGATCGTCTCGGGCAAGGCGGAGATCATCGACCCGGCGGATTCCACGAAAGATGTCGCGAGCATTTACCTGCTCGATCGGAGCAATCTCGGAGGCTACGACCCGGCTGCGGATCACGTCGTGCAGAAGCTCGACAACGCGATCAAGGGCGGCTTCGGGATGCCGGCGTTTTTTAACAACTCGGTCTATTACCACGGCACGAATTACGGCGGGAACGACGTACTGAAAGCCTTCGACCTCAGCACCGGTTTGCTTTCCACACAGCCGACCTCGCACGCCGACGAGACGAAGCCGTTCGCGTTTCCGGGCGCGACTCCGGGCCTCTCGGCGAACGGCACGGCAGACGGGATCGTCTGGGAAATCGAGCGGCGCGGCGTCGCGATTCTGCACGCTTCGGATGCGTCGAATGTGGCGAACGAACTCTACCGCAGCGATCTCGCGCCGGATGCCGCGGACGAGCCGGGCGATGCGGTGAAGTTCACCGTGCCGACGGTTGCAAACGGCAGAGTTTACGTCGGCTGCATCAATCAGTTTTCCGTCTTCGGTCTGCGCGACGACCGGAAGCCACCGCTCGTGAAATTCTTCACGCCCGCAGAAGGCGCGCGCACCGACACGGCAGCTCTCGCTTTCACCGGCACGGCGAGCGACGCGACCGGCGTGGCTGCGTTGGAGTTCCGCATCGAGAACGCCGACGGACCCGGGACATTCCAAAATGTGCCGCTCCAACGCGCGCGCGCCGCGGATGGCTGGAGCTTCGACGCGACACTGATTCCGGGCGTCAACACGATCCACGTCCGCGCCACGGACCGCGCGGGAAATGTTTCCGCGGATGTTTTGCGGCGCGTGACTTTCGTGAAATTCGGCCCGCTCGCGGTGAGCATCGCTCCGCCGAATGGCGGGCGCGTCACGCCCGGATTTCTCGGAAGCTCGAGCCGGCAGCTCGGGATCGATTTCACGATCACCGCGACGGCAAACGCCGGTTTCGCCTTCGATCGCTGGAGCGGCACGCGGACGAGCCCGTCGGTCGCGCTCACTTTTTCGATGCAAGAAAATGAAACGCTCGTCGCGAATTTCGTCGCCAGCCCGTTCCTCGCGGAGGTCGGAAATTTCAACGGCGGCATCGCGTCCGACGATCCGCTGAAAAATGGCCCGATCACTTTCACCCTGACCGGCACGGGCGCGTTCACGGTCCGCGCGACCATCGCAGGGCTGCCCTATTCCGGGAAAGGAATCGTCCAAACCGATGGCGACGCGGTCGCGACCGTGAGCCGCGGCACGTCGTCGCTGCCGCTCGTCCTGCACCTCGATCTCGGCGGCGGGACCGAGCGGATTACTGGCAGCCTGGGCGGCTCGAATTTCGCGACCGACCGCGCGGTTTTCACCAGTTCAAACGTCTCCGGTCTCCGCGGATATTACACGGTGAGCCTCGCGCCCGACCCGCTCGCGAGCACGCCGCAGGGCGCGGGATTTGCGACCGCGCACGTCGATGATCTCGGCCATGTGCGGGTCGCCGGCGTGCTCGCCGACGGCGCTCCGTTCAGCCAGGGCGCGTTCCTTTCCAAGACGAAAAGCTGGCAGCTTTCCGTGCCGCTCTACGCCCTCCGCGGAGTGCTCGCGGGTGACATTGCCTTCTCCGGCGCAGCGCCCGCTGCCATCTCCGGCGCGCTACTTTGGATCAAGCCCACGCGCCCGCTCGACCGGCTCTTTCCGGGCGGCTTCACCGCGCATCCGGCGCTCACCGGCTCGCTCTACGATCCGGCGCGCACGCCGAATGTGCTCGGGCTCGGCGATGTCGCGGACAACGCCCGGCTCATCCTCGCGGGCGGCAATCCGATTGTCGGAAAGTTGACCAAAACAAACGTCGCGACTTTCGCCGGCGGCAACCCGCCCGGCCTCGCGATCACCGCGGCGACGGGGCTGGTTCGCGGCTCGTTTTTGCCGGCGGGAGCGACGGTCAGGACGTTCTTCAGCGGCGTCGCCGTGCAGAATGGGAGCTTCGCCGCGGGGTACTTTTTGGAGCCACAGCAGAGCCGTGCGTTTCGGTTTGAAGCGAAGGAGTGAATTGACGTTCCCCGCGCCGCGGAAAGCAAAAAGCCCGTCATCCTGAGCGGAGTGGAGCGCTGCGCGAAACGCAGTCGAAGGACCTCTAACTATTTCCCCCTCCCCCGCGACGCACGCGCAACGGGGGAAATAGTTAGAGGTCCTTCGACTCCGCTTCGCTTCGCTCAGGATGACTGAATGTGCGCGCCCTCTGAGCGCCGCTTGCCTCTCGGCGGTCGGCGAAATAGGGTGCGCGCCCTTTTTCCAAAATCATGAGCCAGCCACAGAACGCCATCTCCCCGACCCGCGCCGCCGATTTTCCCGAGTGGTATCAGCAGGTCGTCAAGCACGCGGAACTCGCGGAAAACAGCGACGTGCGCGGCTGCATGGTGATCAAGCCGTGGGGCTACGGGATTTGGGAAAACATGCAGCGCGCGCTCGACGGAATGTTCAAGGCGACGGGGCACAAGAACGCGTATTTCCCGCTCTTCATCCCGCTCTCGTATCTCGCGAAAGAGGCGGAGCACGTCGAAGGTTTCGCGAAGGAATGCGCGGTCGTGACGCACCATCGGCTCGAGTCCGACGGCAAGGGCGGGCTGCGTCCGGCGCCGGGCGCGGAACTGACTGAGCCGCTCGTGATTCGGCCGACGAGCGAGACGATCATCGGCGCGACCTACGCGAAATGGGTGCAGTCGTGGCGTGACCTGCCGATCCTGATCAACCAGTGGGCGAACGTCGTCCGGTGGGAAATGCGGCCACGGCTTTTTCTGCGGACGGCGGAGTTTCTATGGCAGGAAGGACACACCGCGCACGAGACGGAAGCGGAGGCGCGGGCCGAGACGGAGCAGATGCTCGGGGTGTACGAAAAGTTCGCGCGCGAGTGGCTGGCGCTGCCGGTTTTCACCGGGGAAAAAAGCGAGGCCGAGCGTTTTCCCGGCGCGGTGCAGACGCTGTGCATCGAGGCGATGGTGCAGGATCGGAAGGCGATCCAAGCCGGCACGTCGCACTTTCTCGGGCAGAATTTCGCGAAGGCGAGCGGGATCAAATTTCAGTCGCGCGACGGCAAGGAAGAGCTTGCGTGGACGACGAGTTGGGGCGTGAGCACGCGGATGATCGGCACGGTGATCATGGCGCACGGTGACGACGACGGGCTCATCCTGCCGCCGCGCGTCGCGCCGGCGCATGTCGTGATTTTGCCGGTGATCCCGAAGCCGGAAACGCGCGACGCGGTGCTCGCGGCGGTGGAGAAATTGGCGGCGGAATTGCGCGCGCAAAATTTCGCGGGCGAGCCGATCCGCGTCGAGATCGACCAGCGCGACATCGGCGGCGGGACGAAGACGTGGGAGTGGATCAAGAAAGGCGTGCCGCTCCGCGTGGAGATCGGGCCGCGCGATTTGGAAAAGGGAAGCGTCGCGGTTTCGCGCCGCGATCGCGGCCCGAAGGAGAAGGAGTTTCTCGCGACCGGCGACTTCGTTTCCAACGCCGCAAACGTGCTGCAATCCATCCAGGACACGCTCCTCGCGCGCGCGACCGCACTGCGCGACGAGCAGACGGTGAAGATCGAATCGAAGGAGGATTTCTACGCGTTTTTCACTCCGAAAAATCCGAACCGCCCCGAGATCCACGGCGGCTTCGCCCTCGCGCACTGGAACGGCTCGCGCGCGGTCGAGGAGCAGATCAAAGCCGACCTGAAAGTGACGATCCGGTGCATCCCGCGCGACTCCGACGCCGAGCCCGGCACCTGCATTTTCACCGGCGAGCCGAGCGCGCGCCGCGTTGTTTTTGCGAAGTCGTACTGACCAAACAGCGCGGCCAAACGGTGCCTGAATTTCGATGTCGCGACGCAATCCAATTTCCGAATGAACTCGTACAAAATCTGGCAGGGCGAACCGTATCCTCTCGGCGCAACCGTGCGCGCGGAGGGCGTGAATTTCGCGGTGTTTTCCGAAAACGCGACGGGAGTGGATCTCTGCCTTTTTGACGACGCGGATGAGACGCAGGAAACGGTGCGTTTCCGCATGACGGAGCAGACGGATCAAGTCTGGCACTGCTTCCTGCCGGACATGAAGGGCGGGCAACTTTACGGCTACCGCGTTTATGGCGCGTACGATCCTGCGAAAGGGCATCGCTTCAACGACGCGAAATTGCTGCTGGATCCGTATGCGAAAGCCATCACCGGCCTCGTCTCGTGGGGGCCGGAAATGTTCGGCTACGAGATGGGCGGCGCGGGCGATAAGTCCGACCTTTTCCGCGACTACCGCGACAACGCGTGGTGCATGCCGAAGTGCGTCGTCGTCGATGATCAGTTCGATTGGGGCGACGATCGCCCGCCGGGCACGCCGCTCGCCGCGTCGGTGATTTACGAGGCGCACGTGAAGGGTTTCTCGAAACTGTGCCCGGATATTCCGGAGGGAATTCGCGGCAGTTACGCGGCGATGGGCAGCGAGTTTGCGGTCGGATATTTCAAAAAGCTCGGGGTGACCGCGGTCGAGATTTTGCCCGCGCAGCATTTCGTGAACGACGAGTTTTTGATCAACAAAGGCCTGTCGAATTACTGGGGTTACAACTCGATCGGCTACTTCGCGCCGCACTCGGCGTACTCGAGCACGGGCAACACGGGCGGGCAGGTCGCGGAGTTCAAACAGATGGTGAAGAGCCTGCACGCGGCAGGGATCGAGGTAATTCTCGACGTCGTTTACAATCACACTGGCGAGGGAAATCACCTCGGGCCGACGCTCTGTTTTCGTGGCGTGGACAACACCGCGTATTACCGCGTCCTCGCGGACGACAAGCGGTTCTACATGGATTACACGGGCACCGGAAACACGCTGAACATGATGCACCCGCGCGTGCTGCAGCTCATCATGGACTCGCTGCGCTACTGGGTGCTCGAGATGCACGTCGATGGTTTTCGCTTCGATCTCGCGGCGACGCTCGCGCGGGAATTGCACGAGGTCAGCCGGCTGTCGGCCTTCTTCGACATCATCCATCAGGATCCGGTGCTCTCGCGCGTGAAGCTCATCGCCGAGCCGTGGGATGTCGGCGAGGGCGGGTATCAGGTCGGGAATTTTCCGGTGCTCTGGACCGAGTGGAACGGAAAATATCGCGACTGCGTGCGGAGCTATTGGAAGGGCGAGGACAACGGCGTGGGAGAGCTGGCGTTTCGACTGACGGGCAGCTCGGATTTGTATCAGCGGGATGGGAAGCGGCCGTACGCGAGCATCAATCTACTGACCGCGCACGACGGCTTCACGCTGCACGATCTGGTCAGCTACAACGACAAGCACAACGAGGACAACGGCGAGAACAGCCAGGACGGGGCGAACGATAATCGCTCGTGGAATTGCGGAGCCGAGGGGCTCACCGACGATGCGGAAATCAACACGATGCGCCGCCGCCAGATGCGCAATTTTTTGACGACGATCTTCCTCTCGCAAGGCGTGCCGATGCTCTGCGGCGGCGACGAATTTGCCCGCACGCAGAGCGGCAACAACAACGCGTATTGCCAGGACAACGAGATCAGTTGGTTCAACTGGGAATGGACCGAAGAACAGCGCCGGCAGAAGGATTTCAGCGCACGGCTCATTCAGTTCCGGCACGATCACCCGGTCTTCCGGCGGCCGAAATTTTTCGTCGGCCGGAAGATCCGCGGCTCCGACATCAAGGACGTGATGTGGATCGATACCAACGGCACGGAGATGACCGACGACGACTGGAATTCAAGCCATGTGAAATGCCTCGGAATGATGCTCGGCGGCGACACGGCGGACGTGCGCGACTACCACGGCGAACTGATCAAGGACGACACGTTCCTGTTGCTGCTGAACGCCTACCACGCGCCGGTCAAATACGTGCTCGCCGGGAAAAAGGATGTCGATTGGCAGATGCTCATCGACACGAAACTGGAGGAAGGATTTCTCGAAATCGCGACCACTCACGCCTCGGGCGACGAGATCGAACTGGAGCAGCGGTCGATGTGTGTGTTGCGCCTGAGCAGAGGCTCGCAGGAGCAGGCGCGCGCGGCTTCGTGGAATCATCGCCAGCGTCCGACGCCGACCGCTCCGCCGATGCCGGAAGCGACGAGCATTCACACCAACGTCGAGACGACCACGGCGGAAAAGCCGAAGCAGTCGAAGAATCCGAAGGTTTGACGTTGCGTTCGCGCGGCGCGCTTGCTTCCGCTCGTCATGCGCAAAACGAAAATCATCTGCACGCTCGGGCCGGCGACTGAAGCGGCGGAGGTGCTCCACGAGATGATCGTGGCCGGTGCGAACGTCTTCCGGCTCAACATGAGCCATGCGACGCACGACTGGGTGCGCGCGATCGTCCCGCGCATTCGTGCCATCGCAAAAGAGCTCGATGTGCTCGTCGGAATCCTGATGGACACGCAGGGGCCAGCCATTCGCACGGGCGATCTTCCGACGAAGCTCGACCTCAAGGCGGGCGACATTTTCGAATTCACGGTTCGCGGCGAAAAGAGCGAGGAGCACTACTCGGTCGGTGTGAATTACGACGGACTGATCGACGACATTTCCGTCGGCGACACCGTGCTCGTGGACAACGGGATGATCCACATGAAGGTGCTCGCGAAGTCCGGCGCGCGCATCCGCTGCGAGGTGCTGACCGCCGGCGTGATGGGCTCGCGGCGGCACATCAATCTTCCCGGCGTGCGCGTGAATTTGCCGCCGCTCACCGAGAAAGACCTGGCCGATGTCGCGGTCGGCTGCGAGGTCGGCGTCGATTTCGTGGCGCTCAGTTTTTGCCGCGAAGCGAGCGATGTCGTGGCGCTGCGGGAGGTCTTGAAAAGCCACGGGAGCAGTGCGCGGATCGTCGCGAAAATCGAGGATCAGCTCGCGGTGAAGAACATCAGCGCGATCATCGAGAAGACCGACATCATCATGGTCGCCCGCGGTGATCTCGGGATCGAATGCCCGATGGAGGAGCTGCCGATCATTCAGCGCAAGATCGTCAAACGCTGTCTCCAACTGGGCCGGCCGGTCATCGTCGCCACGCACATGCTCGAGTCGATGATCACGAATCCCGTGCCGACGCGCGCGGAAATCACCGACGTGGCAAACGCCGTTTTCGAGCAGGCGGACGCGATCATGCTCAGCGGCGAGACGACGGTCGGGAAATATCCGGTGGAGTGCGTGCGCGTCTTCGACCGCGTGGCTCGGCGCATCGAGCGCAGCGGCGGCGCGGGCTTCGCCGAGCACGCGATTCATCACAGCGACCGGGAAAAAACCGTGCAGGCCGCGGTCGTCCTCGCGAACTCGCTGCCCGGCTCGAAGCTCGTCGTCTTCACCCGCCGCGGCGTGATGCCCGACTTCGTTTCCAACCTCCGCCCGCTCCACTCGCCGATTTACTGCTTCGCCCCGACGTACGAACTCTGCCGCCGCATCGCGCTGAATTGGGGCACCTTCGCTTACGCCATGCCGTTCGATGCGAACCCGCTCCGAACCATCGGAGCCGCGCAGGATTTTCTCGTCGAGAAAGGGCTCGTCGTTTCCGGCGATCACCTCGTCATCGTCAGCTACATTTTCGCCGGCGAGGAACGAATCGACACCGTGCAACTGCGGATCGTCCCGTGAAACTCGAAGGGCGCGCCCCTTGCGGAACGCGCCCTCGGGATTGATCTCGGCCGCGACTATTCGTCGTCGTCCAGTCCCGCGAGCGCGGGCAAAAGATGCGCGATCGGCTGCTCCTTTTTTTGGAGCGCACGGCGCAACTTCATCAGCGCGATGTTTTGCAATTGCCGGATGCGCTCGCGCGTGACGCCGAATTTTTTGCCGACTTCCTCGAGCGTCTTCGCCTTGCCGCCATCCAGCCCGAAGCGCGAAAAAATGATCTTCTTCTCGCGATCATCGAGCACGGTCAGCAGGTCGCTCACTTCGTCGCGCAGATTCTGATCGCGCAGTTGCTCGAACGGCGTCTGAGCATCCGCGTCGCCGACGATTTCCCCGAACGCGGTCGAGTCGTCGTCGCTCATCGGTGCGTCGAGTGAAGCCGGGCGCGTCGAGACGGACTTGAGCTGCGAAATCTTGCTTGCGGTGAGGCCGACTTCCTCGGCGAGTTCGTCGTCGGTCGGGTCGCGACCGAGCTCCTCGCTCATCTGCGTCGCCACGCGGCGCATTTTGGAAATTTTGTCCACGAGATGCACCGGCAGCCGGATCGTTTTGCTCTGATTGGCGAGCGAGCGCTTGATCGACTGCTTGATCCACCACGCCGCGTAAGTGCTGAGCTTTCCGCCCTTCGCCGGGTCGAACCGCTCGACCGCCTTCATCAGCCCGATGTTTCCCTCCGAGATCAGGTCGAGCAGCGGCAGTCCAAAGTTCGCGTAATCGTGAGCGATCTTCACCACCAAACGCAGATTCGACCGGATCATCAGCGAACGCGCCTCTTTGTCGCCGACCTTGATCCGCGCCGCGAGGTCGATCTCCTGCTGGATGGTCAGCAGCGGAATCTGCCCGATTTCGCGGAGGTAAATTTTGATTCCTGTGTCGGAATTTTCGCCGGATTGGTAGTTCATTTGTTGGGCCTCTCAGCTCCTGATTGAGCAATTGCTATGCAAACTGCAGACGATCGTGCGCGGGGTTTGTTGAGGGATTGAATGACGAAGCGCGGTCTGCGAGGAGATTGACCACGGAAATCGGCTGGGGTTCAAAAGATGAGGAAATATTTTATCACCCGGCGTTTGTAGTCAACCCCATTAAGTATCGGTTTTGGTTCGCGCAGCCCCATCAGGCCGTGAACGTGGTCGCCGCCGTGCTCGGCAAGACGCTGAAGCCGATCGCGGAGTTTCCCCAGGACGTGCCCGCGGGTCTCGCGCATTTCGTCGGAAAATGCCTCGCGAAAAAGCGAGAGGAGCGCTTCGCGAACTACGCTGAATTGCGCGTGGATGCGGGGGGCGGATTGCTGTCGCCTGCCGTCACTCAGTGGCCAAGGAGTTCAGAAGCTACTCGGACCCGAGTCCAAGAAAATGAGTATTGGGTCGCGCCTCGAGGACGTGCTCGGGTTGGATCGTTGCACTGCTCCAGGTCAGGTTGCGATGGCGGATTCGCCGGTGGCGAAGGCGAGGGCTTGGTCGAGCCAGGTGTCGGTTTGGACGATGGTTTCGCGCTGGCGTTTGGCGGCGTGCTCGGCGGTGGATTGGGCGCGGCGGACGAGCCGGGCGGCGAGGATTTCGGCGGCGGGGGCGCGGAGGCGGAGCAGGTTGGCCAGGCGCGCGCAGGCCCACGCGGGGGCGAACTTTTTCAACAAGTCGTCGTCGAGGCTGACGAAGGCCTGCGCGCTGCCGGGATCGCCCTGACGACCGGCGCGGCCGAAGAGCTGGCGGTCGATGCGGGCGGATTCGTGGCGCTCGGTGGCGAGGACGTGGAGGCCGCCGGCCGCGGCGACGCCGGGGCCGAGGACGATGTCGGTGCCGCGGCCGGCCATGTTCGTGGCGATGGTGATCTGGCCGGGCTGGCCGGCGCGGGCGATGGTGGCGGCTTCTTCGCGCTCGCGCTCGGCGTTCAGGAGGGTGAAATCGAGGCCGTGGGGCGTGAGCAGACCGGCGAGGTGCTGGCTCGCGGCGACGCTGCGGGTGCCGACGAGGACGGGGCGCCCGAGGCGATGGAGCCGCTCGATTTCGCCGACGACTGCGCGCCATTTCGCGGAGTCGTCGGCGAAGACGCGATCGGGCCAATGACTGCGGATGCAGGGGCGATGCGTGGCGATGGCGACGAACGGGAGGTCGTAGTTCCGCCAGCATTCGCCGGCGGCTTCGCGCGCGGTGCCGGTGATGCCGGCGAGGCGGTCGTAGAGGCGGAAGAAGCGCTGGAAGCTGAGCCGCGCGAGCGTCTCGGCGGGCGCGGTGATCTCGAGGTTTTCCTTTGCCTCGATGGCCTGATGCAGCCCCTGCCGCCAGGTGCGCTGCGGCATGAGGCGGCCGATCGCTTCGTCGATGATGACGACCTTTCCGTCGTCGATGAGATACTGTTTTCCGCGATGAAAAAACTCGCGGGCGGCGAGGGCTTGGGTCAGCAATTCCACGCGCCGCCCCGCTGCGTGCGAAACGGCGGGGATGCTGCGGAGACGGGCGACGGCGGCGGGTCGGAGGATGATCCGCTGGTCGCGCGGGTGGGCTTCGTAATCCTCGCCGCGGACGAGCTGTGACGCCCATTCGTGCGCGGCGCGGGAGGCGTCGGTGAGGGGCGCGTTTTCCTGCGGGCGGCTGATGATGAGCGGGGTGACGGCCTCGTCGATGAGCGCGTGATCGGCTTCATCGACGATCGCGCTGTGCAAGCCGCGGAGGACGAGTTGCCGCGTCGGGTCGCGGTCGGGATGGAGGAGCGTCTGGACGAGCCGGCGGGCGGGGTGATGGAGCGCGCCGCCGAGCCGGAGTTGGTCGCGGAGAAAGTCGGCGGTGACTTCTTTCGCGGTCGTGTAGGTGATGTCGCAGGCGTAGTTTTCGGCGCGCTGCGCCTCGGGCATTTCGCCGGTGACGCAGCCCACGGTGAGCCCGCACGCGGCGTAAAGGGGGCGCAGCCAGGCGGCGTCGCGGGCGGCGAGGTAGTCGTTGGCGGTGAGGACGTGGCAGGCGGGCGAGGTCCACGCGGCGAGGACGGCGGCGAGTCCGATGGCGAGCGTTTTTCCCTCGCCGGTGTGCATCTCGGCGAGAAATCCGCGCGCGAGGGCGAGCGTGCCCATCACTTGCTCGGGATGCGCGAACAAGCCGACTTCGCGGCGCGCACTTTCCACGATCAGCGCGAGCGCGGCGTGAAGATCCTCGCGCTCGGGCGACTTGCGCAAAAGGAGGCGATGCTCGGCAAGCCTGTCGCAGAGCGGGTTCGCGGGCGTCTCGCGCCATTTCATCGCGAGATCGAGGATGCGCCGGGCCTCGGCGCGGAGGGTCGCGGCGTCGCGGCGATGCCACGCGTGCGCGAGCCGATGCGCGTGGCTGTCGAGGCCGCGGCGCATCTCTCGCGGACGGCGAAAGTGCGTGCGGCGGTAGTCGGCGCTCGGCGTGTTCACGTCTGGAAACGGCGCTGCAAAATCTGCCGCAGTTTGCGCTGCCACTGCGCGAGCAGCGGCTCGGGCGCGAGGGTGAAGCGGATCGTGCCGGAGCATCCGTGCCGGAGCGGAGTGCCGGGCGCGGGCACGAGCCGGCCGCGCAATTCGAAGAACGATTCCTGCGCCTTGAGCCCGTGCGGGTCGGTCGCGGAAATCTCGAGTTCGCCGCCGCTGCGCCAGCCGAGCGCGGCGGACGGGAGGCGTTTCTGATCGGCGGGGACGACGCGCTGCGAGTCCACGGCGAGCGTGCGGCTGGCCTGGCCGAGGAGACGCACTTCAGTGCGCAGGATTGTGCGGGTGAAAAGGTTGGCGGCTTCGGTCTGCGGGACGACGGCGGAGAATTCGAAATGCGCGTCATCCAGCAACTCGCCGAGCGCGGAGCCGCGCGCGAGCCACGAGCCGCGCATCCGGTCAAGATGGGGCGACGCCCACGTCCCGTCGTGCGGCGCGCGGAGGGTTAGCAGCTCGTGCTGCCCGCGCAGATGCGTGACGCGTTTTTCGAGCGCGGCGAGGCGGTCTTCCAGCGCGCGAATTTCCGCGGCGCGGCTCTCCACCGCGCGGTCGAGCGCAGCGCGGCAGGCGCGCGTTTCGGCCTCGGCTCCGGCGAGTCCGAGGGTGAGTTCGTGATTGAAAAGCTCGACCAAAACGTCGCCCGCACGGACGCGCTGGCCGGACTGGACACGCACCTTTTTTAAGTACCCCGAGACGCCCGCGAAGAGCTCGCTCGCGCGCTCCGCCTGCACGATTCCCGGCGCGCGGAAATGGCTCGGCGCGGGCACCAGCGCGAGCACGGCGAGGCACGCCGCCGCGCCGCCGAGGCTGACGAGCACGGCGCGTTGCCGATGCCGCGCGAGACGCGGACTGCGCGCGAGGTAGCCCGCGAATTTCCACACGGGCCGCACCATCCAGCCAAAGAAACAGCCCGCTGCGAGGAGCACCCCGAGCAGCAGCCAATGCTCGGCGAGGAAGAGGACGATGCCGCTGAAAAGGACGATGCGATACGCCCAGCTCAGGATGCCGTACGCGGCGAGCACCGCGCCTTCGCGAGCGGTGCGCGCGGGGCTCGGGACTTCGCGCCGGCCGAAGAGATGGCGCTCGGCGAGATACTGCATTTGCGCCGCGGCGCGGGCGGAGAGGTTCGGGATTTCGAGGAGATCGGAGAGGATGTAGTACCCGTCGTAGCGGAGGAGCGGATTGAGGTTGAAAAGCAGCGTCGTGACCGAGGCGATGAAGATGACGTTGTGCGCGACGCTGTGGAGCAGGCCGGGCGCGGTCTGGCTCCAGACGAAGGTCGCGAGCGCGGCGACGAAAAGTTCCGCGATCATCCCGGCGGCGGCGACGAAGATGCGCTGCCAGCGGTCGCGAAAAGCCCAGCTCGAAGTGGCATCGACGAACGGCACCGGGCTGAAAAAAAGGAGCATCACGCCGAGCTTGTGGACCTCGCCGCCGAAGCGCCGGCAGGCAAAGGCGTGGCCGAGTTCGTGGAAGGTTTTGATGAAAAGGAGCGCGAGATAAAGCGGCGCGAGATTTCCGGGATGCAGGACGCCTTGCGTCTGATCCCGGAGCGCGGGCCAGTGGTCGATCGCGACTTTTCCCGCCGCGCCGACGACCGCGAGCCAGAGCGCCGCGCCGGCCCACGAAAAGAGCCAGCGCACGAACGGGAGCGCGCGGCGCAGGAACGGATCGGGATCCCAGAACGGGAGTTGGATCGACGTGAGATTCAGCAGCCGGGAACGGAGCTCGCGCTCGCGCCTTTTTTTGAATCGGTCGAAGAGCTCCGTGGCGTTCGCGGGCAGGTCGCTGCGGAGCAGGTTGGCGTGAAAAAGTTGCGCGAGCAGCGCGATCGCTTCGTCCTGGGTCGGCGCAGCGTCCGGCTCGGCGGCGACGGTTTGCAGCCATGCTTCCTCGACCGTGCGGCCTTCGAGCCGGACGAGGAATGCGTAGGCTGTCGGGCGCAGGCGGAAGAACTCGTTGTTGAAAACATTCCGCACCACGAACCAGCGCTCGCCGCGGTAAAATTGCCGCTGAATTTCCACCGCCGACCGGAGCACGATCCGCTGGCCGGCGACGCGATGCCACGACTCGCTGAAGGTCGGCTTCGGCTGTTCCATCACCACCAAAAGTGCAGCCGCAGGAACTCGACGGTCCGGTGCGTGAAAATCCAGAGCAGGCTGCGGCGCCCGGCATCGAGCTTGCAGAGGCCGGTCATGCCGGGCCGCCACCAGGTTTCCGGCGTGCCGGGAAATTGGCAGCGGACGATGAAATTGTTGCCCTTCTCGGTCGCGGTCGCGGTCGGCTCGATGCGCTGAATTCGCACCGGAAATCGGAGTTCGGGCCGGCTGGCGAAAGCGAGCTCGCCGGACGCGCCGTCGCTGAGTTCGTGGATGCTGCGTTCATTCACCTCAGCCTCGGCGAACAGGTCGGTGAGCAGCCCGAGCTTCAGCAAAGTTTCGCCCTGCTTGACCGGCGCGCCGATGCGCTCGCGGAGGTCGCCTTCGACGACGACGCCGTCGAATGGCGCGGTGATTTTCGCCTGCGAAAGGCGGTAGCGCGTGAGCTCGAGCCGCGAGTGGGCCTGCTCGGCTTTCGCCTGCGCGATCTGCATTTCGGCGATGCTGTCGGAGGACTGCGCCTTCTGCGCTTCGGCGAGAAAGGAGTTCTGTTCCGCGAGCGCGGCGGCTTCCTCGAGCGCGAGTTCGCGGGTGGTGAGTTCGACGAGTGGCTGGCCGGTGGCGGCGTGATCGCCTATGCGGAAATGCACCTGCTCGATGTAGCCGTCGAACGGCGCGGGCAGGAACGCGACCGTGTCGCTCTGCAGCGTGAACGGTGCTTCGACGCGGTAGGTTTTCGTCCCGAAAATCAGGACGGCGAGCAGCACGGTGATCGCGAACGCGATGAGTTTTGCGCCGGTGTGTTCGGTCCCGATGAGCCCCGCCGCTCGCGCTCGCGCCCACGCCGCGAACCGCGCGCCGGCCCAGCGATCGTGCTCGCGTAAATGCTGAAGCCGCCGCGCGGCGTGATCGGCGACGAGTCGCAGACTGCGGAGTTCCGCGGGATCGAAGCCGCGCGTCGCGCGTTCGAGCGTGATCACGGCCTGCGGTTCGGAGGCGACGCGCAATGGCACGGAAACGAGATGCGCGACGCCGTGAGCCGCGGCGAACTCGGCATGAAAACGCGGCGGCACTTTCGTTCCCGGCTCGCCGGGAAAAACGATTTCGTCGTCGGCATCGAGCGCTTCTTCCATCGCGGCGGCGAGCGCCGTCGCGGCCTCGGATTTTTGCTCGAAACGATCGCTGTGGCTGATCGCCTCGAGATGAATGTAGCGGCCGCGCAACCAGCCGAGGCTGACTCGCTCGGCTCCGTGTCGCGCGGCGAGTTGATTGCAAAGCAGCATCGCGGCGGAGGTGAAGCGCTCGGTTTCATCGAGCAAAATCGCGAGGTCGAGGATCGAGGCGAAGGTCTGCGTCTCGCGCTTTGCGGCGGTCAGCGCGTCGCCGAGTTGACTCGCCGCCGCCGCTGCCGCCGCGAGTTCCAGCCGGGCGAGCGCGGTCGTTCGCGCCGCGTCCGAACTGCCCTCCGCCAGCCGGATCACAGCCAGCGCGCGGCCCTCCGGTGCCTCGATGCGCGTCGCCACGAAAGCGCGCCGTTCGCTGTCGCTCCCCTCGCCCGCCGCCGATCCATTTCGCTCCGCGAGCAACGCGAATTCCCGGAACGCTTCGAGCGGAGTGGGCGCGGCCGTTCCGGCTCCATTCGGCATCCACGCGACCGGCTCGAGTTCGGCCTCGCGGCGGCAAAAGACGACACCGTCGCTGGCGTTGCTGAGCCTGATTCCTGCCTCGAGAAAACGCGGCCAGAGACCCGGCGCGCCCACCCCTTCCGCACGCAGTTCCCGCAGGAGATCCTCGAAGCGGGGTGACAGTGTTTCGGGAGTCATCGGGAGCGCAAAAGCCGCGAAAGTAGCGCACGCAACGCGCCGGGACAAACTCAGGTTCAGCCACAAATCGCCGACCTAATTCGTTGGCTCCGACGAGCTTGAAAATGAATCTGAGCTTCGCCTCCAACTCCCGGGTAGTGGCTCAGTTTGAAAATGATTGTAGGGCGACCGCTCCGGTTGCCCAGGCAGGCGGAGCGCCCGCCCTACAATTCCCGCCAAACTGAGCCACTAC
>JAYVPW010000141.1:0-4742 GCA_043777315.1 Spartobacteria bacterium | reverse complement strand
ACTTCATCGCGCTGGAAAAAAAGCTCCTCGCCCAGCAGCACGTCGCCACCGCCGGGCAGCTCGATCTCGCCGGAACCGTCCTGCCCCAGGAAACGCTTTTTGAAAAACTCGTCGTCCAGCGCAGCCGCACCTACGTGAAGGAAAGCCAGCGCCTCATCGCCGGCGGCGGCATCCTTTTCCCCACCCGCGAGACGCCGCGCGTAGCCGCCTACAATCTCAAAGCCACCTATGGCCGCCTGCTCGAAAGCGTCGAGAAAGCCTTCAGCAAAACCAAGCCGCTCTTCGCCCTCGCGATCTACAATCCCCTCGCCTACCTCCACCACGAAGAGGAAGCCTCGCTGGAAACCGGACGCCAGGCGCAGGTCGTCGCGCTCATCCGCGTGCAGTTTCTGAAGCGGTTTGAAAGTTCCGCCCACGCCTTCGAGATGTCCTGCTGGCGGCTGTTGAAAAAGCTCCTCGCCTGGGCCGAAGCGCACAGCTCCTCAGCGCACGACCGCGGGCGTTTGGAAAAATGGAAGCTCCGCAACAGCGAACTCATCGGCTACGTGCGCGAGCATCAGCCCGAGCTTTTCCCAGGCGATACCGAGACGGAGCAGCCCGAGGATTTCGTCACCGCGGAGGAGATTGAAGCCGTCGAACGCGTCGAGGCCGCCACGCACAAAGTGGACGAAATGCTCGACGACACCTACGACGACCTGAACCAGCTCGCCGATTTCCTGAAGCTCGTCGGCGAGGTCAAACCCGAGCGCGACGACAAGCTCAAGGCGCTCATCAAGCTGCTCAAAACCGACAAGGCGCTCGCCGGGCGAAAGGTGCTGATCTTCTCCGAATTCGCCGACACCGCCCGCTACCTCCAGCGCGAGCTGACTGCCGCCGGCATTCCCGGCATCGAGCGCATCGACGGCAGCAGCACGCAGCGCCAGCGCACCGCCGTCATCCACCGCTTCGCGCCCTTCTACAATCACGCCGCGCTCGACGGCCCGGAAATCCAGACCCTCATCGCCACCGATGTCCTCGCCGAGGGCCTGAACCTCCAGGACGCCTCGCGCCTCATCAACTACGACCTCCACTGGAATCCCGTGCGCCTCATGCAACGCATCGGCCGCGTCGATCGCCGGATGAACGCCGCCACCGAGGCGCAGATCGTGGCCGCGCATCCCGAGCTGGCCGGCGAGCGCGGCGAGCAGTGCCGCATCATCTTCTGGAACTTCCTCCCGCCCGACGAACTCAACGACCTCCTCCGCATCTACGAAAAGGTCAGCCACAAAGTCCTCACCATTTCCAAAACCCTCGGCCTCGAAGGCGGCACGCTCCTCCATCCCGACCAGCAGTTCGATCCGGTGAAAGAATTCAACGAGCGCTACGACGGCAAAATTCCTGACACCGAGGCCCTCCTCCTCGAATACCACCGCCTCCAGCGCGACCACCCCGACCTCGCCGCCACCCTCGACAAGCTCCCGCTCAAGATCTTCTCCGGCAAAGCGCACCCCACCGCCGGCGCGCGCGCCGTCTTCTTCTGCTACCGCATCCCGCGCCCCGACCCCGATCTCACCGCCACCGAAACCGGCGAACTCCGCTGGTCCGACGCCGCCGGCTTCACCGTCTGGATTTGCAGCGACCTCGCCGGCGAACGCCTCGCCACCGACCCCGCCGCCATCGCCGACCTCATCCGCTCGCTCCCCGACACCCCGCGCCGCACCACGCTCGACCGCGGCGAGCTTTCCGCCCTGCGGAAAAAGATCGAAAAGGAACTCACCACCACCCATCTCCGCGCCCTGCAAGCCCCGCCGGGCGTCACACCCGTCCTGAAATGCTGGATGGAATTGAACTGAAGCCGCCGGGTTTTTCACGCACCCAAGACCATGAAACCTAAAAAGCCGATTGATTCGCTCATTCTCAACCTGCGCGGTCAGAAGGTTATTTTAGACGCCGATCTGGCGGAACTTTACGGAGTGGCAACCAAGGTTTTCAATCAGGCGATCAAACGGAACGCGGCGCGATTTCCTGACGATTTCTACTTTCAACTCACCGCCAAAGAATGGGCGGATTTGAAATCACAAATTGTGACATCAAAGTTGGAAGATGCTGAACGTGCGAGCGTTGGGTCGAACTGGTCACAATTTGTGACCAGTTCAAAGCGGCATCGCGGAGCCGCTTACCGGCCGCTGGCTTTCACCGAGCACGGCGCGATCATGGCCGCGACGGTCTTAAACAGTGGGGAAGCGGTGGCGATGAGTGTGTATGTGGTGCGCGCGTTCATCCAGATGCGCGCGCAAATCGCCGCCAACGCGGAGGTTTTGAAACGGTTGGCGGAAATCGACAAGACCTTGCTCAAGCACGACAAGTCGCTGCAAATCATTTGGGCACAGCTTCAGCCGCTCCTCGACCCGCCGCCGGTTCCGCCCAAGCCGAAGATCGGCTTCAAACCCTGACCCGCCATGCCCATCTCCCCCGACCGTCTCCAGCGCATCCGCCGCTTCCCGGAGCTCATCGACTACCTCCGCGACGAGCTCGACTGGCCCACCGAAGACTTCGCCTTCGACGACCTCACCTTCGAATACGACCCCGCCGAACTCGGCCTCAAGAACGAGGAAGCCGTCAAAGTGAAGACCATCCATCAGCTTCGCCCGCTCCATCAGGCCCAGCCGTGGGGCATCTTCTTCGTCGAGTTTGGGAAAAAGCGGCTCCCCATCGTCGTCCTCCGCCGCGTGCTACGACATCTCGTTTTCAAAAAGCGCGCCTCGGCGAGCAAAGCCGAGCGCCCCGCGTGGCAGGCGCGCGATCTCCTCTTCATCTCCGCCACCGGCGAGGACGCCGACCGCGAACTCACCTTCGCCCACTTCGTCGAGCGCGAAGACACCGGCCTCGCCGAACTGCGCGTCCTCGGCTGGGACACCGACGACACCCCGCTCCACATGGACTACGTCGCCACCACGCTCAGCCACAAACTCCGCTGGCGCGACGAATACGAGCGCGACCCCGAGGCTTGGCGCCGCGAGTGGAGCGATGCCTTCCGCCTCCGTCACGGCCACGTCATCCGCACCGCCCAGGAGCTCGCCATCGCCCTCGCCGCCCTCGCCCGCAATCTCCGCTCCCGCATCCGCACCATCCTCCGTCTCGAGGATGGCTTCGGCGAAATCCGCAAACTCCAGCGCGCCTTCAAAGACGGCCTCATCCACGACCTCGACGACGACGGCTTCGCCGACATGTTTGCCCAGACCGTCGCCTACGGCCTCTTCTCCGTCGCCGCCCGCCGCACCGTGCCCGGCAATGGCACCGCCTTCGTGAAGGAAGACCTCACCCATTATTTCACGAGCCCGTTTTTGAAAGAAATGCTCGGCATCTTTCTCGGCCTCAAAAGCCGGCGCGGCAAAATCGACTTCGACGAACTCGGCGTCAGCGACGTCACCGACCTCCTCACCAGCCCCGACACCCACATGGAAGTCGTCCTCGCCGACTTCAACAACAAGACCCGCGGCGAAGACCCCGTCATCCACTTCTACGAGCACTTCCTCAGCGCCTACAATAAGCAGCTCAAAATCCAGCGCGGCGTCTTCTACACCCCGCAGCCCGTCGTCTCCTACATCGTCCGCAGCGTCCACGAGATCCTGCAAGCCGAGTTCGGCCTCGCCGACGGACTCGCCGACACCACCACCTGGGGCGCGATGATAAAACGGAGCGCGGACATCCTGTCCGCATCCCCACCCAGCGGGCAGGATGCCCGCACTCCATTGCGCCTCCCGCCGCTCACTGACGAGCCCGGCGAAAAGCGCACCATCTCCCCGGACGAACCCTTCGTCCAAATCCTCGACCCAGCCACCGGCACCGCCACCTTTCTCGTCGAAGTCATCGACGTCATCCACCGCCACCTTTCGGAGCAGTGGAAAAAAGGCGGTCTCGCCGCGATGCCGCGCCTTCCCGAAAGGAGCGCGGACATCCTGTCCGCATCCCCACACCGCGGGCAGGATGCCCGCCCTCCTTTTCTCGACCCTTACGCCGACATCGCCATCCACACCCACCACCTCCCTCACTGGCAGCAGGGCGAGGTCTTCTACTTCGTCACCTACCGCCTCGCCGACTCCCTGCCCGCTGGGAAACTCGCCGAATGGCAGGAGGAAAAAGACGCCTGGCTCCGGCACCATCCCGAGCCCTGGAATGCGAAAATCGAAGCCGAATACCACCAGCGTTTCAGCCAGCGCATGGACGCATGGCTCGATGCCGGCCACGGCTCCTGCCTTCTCCGCCAACCTGCGCTCGCGCGCATCGCCGCCGACGCCTTCCACCATTTCGACGGCCAGCGCTACGACCTCGATTCCTTCGTCGTCATGCCCAACCACATCCACGTCCTCTTCCGCCTCCGCGCGGGCGAGGCCTTGGGAAAAGTCATCCATTCCTGGAAAAGCTTCACCGCCAAAGCCATCAACAAAGCAGCCGCGCGCACCGGCACACTCTGGCAGGAGGACTACTGGGATCGCATCGTCCGCCACGAACGGCATCATGCCGCCATTCGCGCCTACATCCGCGACAATGTGAAACCGGGCGCAGGCATCCATTGGCAAAGGAGCGCGGGCTTCCAGCCCGCATCCCCCACCGGCGGGCAGGATGCCCGCACTCCTTTCCCCACCTTCCCCGACTACTGGAACCTCTACGTCCCCCGCGCCCTCCTCCCGCGCCTCCACGCCTTCGAGCTGATGATGGCCCCCTACGCCATCGCCCACATGAAAATCGGCCTCAAGCTCGCC
>JAYVPW010000140.1:0-19081 GCA_043777315.1 Spartobacteria bacterium | reverse complement strand
CGATTGGCTGGCCTCCAAAATCTACCTCGACATGAACCCTTCCATCCCGCCCTCCGTCTGACCCACACTCAATTTACAGAAAATCATTTGCGCCGCCGTCGATGCCCCCGGCGGCGACAGCGCGCCGCCCTCCAAGTCTCCCCTCGTTCCCAAACTCCGTTTGGGAACGCCCTCGCTCCCGAAACTCCGTTTCGTTCCCAATCAGCGCCCACCCGCCGCGAAACAGAGTTTCGCCCGCCAGTGCGTTCCCAAACGGAGTTTGGGGACGAGGAGGAAATAGGGCTCGCCAGAACCGGCGATTGGCCCAGAGTGGCCGCACCTTTTTGTCATGGAAACGCTGCGCATCCAAAACTTCGGCGGCCTCACCGATGTCCGCATCGAAGTCGCCCCCATCACCGTCTTCATCGGCCCCCAGGCAACCGGGAAAAGCATCGTCTCCAAGCTGCTCTATTTCTTTCGGGAGGTGATTCTTAAGTTGGATGAATTTGCGGCAGAAGGGGCGAGCGCCGCGCTGTGCAAAGACGCGGCCGAAAGGCGTTTCACTCGTTACTTCCCGCCTTCAGCGTGGGGGGAAGGAGTGGCGACGATCGCCTATGCACGTGGGGAGCATCGGCTCACCATCTCGGTTACGGAGTGGGAAGCCGACGAAGAACAGGAGGCCCGACTCGGATGGGGCAAAACGTTCCGAGAGCTGTTTGCCGAGCACGAGAAGCGAATTGGTGCGGTGCTTCAGAAACCAACGGACGATTCTGATGAAGAGTCCGAGTTGCACAACATCGCGATGAATTTCTCCTTCAGCATTGAGCAATGGCTGGGAGCTTCGGGCGTGATCTTTCCTCAATTTATACCGGCTGGCCGCGCTTTTTTCTCACAGGTGCAGGCGACGATCTTTCGGACACTGGAGGCGGACGCGGAGATCGACCCCTTTTTGATCAGTTTCGGAGCCATGCTGGAACGGTCACGCAATCAGCTCCGCCGCCGTGGCTTTTACGGAAAAAACCGCTTAGCTCTCCCAAAGACCGTTGCCGAATGGGTCGCGAAGACACTCCCTTTCCTGCGCGCCGCGATGGCCAAGATTCTACGTGCAGAGCTAGAGGTTGTGGACAAGTTGGAGTTGCTGGCCTTTGCGGATGGACGCCGGACGCGTTTAGCGCAGGCATCCTCGGGGCAGCAGGAGGTTTTTCCCCTCCTGATCTTGCTTTGCCGGTTCGCGCTCCAGCCTCCATATGCGCATGTCGGGCTACACATCGAAGAGCCGGAGGCGCACCTTTTCCCCACGACGCAACGGGATGTGGTGGAGATGCTCGCGGAGGTCTTCGGGCTGCAGGAGGGGAAGATGTCGGTCGTGATCACGACGCATAGTCCGTATATCCTGACGGCTTTGAACAATCTGCTACAGGCAGGGCGGCGTTACGACGGCGCGGATGCGAAGCTGGCGAAACGGCTGGAGGCGATCGTGCCGCGGCGACGCGCACTCCAGCCGGGGAGTGTCCGCGCGTATGCGATGGAGGGTGGCGAAGCCCGGGAGATCATGGATGCGGAGACGGGCCTGATCGATGCGGCGATGATCGACGGGGTTTCGAATGAGCTGGCGGTGCAGTTCGACCGGCTGCTTTGGGAGGAGTGATGCCGAAGACGTGCATCTGCGGGCAGTGCGGGGTGGTTACGCATGAGACCATCAAGCTCTCTGGCCCCCGGACGACCACCCTCTACGTGGACAATCCCACAAAGCGCGAGGTGCAGCGGTGGCAGGTGGATGGATGTCAGATCACGGCCGGCAGGCGCTGCGACTGGCTGCTGTGCGTGGATGACGCCGCCGGGACACGCGAAATCTTTGTCGAGCTGAAGAAGAGCGATTTCGCCGGAGCACTCGAGCAACTGGAGGAGACGCTGCTGCAAGGCTTTCGCTGTTGTAACCGTTCGAGTCAGCCAAACTGCGTAGTCGCATTAAGGCGAAATCCGATGGCTGGGACCGATGTTGCGCTGGCGAAGGATCGCTTTAAGCGGAAGTACGGAGCTCGGCTGGAGACCCGGCACGACGGCGGCACTTTCAAACTCGCTCCGTAAGCGCGGGAGGGCCGCACTTTCCTCTGCTATAGCCGAAGGCGACTGGCGGAGAGGCGCTCAGCGGCCGGCGACGTGGCCCTTTAAGTCCATGGGGACGAGGGCGGGGCGGAGCTGGTCGAGGAGGGGACGGGGGAAGAGGCCGAAGAGGATGATGGCGAAGGTGAGCCCGGCAATGGTGACGCGGGTGAGGGGGGCGAGGGCGATGGGCGTGTCGTCGGTCGGCTCGCTCCAATACATGGCGGCGACGATGCGGAGGTAGTAGTAGAAGCCGGCGCCGACGGTGAGGATGCCGATGGCGACGAGGACCCAGTGGTGCGCTTTGACGGCGGCGGCGAAGATGAGGAATTTGCCGATGAAGCCGGCGGTGAAGGGGATGCCGGCGAGGGAGAGCATGGCGATGAGCATGCCGAAGGCGAGGAAGGGGGAGCGTTTGCCGAGGCCGTTGAAATGGAGGATGTCGTCGCCGCGGGAGTGGTTGGCGACGACGATCATGACGAGGAAGGTCAGGAGCGTCATGAGGAGGTAACCGGCGAGGTAGAAGGCGACGGCGATGCCGCTGGTGCCGAAGCTGGTGGGGGCGGCACCGATGCTGGCGACGCCGATGAGGAGGTAGCCCGCGTGGCCGATGCTGGAGTAGGCGAGGAGGCGCTTGAGGTTGTCCTGGGGGAGGGCGGCGAGGTTGCCGTAGAGGAGGCTGAGGGCGGCGAGGATGACGAGGGTGGCGACGACTTTGGGGCCGATGAGGGGGAGGCCGAGGAAGGGCTCGAGGACGCGGATGAGGACGATGAAGCCGGCGGCTTTTGACCCGACGGAGAGGAAGGCGGTGATGGGGGTCGGCGCGCCTTGATAGACGTCGGGGACCCAGAATTGGAACGGGGCGGCGGCGACTTTGAACCCGAGCCCGACGAGGACGAGCATGAGGCCGAAGAGGAGGGCGGACTCGGAGCCGTGGAGGCGTCCGCCTACGGCGAGCAGGTCGGGGAGCGCGTGCCCGATGCGGATGAGGTTGGTCTCGCCGGTGAGGCCGAAGATCCAGGTGATGCCATAGACGAGGAAGCCGGTGCTGAGGGCGCCGAGGATGAGGTATTTGACGCCGGCTTCGAGGGAGGTGCTCTGTTTTCGCAGGTAGGTGACGAGGATGTAGAAGCTGATGGTGACGAGCTCGAGGGAGACGAAGATGAGGAGGAAGTCGATGGCGGAGGCCATGAACATGAGGCCGGCGCAGGTGAAGACGGGGAGGGCGAAGAATTCGCCGGTGCCGTCGCCGGGGCGCTCGCCGGGGACGCCGCGGGCGAGGATGCCGCGGTATTCGGTGGCCATGACGAGGACGATGATGGTCGTCAGGAGGGCGATCCTTTTAAAGAAGAGGGCGGTGGGGTCGGCGGAGTAGAAGGCTTTGGTGAGATCGACGCCGGTGTCGCCGGTGGTGAAGAAGGTCCAGCAGAAGACGATGGAGAGGATGAAGATGGAGAGCTTGGCCATCCAACGCTTGTCGGGGCCTTTTGCGAAGGACTCGGCGAAGAGCAGCACGATCCCGAGGAGGAGGACGATGATTTCGAGAGTGATCGGTGAGAGCGGGGCGGGCATGGCTTTAAGAAATGAGCTCTCGCAAAGGCGCAAAGGCGCAAAGGGGGAGATGCACTCGACGAAGCGTGACGGAGCATCGATTCCTCAACTCCGCCCCTTTGCGCCTTTGCGCCTTTGCGAGAGCCATTCCGATCATTTGGAAAGCAGGGCTTCGATGCTCGGCTTGACGAAGGCGAGGACGCTGGAGGGGAAGAAGCCGGCGATGAGGAGGGCGGCGAGGAGGAGGATGACGGGGAGCCGGATCGCGAGGGCGGCGTCGGCCCAGGTGGCGGATTCCTTGGTCTGCGGGCCCATGAAAACGGCGCGGTAGGCGCGGAGCATGTAAACGGCGGAGATGACGACGCCCCAGAGCGCGAAGGCGGTGGCGAGGCGGTAGTGGCCGGTGAGGGCGGGTTCGACGTTAGGCTGGTAAGCGCCGAAGAAGACCATGATCTCACTCGCGAAATTGGCGAAGCCGGGCAGGCCGATGGAGGCGAACGCCGCGAGGCCAAATGCCGCGCCGAGGAAGGGCATGCTTTTTCCCAGACCGCCGAGGGTGGCGAAGGAGAGGGATGGACTATGGGGGCGGAGTTGCCCGGCGATGGCGAAGAGGGCGGCGATGGAGAGGCCGTGGGCGAACATCAGAAGCGCCGCGCCGCTGAGGCCGACGACGTTGAACGCGGCGATGCCGAGGAAGATGTAGCCCATGTGCATCACGCTCGAGTAGCCGAGCATGAGGTCGAGCTTGCGCTGCGCGAGGGTGACGAGGCCGAGGTAGATGATGTTGCCGACGAGGAGGATGAGGAGGAGCCAGGCCCAGTGTTGCGCGCCGGCCGGGAGGAGGGGGATGGAGAGGCGGATGAGGCCGTAGAGGCCGAACTTTTTCAGGACGCCGGCGTGGAGCATGGCGGCGGGAGGGGGCGCGGAAGCGTAGGCGGTCGGGGCCCAGGAGTGGAAAGGGAAGAGGGAGATGAGGGTGCCGAAACCGACGAGGAGGATGAGGTAGGGGCGGACTTGCGCGGCGGCGGGGATGAGCGGCTGACCGGTCGCGGCGAGGTGCGCGGTGGCGGCGTGCTGCAGGGAGATCATGTCGAAGCCGCGGGTGAAGCTGTCCCATCTCGGCGGGATCGCGTGGTAGAGATCGATGAGGCCGATGAGCAGGACGAAGCTGCCGAGTGCGAGGTAGATGGTGATTTTCCACGCGGCGGTCTGGCGCTCGCCGGAACCCCACAAGCCAATGAGCAGGAAGGTCGGGATGAGGGCGAGTTCGTGGAAGGCGTAAAAGAAAAAGAGATCGGCGGCGGCGAAGGCTCCCGTGGCTCCGGCGGCGATGAAGAGCAGGCAGGCGTAGAAGAGATTTTCACGCTTCGCGATACGGGGCGTGATCCAGACAGCGGCGAAGGTGACGAGGGCCGTGAGGAGGAGCATCACGAGGCTGAGTCCGTCCGCGGCGAGGAGATATTTCAGGTCCCACTCCGGGACGATGGGAGACGAGGAGATGAACTGAAATCCGCCCGCGATTTTGTCGTAGCTGAGGAGCGCGAAGATCGTGATGAGTAGGTTCGCCCCGGCGGCGAAGAGCGAGGTCTTGCGCGCCGGTGCGCCGAGCAGGATCGCCAGCGCGGCGAGGATCGGGATGAAAATGAGGAGGTTAAGCACGGGAGAGCGAGGGGAGGGGGTCCGCGAAATCACGCGAAATAACGCGAAAGGGGAGGCGGAAAAAGGGAAGCGAAGGCGCGGTGGAGGGCATCGCGCTGTCGATGCCTGGGCTCCGGCTCGGGCGGATCACCACGCATTTCGATCGCCGAGCATCGACGGCGCGATGCCCTCCAAGCTCACCGCGCGAGGACGTATTGTGACCGCCGCACGCCCAAACCATGCAGTCTTCGAGCCTCCCCGTTCGCGTTGTTTCGCGTAATTTCGCGGACCTCATTTCGCAAAGACCATGAAGTAGATCAGCGCGACGACGCCGACCCCGAAGAGGAAGGAATAAGCCTGCAGGTTGCCCCATTGCAGGAAGCGCAGGACGAAGCCGGTGCCCCACGTCGCGCCACTGAGGCCGCGGACGCCGATGCCGTCGAGGATCCATTTGTCGAACCAGCCGGAGATCCGCGCGAGCAGATCCTGTGTCCCGGCGATGAGCGCGGCGTAGAGCTCGTCGATGTAGAACTTGTTTTTGAAAAGCGGGATGAGGATCGGGTCTTTGACTTTGCCCGAATAGAGGACGTAGGCACCCGCGGCTCCTCCGAGAAAGGCGAGCGTGGCAAGGATCATCACGATCGTCGCGCCGTCACCGCCGTGGATTTGGTGGAGGGCGTGGGAGAATTCGCGGCCGAGCGCGTATTGCTGCAAAATCGGCCAGCCGGCGATGACGGCGAAGATGCCGAGAATCACGAGCGGGCCGGTCATCGCGGGCGGGCCGTCGTGGCTGTGCTTGGCTTCGTCGGTGCGCGCTTTTCCGAGGAAGACGACGACGAACAGGCGCGTCATGTAGAACGCGGTGAGGAAGGCCGTCACGAGTCCGATGGCGAAGATCGTTTTATCGGACTGCCATGCTGCGAGGAGGATGAGGTCCTTTGAAAAGAAGCCGCTGAAAAACGGGCAGCCGATGAGCGCGAGATAGCCCGCGGTGAAGGTCAGGAAGGTCAGCCGCATCTTTTTGCTGAGGCCGCCCATGCGCCAAATGTCTTGCTCGTGATGCAGCGCGTGGATGATCGCGCCGGCTCCGAGGAAGAGGAGCGCTTTGAAAAAGGCGTGGGTGAAAAGGTGGAACATCGCCGCGCCGGGAGCGGCGAGGCCGATGGCGCTGATCATGTAGCCGAGCTGCGAGAGGGTGGAGTAGGCGAGGATGCGCTTGATGTCGTCCTGCTGCGTGGCCATGAGCGCGGCGAAGACGGCGGTGACGATCCCGATCCACGCGATGACGGTCTGCGCGTCGGGCGAAAGGGCGACGAGGAAGTAAACGCGGGCGAGCATGTAAACGCCGGCGGCGACCATCGTCGCGGCGTGGATGAGCGCGGAGACGGGCGTGGGGCCTTCCATCGCGTCGGGGAGCCAGACGTGGAGCGGGAGTTGCGCGGACTTTCCGACGGCACCGCAGAAGACGAGCAGCGTGGCCGCGGTGAGGAAGCCGGCGCTGAGATTCAGCGTGCCGATTTTCGCCGCGATCTCGGGGAAAACGACGGAGCCGGTTACGCTCCAGACCATGAGGATGCCGAGCATGAAACCGAAGTCGCCGATCCGATTGGTGATGAACGCCTTGTTCGCCGCCGCCGCCGCGGAGTCGCGCTGAAACCAGTGGCCGATGAGCAGATACGAGCTGACGCCGACGAGTTCCCAGAAGATGAACATCATCGCGAAGTTGTTCGCGAGCACGATGCCGAGCATCGAGAACATGAAGAGGGAGAGGTTGCCGAAGTAGCGCGATTTCGACTCGTCGTGCTCCATGTAAACGAGCGAGTAGATGTGGATCAGCGCGCCGATGCCGGTGACGACGAGGAGCATCAGCTTGCTCAATGGATCGATGATGAAGCCGATCGGAATCCGTAACGCCGGGCCGAAATCGAGCCACGGCACTTCGATCGGCGTGCCGGGTTCGCCGGAGAACCAAATGCCCACCGCCGCGAGCAAGCCGAAGCACGCGGACATGACCGATACCGCTGCGCTCGTGCCCGGCGCGCGCCGCAGGACGAGATGGATCAGCGCCGCCGAGATGAGCGGGTTGAGGAGGATGAACCAGGGAAGATGCGGGTCCATTTTTAGAGGGTCCGCGAAATCACGCGAAATGACGCGAAAGGGAGAGGGAGCGAGACTCGGAAGTCCTTTCGCGTTTTTTCGCGTGATTTCGCGGACGACAAATTCATTGGGGAAAGATTTCTGCAGGAAGGGTCCATTTTAGAGGGTCCGCGAAATCACGCGAAATGACGCGAAAGGGAGAGGGCACCAGACTCGGAAACCCTTTCGCGTATTTTCGCGTGATTTCGCGGACAACAAATTCAGCGTGGAAAGACTCATGCGAGAAAGTCGGCGTCTGACGCTTGTGGCGGAGGGATTGGACGGGTGCGGGCCAGGCGCTCCCATTCCAATCGCGGGCAGTGCCCGAAATTTACCAGCAGGCCGAGCGAAAAGTTGGACGCCTTGAGGTAGTTCAAAACCTGACTGCGATGCACATCGACCAACCGCTCCAACGCTTTCAACTCAAGAATGATCGCCGAGTAGCAGAGGAAGTCGGGAATCAACTTAGCTTCCAGCAGGCGTCCCCTATATTCGATTTGCAACTGCGGATGAGAGACAAACGGGATGTTTTGAGTCTCGAATTCGATTTCCAAACACTCGTGATAGATAGACTCCGCAAAGCCAAAACCCTTCTCTTTATAAACCTCAAAGCATGCTCCGACGACGCGGTAGCATTCATCTTTCAAAACCAAATCTGACTCAGTCTTTAGCGTCATTTCGCGTTCTTTAGCGGACTAAAATTTCAGCGTGCTGATGTCCTCGACGTGCGTGGTCTGCCGCGCGCGGAAAAGGGCGACGATGATGGCGAGGCCGACGGCGACTTCCGCGGCGGCGACGGTGATGATGAAGAAGACGAGGACCTGCGCGTTGTAGTTCGGCAGACCTTCGGGGCTGACGTTGAAACGGCTGAAGGCGACGAGCGAAAGGTTCGCCGCGTTGAGCATCAGCTCGAGGCACATGAAAATCGTGATGATGTTTCGCCGGAGCATCACGCCGGCGAAACCGATGGCGAAAAGCAACCCGCTGACGAGGAGGTAATCGTTGAGGTTGAGAGTCATTACTTCAGCTCGCGCTTGGAAAGGATCACGACGCCGATCGTCGCGACGAGGAGGAGGACGCCGATGACTTGGAACGGCAGATTGTGCGTCGTGAAAAGGGTCATCCCGACCTCGCGCACGTCGTCGATTTTCTCCGCACGCAGCGGCGGGAAGGCACTCGCGCCGAGCGGAAACCGGCCGAGCACGGTGGCGAGTTCAGCGACGAAGCCGAGCGTCACGAGCCCGCCGCCAGCAGAGGCGAGCAGGTTGAATTTGCGGCGCTGCTCGGTCTTCAAATCGAGCAGCATGATGATGAAGAGAAACAGCACCATCACCGCGCCGGCATAGACCAGCACTTGAATCACCGCGATGAAGTAGGCGTCGAGCCCGACAAAAAGCGCGGCAAGGCAGAGGAACGAAACGACGAGGCTCAGTGCGCTCGCGACCGGGTTGCGGTTGATCACCACGGAGACGCCGAAAAGCAGCATCATCGCCGCGAAAAACCAGAACAGGAAAGGGGACATCTTAAATTTAGGATTTAGGATTTAGCATTTAGGAAGTGCGGAACGGGGCGCGCGCATTCCGAAATGCTAGATGCTAAATGTTCCATGCTAAATGCCCTCACTTGTCCGGGTTCCATTTGTGGATCAGCCCGTCGAAGACGCCGCCGAGTTCGTAGAGCTTCTTCTTGTCGTGAACCATCTCGCCGCGGCTCACGCCGGTGATCGCGTAGTCCTTTCGTAAAAAAATCGCCTGCTCGGGGCAGACCTCTTCGCACATGCCGCAGTAGATGCAGCGGATCATGTCGATGTCGAAAACGAGCGGACGTTTCTCGACTTTCGCAAACTTGTTCTCAGCCGGGATTTCCTCGGGCTTGATCGTGATCGCGCGCGGAGGGCAGATGAACTCGCAGAGCTGGCACGCCACGCAGCGCTCGCGGCCATGCTCATCGGTCACGAGCGTCGGCGCTCCGCGGTAATGCTCGGGCAGGCTCGCGTCCCACTTTTCCTCGGGATATTGCATCACGACTTTCGTCTCACCTTTGAGCATCCGCCTGAGGTGCTTGAAGGTGATCGCCATGCCGGCGACGATGCTCGGAAGGTAGATTTTCTCCGCGAAGGTGAGCTTGGGACGTGGGACGGTGTAGGCCATGTCGCGGAGCTAGGTGAAGGCCAGGATGCCGGCGGTGATGAAGATGTTCACGAGCGCGATTTCAAAGAGGTAGAGCCAGCCGAGCTTCATCAGTTGGTCGTAGCGGAAACGCGGGAGCGTCCAGCGCACCCAAATAAAGATGCCGAGCAGCGCAGCGACTTTTGCAAAAAAGGCCGTGATATTCACGATGCCCCAGAACCAGTTCGGCAACCCGTGAAGAACTTGCAGCCCGCCTTGCCCCGCCCCGTTCGGGATGAAGGGGAGATGCCAGCCGCCGAAGAAAAGGACGACGATGAGCGCCGAGCCGGCGATCATCGCGGTGTACTCGCCGAGGAAAAACAGGGCGAATTTCATGGACGAATATTCGGTGTGATAGCCGGCAACGAGCTCGGTCTCGGACTCCGGCAGATCGAACGGAAGGCGATTCGTCTCCGCGAACATCGAGATGGAAAACGTGATGAATGCGAGGATCACCGGGAGCCAGAGGAGCACCTCGCGGAAGCCGAGATGCCCGTCCGTGAATGGCGCGAGCATCCAGCCGTGAGCAACTTGGTAATCGACGATTTTTCCCAGCCCGCTCGAACTCGCGATGAGTAGCACCGGCACGGCGCTGAGACCCATGCAGAGCTCGTAGCTGATCATCTGCGAGGTGCTGCGGATGCCTCCGAGGAACGAATATTTAGAGTTCGACGACCAACCCGCGAGGACGATGCCGTAAACGCTCACGCTCGAGATCGCGAACATGAAGAGCAGCCCGACATTGATGTCGGCGACGACCATTTTCACGCCGAGAAACTCGCTGCCGAATGGAATGGCCGCGAGCGTGACGAGCGCGGGCATCATCGCCAGTGCGGGCGCGAGCCAGAAGTAGGGTTTGTTGACGTGCCCCGGCGTGAAGTCCTCTTTCAGGATGAACTTCATCGCATCCGCGACCGGTTGTCCGAGTCCGCCGAGCCACGGCGAAAAGTCCTTTTTGAAACCGAGGAGCGTGAGCGGAAATCCGGTGCGGTTCGGACCGACGCGATCCTGAATCAGCGCGCTGACGCGGCGCTCGGCATAGACCGTGTAGCTGACCATCGGCAGCACGACGAGGAAGATGAGGAAGATGGTCTTCGCGAGCGACGTGAAGATCAGAAACCAGGGGATGGAATTGAGAATGTCCATTTCTAAGCGGTGAAGCAGGAAAACAGGAAAACAGGAAAAGGACGAAGCTGGTGGCAGGTGGGAAATTCCGTTTCCCCAATCGCGCTCATGCCCTTTCCTGTTTTCCTGTTTTCCTGCTGAATCTTTCTGCGGGAGAAGAGCTTCACTTGAGCAGCCCTCCTGCGGTGATCGGCTCGTTGGTTTTCGGCTCGATGATTTGCACGCCGAGATCGCCGATTTTGCTGAGGCTCAGATTCGCAAATTCCGGGTGATCCGAGGCCATTGCTTTGAAAACATCCTCGATCGTCGCGAGGCCGTTTCCGCCGCCGAGCGCCGCGATCAAGTCGCGGAGAATTTCCCAATCATCGCGCGCTCCATCCGGCGGATTTACCGCGCGGTTCAGACGCTGCAAACGACCTTTGATGTTGATTAACGAGCCGCGCTTTTCGACCCATCCGCTTGACGGCAGCAGCACGTCGGTGTGCGGCGTGGTCTTGTTCGGCAGCATGTCCATTTGGATCACCGCGCACTTGCGGAGATCGGCTTCGGCGATGCCGCACTTCGTCGCGTCTTCAAAACAAATCAGAGCCTTCACCGCACCGCTTTTCACGCCGTCAGCGATGCGCTGAAGCCGCGAGCCGGGCTTCGATCCGCAAAGGCCGAAGAGCTTCGCGCCGGCAGAGTTGGAGTTGCGATCGGCGGGGATCAAGATGCCGTCGGCCTCGCCGGTGCGCGGGAGAATGTCGTGCTGTTTTTGGATGCCGAGCGTCTCGATCAGCCGGCTGACGAGGAACATCTCCTCGTTCGTCATCCGCGCCGATGCGAGCATGGCGATCGACTCGCTGGAATACGCTTTCAGCATCTGCGCCGCGATGGCGATGGCGGTGCGCCAATCGACCGCCTGCCCTTTAACCATCGGCGTCTTCAGGCGGTTGGAGTCGTTGATGTATTTGAAATTCAACCGGTGCGAATCGGCGAGCCAGACGCCGTTCACGTCGTTGTTTTCGCGCGGCGTGATCCGGTAAATCGTGTTCTCGCGCGCGCCGACGGTGATGTTGCAGCCGAGTCCGTCATTGACGTCGATCGTCTTGGTTTCCTGCAAAAACCAGACGCGCATCTTGAACCGGAAGTCGCTCGAAGTGAGCGCGCCGACGGGGCAGATATCGACGGTGTTGAGCGAGTAGTTGGAATCGAGGATGCGGTCGGGATGACACGCGATCGTCGAGAAGCTGCCGCGGTCCGTGAAGCCGAGGACGTCGTCTTTCGCGACCTCCTGCATGAACCGAATGCAGCGCGAGCAGAGCACGCACCGCTCGGCATCGAGCGTGACGCGCGGCCCGAGTTCGACGTTCTTCGGCTTCTTCACTTTGCGCTCGAGAAAGCGCGAACCGGCGTTGCCGTATTCGACCGAAAACTCCTGCAACCGGCATTCGCCGGCTTGATCGCAAATCGGGCAGTCGAGCGGGTGATTGATGAGCAGGAATTCCATCACGCCCTGCCGGCATTCCTGCACCATCGGGGAGTTCGTGCGGACCGCCATTCCTTCGGCCACATCCTGCGCGCAAGAAATCTGCGGACGCGGAATCCACGCGATCTCCGGCTTTCCATCAGCGCCGAGAACCGGCTTCCGGTCCGGCGTCATCTTCGGCATCCCGAGTTCGATGAGGCACATGCGGCAGTTGCCGGGCGAACTGAGCTTCGGATGATAGCAGTAACGCGGGATGAATTTCTGCGCCTGCCCACAAGCCTCGATCAGGCGCGTGCCTTTCGGGAACTGCATCCAGACACCATCGATCTGGACGTTGAGCATTTGGACTGGAGCGGCGGTTTCAGTGCTCATCGGATTACAAAAGCGCCTTGAATTCGTCGGGGCTCAGACCTGCTTCGCGCAAGATCGAACGCAGCGTGCCTTTGGCGACTTCGTCGTGATCGGGTACGGTGAGCCGCCGGTGCGGAGAAAACGTTTGCCGAAGAATTATGTGGCTGCCTCGCTGACGATCGAACTCGTATCCCATTTGGCGCATGGCTTTTACAATTTCACGACCGGAGACGACGGGTAACTTCGACATGTAAAGGCTCGTTTGTTCCGCCGCGGGATTGGTCAAGACTTTTTTTCACGGCAAAGTTACATCTACCAATTCTTCTGAAATGGGCGGAGGGATCGGCTCCCCGTGCGCTTCGAGGCTTTCTAGGTAGCCAGCGATTGCTTCTTTGATGTTTTCCAAAGCCTCTGAACGACTCTTGCCCTGCGAGATGCAGCCAGGAAGGCTCGGCGCTTCCGCAACAAACATTCCGTCTTCGTCCTGCACAATGCTCACTCGGTATTTCATCGCCTAATTTCTACCGCGTTGCGGCTGGTGCCATTACTTCGCGTCCATTTCCACGGGGTGCCGGAATTGCGGGGATCGCCTCGGTTTTCTCGAGTTCGTCCGAGGTGTATTCCGGCGGCATCGGCGGAGGGAGGGGCTTTTGGGCGCGGGCGGCAAATTCCTCGCTGAACTTCGCGAGGAAACTTTGCGTCGGCCAGGAGCAGGCTTCTCCGAAGGCGCAGATGGTTTTGCCGGCGATGTTGTCGGCGACGTTTTTCAGCACCGCGGGATCGCGCTCGACGCCGCCGCCGTCGAGCATTCGGTCGGTGATTTTCTTCATCCAAAGCGAACCCTCACGGCACGGCGTGCATTGGCCGCACGATTCGTGGGCGTAAAATTCGTTGATGTTGTTGAGCGTCTCGACCATGTCGCGCGAGTCGTCCATCACGATCACGCCGCCGGAGCCGGCCATCGATCCGCACGCGGCGAGGGTGTCGAAATCCATCGGGATTTCCTCGAGCGTGATCTCCTTGTCCTTCACCTTGAATTTCTCGCCCGCCCGCAAAACCTTTGCCGAAGAGCCTCCGGGGATCACGGCTTTCAATTTGCGTCCCGGTTTCAGTCCGCCGCAGAGGTCGTTGATTAGCTCGCCCATCGTGACGCTGCCGACTTCGACTTCGTAATAGCCGGGCTTCACCACGTCGCCGCTGACGCACAAAATTCGCGTGCCGGTGTTGTTCGGACGACCGATTTTCGCGTATTCGGCGCCGCCCATTTTGACGATGTGCTTCACGTCGCAGAGCGTCTCGACGTTGTTCACGATCGTCGGGCATTGGTAGAGCCCGAGCACGGCCGGGAAGTAGGGCGGCTTGATGCGCGGGTAGGCGCGCTTGCCTTCGAGCGATTCGATGAGCCCGGTTTCCTCGCCGCAGATGTAAGCGCCCGCGCCGCGATGCACGTAGATTTCGCAGTCGAAGCCCGAGCCGAGAATATTCTTGCCGAGAAAGTTGCGCTCGCGGGCTTCGGCGAGTGCCGTTTCCAGAATCTGCGCGCCTTCGGGGAACTCACCGCGGATGTAGAGATACGCGAGCTTCGCGCCGACCGCGAAGCACGAGATGATCATCCCCTCGAGGAGCTGATGCGGATCCTGATGGATGATGTAGCGGTCCTTGAACGTCCCCGGCTCGGACTCGTCCGCGTTGCAAATGAGGTAAGTCGGCTTTGGTCCGCCGGGCTTGATGAACCCCCATTTCACCCCGCACGGAAAGCCCGCGCCGCCGCGCCCGCGCAACCCGCTCGCCTTCACCTCGTTCACGATTTCCTCGGGCTTCATCCCGAGCGCTTTTTTCAGCTCCGCGTAGCCGCCGTCGTGCAGATACGTCTCGATGTCGTTGTGCCAGCCCTCGCGGTCGATGTTCTTGAAAACGATCCGCTTCTCCCGCGAATGAGGTGCTTGCACCTTCGGGCGCGTGGCGTCGGAGCGGTTGAGATGGAGAAGCTCCGCCGCGTCTTCGAGCCGGATGTTTTCTTTGAAAAGATCGTTCACCATCGCGACCGGCGCGGAGCCGCAGCTCGCGAGGCATTCGACAAATTCGATCGAATACTTCCCATCCGCCGAGACCGTGACTGGATTGCCGTGACCCGCGTTATGCACATCCGTATGCGCCGCTTTTTCCACGCTGTGGGAATGCTCCTCGTCGCCCGCATTCCCGCTCCCGAGTTCCGCGCCCGGCTTGTGCAAATTGATCCCCGCCGCCCTCGCGATCGTGTCGCGCAATTCGTAGCTCCCCGCCATCGCGCAAGAGAGCGTGCGGCAGACGCGGATGTGCGTCTTCCCCGCCGGCACCCGGCGGAACATCGGGTAGAACGTCACCAGCTCCAGGATGTTGATCGGCTGCAGCTCCAGCTTCACCGCGATCCACGTCACCGCCTCGTCCGACACGAACCCGAAATGCTCCTGCCACAAATGCAGCAGCGGCAGCGACGCGCTCCGTTTCGACACCGGATAATGCGTGATCGCCTCGTCGATTTTCGACAGCAGCTCTGCGGGAATGCTCATGGTGCGGGCGTGGATTTCGCGGGCGCGGAAGCCGTTTTCGCGTCGAGATGCGGCACGCGGGCAATCAGCTTGTTATCGAAAAAGTGCAGCTCCACGGTCCCGCCGTCCTGCTGGTAATAATAGCGCGTGACCTCCACCTCTTTCTTCTGCGTTTCAAGCGGCAGCATCTTCGTCTCGATGCGCGCTGGCTGGCCCAAAATCGACTCCACCTCCTTTGGGCTCACTCCGCCTTTGCCGGTCTTTTCGCCGACCTGAAACTCCGCATTCACCACGTCGATATTCGCATTCGTGATGCGCGGTCCGCAGCCCGAGAGGGCCGCAAAAAGACTGATGACAAAAGGGCTGACGGCCATGAATCGCACGTTTGGGAGGCGGAGAATCCCCGCGCCTCCCAAACCCTGCAAGGCGATTTTGTGAAAAATTTCACAAGCCCTCCTGCCGCGGCAGTTTTTGGTTTCGTGCCGCCTGCGCTTATTGGGGTTCGCCGTCAAAATGGAGGTATGCACGCTGCTGCGAAAATACCGGAACGTGACAAGCGCTGTCTTCACGGCTGCAAAAAAAACCCGCCTCTCCGGCAAACCGGCGAGGCGGGCAAAACTGCTTCTTTGCCGATGCTATTTCTTTTCGACGGGCTTCGCGGCAGCCGGCTTCGCATCAGCCGGTTTTGCGGCTTTCGCGGCATCGCCGTCTTTGGCCCCGATGATCAATTTCACGACCTCCCACTTGCCTTCACTCAGCTTGATCCTCGAGCCGCGCACGACATCGTCCGCCTTCAGGTCCGCGAGCGTGGCCGCAGTGCCGTCCGCCTTTTCCACCTTGGTCTTCTCGGTCACGCTGAAGACGTTTTCCTTGCCGTCCTTGTTCTTGGTCGTGAAAGTTTTCGCCGTCGCATCGACACTCGCGACCTTGCCTTGGAAAGGCAGCGTCTTGGCCGTCGCGTCCTTCTTCTCTTCAGCCGCCGGCGCAGCAGGAGCCGCGGGCTTTTCAGTCGCGGGGGCTGCAGGCTTCGTCTCGGCGCCCACCACCGCGAGCGGCGTCGAAAGCGACACGGCGGCGAGGGCGAGCGGCAGGATGTATTTGAGTTTCATAGTCATTTTAGTTCTAGGGTTTGTTTGTGTGGTGAAGGCCAGCAAACCGCTGCTGACCTTCCGTCTGCCGATACCGACTTCGCAGCATTTCGGCAAGATTTCTTTGCAGACTCCTCCGCAGCGGCGGCGACCGCCTTGTTTCTGCTTCGTTTCGCGCTCCCTTTTTTTCGGCTACGCGACGGACGCGAACTCGGGAAGGTTCAGCGGGCCACTGCTGGCGGGTCACGCTGTCCGAGGGCCGCTCGTTGCGAGCGGCGCGGACTATCGCCGCCCAGCGCATATTCCAGCAGATTCACTCTGTGTCGCATTGAAAGCCCCGGTGGCCGGCAGTGTCGCGCGCTACCGGTCGCACTCGCCCATCACGAAATCGAGGGAGCCGAGGATGGCGACGACATCGCTCATCATGTGGCCGGGGAGGATGGTCGAGAGGATGCTGAGATTGCAGAAAGACGGGGCGCGAATCTTGAGCCGGTGCGGGGTGCCGCCGCCTTTGCTGTTGATGTAGAAACCTAGTTCACCTTTCGGATTTTCCGCGGCGAAGTAGATCTCGCCGGGTGGCACGTCGGGGCCTTCGGTGTGAATGATGAAATGGTGGATCAGCTCCTCCATTTTCGTCAGCACGGTTGTCTTCGGCGGGGCGAAGTTCTTGGCGTCATCGACGTTGATCGGACCGCTGGGAAGTGTGTCCAGGACTTGATGTAGGATGCGCACCGATTGGCGCATCTCTTCCATGCGGACCAGGTAGCGATCATAGCTATCGCCGACACTGCCGAGCGGGATGTCGAAGTCGTATTGCTCGTAGCCGAGATAAGGGTGTTTTTTCCGCAAGTCGTGATCGACGCCACAGCCGCGCAAGTTGGGCCCGGAAAGGCCGAAGTCGATGGCTTGTTCCTTGGTGATGATCCCGACGTCTTTGGTGCGATCGACAAAGATGCGGTTGCGGCTGAGAAGCTTGTCGGTCTCGTCGATGACGGGGACGAATTCGCGCAAGAACTGCCGCAGCAACGTGACGAAGTGCTCGGACATATCGCGGATTTGTCCGCCGACGCGCGTGTAGCTCGTGGTGAAGCGCGCGCCGGTCAGGATCTCGCACAGATTGTAGATCTTTTCGCGCTCATTGAAGGTGTACATGAACACCGTCAGCGCTCCGGTATCCATCGCGAACGCGCCCAACCCGAGGAGGTGCGCAGAGATGCGCGACATCTCGCAGCAGATGACGCGGATGGCCTGTCCGCGGGCCGGCAAGGTCCAGCCCATGAGCTTCTCGACGGCGAGGGCGTAGGCGACGTTGTTGGCCAGCGGGGCGAGGTAATCGAGCCGGTCCGTGTAGGGCACGAACTGGTTGTAGTGCATGTTCTCCGCGATCTTTTCGTCGCCGCGATGCAGGTAGCCGATGTCCGGCGTGGCCTTCGTGATGATCTCGCCATCCATCTCCAAAATGAGCCGCAACACCCCGTGCGTCGCCGGGTGCGACGGGCCCATGTTGAGGATGAGCTTTTCGCCGAGCATGTCGGTCGAGTGGCCCGCGAGTTCTGCCCCAGCCTGCACGCGGGCGAGGGTGTCAGGAGCTTCGATTTCTTGAGTGGTAAGAGCCATGTTTTGAGCGCGAGCGGCGTCGGTGCGGGAAGGTAGGTAGCGTCAAAAGAACGGCGCAAGGGATTTTGTGAAAGATTTCACAAGCGGGGGGCGGGAGGCGCTTTTGCCATTGAAGACAGGAGTTATACCGCGGCGGTCGCGGCGGTCGCGGCGGAGAGAACAGAGAGGGCGCTGGGAACGTGGGTCTTTCGCCGCGCCCGCTGCGACCGCTGCGGTACCCTCCTCGCAGGCAATCTGGTTACGCGTCGAAACTGGCGAGCAATTCCGCGGGCTGGACGGTCGCGGTGCCGAGTTTTCCGACGACGACCCCGCTGGCGTGGTTGGCGATTTCCGCGGCCTCCGGGGGTGTGGCTCCGGCGCTGAGCGCGAGGGTGAAAAGCGCGATCACGGTGTCGCCCGCGCCGCTGACATCGAAGACCTCCCGGGCGCGCGTCGGCGCGTGGTATGGCGGCGCGTCGTGGCGGAAAAGGAGGACGCCCTGTTCGCCAAGGGTGATGAGCAAATTGTCGGCGTCCCACTTCTCGGAAAGGACGCGACCGGCTTCGAGCAGCGCCCCATCGTGCTCGGGCGGATCGCTCGGCTCCGTCGCCGGCAAACCCGCGCTGGCAAAGGCTTCCGCGCGGTTCGGCTTGATCACGGAAACGTGTCGCCAAGCGAGGGGATTGTGTGGATTGGGATCGACCGCGAGGATTTTCCCCGCGCGATTTGCGATGTCGCAGATGGCCGCGGCGAGCTCCTGCGTGAGCATCCCTTTCCCGTAATCCTCGACGATGATCGCATCGATCTCCGGCAGCATTTGTTCGAGGTGCGCGAGCGCGATGGCGGCGTGTTCGGGGCGAAGCTGGAGCTTCTTTTCCCGGTCGATGCGGACGACGTGCTGCTGCCGCGCGATGATCCGCGTTTTCACGATGGTCTGGTAGCATTCGTGCGATTGCACGGCTTCGAGATTGATCCCCGCGTCGGCGAGCAACTGCTGCAAACGGCCCGCGTGCCCGTCGCATCCGGTGACGCCCATGACCCGGACATCGCGCGCAAATTCACGCAAGTTCCGCGCGACGTTCGCGGCGCCGCCGGGAAAGGACGATTCGCTCGAAACCTCGACCACGGGCACCGGCGCCTCCGGCGAAATGCGCGAGACTTTTCCCCAGATGAATTCATCGAGAATGAGGTCGCCGATGACGAGGATGCGCTTGTCGGCGAACTGCGCGAGGAGCGGATGGAGACGAGCGCGATTCATGCGGGGAGGGGGAAAACGTCGAACGTCGAACGTCGAACGTCGAACGTCGAAGTAACGGATTCGGAGCGGAGTCTTTCTGACTTCGACGTTCG
>JAYVPW010000139.1:0-4898 GCA_043777315.1 Spartobacteria bacterium | reverse complement strand
TCGGAGACGTAGAGAACCCGCGTGTGCGCGGGTGTCTGTTCCGACTTCGACGTTCGACGTTCGACGTTCGACGTTCGACGTTCTCCCCTTCCTCCTCTCCGCATCTGTCCGTGGCTCATCTTAAAATTCCGCCTTCGCAGCCACCGCGCACTCAAAACAGCCCGCGCTTGCGAAAATCGTCCATGTTCCGCCCCGCCGACTCCTGGATCATATCCACCGCAAACTTCAGCAGACACACCTCCCACCCTTCATCCACGCCTTGGATGATCGCACTCATCGGGTCCTCCGCGCGATCCACCGTCTCCCCGATCTGCGCCAGCACCGCCTCCAGCGAATTATGCACGATCTCCTCCCGCACGTTCGTCTTCCGAAACTGAAACCCGTACTTCAGGATCGCCAGCTCCGCCGCATTCTCCTTCAGCCAGCCGACGAACTCCTCCGCCCGCTCGCCAAACCCCTCCAGCACCTGCCGCGACAGATGGCCCGGCACCATGATCTGCGGCCGTTCCGCGTGCAAATGCCCATCGCGAATGCGGATTTGCTGCGTCGAATCCATCAGCTCCGTCACTAGGAAAAAGCGAAAGCTCGTCGTGCCAAAGGTCGCGATCCGCTGGACCGGCGCGCGGTGGATGTGGGTATTTTCGATCGCGTAGTGAAAGCTGTCTTCGCTGAGCATGAGAGCCGCGGACTCTACCGCCCCGCGCCCGCCCTGCAAGCCTTCCCGGCCTCACGGCTCCCGACGCCGCGCGTGCCACGGGGGGAAATAGTAAGAGGTCTTTCGACTCCGCTGCGCTGCGCTCAAGATGACCGGAGGGAAGGCACGCGCAAACCCGCGGGACGCGCACCCGCAGGACGCGCACACCCGCAGGACGCGCACACCCGCGGGACGCGCACACCCGCGGGACGCGCACCCGCGGGACGCGCACCCGCGGGACGCGCACCCGCGGGACGCGCACACCCGCGGGACGCGCACCCGCGGGACGCGCACACCCGCGGGACGCGCCCCAGCCTTCCGAGTCATCCTGAGCGGAGCTTCGGCTTTGCGAAGCGCAGTCGAAGGACCTCTTACTTCTCCCCCTCCCCGAACAGCGCCACCGCGAGGTCCGCCCACCGCGGATTCCCTTTCTCGATCAACGCCACCTTCTTCTCCCGCCGCCAGCCTTTTAGCTGCTTCTCGCGCGCGATGGCGGCCACGGGATCGGGGTAGGATTCGAAATAGAGGAGTTCGCTCAGGCAGTAGTCCGCGGTAAAGCCCGGAGTCTCGCCGGTGCGATGCTCGTAAAGCCGACGCTGCAGGTCGTTGGTAACGCCGATGTAGAGGGTGGAGTGATGTTTATTGCTGAGGATGTAGATGAAGTAATCGGCCATCGACGGGGGGAAATAGTAAGAGGTCTTTCGACTCCGCTGCGCTGCGCTCAAGATGACCGGAGGGAAGGGTCCCCGGCAATGTCATGCACGCGTCCCATCCTTACTGTCGCGGAAAATGAAGGGCGCGTCGCGATGTCGCTCACGCGTCCCAGCCTTCCGAGTCATCCTGAGCGGAGCTTCGGCTTTGCGAAGCGCAGGCGAAGGACCTCTTACTTCTCCCCCTCCCCGACGGCGCGCGTGCCACGGGGGGAAATAGTAAGAGGTCTTTCGACTCCGCTGCGCTGCGCTCAAGATGACCGGAGGGAAGGGACGCGCCCGGCTTTCTCAGAATCCTTGTGACACGAACGCGCTCTGGGGGCCCTCCATGCCATCGCGCACCCCGGCGACCTGCCACTTCCATTCGCCGGAGCCCGCGCAGATGCTACGGGTCTGGCGCTATGAGGCACTTTCGAATGATACGGGTTCTGCTTTTTCTGCTTTGCTGTGCGGTCTCGGCGGACGGGAAAATCGCTCCCGCAGATCCGCAGCTCTACGAGTTTCAGAACGACGACGTCTCGCTGGTGTTGCAGACGCTCGCGCGGCAGGTGGCTTCAAAATCGTGACCGCCAGACCGCTCACCGGGAACGTCACCCTGCGGGGGGAGGACACGACTCCACGCCAGCTCTTCGTGGTGATCGCGGCGGCGCAGGATCTCGTCGTCACCGCGCGGGAGGGCGTCCTTTTCGTCCGCCCGGAAGGCGCGGCGCCGACCCCTGCGCTGGGAGGCGCGCCTTGGAGACTGTGAAATAAATCGCACCAACGGGTGGAGGGCATCGCGCCGTCGATGCCTCGATTTTTCCGGAGGCTGCACCGACAGCGCGGTGCCCTCCAGCCGCCACGCCGACTTTTTACACAGCTTCTTTAAAAGGTGAGCTGGACGAGGCCGGTGCCGTTTTCGATGCGGCCGATGCGGCGGGCTTTGGTCTGGGCGATGACTTGCGCGACGTCTTTCTCGGCGACGATGAGGGTCATGCCGATGCCCATGTTGAAGACCTGAAACATCTCGGCCCGATCGACGGCGCCGCCTTTTTCGATGTGCTGGAAGATCGGGGGGATTTTCCAGGAACGGGTGTCGATGACGGCGTCGCAGGTCGCGGGGAGGACGCGGGGGAGGTTGTCGAGGAGGCCGCCGCCGGTGATGTGGGCGAGGCCTTTGAGGAGGCGCTGGGGGAGGCTGGCGAGGAGCGGCTGGTAGTTGCGATGCACGCGGAGGAGCTCGTCGCCGAGGGTTTTCGCGACGCCTTCGAGGCGCGAGGCGGGGGTGAGTTTCATCTGCTCGAAGAGGGCGCGGCGGGCGAGGGAGTAGCCGTTGGTGTGGAGGCCGTTGGAGGGGAGGCCGAGGATGGCGTCGCCGGTTTTGATGCGGCTGCCGTCGATCATTTTGGGCCGATCGACGACGCCGACGATGGTGCCGCAGAGGTCGTATTCGCCGGGCTGATACATGCCGGGCATCTGCGCGGTCTCGCCGCCGATGAGGGCGCAGCCTGCCTGCTGACAGCCTTTGGCGAAGCCTTTGAGGAGCTGCCGGAAGACGCGGGGCTCGAGCTTTTCCGCGCCGATGTAGTCGAGGAAGAAGAGCGGTTTCGCGCCGAGGACGGCGATGTCGTTGACGCAGTGGTTGACGAGGTCCTGGCCCATCGTGTCGTGCCGGTCGAGGGCGAAGGCGAGCTTCAGCTTGGTGCCGACGCCATCGACGCTGGAGACGAGAACGGGGTCGCGCATCCCCCGGAAATCCGGGCGGAAGAGGCCGCCGAAGCCGCCGATTTTGCCGAGGACTTCGGGGCCGTGCGTCCCTTTGACGAGGGCCTGGATGCCGCTTTTTACTTTGTTCCCGAGGTCCACATCGACCCCGGCGGCGGCGTATGCTTTCACCTTCATAAATCAGCGGATGGCGTCGAAGAGCTCCGGGTGCTCGTCGTCGGAGGAGAGGAGGTTCACGCGCTGGCTGCGGCGCTCCATGATGAATTTGTCGAGGTGCGGATCGACGGGGACGGGATATTCGCCGTTGAAGCAGGCGAGGCAGAAGTCGTTCGCGGGCTGCTGGGTGGCGCGGACCATGCCGGCGACGTCGAGATAGCCGATGGAATCCGCGCCGAGGTAGTCGCGGATTTCTTCCATCGTGTGCTGATTGGCGATGAGTTTTTCGGGGTCGGGAAAGTCGATGCCGTAGTGGCACGCGTGCTTGTGCGGCGGGCACGAGATGCGCATGTGGACTTCTTTCGCGCCGGCCTCGCGCATGTTCACGACGCGGGCGCGGGCGGTGGTGCCGCGGACGATGGAGTCATCGACGACGACGACGCGTTTGCCGGCGACGGCTTCTTTGATGAGGTTCAATTTCACGCGCACATTGAAGTCGCGGATGAGCTGGGTCGGCTGGAGGAAGGTGCGGCCGATGTAGTGATTGCGCACGAAGGCGTGGTTGAACGGGATGCCGAGCTCCTCCGCGAATCCGAACGCGGCGTAATTTCCCGAGTCGGGGACGGGCACGACGATGTCGGCCTCGACGGGATGCAGGCGGGCGAGTTCGCGGCCCATTTCGGTGCGGACGCGGGCGACGTTCACGTCGTTGATGATCGAGTCGGGGCGCGCGAAATAGACGTACTCGAACATGCAGAACGCTTTCTTTTCCTGCGCGAACGGGAACTCGGAGCGGATGCCGTTTTCGTCGATGATGACGACTTCGCCGGGCTCGATCTCGCGGATGAATTCGGCGTGGATGAGGTCGAGCGCGCAGGTCTCGCTGGTCAGGACGTAGGCGCCGTCGAGCATCCCGAGCGACAGTGGGCGGAAGCCGAACGGATCGCGGACGCCGATGATTTCGCGCTCGCTCATCATCACGAGCGAGAAGGCGCCTTGGATTTTGCGCAGCACCGCGAGCACGCCGCTGGTGTCGCGCGGCTGCGCGAGAAGGTGGAGGATGATCTCGCTGTCCACGGTCGTCTGGAAGATGGAGCCGCGCTGTTCGAGCTCATCGCGGAGCAGCGCGGCGTTCACGAGGTTGCCATTGTGGCCGATCGCGAGCTGGCCGCGGCCGCAGTTCACCATGAGCGGCTGGGCGTTGGTGAGCGTGCTCGATCCGGTGGTGGAATAGCGCACGTGACCGACCGCGCGCGTGCCGGTGAGCCGCTCCAAATCGGGCGGCTGGAAAACCTGCGAAACAAGGCCCATGGCCACATGGCGGACGAATGGCGTGTTCGATCCGGTGGAGGTGACGATGCCCGCGCTCTCCTGCCCGCGGTGCTGCAGCGCGAAGAGTCCGTAGTAGGTCAGGACGGCGGCGTTCGGGTGGCCGAAGACGGCGAAGACGCCGCATTCGTGGGTGGGTTTGTGGTGCTTCACGCGGGCGGAGGGCGGGAGAGTAGCGAGGGGCCGGGAGCGGTCAAGCGGGGCGGGGGGAGCGGCGGAAAATAAGGAAACGTCGAACGCCGAACGTCGAACGCCGAACGAAAGAGGGGGAACGCCGCGCTCCATCTTCCTCACTTCGACGTTCG
>JAYVPW010000138.1:0-4899 GCA_043777315.1 Spartobacteria bacterium | reverse complement strand
GGCTGGCCTCCAAAATCTACCTCGACATGAACCCTTCCATCCCGCCCTCCGTCTGACCCACACTCAATTTACAGAAAATCATTTGCGCCGCCCGCCCGACTCGGCTTTGCGGCGGCACTCCTCCAAAACTTCTCTGTGCCAGGCCGGGGATTTGAACTCGCTGGCGTTGCGGCTGAGGTCTTCCCACAGAGCTTCCATGAGCTGCAATTTCTCGGGCACGCTCATCTGATCGAGTGCGAGTTCAACAGGCATGATCACGACTCATCCGAGGAATCGTTTTAAGCCAGCGGTTTCGGCTAGGGGTGCGAGAAGTCTGAGAGAAAGCTCACGCCTTGACCCCGAGTTCGAAGGCTTCGTGGGCGAGGTTGGCGGCGAGGACGATTTGGGATTCGTCGAGGATGACGGCGGTTTTGATCTCGCTGGTGGAGATCATTTGGATGTTGATCCCGCCGTTGCTGAGGGCCTCGAAAAGTTTGGCCGCGACGCCGCTGTGGGAGCGCATGCCGATGCCGACGACGCTGAGTTTGGCGACGCCTTCCTTGGCCACCAAGGACTCGGCTCCGATGTCCACGATCACGTTTTTCAGCGCGGCTTGGGCTTTCGGCAGCTCGTCTTTATTCAGCGTAAAGGAGACGTCGGTCGTGCCGGCGGTGCTCACGTTTTGCACGATCATGTCGATGATGATCCCGGCGCCGGCGATGGCGGTGAAGATTTTCGCCGCGGTGCCGGGCCGGTCCGGCACGTGGGTGATGGTCACTTTAGCCTGGTTTTTTTCCACGCTGATGCCGCGGACGACGACGTTTTCCATACTTGAGCTTTCTTCTTTCACAATGGTGCCGGGGTTGTCGTTGAAGCTGCTGCGGACTTCGAAAACGACGCCGAATTTCTTGGCGAATTCGACGGAGCGCGACTGCATGACTTTCGAGCCGCTCGACGCCATTTCGAGCATTTCTTCGTAGCTGATTTCGTCGATCTTTTGCGCGGTCGGGACGATGCGCGGGTCGCACGAATAGACGCCGTCCACGTCGGTGAAAATCTGGCAAAGGTCGGCCTTGATCGCGGAGGCGATGGCGATGGCGGTGAGGTCGCTGCCGCCGCGCCCGAGGGTGGTGATGCGTCCGTCGCTGGTCTCGCCCTGAAATCCGGCGACGATGACGACGTGTCCCTGGTCGAGGGCCCGATGGATTTCCTTCGGCGTGAGGTTCGCGATTTTCGCCTTCGTGTGGACGCCGTCGGTGATGATCCCCGCTTGCGCGCCGGTGAGCGAGACGGCGGTGGTGCCGAGCGCGTTGATCGCCATCGCGGTGAGGGCGATCGTGGTCTGCTCGCCGGTCGCGAGGAGCACATCCATTTCGCGCTCGGTGGGATTTTGCGACACTTCGCGCGCGAGTTTGATGAGCGAATCGGTGACGCCGCTCATCGCGGAGACGACGACGACGATGCGGTGGCCGGCGGCTTTGGAAGCGATGACCCGGCGGGCGACATTCAGGATGCGCTCGGGTGTGCCGACGGAGGTGCCGCCGTATTTCTGGACGATGAGTGCCATGGAAAAAGGGGCGGAATCTTGACGGCGTGGGCAGACGTGTCAACGGCGGCAGGACTGTAGGGCGAGCGCTTCGGTTGCCCTGCGCAGACGGAACGCCCGCCCTACAGTTTTACTTCACGCCGTAACTTTTCGCGGGGCACGAGACGCTCACGCCGTCGGAAAAAGTAATTGTCCGCGGCTGCGCATCGGCGTTGTAGGCGACGTGCGTTTTGCGGCCGGATTTGTCGAAGACGGCGAAGAACGGCGTGGCGGCGGTGACTCGTTGCGGTGAAGAAGTTTTGCAGCGCATCTTTGAGCCGCTGCGTGAGCGTTTCGACCGTGGCGGTGTTCCCCGTTTGCTCGGCGATCGGGAGCGCCGTCGCCCATTTGCCCATCACTTTTCCCAGCCAGTAAGTGTCGCCCGTCAGCGTCGCTTTCGCGTTCACCAATTCCGCGAGATCGGCACCGAGTTTCGCCTTGTCCTCGCCGGCCACGAGCGGCAGCGCCGGCAGCACGCCGGGATACTTCATCTCGGTCGTAAAAGAGCTGCCGCTCCCGAGCTTCATCCGCCCGCGAACGCTGTCGTAGCCTTGATCGCCGAGCTTCGCCGTCGTGTTCGACCACTGGTGCGGATACAGCGCGAAGAGCGTCCCTTCGCCCTCTCCTTCACGGCTCTTCGTGGTGAAGGTGAACGTTGTCCGCACGGTCGCCGTTTTCTCGTCAAACGAGCCGCTCGCCCGCGTGTCGGTCACATGATGATGCGCCGATTTCGCGAACATCTTCAACGTCTCCGGCGAAGTATCCGGCAACACCGCGACGGAGAAGTATTCCATGCCCTTCGTCTCCGCCGTCCACTTCGTCGCAGCGAGGTCCGACCATGTCGAACCCGTCGGCGCGAAGACCCCGTAGCTGCGGCCTTTTACGCTGATGCCGAGCACTGCGTCCTTTGCCGTTCCCGACCAAATCTTCGGTGCCTCTTTGCCGAAAGTGAGCGTTGGATTTCCACCCGCGATCTCGACGAAAACATACGGCGAGCCGTGACCGAAAGTGGTGCGCAGCTTCTTCCCATGATCCTCGAAAAGCGCGCTGACAAACCAGTCGTTGAAGCCGTCCACGCGCGCCTCCGCAAAGCTCTCGACGCCTGAATGTCCGATGACGAAATCGTCCGGCCCATCGCCTGCGAGGAAGCCGAAAATCGCCGACTTGTTCGCAGTGATATTTGCCCCCGGATACGCGACCCGCAGCCCGCCATGCACCGCGCGGACCGCGAGCGGATGCGGATACATCGAGTCGGAGAGCGGCAGCCACGCGAGCGAGCTCCACCAGTCATTCGTCGGCATCGGACCCTTCACATTCGCTGTCCGATAAATCATCGCTGGCGGCGCCTTCGCGCCGTCCGGAAGACGAGTGGTGTAGCTCCCAGCGCCGACCTGCACGACGTCCTGAGCGTGAACGTGGAGGGCGAAAAAAATGAGCGTGGCGAGGAGGCGGAGTGGGGAGTTCATCGTGCCTCTGTAAATCCGCGAGCGCAGGATTTTGGCACTGCATTCGTCCGGGCAAAAAGCACGGCCAGCGGCGGCAGTTCGTGCAGCGTTGGCCGCAATAAATTCACCTCGCTCGTCACGCTTCCGACAGAACGATGACTCCCTCGGCGACACCCCGTTCCCCGACCCGCGCAGTCACTTCGAACTGCCAAAGCCCGCCGACGACAGCCACCTTTCGCGCGGCAAGGTCGATCGTTTCGCCAGGCCGCGCCGCGCCCGGAAACTTCATCCCTTTGATCGCCGTCAGGCGAAATCCGCGGCCCGGTTGACCAGCCGCGATGCCCGCCGTTTGCGCGAGCGCTTCGGCGAGGATCACGCCCGGCACGAGCGGATCGCCGGGAAAGTGTCCGCGAAAAAACGGCTCGTCCGCGGTGAAGGTTTTCCGGCACGTGGCGGATTCGCCGGGCGCGAGTTCGATCACCGAATCGACAAAGATAAACGGCTCGCGGTGCGGCAGCCCGAGCGCGATCGGATCGGTCGCGATCACGGCTGAACGACCGGCGGCGGCAGGATTTCGTCGGCGGGCGGAGCCGAGAGAAAATACGAGAAGCGCCAACTGCCCTGGTAGGTCCGAATGCCTGCTCGATAGCCGCGATAGTTCGCATCCTTCACCGCGGCGGGAGGCGCGGTCATGTTCGTGTCGTTCGGTGCGAAACCTTGCTGCAAAATCGCGTTCAGTTCCGGCCACAAATTCTCCGCCGTCCAGTATTTGAACACCTCCGCCGGGTCCGTCTGCGCGGATTCCGGGCGATCCCAGCGGAAGCCGAAATTGGGCGCCATCATCGAGGCCAGCACCGCCGTGTCCCGATTGCGCACCGCGATTTTCAACCGCCCGGTGAACGCCTGAAACGACGTGTCTTTGTTCTGATCCTGCTTCGCCTCCTCGCGCTTCTTGTCGGATTTTTTGTAAGGCGATTCACACCCGGCGAGGCCGAGCGCGAGCAGCAGGCAGAGAGCAGTGCGGAAAATCATGGCCCGGCAAAAATAGGGGGCACCACGGACGACGCGAGGAGTTTTCTGCGCGGTCGAATGCACCGCCGCGCTACGCGAGAATGCCCTTCACGACGCTGCCCGCCACATCGGTCAGCCGGAAGTCGCGGCCCGCGTGCCGGAAGGTCAGCTTCTCGTGATCGAACCCGAGCAGGTGCAGGATCGTCGCGTGAAAATCGTGGACGTGAACGCCGTCCTCCGCGACCGCGCGGCCGTAGTCGTCGGTCTTGCCGAATGCGATCCCCGGCTTCACCCCGCCGCCCGCCAGCCACGACGAAAACGCCGCCGCGTGATGGCTGCGGCCCTTCGGCCCGTCAGTGCTCGGTGTGCGCCCAAATTCCGTGGTCCAGACGACGAGCAAAATTTCCGCGCCTCCTCCCAATTATAGCCCGCCTTCGCTGCCGGTGCCGCGCCGTCGCGCGGGTCGGGCGCGCCCATCTTCACCCACGCTTCAAAATCTGCGACCTGCGCCACACTGAGCCGATGCTTCGGCGGCATTTGCAGGTCTTCGTCTTTGTATCGAACGGCTTGGATCATCAGGCTTTTGTCCGGGTCGCCCGCGATGATCGCCGGGCCGGTGTCGCCGCCTTTCAGCATCGCGGCTCGCGAGTCGATCACGAGCCCGCCCTTGATCTTCTCGCCCTGCGCGCTGTGGCATTTCGCACATTGCTCCAAGAGCACGGGACGGATTTTTTTCTCGAAAAAATCGAGCTGCTCCGGCGGAAAAACGAGCTGCTCCGCGGCTGATACCATCTCTGGGAAATAACCGGACATCGGGCGGCTCCCGTGTCGGCCCGGCAGGGCCAGTGGAAATTAGCCGGTGGCGTGAGCCACCGGTAT
>JAYVPW010000137.1:0-54486 GCA_043777315.1 Spartobacteria bacterium | reverse complement strand
CGGACGCGGCGACGGCGGACGGGACGGCGGGCTTCTCGTGGAGCATCGATTATGGCGACGGGACGGGCGGGGCGACGGTCTCGGGCACTTCGCCGCTGACGCAGTCGCACACCTTCGCGAATCCGGGCGCGTTCAACGTGACGGCGACGGCGACGGACAAGGACTCGGGCGTGAGCTCCGTGGCGACGCGGGCGATCACGATCGCGGACATCACTGCGCCGGTGATCGCGGCGCACGGGAATGTCGGGCCGATCGAGGCGACTTCGGCGGCGGGGGCGACAGTGACTTACAGCGCGGCGACAGCGACGGATAACTCGGGCGCGGCTCCGATGATCAGCTACTCCGCGGCGAGCGGCTCCACGTTCGCACTCGGGACGACGACGGTGACGATCACGGCGACGGATGCGGCGAGCAACGCGAGCACTTCGACCTTCACCGTGACGGTCTCGGACACGACGGCGCCGGTGTTGACGGTGCCCGCGAATCAAGTCCTCGAGGCGACGAGCGCGGCGGGAGCGGCGTTCTCTTACGCACCGTCGGCGACGGATGCGGTGACGGCCAGTCCGACGATCACGGCGACGCATTCGAGCGGGACGATCTTCCCGATCGGGATGACGCTGGTGCAGCTCTCGGCGACGGATGCCGCGGGGAACTTCGTCAACGGCTCGTTCACGGTGACGGTGGTGGATACGATCGCGCCGGTGATCTCGGGGACCTTCACGCCGCTGACGGTGACGACGGGTGCGACGGGGACGGCGACGCTGCCGAACTTCGTGAGCCAGGCGACGGCGACGGATGCGGTGGGCGTGGTCGGCGGGGTGACGCAGTCGCCCGCGGCGGGGAGCGCGGTGAATGCGGGGAGCGTGCTGGTGACGCTGACCGCGGCGGATGCGGCGGGGAACGTGGGGACGAACAGCTTCAATGTGACGGTGGCCGATGGGACGGCACCGGTGATCACGGCCACACCGGCGGATCGGACGATCCCGGCGGGCGCGGCGGGGACGGCGGCGTTGCCGAACCTGACGGGCGAAGTCGCGGCGACGGATAATGTCGCGGTGACGAGCACGACGCAGAGCCCGGCGGCGGGGACGGCGCTCGCGGTGGGCGTGACGAATGTGACGATGACGGTGTCGGACGCGGCGGGGAACACGGCGACGGCGGTGGTGCATGTGACCGTGGCGGATCAGACGATGCCGGTGGTGAGTGGGCCGGCGGGTGGCTTCGCGCCGCTCTCGATCGCGACGGGGCTCGGCGGGAAGGTGGCGCTGCCGGATTACGCGGGGCAGGCGACTTCCAGCGACAATGTGGACGCGACGGTGGCGATCGTGCAGAGCCCGGTGGCGGGGACGCTGGTGGTGGTCGGCACGACGCACGTGGTCTTGACGGCGACCGATGCGGCGGGGAATGCGGGCGTTCTTTCGCTCGATGTGACGGTGACCGACGGGACGATGCCGGTGCTGGCCGGGCCGGTCGATGGCTTCATGCCGCTCAATGTGCCGACGGGCGCGGATGGGACGGCGCTGGTGCCGGACTTCACGGCGCAGGCTTCGGCGACGGACAACGTGGCGGTGACGACGGCGATCACGCAGCTTCCCGCCGCGGGGACTGTGAAGCGTGTCGGGCCGGTGACGGTCGTCCTTTCCGCGAGCGATGCGGCGGGGAATGCGGGGACGCTCTCGCTCATCATCAATATCAACGACGGCACGCTGCCGGTGATCACCGCCGCGCCCGCCGACCGGACGCTGGCCGCTGGCGCGAATGGCACCATCCCGATGCCGGACCTGACGGGCGAAGTCGTCGCCGAGGATAACGTCGCCGTGACTTCAATCACGCAGAGCCCGGTGGCGGGGACCGCGCTCGGGCTTGGCGCGCATGACATTACCTTCACGGTGCGCGACGCCGCCGGAAACACGGCGCTGACGATGTCGCACGTGACCGTGACCGATCAGACGGTGCCGGTGGTGACTGCGCCGGTTGGCGGGTTCACCCCGGCGAGCCTGGTGACGGGCGCGGGCGGGACGGTGGCGATGCCGGATTACGCGGCGCAGGCGACTTCGAGCGACAACGTGGGCGTCGTCGGCGGGATCACGCAGACGCCGCTGGCCGGAAGCGCGCAGAGCGTCGGGACCAGTGCGGTCGTGCTCAGCGCGGCGGATGCGGCGGGGAATGTGGGGACGCTCGCGTTCAACGTGATCGTGAGCGACGGCACCGCGCCGGTCATCACGACCGCGCCGGCCGATCGCACGCTGGATGCCGGGGCCGCTGGCACTGTGGCGTTGGCCGATCTCACGACGGACGTCGTCGCGACCGACAATGTCGCCGTCACTTCCACCACGCAGAATCCGCTCGCCGGGACCGTGCTGAATGTCGGGATGACGCCGGTGATCATCACCGTCCGCGACGCCGCCGGCAACGCGTCGATCGCGACCGTGGTCATCACCGTCCGCGACGTGACCGCGCCGGTCGTCAGCGCACCTGTCGGCGGCTTCGCGCCGCTCACCCTCGCGACCGGAGCCGGCGGCTCCGCGTCCGTGCCGAACTTTGCGGCGCAAGCCACGGCGACCGACAATGTCGCCGTCGTCGGCGCGATCACGCAGTCGCCGACCGCGGGCACGACGGTGACGATCGGGACGACGCAGATCATCCTCACGGCGCTCGATGCGGCTGGGAACTCTGGCACGCTCTTCGTCGATCTCACGGTGACCGACGGCACTGCGCCGGTGATCAACAGCGTCCCGAGCGCGGTCAGCATCCAAGGCGATGTCACCGGCCACGCGCCGATGCCCAGCCTCACGGGTGGCGTGAGCGCGACCGATAATGTCGGCGTCGCGAGCATCACGCAAAGCCCCGCGGCAGGCACGAGCCTGAGCGTCGGCCCGACGACGGTGACCTTCACCGTCCTGGATGCGGCGGGCAACAGCGCCACCGGGCAGACGACCGTCACGGTGATCTCGACGGCGAATCGCGCGCCCACTTTCACCAGCGTGCCGGGCAGCCTCGCCGTGATCCAGGGGACTGCGACGAGCTTCACCGTCGCCACCAATGACGACGACGGCGACGCGGTCGCGCTCACCTTCTCGACCCCGGGAAAAGGCGCGATCTCCGGCAGCGGCCCGAGCTTCAGCTACACGGCAAATGCCGGCGCGACCGGCAGCGATCGCTTCACGATCACGGCCCGGGACGGCCGCGGCGGAGTCGCGACTGCGAGCGTCAACGTGAGCATCAGCATCCCGCAGACGGCCGCGTACGCCGGCCGCTACGGTGTGCTCCTCGGCGACGCGACGGGAACGCACGCCGCGCTCCGGCTCCAGGTCAGCGCCGGCCATTCGGTCACCGGCTTTGTCATGCGTGAAAATGGCGTCCGCGTGGGCCTCCCGCGCAGCGTGATCGCCACTGGCGCCGCCCGCACGGTCGCGATGCCCGATGGCTCCAGCCTCACGCTGGCCTTCAACGGCCTGGGCCGGGTCAGCGCCACGCTCGTCACGGCGACGGACACCTTCTCCGGCACGGGCGCCATCTCGCTGCTCACGCCGCCCGCCGGCCTGCCTGGAATCTACACGATGGTGATCGACCCCGGCACCGGAGGCTACGGCTGGAGCCGCCTGTCCATCACCACGCACGGCGATATGCGGCTCGTCGGCCGGCTGCCCGATGGCTCGGTCTTCCGCGCCGCGCAGGGAATGCCGATCGACCGGAACTCCGACGCCCCGGTCTTTGCGCTCGGAAACTTGGGCACGAACCCGCTACTCACCGGCCTCCTGCACTTCGACGTCACGCCCACGAGCGACCTCAGCGGCACGCTCGTCTTCGCGGCGGGAGGCACGCGCACGCAATGCGACGCGGTCGGCTCGAAGTTCATCGCCGCAGGGTCAGCGCTGCCCCCCGGCAGCTACCCGCTGAGCTTCCGCGAGGCCGGCGTGACGCTCGATTCCACCGTCACCCTCACCTCCAACAACAGCATGACCGTCGTCGCGCCGGTGGTCGAGTTCGGCTCCGCCACGCTGCCCACTCATCTGGCCAACGGCGTCTTCTACCTGCGCTTCCGCGAGGCAACCGTCGCCGGTGCCGCGCCTGGCCCGATCTACTCCGGCAGCGGCGTGTTCCTCCAGAAAATGGGCAAGGGCTTCGGGCAATTCCTCAAGTCCGGCCAGACGGGCGAAGTGACGGTCGGGCCGTGAGCCTTCTTTCGTAAAACGAGAGGAAGATCATCCGCCGGACATGGCGGGCTCCCTCCTGGATCCGACCTCAGGCGAGCAGCGACTCGATGTGCTGTTTGAGCGGGTCCTGGAGGGTGGAGAGAGCGGCGATGTCGATGAGTTCGATGAAGGCGGGGACGCCAGAGAATTCGGTGGCGGCGAGGATGAGTTCGTCGTCGGGACGGAAGGAGGGGAGCGACGAGGTGACGGTGACGAACGGGAGCTGGCCGGACTGCGGGAGAAACTCGGTGCGCAGCGAAAAGCGCAGGTCGGCGAAGAGCGCTTCGAGGCCGGGATTGCGCGCGATGACGAGCTGCATGACGAGGGCATCGACGACGAAGCTGGAGATGTTTGGGTGGTCAGGATTTGCGGCAGTCCATGAGGAAGACGATGCCGTTTTCCTCGAAGCGCGGGGCGCTGCCCGGCTGCTGGAATGCGGAGCGGGCGAAGAGTTCGCTGACCTCATCGGCGGTGCGATGCATCACTTTCCAATCGACGATATAATCCATGAATGCCTTGCCCGAATGCCCGCGCAGGCGCAAATCGTCTTCAGGCCGCGCCTCCAGACTCGCACCTACACGGTCCAATGCAGCCCCGATTTCTCGAGCTGGAACACACCCACCAGCACCACGACGAACGACGCCGGACAGCAGCGCACCGTCACCGATCTCAGCGCCGCCGGTGGCGCGAAATTCCACCGCGTCCTCATCAGTAACCCGTAATCGCCCGCCCCATTTTCCATGAAAAAAACCTCACTCCATTCCTCCATCGAGCACCTCGAATCCCGCATCGCCCCGGCCTCGATCGTCACCGTTTCCCTCGACCAAAAGAGCGCGACCTGGGTCGATCTCGACGGCGATCACGTCACGCTGAAAACGACGAAAGGGATTTTGCAGGAAGCCGATTTCACCTTCCTCCCGCACCAGACCGGCGACGCGGGCGACCAACTCGCGCTGCTCGATTTGCACGGGCACGGCGACTCCGCGAAAGGGATCGCGCTCACCTTCACCGCGGTCCGCGACAGGGTGCTGCACGTCGGCGACGGCTTCGTGAATGTCGGGCGGATCGACGCGACGGGCGTCGATCTCGGGGCGGTCATCATCCCCGGCGATCTCGCCTCGATCAGCGCGGGCGATGCGACTTTGACGACGTTTTCGATCGCGAAAATCACCGTCAATTCCGGCGGCGCGATCGGCCTCGCGACGCAGGGCGCCACACTCGGCGGAACGGCCACCAACAATGAATGGATCTTCACCGGTAAGGCCGGCGCGGTCACCGTGAAGGGCAATCTTTTCTCCTCGATCGACGTGCAGAATTCCAACACGACCGTCGATTACGACGTGAACGCGTCGCTCGCCTCCGTGACCATCGGTGGCAATCTGGTCGGCGGCGACGACAGCCTGCGCGGAAGCGACGGAGTCGGTTCCGGCTACCTGTTCGCGGAGGGCGCGATCGGTCCGGTGAAGATCGGCGGCGGGCTGCTCGGGGGGACGAAAAAATTCGGCGGCTCGGTCACTGGATCGTCGAGCATCGCGAGCATTTCGATTGGCGGCAGCATCGTCGGCGGCACGGCGACGGGCACCGGTTTGGTGTTCGCGTACGGACTCGGCAGCGTGACCGTTTTCGGCTCGCTGATCGGCGGAACGTCGCCGAGCGACAGCGTGACCGGCGCGCTCACCAGCGTCATCGACAGTGCCGGCGCGATCGGCAGTTTTTTCAACATCGGAGCGGTGAAAATCACCGGCGATGTGGTGTCTGGCGTCGGCACATTTTCCGGCGCGATTTACACCGCCCCGGCGAGCGGCGCGAACATCAAGTCCGTCGCCATCGGCGGCACGCTTTACGGCTTCGACACGATCAATCTCACGGCGTCGACGACCCAGTACGTGGCGAATGGAATTTACTCCGACGGGCAACTCGGCGCGGTCAAGATCGGCGCGATTTCCGGCACCAGCCCGAGCTCTCCCGCGCAAATCATCGCGCACGGGACGGCCAGCCCGACGACCGCCGCGAGCGCGCTCGCCATCGCCTCGGTGACTGTGGCGCGCGGCGCGTATTCGGTCGAAATTTTAGCGGGCTTCAACTCGACCGGCACCGCCGACAATCCCGACGTGCAAATCGGCGCAGTGAAGATCGCGCACGATTTCATCGGCAGCTCCATCTCTGCGGGCATGACGCGCGACGGCGGCGGCTTCGGCAACGCGAGCAACGTCCTCGCCACCGCCGCCACTGGCTACGCGGATTCCGCGCTCGTGGCGAAAATCGCGAGCGTGACCATCGGCGGCACGGTGAACGGAAATCCGCTCGGCACCGCCGACTTTTCCGCCGGCATCGTCGCGCAGGAAATCGTCGCGATGAAACTCGGCGGCACCGCGCTGGAGCTGACCAAAAACTTCGTCGGGGGCTCGCGCAACCTGTTCAGCTTTGGCAATCCGCCGAGCTTCATCGTCCGCGAAATCAGCTAGTGTAGGTCGTCACACGGATTGCCTCTTATGAATTTGGGCGGGTGGAATTTAGCCACGGATGAACACGGATGGGAGACACGGACAGGACACGGACAGTTCTGAGAATTCGGCATGCTCACGAAATCGAAGGGCTTCCTGCTTCTCAGTGTCCGTGTCCTCCATCCGTGTTCATCCGTGGCTCAATTCAAAACGCTCCTTCGTCCTGATGAGATGCAATCTGGATGACGGCTTGGACTAGCTGCCGCGACCGGGCTGCGCGGTTTTCGGTTCGCTTTAAAAATAGTTTCTCCATTCACACAAATCCTTCACACGGGCGGCGTTGTAAGACGTACAAACGCCCTCCCATTTGCCCCAGTCTCCCCCCCGCACCATGACCCGATTTTTCGTCCTGCTTCTGCCAGTCGTCCTGCTCGCCGCCAGCGGCCGCTCCGCCCGTTCCGCGGCGGATGAAAATCCCGCAGGTTCCGGCAAACATTGGACCGCTTCGGTGCAGGCCGAGACCGAGAAAAAATACGACGACGCGCTGACCGAATTGCGCGGTTACGAGAAGGCGGGCGGCGATGCTTTTCTCGCGGCGGAACGCACCGGCTGGCTGAATTATCTGGCCGGTGATTTTGCGAAAGCGGAGGCGGGTTACGGGAAAGCGAAGCAGCTCCAGCCCGCGGCGATCAATCCGCTGCTCGGGCTGCTCAACGTCACGCAGGCGCAGAAAGACGTGCGCAAAACCGAGCGCGCCGCGGAGGCCGTGTTGCGCGTCGAGCCGACGAATTACCGCGCGCAAATGGCGCTCGCGGGCCTGCATTTCGCCGAGAAGGCATATCGCAAATCGGCGTCGGCATATCGGCGCGTCCTCACGAATTATCCCGACGACGTGGACGCGATGAGCGGCGCGGCGTGGGCCGTTTTTTACGTCGGCGAAAAGGCGGAGGCGGCCGACATTTTCCGCAAAATCCTCGGCGTAAATTCCGCCTATCCGCTGGCGCAACGCGGCTTCGATCTCTCGACCGGAAAGATCGATCGCTGATTTCGCCGGCCGCATTTTTCAGAGGAAGCAGGAAGCCAGGAAACCAGGAAGAGGGGACTCCGAATTCCTGGCTTTCTGGCTTCCTGCTTCAAAATAGTTCTCCCAAAAACCCATGCCCACACCCCTTTCGGACATCATGCTCAACGACCGCGGGTTCGCCTTCGATCCGGTCAGCGGCGAAACTTTTCAGCTCAGCACGACGGGCTTGCGCATCGTCCGGCTGCTGCGGCGAAACCGCGACCGCGACGCGGTGCTCGCGCAGATCCTCGAGGAGTTCGAGGTCGATGAAAACACGGCGCGTCGCGACGTGGATGAGTTCCTCCGCGCGATCGAGGAGATCGGCTGGGAAGCATGAAGCCGCCAAGGATTGCGGTCAGCGGACTGCATCGCGGCGAGAATCCGCAACCCGGTGCGGGGATCATTCGCAGCATCCGCCGTCGGTTCCCGGATGCCTTCATCGCGGGGCTCGTTTACGACGCGATGGAGAGCGGGATTTATGTCGAAGGCGGACCCGACGCGGTCTTCCCGATGCCGTATCCGACCGGCGGCGCGGAGGCCTATTTTCAGCGCCTCGATCAAGTGCTCGCACAGTCGCCCGTCGATCTTTTCATCCCGACGCTCGACTCGGAAATCGAGCTGCTCGTCCACCTCGAAGACGAGCTCGCTCGCCGCGGATTGCGCACCTGCCTACCGGATAAATCCACGCTCGCTCGCCGCGCCAAAAACAAACTCGGCGACCTCGCGGGCGCCTGTGACATCGCGACGCCCGAAACCGTGCCCGTGCACGATGTCGCCAGCGCCGCGCGCGCCGCCGCGAGGCTCGGCTATCCGCTGATGGTGAAGGGCCAATACTACGACGCGAAGAAAGTCGGGTCCGAAATGGAGCTCGCCTCCGCCGTTTCCAAGGTGCTCGCGGAGTGGGGCGCGCCCGCGATTTTGCAGCGCTGCATCGTCGGGCCGGAGTTCAACGGGCTCGGGCTCGGCGACGGCGAAGGCGGGATCATCGGCCTCTGCTGCATCCGCAAAACGATCGTGAGCGACAAAGGAAAAGGGCTCGGCGGCATGACGATCGCGGACCCGCGGCTGCTCGGATTGTGCGAGCGGCTCATCCGCGAATTGAAGTGGCGCGGGCCGTTTGAAATCGAGGTGATGCTCGACGAGGCACGCGGCGAATACGTGCTCATCGAGATCAATCCGCGCTTCCCCGCGTGGGTCGATTTTCCGTCGATGTTCGGCGCGAATTTCCCTGCCGCGCTCGTCGAAATGATGACGACCGGAAACGCGCCCGCGCCTTTGCCAGCGAGCCCTGCGGGGCATTTCTATCTCCGCCATCAGGTCGAGGTCCACGGCCACATCGACCAGCTCGCGGCGCTCTCCACCAGCGTCGATTTCGGCGCGCCCGAGACTTCGATCATCTGATTTTAGCCACGGAAGAACACGGAAGGTCACGGAAACAGAAACTCCCATTCACCTTCCGTGGCTTCCGTGTCCTTCCGTGGCTAAAAAGTAATCCGCCCATTTTTCCCCATCCCCATGCCCCGCCAACCTTACGTCCGTCCCACGATCCAGCGCCACAGCGCCGGTCCGGTGAACCCCTTTCGCCTCGGCTCTTCGCCGAGCTGCTCCGAGATCGATGGCGTGCCCGTCGCCGATCTCGTGCGCGATCACGGCAGCCCGCTTTTCGTCTATTCCGAGAAGACGCTGCGCGAAAAATATCGCGAGGCGCATCGCGCTTTTTCGCGGCGGTATCCCGACGTGCAGTTCGCGTGGTCTTACAAAACGAACTACCTCAACGCCATCTGCCGCGTCTTTCATCAGGAAGGCTCGATCGCCGAAGTCGTCTCGGGATTTGAGTACGAAAAGGCGCGGCGCAACGGCATCGAGGGGCGCGACATCATCTTCAACGGACCGCACAAAGAACGCGCCGACGTGGAGCGCGCGGTGGCCGAGGGCGCGATGATTCAGGTCGATAACATCGACGAGCTTCTGGCCCTCGCGGCGATGGTGCGCGGCCGAGCGGAGCCCGTGCCGATCGCGCTCCGCGTGTATGTCGCGACGGGCGATCACACGGTCTGGTCGAAGTTCGGCTTCAGCGGCGACGACGGCGAAGTCATGCAAATCGTGCGACGAATCCTGACGATGCCGCAGCTCCGGTTGCAGGGTCTGCATTGCCACATCGGCACGTTCATTCTCGAGCCCGACTGGTATCGGGTGGCCGCGCGCAAGCTCGTCGGGCTCGCGCTGGAAGCCGAGGAGCTCGGCGCGGGGCCGATCCGTTATTTGAATCTCGGCGGCGGCTTCGCGTCGCACGCGCGGCTGCATTACCAATACCTCCCGCCCGAGCAGGCGACGCCGTCGCTCGACCGCTACGCCGAGGCGATTTGCGACACGATCACGTCGCTCTGGCCGGCGAAGCGTGCGCTGCCGCGGCTGTATCTCGAGACCGGGCGCGCTCTGGTGGACTCCGCGGGCTATCTCATTTCGACTGTCGTCGCGGTGAAGCGCCGGCACGCGCCCGCGCAGGTGCAGGCGGCGCTCGCGGCTTACGGCAAAGGTGGACCCGTCATCGCCGCGCCCGCGCCTTCGCAAAACGCGCTCGTGCTCGATGCCGGAGTGAACCTGCTTTACACCGCGACTTGGTACGCGCCGCGCATCCTGCCCGCCCGTCCGTGCCTCGACGCGCCGACGCCGACGACGGTCTTCGGCTGCCTCTGCATGAACATCGATGTCATCCGCGAAGAGGCGCCGCTGCCCGGTTTGACGACCGGCGATCAAGTCGTGATGCACCCGGTCGGCGCGTACAATTTGACGCAGGCGATGCAGTTCATCACGTATCGCCCGGCGGTCGTGATGATCGGCGAGGACCAACAGGTTCACGTCATCCGGCAGCGCGAAAATCTCGACTACGTGCAGGAGCTCGAACGCGTGCCGGAGCATTTGCAGAAAACAGCGGGAGCCTCGCAAACCCTGTAACCACCGGCATCCGCACCCTTCGCGCCCGTGATCCCGATCGCCGAACCCGATGCCTCCACGCGGCCGCTGACCTTTGGCCGCGCGCTGCTCCGCGGCGTGCCGCACGCGTACTCGATTCTCTTTTTCTCAGGGAATCTGCGGCTCGGCTGGTGGTTCCTCGCGATCAGTATGTTCGCGCCGGACCTCGGACTTTCCGGGCTCGCGGGCGCGTGCGCGGCGGGCGCGCTGGCGTGGTGGCTCGGCTTCGATCGCACGCAGATTCGCAACGGCTTCCTGCTCTTCAACACGCTGCTCGTCTGCCTCACCGTCGCGTATCTCCACCGCTGCTATCACTTCCCGCAGGGCATGTATTTGCTGCTCTGGAGCTCCGCGGTGGCCGGCAGTTTTTTCCTGTCGGTCGGGATGCAGCATTGGGTCTTCGCGCACTTCGGCACGTCCGCGCACAGCCTGCCCGCAGTGGCCTCGGTTTATGTCCTCTACTTTCTCGGCTACTCGCTCTACGGCGCACCGATTGCGCCGTACGCGACGAGCGCGGCGTGGCTGGAAGTGACGTGGCTGCCGGAGTTTTGGCAGGCGCTGTTTCAGGCGTTCGGCGCGATGCTTTTTCAGCCGCACACGCTGGCCGGGATCCTTGTGTTCATCGGCCTCGCGCTCACTTCGCCACTCAGCACGCTCGTCGCATCGGCGGCGCTCGCGGTCGGGATGGCGACGATGTCGCAGCTCGGTTTTCCGCTCGGGCCGGAGGGCGTGACGTGGTGCGGATTCAACTTCCTGCTCTGCGGCATCGCGCTCGGCGCGGGCTACTTCATCACCTCCGGCGCGAGCCTCGTGCTGGCGTGCGCGGGAGCGGCGATGTGCGCGCTGCTCAGCGTCGCGCTCGCGACGGCGCTCCGCTATTTCAGCCTCCCGGCGAGCGCGCTGCCGTATAATCTCGTGGTGCTCGGGCTGGTCTATCCGCTGCGCCTCCGCTGGTTCCCCGGCGCACTGCATCCGTCGCCCTCGCCGGGCGCGGTGCCGGAGTCCGCGGCGCGCCACGCGCTGATCGAGGCGCGGCGATTTCCGCATTTGAAAATGCCCGCGCTTTTCCTGCCGTGCGACGAGCCGCGTGTGATCACGCAGGCGTTCGCCGGGCCGATCACGCATCGCGGTCCGTGGCAGTTCGCGCTCGATTTCGAGGCGGAGAAAAGCGGCGACCGGCACTCCGGCGGCGGGACGAAGCTGGAGGATTATTTCATGTTCGACACGCCGGTACTCGCGCCGTGTTTCGGCTCCGTCGCATCGCTCGCGAGCCATGTCGCGGACAACGAGCCGGGCCAAAACAATCCCGACGCCAACTGGGGCAACTACGTCCTCATCTTCGCCGATGCGGGGTACTACGTCGTGCTCGCGCATCTGCGAAAAGATTCGCTCACCGTGCAGGTCGGCGAGCGCGTCGTGCGCGGCGCGATCGTCGGCTACGCGGGCAACAGCGGGCGTTCGCCGGTCCCGCATTTGCACCTGCACATCCAGCGGACCGCGTTTCTCGGCGCGCCGACGCAGCCGTTTTGCATGAAACATTACGTCGAGACTTCCGCGCTCGGACAGCCCGCCGTCTTCCACACCTCCGGCTACCCCGCGACCGGCGCGCAGGTACAGCCTGCGACCCCAAACGCCGCGCTTGGCGAAGCGCTCTACGGCTGGCTTCCCGGCGAATACCGCTACCAACTCAGCGGCGAAAATGGTCGCGCGTGGGAGGAAACGCTGCAGCTCGATTTCGACGACACGGGCCGCTTCCGCCTCCGCTCGCGCCGGCATTCCGCGCGGCTCATCGCGTATTTCAGCGAGGGCATTTTCTTCACCACCGATTACGAAGGCAGCGACCACAGCTTGCTCGCGTATTTCGCCGCCGGGCTCGCGCGCATCCCGTGCATCGCGGACCCCGGCGTGGTCTGGCACGATGACGTGAGCGCCGTTCCGTTTTTCAAGTCAATCGAGCGCTGGCTGCGCAATCTCGCCGAGCCATTCTTCGGCCCCTTCCTTCTCCGCTACACCTATCGCCTCGAAGCCGACGGCACGGCCTTCCTCGTCCGGGCCGTGGCCGGTTCCGACACGGACAGCAGCGCCTCGCCGCCCGGTCACGCGCCGCGCGAAATCACCTGCCGCATCGAAGGTCGCCGGGGCGTGACCCGCGTCGATGCGAGGCTGCGCAACGACGGTCTTCTCAAAGCCGAACTCATCGAGTTCCGCGCCGCGGAATGAGTGTCCGCATGGCACATCCCTTCGCAGCGATCCCTGTCGGGCTCTTCGCGCTGATGGTTCTGTTGCGTCTGTCGGCGAGTCTTGCCGCCGCGACGGTCGTCACACCGAAGCCGGTCGAAGCCCTCGGCACTCCTTTCACCGAGGAAGCCTTTTGGGCTCCGGTCCTGGCCGCACGCGCCAGTCGTTTTCATGGCGTTCTCAATCTGGAAGTCACCGATCACTACGTCACGCTTCACGGACTCAACATCGAGAACCAAGGCATTGTCTTTCAGCCACTGCTGGTGCTTGCCGTTGATCTCTACTCGAAGCCGAAGGACTTCCTCAGCGGCGTGACACTGACTGCTGGCGGATGGAGCAGTATTCACGAACATCGATCCGGTAAGGTCCTGGGGAACGTGAACGAAGCGGACGCCTTTGCCGGACTGACCTTCACCTTTGCGCGGGACTGGAGTTTCAGCAGCTTTTACTCGGGCTATTTCAGCCAGACACACAACTATCCGACGGCATGGGAGTTGGCTTTCACCGTGGGCTACAATGACGAGCGAGTGCTAGGTCCGTTCGCGCTGCACCCTTACCTGACTTACACGCGGCAGACCGAAGGAAAGACCAGTGTTGTTTTCCGAAAGGATCGCACGAATGAGAGCTATGAGCTTCGGCTGGGGATCGACCCCGGCTATCAGTTCAAAGCCATCCCGGTGAAGGTCGAGTTTCCGACCTTTGTCACCTACGTTCCGAACAACTTTTACCAGCGCTCGACCCTCGAGACAAAGAGCGTCCGCATCTTCGGTTTCGACTACTCCTACCAGCAGCTCGACGGTGCTGGCGGTGGCGCGGGGATCGGTTTTTTTTCCACCGCGGCGCGCGTTTCCATGCCTCTCGATTTCGTGTGGAAAAGGGCGGGCCGCTGGACGGTTTACGCCGCCGCGCAATACTACCGGTTCAACAACCCCGGCCTAATCGATGGCAACCAAGCCCTCGGGGCGTCGAGCAAGCGGGAGCGGGAACTCGTACAATTCCACGGCGGGCTTTCGGTGAGTTTTTGAGCGCGTCGGGGCAAGGGCGAGGCTGGTGATCGGGTCGCCATTGATCCTCGATTTGCTGAGGTTCTCGGTTCCGCTTTCCCGTCGCAGCGTCCGCCAACTGACCCTCTCATGAAACACCTCCTCCGCATCGAACCGCTCGAAGCCCGCATCGCTCCTGCGACGCTCGTCAATCCGACCACCGTCGTCTTTCACGACCTCAGCCGAGGAGACAGGGCAGGCGGAGCGCCCGCCCTACAAGTCGCGCGCTTCCTTTCGTTCCCCGGCTGCGAAGGCTACCCGACCGGCACGCAGGCGCAGAAGAGGTTGCGGTCGCCGAAGACGTTGTCGATGCGGCCGATGGAGGGCCAGTATTTGTGGTCGTGGAGCCAGGGCGCGGGGTAGGCCGCTTGCTCGCGGGAATACGGGCGCGACCAGTCGGTGGCGATGACGGCGCGGGCGGTGTGGGGCGCGTTTTTGAGGAGGTTGTCGAGCGGGTCGGCGGTGCCGTTTTCGATCGTGAGGATCTCGGCGTGGATGGAGATCATCGCGTCGCAGAAACGGTCGAGCTCGGCCTTCGATTCGCTCTCGGTCGGCTCGACCATCAGCGTGCCGACGACGGGCCAGGACAGCGTCGGCGCGTGGAAGCCGTAGTCCATGAGACGCTTCGCGACGTCCTCGGCGGTGACGCTGTGGAAGCCGCGGAGATCGAGGATGCACTCGTGCGCGACGAAGCCGGTGCGGCCTTTGAAGAGCACGGGGAAGAACGGATCGAGCCGGCGTGCGATGTAGTTGGCATTCAGGATCGCGACGCGGGTGGCCTCGGTGAGGCCGTCGCCGCCCATCATGCGGATGTAGGCCCACGGGATCGTGAGGATGCTCGCGCTCCCGCGCGGCGCGGCACTGATCGCGCCGATGGAAGACAGGCGTCCCGCCTGTCCCGGCAGACGGGCTTCCAGCCTGTCGGCAGGTGTCTCACCAGGCTGGAAGGCCGCTGGCCCTGACAGGCGGGACGCCTGTCTTCCGAGGAAAGGGACGAGATGCGCGGCGACGCCGATCGGTCCCATTCCGGGGCCGCCGCCGCCGTGCGGGATGCAGAAGGTTTTGTGCAGATTCAGGTGGCAGACATCGGCGCCGATCTTGCCAGGCGAAGTGAGGCCGACCTGTGCGTTCATGTTCGCGCCGTCCATGTAAACCTGCCCGCCACGCGCGTGGATCAGCTCGCAGATCTCCACGATCGTCTCTTCGAAAACGCCGTGTGTGCTCGGATACGTGACCATGAGCGCCGCGAGCTGATCCTTGTGCTGATCAGCCTTCGCGAGCAGGTCGGCCATGTCGATGTCGCCATCGGCGAGGCACGCGACGGTGATCACGCGCATCCCGGCCATCACCGCGCTGGCCGGATTCGTGCCGTGCGCGGAGGTCGGGATGAGGCAGACATCGCGATGCAGATCGCCGCGCGATTGGTGGAATTTTCGGATGACGAGGAGGCCCGCGTATTCGCCCTGCGAGCCCGCATTCGGCTCGAGCGAGACGCCGGCGAACCCGGTGATTTCCGCGAGCCAGCCTTCGAGCTGCGCGCAGAGCGTGGCGTAGCCTTCGGTCTGCTCGGCGGGCGCGAAGGGATGCAGTTTGCCGAACTCGGGCCATGTGACCGGCAGCATCTCGCTCGTCGCGTTCAGCTTCATCGTGCAGGAGCCGAGCGGGATCATGGAGGTCGTGAGCGAGAGATCTTTCGCCTCGAGCCGGCGGATGTAGCGGAGCATCTCGTGCTCGGTGTGGTAGCGGTTGAAGACGGGATGCGTGAGGAACTCCGACGTGCGCGCCAGCCCGCCGAAGCCCGTGGATGCTCGATCCGCGAGCGATTCGGGCGCGAGACCGGGGTTCGCGCCGCCGTGGAAAATGCGGAAGATCGGCTTGATCGAGTCGGTCGTTTCGTCGAGCGCGATGAGGATGGAGTCGGTGCCGAGCGCGCGGAGATTGATGGTGCACGAATGCGCGATGCGGAGGATTTCGTCGCGGCGCGCGGGGTCGAGATCGACGCGGATCGTGTCGAAGAACGGCCCGTCCCCGACGCGAAAGCCAAGCTGCCGCAGCCCGCTCGCGAGCATCGCCGCGAAAAGATGCACGCGTTGCGCGATCCGCCGCAGCCCGGCCGGCCCGTGATAGACCGCATACATCGAGGCCATCACCGCGAGGAGCACCTGCGCCGTGCAGATGTTGCTCGTCGCCTTGTCGCGGCGGATGTGCTGCTCGCGCGTCTGGAGCGAAAGGCGATACGCCGGGTTGCCGTGCGCGTCCTTGGAAACGCCGACGAGCCGGCCCGGCATGATCCGCTTGAACGCATCGCGCGTCGCCATGTAGGCCGCGTGCGGTCCGCCGAATCCGAGCGGCACTCCGAAGCGCTGCGTCGAGCCGACCGCGATGTCCGCGCCGAACTCCCCCGGCGGCCGCAGCAGCGTCAGCGCGAGGATATCCGCCGCCACGATCGCGACCGCCCCGGCCGCGTGCGCCTTCTCGATGAAGCCCGCGTAATCCCGCACCGTCCCCGTCGTATCCGGGTATTGCAGCAGCACCGCGAAAAACTTCCGCGCCCGCGGAAACAGCTCTGGCGCTTGATCCGCGGCCTCATCTTCAAAAACGAACGTCCCTTCGTCCCCGATCACCACCTCGATCCCGAGCGCCTCCGCGCGCGTCTGCACGACCTCGATCGTCTGCGGATGACACCCCCGCGAGACGAAGATCGCATTCGCATCCGCCGCCTTGCAGAGCTGCTGCGCCATGTGCATCGCCTCCGCGGCGGCGGTCGCTTCGTCGAGCAGCGAAGCGTTCGCGATGTCGAGCGCGGTGAGGTCGATGACCATCTGCTGGAAGTTGATCAGCGCCTCCATGCGCCCCTGCGAAATCTCCGCCTGATACGGCGTGTAAGCCGTGTACCAGCCCGGATTTTCGAGAATGTTCCGCTGGATCACCGGCGGCGTGATCGTGTCGCTGTAGCCCTGCCCGATGAAGTTTTTCGCGACCGTGTTCTTCCCCGCCATCGCGCGCAATTCCTCCAAAGTCTCGTGCTCGCCGCGCGCCGGCGGGAGCTGCAGCGGACGCTCCAGCCGGATCTTCTGCGGCACCGTCGCATCGATCAAAGCGTCCAGCGAAGGCTGCCCGAGCGTCGCCAGCATCTGCGCGATTTCCCCCGCATTCGGCCCGAGATGGCGGCGGAGAAAAGTGTCGCTCGGAGCGAGCAATGAAGCGTTTTCCGCGGCAGTCGGCGTCGCGATTTGGTCGTGCATCGCGGGAGGGTAGGAACGCGAAACGGTGAATCAAGCGCCGATTCCCCCCGCGCTTCTCGGAGTGGGGAAATAGTAAGAGGTCTTTCGACTCCGCTATCGCTGCGCTCAAGATGACCGGAAGGAAAAGGCTGCCGCGAGGTCGTTCACGCGTCCCAGCCCTCCTCGTCATCCTGAGCGGAGCTTCGCTTTGCGAAGCGCAGTCGAAGGACCTCTTACTATTCCCCTCCGATGCGCGGACAACTTCGACATCGCACAGAGTGCATACCTCAACTCAAGCGAGCGGCCCTGGTGGGAAGTCCGCGCGCCGCTCATCGGCACGCTGGCGCTGCTTTCGACGGTCCTCGTGACCTTCGTGAGCCGCCCACAAATCGTGGAGCAGACGCTCCGGCTGGCGGGCTTTTAAAGCCGCTGACCGCCGTTGAACTTGGAGCGCGGGGCTCCGTCCCCGCTCGAACGCGCGGGGACGGAGCCCCGCGCTCCAAGCCGAAACGGCTCACGGTTTTCTTGAAAACGGCAACGCTGCGATTTCCCGCGAGCGCAGCCAGACGAAGATGACGGGCGTGACGATGAGGATGTGGAGGAGGCTGGAGACCATCCCGCCGATGACAGGCGTGGCGAGCGGCTTCATGACTTCGGCGCCGGTGCGGGCGCTCCACATGATCGGCAGGAGGCTGGCGACGATCGTCGCGACGGTCATCACTTTCGGGCGCAGGCGGAGGCGCGCGCCTTCCTTCACCGCGGCGATGAGGTCGGCGTAATCGAAGGCCGCGCCGCGCTCGCGTTTCTTCCGGTCCACCGCTTCGTCGAGATAGACGACCATGACGACGCCGGTCTGGATGGCGGTGCCGAAAAGCGCGATGTAGCCGACCCACACGGCGACGCTGAAATTGAAGCCCATCAGGTATTGCAGGAAGACGCCGCCGCTCAGCGCGAAGGGGACGGCGAGGATGACGTGCGCGGCTTCGCGGGCGTCGTGATAGACGATGTAGAGGAGCAGGAAGATGATGATGAGGACGCTCGGGACGATGATCTTCAGCGTGCGGGCGGCGCGGATTTGGTTCTCGAATTCGCCGCTGAATTCGAGGGTCACGCCTTTCGGCAAAGTCGGCGCGATGTCGTGGTTGAGGCGCGCTTTGACTTCATCGACGAAGCCGCCGAGGTCGCGGCCCTCGACGTTGGTCTGGACGAAGACGCGGAGCCGGCCGTTCTCGCTGGCGATCTCGCTCGGGCCTTCCACGCGCTTGATGTCGGCGACTTGTCCGAGCGGGATGACCTTTCCGCTCGGTGAGGTGACGAGGACGTCTTTGAGGCGCGTGAGATCTTCGCGTTCGCTGCGTTCGAGCCGGACCTGGATCGGATAACGCACGCGGCCTTCGATCGCGGTGGTGACGTTTTTGCCGCCGAGGCCGGCCTCGACGGTATCGAGAACGTCCTGCGCTTGCAGGCCGTAGCGGGCCATCGCCTCGCGGTTCACGGCGACCTCGAGGAACGGCTTTCCTTGTACCCTGCTTGGCGCGACGCCGGTCGCCCCTTTTACCTCTTTCACGATTCGCTCGACGTCGAAGGCGAGCTTTTGCAGCACGTCGAGATCGTCGCCGAGGATCTTCACGCCGACCTGCGCGCGGATGCCGGTGGAGATCATGAGCACGCGATTTTCGATCGGCTGGAGGAAGCCGGGCACGGAGCCGGGAGCGAGCCGCATTTTCTCGCGAAGCTCATCGACGAGGAGGGCCTTGGTCATGCCGGGCCGCCACTCGCGCTCGGGCTTGAGCATGATCGTGGTCTCGATCATCTCGGTCGGCGCGGGGTCGGTCGCGGTGTCGGCGCGGCCGAGTTTGCCGGCGGCGGAGCGGACTTCGGGCACTTCGGCGAGGACGCGATCCTGCCACGCCATCACGCGCTTCACTTCGCTCAACGCAGTCGCCGGGACAAAGGTCGGCATGAACAAGATGCTCCCCTCATTCAGCGGCGGCATGAACTCGCGGCCCATCCCGGCCGTGAGTCGCTGGAGCGGCGGAATGCCCGCGACTGAGCGGTTGATTTTCTCGGGCAATCCGAAAGCGACGATCACCGCGGAAGCCAGCAGCAGCGCGGCTCCGGCGAGGATGGTCTTGCGCCGGCGCAGCGCGAAATCGAGGGCCGGTTCGTAGATGCGCAGCAGCAGGCGCATGACGATATTTCGGTCTTCGGAATGGAATGGCCCGCGCACCAGCCAGGTGCAAAGAACCGGCACGATCGTGACCGCGAGCAGCGTCGCGCCGGCCATCGCGAAGGTCTTCGTGAAGGCGAGGGGATGGAAGAGTTTGCCCTCCTGTCCGGTGAGCGAAAACACCGGGACGAACGCGAGGATGATGATCGCCATCGCGAAGAAGATCGGGCGGCCGACTTGCTTCGTCGCGGCGAGCACGACGTCGAAGGTCTCGGTCGCGGTCAGTCTTTCCGGGTAGCGCACTCGTCCCGAGTGCTGGTCGCGGCGTCCCGCCGCGACGGACTTTTCTGCGGTTTCGCGGTCGGGCGGCGTCTCCCGGTCTGAGAGGTTCATCAAAGTTCGCGAAGGCGGGACGCCTTCGCCAGCGTTCGGGACGAACGCGCTACCCAGAGCAACGCGCTTGCGCGCCTCCGCTTCCTCGGCGCGGCGGAGGACGTTTTCCGTGAGGACGATCGCGGCATCGACGAGCACGCCGATGGCGATGGCGATGCCGCTGAGCGACATGATGTTCGAGGTGATCCCAAACTGCTTCATCAGGATGAAGGAGACGAGGATCGAGATCGGCAGCGGCAGCGTGACGATGAGGATCGAGCGGAAATGGAAGAGGAAGATGATGTGCGCGAGCGTGACCAAAATGATCTCCTCGGTGAGCGCGTGCTTCAGCGTGTCGATCGTCCGATCGATGAGCTCGCTTCGGTCGTAAAAAGATTTGATCGCGACCCCGGGAGGCAGGCTGGGAGTGATTTGCGCGATCTTCGCCTTCACGCGCTGGATCACGTCGTGCGCGTTTTCGCCGGTCCGCATCACCACCATTCCGCCGACGACTTCGCGGCCATCGACATCGAGCACGCCGCGGCGGAAGTCGCCGCCGAGCTCCACGCGAGCGATGTCCTTGAGGTAGATCGGCGTCCCCTCCTTTTCCATGAGCACGATCTTTTCGAGGTCGCCGACGTTCTTCACCAGCCCGACGCCGCGGACGACGAATTCCATCCCGCTCTCCTCGATCGTCTTGCCGCCGACGTTCAAATTGCTGCGACTGACCGCCGTCATCACCGAGTTCAGCGAGACGCCGAGCGCGCGCATTTTCTGCGAATCGACCTCGATCTGATACTGCTTCACGAAGCCGCCGACGCTCGCGACTTCGGCCACACCTTGCACCGCGTTGAGCTGGTAGCGGACGAACCAATCCTGCACGGAGCGCAGCTCGCCGAGGTCGTAGCCGCCGTTCGGCGACTGCGCCGGATCGACTTCGAGGTAATATTGGAAGACCCAGCCAAGCCCGGTGGCGTCCGGTCCGAGCTTCGCCTCGACGCCTTGCGGCAGGATTCCGCCGAGATAATTCAGCCGCTCCAGCACGCGCTGGCGGGCGAAATAGTTGTCGATCCGATCTTCAAAAATGATCGTGACGAGCGAGAACCCGAACATGGAATTCGCCCGCACGGTCTTCACGCCGGCGAGCCCCTGCAGGTTCACGGAGAGCGGATACGTGACCTGATCTTCGATCTCCTGCGGGCTGCGGCCGGGCCAGTCGGCGAAGACGATCACCTGATTTTCGCTGAGGTCCGGAATGGCATCGACCGGCGTGGTGAAGACCGCGCGGAGGCCGAAGGCGATGACGAAAAGCGTGGCGCACGCAACCAGGAAACGGTTGCGCAGCGACCACTCGATGAGGCGGTTGATCATGGCGTTGCAAAGAACTCGGGTGCCCAATGGCGCAGCGTGAATGCTGGAGCACCCGCGCTGCGCCCACCGCGGGCAGCTCTATTTGCCCTTGATCATTTTCACGGCCTCGGAGTCCTTTGCGAGCATCTCGCACATCATCTTCTTGGACTTCCGGTTGCTGATCATTGCCTCGCACATGGCGCGGCATCCGTTGTCGGTTTTCACCATTTCACTCACCATTTTGTGAGCCCTCTCCACCTGCTCTTTTTGCGCCGACGAAGCATCGGCAAACGCAGGGATGGACTGCGCAGCCAGGGCGCAGCTCATTACGGTCATCATCAGTAGTTTTTTCATTTTGTTTGTTTGTTTTTTTGTTTCCCCGGCCGCGTCGGGTCATCCTTCGCGGTCGGAAATTGTTTCTCGTCGAGTTCCCGCTGGATTCATTTCAGCTCGACGCCGCACTCGAGCATTTCCTTGCCCATGTACGGATTGCGCAGGCTCGCAGTGAACTGAATCCAGCGTGCATTTTCCGGCGCGCCGCCGCCGATTTGGTCGCTCATCGGGCAGCGAAAAACGCGGAGCTTCGGGAAGTGTCCGCGCACCGCGAGCGCATACTCGGCGATGCTCTGGCTGAGCGGGAGAAAGGCGTGGCGCGCGGCCGCAAGATCGTTTGTCGGCGGGGGCGCGGTGGCCGCGAGGCCGTGCGGTGGCGGCGGCAATTTGGCGAGCGCCGCGTTGTACGCCGCGAGGTCGTCGTCGGCGAGGGCGTCGGTCGCGGCAGCCGCAGCGGTGAGATATTTTTCGAGCGCGCCATGTTCGTCGGCGGTCATTTCCATCGCGGGGTCGGGCATCGGCGGCGAGGTCTCTTCCGGCGCGGCGAGGTTGTTGAGCTGCGCCTGGCCGTCGATCAGCATGCCGCCGCTGGCGACCACGCGTTCGCCGGGTTTGACGCCCTCGAGCACCTCCCAAACTTCGTCGCCGGGCCGTCCCAAAATCACGCGCCGCTGCTGATACGCGCCGGTCTTTTGCTCGACGTACACGCGCGGATTTGTCCCCGCCCAGATCACCGCATTTCGCGGCACCGCGACGACGTCGGGCGCTTCGAGCGCGACCGTCGCGTCGGCGTAAAGTTTGTGCAGGACCTCGTGTTTCCGGTGCAGCCCGCCGGCTTCGTTCGTCGGATTTTGAAACTCCACGCGGACTCGTGCCGAGCGGGTCGTGCCGTCGAGATTTGGGTTGATGAACTTGATCGTGGAGACAATCGAACGCCCCGGCAGCGACGGCATGGTGATCGTGACGGGGAGACCTTCGCGGAGAAACGGCAGGTCCTGTTCGTAGGCGACAAACTGAAACCACATCGTCGAAAAGTCACCGAGCTCGAACAGCTTTTCGCCCTCCTGCACGTACTGCCCCTCGTAAACGTAACGCTTCACCACCGTGCCAGTGATCGGTGCGCGGATCTCGACGAAGATGTCGCTCTCGGAGCGATCAGGCGCTTTCGCAATCTGTTCTTTGTCCAGGCCGAGCTGCTGCAAACGCATCTGCGATGCGGTGAGCATCGCGCTCGGACCTTGTTTGTAGGCGACCTTGAATTCGCGCACGGCAGCCAGCAGATCCTTGCTGTAAAATGTCGCGAGCGGCTGCCCGGCCTGCACTTCGGCACCCTCGTAGTTCACGGCGAGTTTCTCGATTCGCCCGCCGGTGTAGGCGCTGAGGACGCGGTGTTTTGAATCGTCGTCGTCGATCATTCCGGCGACGCGCAGCGTGCGGACGAGCGGCTGTTTCTTCACTTCGACGGTCCTGATATTTGTCATGCCCGGGCTCCCCTCCGGCAGCATCACCACATCGGTTTTCGCCGTGCCGTGACTCTCGCCACCGTCAAAAACGGGGACGAGTTGCATCCCGCAGACCGTGCATTGTCCGGGCTTGTCCGACTTCACCCACGGGTGCATCGGGCTTTGATAATAGAGGACCTTTTTCTCGCTCGATGGAGCTGCCGCGAGCTCGGTCGCATGCTCGTGATGCGCGCCAAGCCACCAACCGGCGGCGGCGGCGAGCGTGGCGAAAATGAGGATGAGAAAAGGAGTCTTCATGGTTGCGGGACGGGACGGAAAAAGGGTGGACGGGTGGGTGCCGGCACGCAGAAACATCCGCGCGCACGACGGAAAAATGACGAACCCAGAAATCCGGCCACTGGCCGGGAAGGCCCGTCAGGACAGGAACGGCGGAGCATGGCTCCGCAGGCTCCGCTGCAAAACCGCCTCCGCGAACGAAACCGCCCGCGGCGGTCCCGTCGCCTCCACTCGCGCTGTTTCAGAGCCATTGGGCCGAACCATCTCGCGCAACGATTCCCAAACCAAATCGAAAAGTTCGTGCTCCTTTGCGACGTTCACGAGCTTCGCGACGGACTCGAGCGGAGCCGTCCGCAGGGACTTGCAGCAGACTCCTCGCGGCGACGCCGGCTGCCCGTGATCGCCGGGCGTCTGCGAAGGACAACATTGATGCTGCGCCCCGCCCGAGTGCTGCGCGGACCCGTCAGCCTGCATCGCCAGCAGCGCGCAATGATTGCTCACCGCGAACCACGCCGCCAGCAACACGAACACGCCGAAAGCGCGAGCGGAGCGGGAGCGGAAGCAGCGGTTCACAAGTGACAAGAGACGCGTGGAGGTCGTTTCGTTCAATCGCCGGGATAGAATTTTGTTTTTCGGACGGAGTTTGGAGTTCGAGAAAAGGACGAATTTCTGACTCGCCGCAGTGCTGGTTTCAGGGGTCGCGCGGCGTAAGCTCGCGGACGTGGAATCTCCCGACGCCGATCATTACGCGACACTCGGTCTCGACCGGGGATGCACTGCCGCACAGGTTCGCGCGTCGTATCGGGCGCTGGCGAAGCGGCATCATCCCGACGTCAATGGTGGCTCCGCGGAGGCTGCGGCGCGGACGCGGCAACTCAACGAGGCGCACGAAATTCTCAGCAGTCCGGCGAAGCGTCGCGCGTATGATCGCGACCTCGCAGCCGCCGAGCCCGCGGGTCCGAAACGCGCGGGAAAAATCGAAAAGAACATCGCCAAAGACGCGCATCTTCGCATCGAGGATTTCATCCGCGGCGCGTCGCTGGAAGTGCGCGTGAATGATCCCGCCAACCCGAATGGCCCGGAGACGTATCAGCTCGCAGTACCTGCTGGCACGGCCCCTGGTGCGCGTTTCCGGGTGCCGCGTGGCGAGCCCTTTGCCGACGGTTTTGTGATCGTGCGGGTCCGCGCGCTACCCGGCTTTCGCTTCAAAGTGCGAGGTGCCGATTTGCGCTGCGATCTCCGTATCGATGCCCGTCGCGCCGCGCGCGGCGGGACGGAAATGATGCCCGGACCGACGGGTGCGCCGCTGTGCGTGACGATCCCGCCGGGTGTCGGCCGCGGAGAAGTTTTGCGCGTTCCGGCGCAGGGAATGCCGAAGCTCCGCGGCGGGCGAGGGGACTTGCTCGTGCGCGTCACTTACCGCCCGGAAGTCCGTATCTCGCGGACTTGAATAGTGCCCGAGGTTTTTTCTCGGGAAAGCGCCCGAGGCCTCTCGCAAAGACGCAAAGGCGCAAAGAAGGAGGCTTTTTGACTTTGCGCCTTCGCGTCTTTGCGAGAGCGAAAAACACATCGCAGGGGCTGCATCGGGCCTCGAAAAAGCAGGCTTTGAATGATCTCGAATCGATTCCGCCGGTTCGATCGGACTCCCGCTGACTGGCAAAAATGCCGCTCGCGGACGGCTTCTTTTTCGACGACAAAACTCCCAGTATGAAGCTCGCGCAAAATCAGGTCTATCGGCAGGGCGACGAATACCTTCGCATCGTCGAACTCGAGCGCCTCGAGGTCCAATACAAGGCCGTGAAAAACCTCCTCACGGGCACGGGGACGCATCATCGGGTGAGCAAGAAAGAGTTCTGCCGGTTGATTAAAGGGGCGGCATTGCTGACTCAATCCGAGGTCCGCGAAATCTGGACGCAAAGCCCGACTTCGGCGGATGAGGCGGCGGCGGGAACGCACGATGACGACTGACGGCGGACGACTGGTCAAGTTGTAGGGCGGGCGCTTTCGCCTGCCGGGGCAACCGGGGCGGTCGCCCTACAATTCCCTCTAAAATTCAGGCCCGTTTTTTGACACACGGGACTCGCGTGGTAACCTTGCGCACCCCGGTATGCTTCAGAGCGCGATCGACACTTCCAAGGCGGCGCAAGTTTCAGAGCTTTATCTCGATTACGGAGCGGATGCGCAGACGTGTGAGCCGGGGCAATTGGAGGTGTGCGACCGGGGGATGTGTTTTCGTTCGTCCTGGCAATTCGAAGTGGGGACCGTGATCGCCGTCGTCTGCGTCCGGTCGGAGGCGGGTGCCGCACCGGAGCAACTACGAGTTGAGGGAGTCGTCGCGCGCTGCGAACCGGAGTGCATCGACGGCAAGCGGACATTCACGACGATGCTGGCTTTTCTCGGTCTGCCTGAAGAAACCAAACGGATGCTGCGCGAGTTTTCGGCGCACGTCGCGGCGATCGCGGATTAGCGGCGCTGGCGGGGGTCGAGGGCGTCGCGGAGACCGTCGCCGAGGAAGTTCAGCGAGACGAGCGTGAGCGACATCACGGCTGCCGGGAAAAGCAGCAGCCACCAGTAACTCTGGACGGGGTTGATGACCTGCGCGCCCTCGGCGAGGAGGCTGCCCCAGCTCGCCTGCGGCGCCTGAATTCCCAACCCGAGGAACGACAAAAACGACTCGTCGAGGATCACCGCCGGGATCGTGAGCGTGAGATAAACGACGACGACGCCGAGGAGATTTGGGAGCAAATGGCGCGCGATGATTTTCGCATGGCTCTGCCCGAGGCTGCGCGCGGCGAGGACGAATTGCTGGTTTTTCAACGACAACACCTGCCCGCGGACGATGCGCGCCATGGTCAGCCATTCGATCAGTCCGAGCGACAGGATGAGGATGAGAATTTTCGAGTATCCGATCATCGCGGTGGCGTTCAGGGCGAAGCTGTGACCGGCGAGCGCGAACTGAAAATGGGGCGCGGCGAGCCACGCTTTCACGATCGGATCGAAGACGAACGACGCGATGATGATGATGATCAGCCGCGGGATGGCGTAGAGCACTTCCACGAAACGCATCATCACCGAATCCGTGGTGCCACCGGCGTAACCCGCGATGAGGCCGTACGCGGTGCCGATGAAAAAGCTCACGAGCGCGCCACTGAGGCCGACGAGCAGCGAGATGCGCGCGCCTTCGATCACGCGCGAAAAAACGTCGCGGCCATTCACGTCCGTGCCGAAAAAATGGCGCGCGGACGGCGCGGCGAATTGCACGTCCGAAGTGGAATGCGGATCGGTGTGAAAGACCGCGGGCGCGAGCACGGCGAAGAGCATGATCACCGCGAGCAGGAGCATCGCGAGGACCGCGGAACGATTGCGGCGGAGCCTGCGCCACGCGCCGGGCGGGGGCGGCGCGGTGTCACTCATAAAGTTTGATCCGCCGGTCGAGCAGCGTGTAGCCGACATCGACGACGAGGTTCAGCACGACGAGGAGCGCGCAGTAAACGATGACCACGCCGCTGAGCAAAAACACGTCGCGGTTCAGGATCGAATTCACGAAAAAACCGCCCATGCCGGGGATGTTGAAAATGGTCTCCACGACGATCGAGCCCGTGAGCAGATTCGCCGCGAGCGGCCCGAGAAAACTGACGACCGGGAGGATGGCGACCTTCAGCACATGCTTCGCGATCACGCGCGTTTCGCGGAGACCTTTTGCCCGCGCGGTGCGGACGAAATCCTGGTGCAGCACCTCCAGCATGCTCGAACGCATCAGCCGCGCAATGTAGGCGATGTACGGTCCGGCGAGCGTGAACGCCGGCAGCACGAGACTCGCCGGCGAACCCCATCCGCCGACCGGCAGCCACCCGAGCCACAGCGCGAAGATCAAGACCAGCAAAGGCCCGGCGACGAATGTCGGCACGCTGATCAGCGCCAGCGCGGCGAGCATCGAAGCCGTGTCGATCGCCGTATGTTGCCGCACCGCGGCGAGGCTTCCGAGCCAGACGCCGATGATCGTCGCGAGTAAAAAAGCCGACCCGCCGAGCACCGCGGAGACCGGCAGCGCATCGCCGATCAACTCGTTCACCGACCGATCGCGGTATTTCAAAGACGGCTGCAAATCCCCCTCCAGCAGCCCGCTGAATTTCCCGGAGTGATTCCGCCGCACCCCGAGATACGTCCAGAATTGCTCCCACTTCGTCCCCTCCAGATTGAACCGCGCGAGCAACTGCTGCTCGACCGCCACCGGCAATTTCCGCTCCCGCGAAAACGGCCCGCCCGGCGCGAGCCGCACGAGAAAAAAGGTCACCGCGATCACGCACAGCAACACCACGATCATGCCGATCGAGCGGCGGAAAACGAACGCGAGCATTTAAGCCGGGAGAGCGTCGGGTGGCCCCGCCCGAAGTTCAAGCCGCGCGCGCGCCTCCTGCAAATAACCCGCGTCGATTTCAAACCCGATGAACCTCGCCACCCCGCAAGTCCGCGCCGCCACCGCGCTGTGCCCGATCCCGAGAAACGGATCCAGCACCGTCATTTCCGCCCGCACCCCGTGCAGCCGGATGCACATCTCCGCGAGCCGCGCCGGGAACGTCGCCGGATGCGGTCGCTCCGACTTGCGACTCATGATCGTCTCGTACGGCACGAACCAATTATTCCCCCGGCACCGCCGATCCCGCCCGCCCGTGTGCCCCCACCGCGCGATGTTACTCTTGTCCGCATACTCGACCCCGACCGCGATCCGGTCGATCGGCACATCGCCATTCTTCGTCAGATGAAAAACGTATTCGTGGCAATCCGTGAGAAACCGCTTCGAGTTGATCGGCTTGAAATGCCCCACCGAAATCTCCGCCGCGCGCCGCGGCTGCACCGTGATCGACTTGATCCAATGCAGCGTATTCTGGAGCCGGAAGATCGGCTTCAACCGGATCACCAGCTCATGCGGCAGCAGCGGATTCGCCGGCGACGCGCCGACATTCAGAAAGAACGAACCGCCCGGCTTCAAAACCCGCCTGACCTCCGTCGCCCACGCCGCGCACCATTCCAAATATTCTGGCCGCGGCGCATCGTCCCGGAAGCTCGCGTAGCCGACACCGAGATTATATGGCGGCGACGTCATCACCACATCGACCGACTCATCGCCGAGCGCCACCATCCCGGCAAGACAGTCCCCGTGGCGCAAATCCCATACAGTCTGGTCCGAAGTGAAAAGGTCACTCATCAGCGCGCCCATCCATTTCAGAAGCGCGGCGAATTTGCATCGGAAAAAGCCCGCCGGTCCGCCATGCCTGTCATCGCCTCCGCCTCACCCGCGAAAATTTCCGCCAAAATCGTTGACGCCCGAAATTGGCAATGTAAATACAAAGTATGCACCTCCCGCACTCCCCACAGGTCGCGCGCATCCCTGCCCGCCAGCATTCCGAAAGCGCATTCAGCCTCGTGGAGATCGCCCTCGCCATCGCCATCATCGCCTTCGCCTTTGTCGCCCTCTTCGGCCTCCTCCCCACCGGCCTCACCACTTTCCGCAGTGCGATCGACACCACGAACACCACCCGGATCGTCCAAGAAATCAACAGCCTCGTGCAGGCTACAGAGTTCGAAAAACTCAACGATTGGGCTTTCAAGGACAACAACGTCATCTCCAATTACGACGAGGAAGGAAACCTGATCGCTCGTACCGGACCTACAACCCTAGGAATGGTCGCGGCGCTCACTGCCAAACAAAAGTTACAGATGATCTATCAGGTCAAAATTTTTTACACCCCGATTACGATGGGAGATGCCGCCACAGTCCAGAAGGATATAGACGGAGACCCTGCTAATAGTTCCAAACCCATTTCGGTGACGGTGGTGGTTTGTAATCGGTCGTCAGGTGCCGGTACGACTTTTGATAATGTAAAAACCAGCGCGGATGTCTCCAAGCTTGGTCCCCAGCCCGGCTTAACTCGACGCACTTTCTTTCTATCAAAAATGAGCGGGGTTACTCCTCCGAAATAGATCTTAGTATGAATAATAGAAATCCCCGCAACCGCTTTGGCTTCACCTTGGTGGAGTTACTAGTCTCCACCTCCTTGATCGGGCTGATTCTGTTGCTGATGGTCGGCACCGTGGAGCAGACGAGCAAAGTATGGCGCACCACCCAAGCCAAGGTCTCTCAGTTTCAATCCGCGCGCGTCGCCTTTGAGTCACTCACCCGCAATCTGAGCCAAGCGACACTCAATACGTATTGGAAACAATATGACGATCCAAAGACAACTCCCATCGATTATAAATACGTTCGGGAGAGTGATCTTCATTTCATCAGCGGGAAGGCCTCTCAAACCAAACTTGTCGGAACAAGGAAAGCACCTGAACGAACTGGCTCCACCGCTTCTGCCATCACCGCAACCGCAGATTTGATTCACCCCACTCACGCGCTTTTCTTTCAAGCTCCCCTTGGCCGGACCAGCGAAGAAAGCGCTGGGGCGCGGCGCTACCGCACATTGCCAAATCTATTGAGCGCAGTGGGCTATTTTATCGAATGGGGCGATGATCCGAGCGTCCCGACGCCTATTTTGGCACAGGTGCCACCTAGGTATCGCTTTCGTTTGATGGAGATGGATCAGCCGGCCGAAACATTGGCCATCTACAACAAAAAGGCCGGAGGTCAAGCGGGGCAGTATAATGTCACTGATTGGATTCAGATAGGCTTGGGACTTAAAGACTCGAAGGGGGCGACAGTCAAAACCAATACCACTTCGCTTGCCAACGTCCGGGTGATGGCGGAGAACGTGGTAGCTCTGGTCATCCTGCCCATGTTATCCGAGCGTGATCGGGTCGATAAAAATCTCAATCCCACTCCCACCGTCCTCGATCTAGCCCCCACCTACGAATACGATAGCCGTCCTTCCGACGCGACTGGGCTTTCGAAGCTTCGGAAAGACTATAGCGACGGAACTTCTACCACCACCCCGGAGAAAAGACAGTCGAACCAGTTGCCGCCCCTTGTCCACGTCATCCTTGTGGCAATCGATGAAGCGTCTTCGCAACGTCAACAGGATCAGACCAAGGCAGTGCCACCCGACTTCACCAGCGGTCTGTTTGAAAAGGTAAAAAACGAGGGCGAGCTGAAGAAAGACTTGGATGGCAATGGTCTTTCTAACGTGGATAGCTTGGTGAACCGTCTCGCTCCTACCGCAAAGAGTGGCGTTCCCTCGACAAAGCCGACCATGAATTATCGGGTCTTCGAGGGCGACGTGGTGATCCGCGGAGCCAAGTGGAGCAATATTCAATCTCAATAAAGTCACTCAATTACTGACATGAAAACAAAAAACATTTCCACCCAAGGTATCGCGCTCGTCATCGTCCTTGCGATGCTCGTGCTTCTCTCAGGTTTGTTGATCGCCTTTTTCTCCAGCGCCACAACTGAGCGTTCAGCATCGCAAGCATCCTCTTATGGAATCGACGCCCGCCAAGTCGCCGATAGCACGGTGAATCTGGTCATCTCGCAGATTCGGGAAGCGACGAGCGGATTGGCACTGGATACCACTTGGGCGAGTCAGCCTGGCGCCCTCTGGAATTTTGACGGAACAAAAGCAAACGCGGTTTTTAAGCTGTATTCCGCCGATGAGATGCAGGTCAAGGGCAGCCCAGATACAAAAAATCCGGATTTTTTTGCGAAAGATGTCGCTGATCCCACGACGCTGCCGCTTCCCGTGGATTACGTGGACTTGAACGAGCGTGTATTCGTGAAGAACGGGAGCAATTACATCGCCCAATTTCCCATTGTCGATCCGTCGGCACGCCTCACGGCCCCGCCGCGCAAAGACAAAGCCGAGGATCCCGAATTACCCGGCTCGGAGCCCATTCTCTTCGGTAAATTGGAAATCGACACCCCGCTCGCACAACGACCGCTCGTGGAAGGATTCGATTGCTCCATCCTCACCGCGAAGGATCCCAGTGGGATAGAGTTTCCGGTTCTCCCACTTCCAGTAAAATGGATGTATGTCCTGAAAGACGGAACAATGGGAACAATGAAGACCCTGATGGCATCGACCACCAAGCCATCGAAGATAAACCCCGTTGTCGCGCGGACGGCTTTTTGGACGGACGATGAATCCAGCAAGGTGAACATTAACACGGCCTCCGAGGGTACCTTTTGGGATACCCCATCTTACGTCGGATTCCGCGAGAGTGGTAACGTGACCGCTGCTGGTGAAGTGGCAGATGCCAAGGGTGCAGCGAGCGTGAACGTTGATATCTATGGAAGCGGAAGCTTGAATCTCGCAGTGTCTCAACCGGTTGCGGGGGAATTTCAACGCTACCCAGGACACCCTGCGACCACTTGCTTGAGCCCGATCCTGCGGTCGTTTTGGATGCCAGATCCGAACAGCAATAAGACAGTCTCAGAAAATGAACTGAGTTTCCGAGAACTGCTGTCCGGGACGGTGCCTTACATCACATTTAAGAGCACGTCCAAATCCGCCACCGCTATTCCATTCTACAAGGGCGGGGATAAGGCGTCCACCGGGACTGCTAGCAATGACAGTGACCGTCTGTATGCGTCCGTAGATGAGCTTATGTTTCGGCCAGATCGGTCGGCTCGCGAAAAAGCAAAAACTGCGGGCACCGGCAGTGCTGATCCCTCTGATCTCCCGCAGTTGGATTTCACCCCGGCCAGGCTCGAGAAAGTGCGATTTTTCCTGACCGCAAATAGCAGGGCACCCGAGCTAAATCTATTTGGCACGCCTCGAGTGGCGATCTGGCCGACTGCAGTCACTAGCTCCCCGGCGAAGCGTACCCCTTTTGACGAGCTATTCGACTATGTTGCCACCGTCGGTGGAAAACGCTTTTCGTTTGAACGGAGCGATAATGGTAGTCTAACAGCTGATTTTCCGGGAACACCGGGACCCAGCGGGCTGGGACGAAATGTAGGCGTGTTTACCTATCTTCAAGACTTGACAAATATGAAAATTCCCGGCTTTGGCAGTGGAACGTTTTTGAATAAATATGGTGTTTCGGGTGCCGATCCTGATAAGATTCCCGAGCGGGATCAAATTCTCACCGAAATCTTCGATTATATTCGTTGTACGAATATTGTGGATGGTTCGGTGAAGGGCGCAGCCGCGGCGGCAGCCTTTCAGCCTTTCGCATTGCATTATTGGCCCCCTCGGCCCGGCGAACCGGCTGGCATCGAGAATTCAGGGCGTCCGCAAACCAACGCAGGTCAGGTGGTTCCGATTAGAACCTCGATTGGCGGGAAACCGGCAGGGCAAGGGTTTGGCCGATTTGCGACAATCTCCGAAGTGGCAGTGCTATTTTATCCGACTTCGACGGTTGGCGTCAATATGGGCGAGACATTGCCGCCGCTTGCGGCCGGATCAAGGAGGATGCGGGCGATTCTTTTGCTGGAGATGACGACTCCTGCGATGGGCTATCCGTCGCTGAAGGAGGACTATTCGGTGAAAATGAAGGTCATCAATCAGTTTAAGATCAAACTGAACCCCGCTGCGGGTGCTCCTACTGATGTTGAGATCGGCTTTAGGAACGATGTGACAAACATCGTAGAGGTTGATGCCGCGTCGGCGAATGGTCGCGGAATGATGGCTCCGCGGGGATTCAACAATACTCTGCAATACTTCAAAACGCTTACTGATCGGTCTTTGGGGACGAAGCAGCTCGGATTATCTGGGGGGACGGTTCTTGCAAATCAATGTTACCCGTTCATTTCTCGATACATCGATGTCCCTGCCCCGGCAGCGAACGCGATCCCGATGTTCGGTATTTCCGGAGGGTCGTTTCAATTTGAGATTTCTATGAACGGCGCGGTAGTTCAGACGATCGATGTCGTGATTCCTCAAGTGAATAATCCGAGCGGTTTTCCGGCTCCCCCACCTGGGCCGGCAGAGTTTAGCACCAGAATGACAAACATTAAGTTTAGTGCCCCGATTGACACAGCGATCTTGCCGGGCGACGTGGTCCGTTCGGTGGCCATTGGTGGCCCGACAATGGGCGATATTCGGTTAGTTGCGGGTCGGGCCAAGGTTCCGGCGAGTTATTTTGTGCCTCCTGACCTCTCGCTGTATCACCGTGCGAATGTCGCCGTGCATCATCTCGTGTCTGGTCACGGAGAGCCTTATCTTCCCATCACTATTGGTGATGCTACGTGGGGAAAACTGATCCCGGGGCAAGCTGGCCAGAATAACAAGTATAAGCCGCAAGACCTTCCGAAGGTCGTGACAGGACTTCCGGCTTCGGCAGACTGGGATCGTGGAATTTCAAAGCAGACGGACGGGCCGTGGATCAACAAGCCTGACGAAGGAAACGTTTATTTTGATCCGTCGCAAAGCAACCATTTGAGGTTGCCCTACTTCCAAGGGCCGAAGACCGTTGAGACCGGGCAAAGCTATTTCTCTCCGAATCGCCTGCTTTCTTCCCCGGTGATGTTCGGTTCGCTTCCAACGGGATTGAGGGCGGGAATTCCGTGGAAAACCTTACTATTCCATCCGAACTTCCCTGCACATCCGTCAGGAGGGGTTTCGCCGCCGGATCACCTATTGCTTGATTTGTTTTCCATGCCCGTGGTTGAGCCTTATGCGGTGAGTGAGCCGCTATCTACTGCCGGCAAGCTGAATATGAACTATCAGATTGCTCCGTTTAGTTACAAAAAGGACAAGACCGGGAAGTTTATGATCCGGCGCGATACGGCATTGCGTGCAGCATTCAAAGCGGTAAAAATGTTGGCAATCTTATCAGGATACCCTGAGGGGGGCCATGGCGAGAACAGTCCCTCCCCCCTTGAGGACTCCAGGCTCGCCCGTTTCGATATTGCGCCTTACGACACTTTGAAACAGTTTCAAACACGATTCGAGGGCGGTGGGCTTTTTAAATCTGAATCGGAAATTTGTAACATCAATCTTCAGCCCATCGGGCCGAACAGGAGATCGATGAACGTTCCGGATTGGTCGAGTTTTTGGAGTAACAACTACGCGCTGACCGGAGACAACCAACGTGAGCGGCCTTACTCGCTGCTTTACCCGCGCCTCACTACGAAGTCGAATGTGTTCACGGTGCATATGCGTTCCCAGAGCATCACCCTGGCTGCCAGCGCGTATGATGAAGCAGCCAGTGCCAATGGGGTGCTCAAAGTCCTCAGTGCCGATGACCTAGAGAAAAAGGTACTACTCAATGGTGAATACCGTGGTTCGTCAATAATCGAGCGATTTATAGATCCGAATGATCCAGCGATCGTTAAGGCTTATCAAGGTGTTTCGGAAAGTTCCGTGAATTTGGATAAATTCTATCGTTTCCGGGTTGTCAATACGAAGCGTTTCAACCCCTAAGTTGAGGGTCTTGAGTCTCTCACGGAGGGCGGGTGCCGGCGCCGGCGTCCGCCCTTCATTTTTTTAGGCATCGCCGGGTTGTCAAGCCGTGGGGCGGGCGCGTAAGTTCGCGGTTCATGGCTGTTCAATACAAGGATTACTACCAACTGCTCGGGGTTTCGAAGACTGCGACGCAGGATGAGATCAAGAGCGCTTTTCGGAAGCTGGCGCGGGTGCATCACCCGGATGTGGCGAAGGACAAGAAGACGGCAGAGGCGAAGTTCAAGGAGATCAATGAAGCCTACGAGGTCTTGGGCGACGCGGAGAAGCGGCGGAAGTACGACACGCTCGGGGCCGATTGGGAGAGGGCTGGGACGGCGCAGCGGCCTCCGCAGAGTTGGGGTGGTGGGATGGGGCAGGGCGGGAGCGGCGGCGCGAGTTTTGGGGGGACTGGGTTCAGCGACTTTTTCGAACAGTTTTTTGGAGGCCGTGCAGGCCGGCAGGGAGGCGGCGGTTTCGGGGGGATGGGGGAGGAGCGGCTGCGAGGGGAGGATATCGAGGCTGATTTGCTGGTGACGATCGAGGAGGCGCTGCATGGCGGGACCAAAAAGATTTCGTTTCGACGGGAGGGAAATCCGAAGGTCGAGACCTACGACATCAAAATTCCGAAAGGAGTGCGAGAGGGGCAGCGCATCCGGTTGGCAGGGCAGGGTGGTGCGGCGGGTCGTGGGGCTTCCGCGGGCGATTTGTTTTTGCGGATGCGGTTTGAGCGGCATCCGGACTATCGGGTGGACGGGGCGGATTTGATTTATGAATTGGAGGTGCGCGCGTGGAAGGCAGTGCTGGGCGGCGAGGTGGAGGTGCCGACGCCGGAAGGGGCGATCAATCTGAAGGTGCCGGCGGGCTCACAGCCGGGGCGGAAGTTCCGGTTGAAAGGACGCGGTTTGCCGAAGAGCTCCGGCGGGCGCGGTGAGTTTTACGTGCAGCTCGCGGTGACGTTGCCGACGTCGATCACGGCGGCGGAGCGGGAATTGTGGGAGCAGCTCTCGCGGCAAGGAGCGTAGGCGAGCGATCGCTCGCTTTGCCGTAAACATCGGCTCGCCGGAGCCTTCCGGTTCCCCTAAATCCGCACGTCGCCGCGCTCGTAAATCCTTCGCTTTTTCAAATCATGCCGATCCGCTTTTTCAACACGCTCTCACGCGAGATCGAAGAGTTTGCGCCACTCGATGCGGCAGGCGGGCGGGTGAAGATGTACACATGCGGGCCGACGGTTTATAATCACGCGCACATCGGGAATTTCCGGGCTTACGTTTTCGAGGATTTGCTGCAGCGGCATCTCGAGGCGCGCGGGTTTTCGGTGGAGCGGGTGATGAATCTGACGGATGTCGATGACAAGACGATCCGCGATGCGCGAAAGGCTGGACGGCCTCTCGCGGATTTTACTCAGGTTTACAAAGACGCGTTTTTTGAGGACATCGCGACGCTGCGAATCAAGCGCGCGGAGCAGACGCCGTCGGCGACGGAGCCGCGGTTCATTGCGAAAATGATCGAGATGATCGGGCAGCTCGTGGGGCAGGAAATTGCGTATCAGGCGGAGGATCGGTCGGTTTATTTTCGCCTCGCGAGATTCCCGAACTACGGGCAACTGGCGCATTTGAACCTGGATGAATTGCGGCCGAGCGGGCGGGTGAGTAGCGATGAATACGAGAAGGAAAGCGTGGGGGATTTCGCGCTGTGGAAGGCGTGGGACGAGGCGGACGGCGATGTGAAATGGGAGTCGCCGTGGGGGCCGGGCCGGCCGGGCTGGCATATCGAGTGCAGCGCGATGGCGACGGCGCTGCTGGGGCCGGAGATCGATATTCATTGCGGCGGGGTGGACAATATTTTCCCGCATCACGAGGCGGAGATCGCGCAGTCGGAGTGCTGCACGGGGAAGAAGTTCGTGCGGTACTGGCTGCACTGCGCGCACCTGATGGTGGAGGGGCAGAAGATGTCGAAGTCGCTCGGGAATTTTTACACGCTGCGAGACTTGACGGAGAAAGGATTCACGGGCCGCGAGGTGCGCTACGCGCTGCTGACGGTGAACTATCGGCTGCCGTGCAATTTCACGCTGGCGGGTCTGGAGGGAGCGCGGGCGGCGTTGAAACGAATCGATGAGTGGTTCCTGCGACTCCTCGAACATGGACCCGTCACGATGATGAGCTCAATCGCTCAATTTAACGAGTGGGCGGCAGCTCTCGAGTCCGGCAGGGCTGCTGACGTCGGACCGGAGGCGACCGCACTTGAGCGATTCTCCGAGAAGTTTTTTGCGAGTCTGGACGACGATTTGAACATCGCTGGTGCGATGGGGCATCTCTTCGATTTGATTCGCGAAACCAACCGGGCGATGGACGATGGCGCGTTAACCCGCGGCAATGCGGTTTCGCTACTTGTTGCCTGGAATCGGATCAACCTCGTTCTTGACTTGGGTGAATTCGCGACGCCCAAAGCCCCCGCTGAAGTTCGCACCCTTGCCGCTCAGCGCGAGCAGGCGAGGGCGGCGAAAAATTGGGCGCTCAGTGATGAACTCCGAGACCGGATCGCGGCACTTGGCTGGGTCGTGAAGGACACGAAAGACGGGGCGAAATTGACCGCGCGTTGATTTTTAGATTTGGCGTTTTAGCGATCTGTCGATTCGCGTAGAACCTTTCGCTCGCGAACCAATCGCCACCTTCAATCCACCGCCAAACCGCCTCATGTTCGCCCCGGAAGATTACCTCGACCTGAACCACACGGAGCATCGGATGCTCTTCGAGAACGCGACGAACGCGTGGGATGCGCTGAAGCAAATCACGAGCTATTTGCAGTTCCGTTTGAAACCGTCGATTCAGGGGCGCTTGATCGGTAAGCCGTTCATCAGCGGCGCGGTTTTCATCGGGAAAGGGACGGTGGTTGAGCAGGGTGCGATGATCAAAGGACCAGCATGGATCGGTGAGGACTGCGAGATTCGGAACGGTTGCTACATTCGCGAAAACGTGATCGTGGGCGCGGGCTGCGTGCTCGGGAATTCGTGCGAGTTCAAGAATTCGATCATCTTCGACGAGGCGCAGATTCCGCATTTCAGCTACGTCGGCGACTCGATCGTCGGTTATCGCGGGCATCTCGGGGCGGGTGTGATTTTGTCGAACGTGAAGCTCGACCGCGGGGAGATCACGATCCCGACGGCGCAGGGATTGGTGCCGACGGGTTTGAAAAAATTTGGAGCGGTGATCGGTGATCACGCGGAGATCGGCTGCAATTCGGTGATCAACCCGGGATCGCTAATCGGGCGGCGGACGGTGCTGTATCCGGGGACGCAGTGGCGCGGCGTGGCGCCGGCGGACTCGGTGATCAAGATCAAGCAGACGCACGAAATCAGCGCGCGGCGGGCCTGATCGGGGCTTGCGCCCATGCGCTTCGTTTGAAAGGTTCTCCGCCCCTATGCCCAGCCCCGTTGAAACAGTGCCGTCGCCGCAACCCGAGACCGGTTTTGATCCGCTCGTTTTTTGGATTCAGCACAAGCGGACCCTCGGTCTGCTGTTTGCCGTTCTGGTCATTGCGCTGCTGGTGTCGGTGATTTTTCAATTCACGCAGCGCAAGTCTCGCGAGGCTTCGGAGCGCGCCTTTGCTTCGGCGAAATCGGTGGAGGATTTCCAAAAAGTGATCGCGGAATATCCGCGCTCGGTGGTGGCGGCGAATGCGGAATTGATGGTCGCGGAGAAGCTGCGTGGAGAAGCGAAATACGACGAGGCTGTGGCGGCGCTGCGGAAGTTCACGGACACCCACGGGCAGCATCCGCTGGTGAGCGGCGCGTGGACGAGCTTGGCGGTGACGCAGGAGGCGCAGGGAAATTTAGATGCGGCGCTCGCGACGTATCAGAGAGTCGCGACGACTTATCCGACGAGTTTCAGCGCGCCGGTGGCGCTGCTGGCGGAAGCGCGGATTTTGAAAGGGCAGGGGAAAACTGAGCCGGCGAAGCGGCTTTACGAGGAGGTCGTCTCGCAGTTTGGGCAGACGAATTTTGCGCGCGAGGCGCTGATGGAAATGCAGAAGCTGAAACCCGCCGCGCCTGCGGCAGAGGGGAGCGTTTCGGCAGCCGATGCGGGCAAAGTTGCGCCCGTTTCGGCGGTTGCGGCGGAACCTAAACCCGCGCCTGCGCTTGCGCCCGCGCCAATCGAATCGACCGCTCCTCCGGCTGCGGAAAATAAACCGGCGGAGATGCCGAAACCCGCGGCTGAATCAAAGCCAAGCTCGGAACCGCCACCCGCGCCGACTGCACCTGCAACTCCTGCCGAACCTAAATCGCTCGAACAAAAACCGGTGCCCGAGCAGCCCACCAATCCGGATGTGAAGCCAGCGGAAGCGCCGAAACCTTCCTCCGAGCAATCTGCGCCAGCTCCCGCTCCCCAGCCAGTGCCGGAGCAGAAGTAGCGGCTCCGGCCAGGTGGGGACCGACTGAGATTCAGAGGGCGACATCGACGCCGCTCTGCAAAAAGTTCGTTTCGGCGGGACGCCGAAACCAGCACTCGGGACGAGTGCGCTACCCGGGATCGGACCGAGCCGCCTGGATCAACCGTGCTGCGCGCGGAAACCTTCGCTGCCGACTTCGGTCACCGCGGAATCATCGGGCTCTTCGTTAATTTCGCCGGGAGGCTGGCCGATAAAAAGGTCGCCGCTGAAGGTGCCGCCTTTTTCGAAGTTGACCGCTTTCGCGTGGACGGTGCCTTGCAGCGTGCCGCCTTTATTGATCGTTACGCAGCCTTCGCAGTGAATTTTGCCGGTGACCTTGCCGTTGATTTCGATCGCTCCGACTTTGATCGGACGGGTGAATTCCACGTCGGATTTTTTCTCGACGATGAGCCGTTTCACGTCGATGCCGCCGAGAAATCGGCCGTGCAAATTGACGCGGGCGATTCCGGTGCAAAAAAGCGTGCCCTTGAGTTTGCCCTCGACGAGCGCCGAGCCGCACGCGATGCGCGCGGCGGCGACGTCGCCTTTTGAAGTGATGATCACTTCGCCCTGCGTCTGAATGCTGCGGCCGAACGGCCCGGCGATTTTGAAATCGCGCAGGTCGATGTAGGAGCCGCACTGCGGGCAGGAGGTCGATTGCGCCTCGGTGCTGACCTCCTGCCGCGCGTGACAACTGAAACAGGCAACGTCCCGGATTTTTTCGCGCGAGATCAGCTTCGAGAATTTGTCGAAAATGGAGGGCCCTTTCAGGCTCTCCGTCTCTTTCAACAAAAGCTTTTCGATGCTGAAGTGCTCGCCGCACTTCCGGCAAAAAGTCGACTTGGCGTAAGCCGACTCAAGCTGGCTGAAGCCGCAGTGCGGGCAGTCCGCACTGATTTTCTCCGGCTGCTTGGGGGTGTTGCTGCTGGCCACGAGGGGCCCCGATCTAGCGGGCGACGACCGCGGCGGCCTTCACCTGCTCGGGCGTGCGCGCGACGTCGGGGCGCATCGGCGTGACTTTGTTTGGGGAGACTTCGGATTTGCCGATGAAGGTCGCGCCTTCCTCGATGACGAGGCGGGCGGCTTTCAAGTCGCCATGCAGGACCGCGCGGGCCTTGAGTTCGCAGCGCTCTTCGACCGTGATGTTGCCGATCACCTTGCCGTGAACCGTGGCCGATTTGGTCCGGATTTCGCCTTTGATTTCCGCGTTTTCGCCGACGGTCAGTGTGCCTTGGGAAGTGATCTCGCCTTCGACTTTGCCGTCGATGGTGAGGTCGTTGGTGAATTTGATCGAACCTTTGATTTCGACGTCGGCGGAGAGGAGATTGCGGTTGTTTTGAATGTCGGTCATGGCTGCGGGTGCGGGTTGAGACGAGAAGAGTTCGTCGGTTTGTGGGCTGTCGGAAACCTCGGAGGCTGGGGGCTCGGGAGGCGGGTTGCGGTTGAACACGGGCGACTGTTTACTGCGCGGAAAGCAGTGTCAACGCCGTCGTGAACGATCGGCTGGGAAGCGGCTCTGGTACAAGAAAGGGGGGCTTTCCGCACTCGGAAGGTGGAGCAGCAGGGAATCGCTCCGGTTCCTTGTGGGCAGGCGAAGCGCCCGCCCTACAATCACGGATCGATCGGCAGGAAACTTCTGTCGATCACTGCTTTAGTTTTCCGCGAGCTCTTCTGCGGGATAGGTCCAGATTTCGCTCAACGTCGGGTGATAATGCGGGACGCGCGCGAGGTCTCCGGCGGTGGCCTTGAAGTGCATGGCGACGGCGATTTCGTGGATCAATTCCGAGGCCTCGGGACCGATGACGGATGCGCCGAGAATCCGGCGGGTGTCGTGGGCGACGATCAGCTTCACGAAGCCGTCGGTCTCGCCGCGGACGAGCGATTTTCCGTGATCGGCGAACGGGTAACTCGCCGCGAGGAAATCGATTCCGTGCGCGGTGGCTTCGCGCTCGGTGAGGCCGAGGAGGGCGACCTCGGGGTGCGTGAAGACGGCGAAAAGTTTGAGCGCGTAATCGATTCGCTCGAGCGGCTCGGGCGGGGAGTTGAGGAGCCGGGCGGCGTTGCGCGCGGCGATCTCGGCCTGCTGGATGGCGATGTGGACGACCTCGAATGGCCCGCAGACATCGCCGGCGGCGAAGATGTGCGCGGCACTGGATTGCTGGGTTTCCGAAACGCGCACGCCTTCTTTTTTTAGTTCAACGCCCGCGCGGTCGAGCCCGAGCCCGTCGGTGAGCGGTCGCCGGCCGAGCGCGTAAATGATTTGCTCGGCATCGGCGTTTTGCTCCACGCCGTGCCGGGAAAAGTGGACGCGCTTGGTCGCCCCGTGCTTTTCCGCGCGGACGAGCGCGACGTTGTGCAGGACGAGGATGCCGCGTTTTGCGAGGCCTTCCGCGAGCGCGGTGGCGACGTCCGGATCGACTTCTTTGAGCAACTGCGGACCGCGCTGGAGGACGGTCACACTCGTGCCGAGGCCGGCGTAATAACTTGCCGCTTCGAGCGCGATGGCCCCGCCGCCGAGGACAATAACCGACTTGGGAAGGTGGGCCGAATCGAGGATGTCCTCGCTGTCCCAACTGCCGGTTTCGTCGAGCCCGGGGACATCGACGCGATTGATCTGCGAGCCTGTGGCAATGAGGAAGGCGCGGCTTTTCACCTCGCGGGTGCCGCCGCCGAGGAGGTCGATTTCGAGCGTGTGTGGATCGGAAAAGCGCGCCTTGCCGCGGATGAGATCGAACTTCCCGGCCTCGAGCTGACTGCGGCGATAACCGGCGAACTCGGAGACGAGCAGCCGCTTCCGCGCGATGATTGAGGGACCGTCGGCAGCGAGAAAATTTGCGCGCAATCCGAACTCGCTCGCGCGCCGAATCGACTCGGCACGGTGGGCGGATTCGAGGAGCGCTTTGCTCGGCATGCAGCCGCGCAAAATGCAGAGCCCGCCCATCGTGTCCGCGCCCTCGATGACGGCGGTGCGCAGGCCGAGGCGCGACGCCGTGGCCGCGCCCGCGTAGCCCGCGCTGCCGCCACCGATCACCACGAAATCATACGGATCACTCATCCGGAAATTTAGTGTCATCGACCGCGAAGAGCTTGAAGAAATCGTTCGCGAAAACCGGGTGCAAGAACGGCGCGACGCTATGCGGCTGCTCGACCAGCAATGTCGCGAGCGGGCGGTCTGGCGCGGGGATGCCGAGCAGCGTTCGCGACGTTTCGATCTCGCGCCACGGGTCGTCGGCGACGAGCCATTTGACCTGTCGTGCGCGCAGCACGGCGGCTCCATTTTCCGCCGCAGGCGAGAGATAGAATCGCGCGGTATCGACGATGCCGGCGAGGCTCTCGTGTGAACTTCCCGCGACTCCCGGCTGCCCGGACCAATACGCCAGCGCGGGAGAAATCCACCACGGGGCGAGAAACGGCCGCACGTCTTCGGTCCGCATCCGCCCGGCGATTTCGCGCAGCAGGACGCCTTCCGCGCGCTTGGATTCGCGCAGCTTCGCGCCCTCTTGATTTGGGAAAAACTGCTCGTCCCATGCGCGAGCGATGGGCCAAAGCGCGACGAAGAAAAATGCCCATGCGATCCATCCCCGGCGAAGGACCGCGAGCTGCCAGGGGAGCGTCATCGCGAAGACGAGCGCGAGGAAATAGCCCCAGCGCAACTGCCACACGGTCAGCGCGAGCATGAACATCACGAGCGCGAGCATGAGGAAGGCGCGCCGATGATTTCGCGCCGCGAGAATCAGGAGCACTGGCGACGCGAGACAGCTCCAGCCGAGCCAGCAAAAAATCGTGCCGAGGTTTGGATGCCCGAGCTCGCCGATCGTGCGATTCCAGTTTTCCAGATAGCCCAACATGCCGGCGCCGAGCGGATGAATGCGCCACCCTTCCAGCCCCCACGCAAGCCCGCCGACGATGAGCATCGCGCCGAGCCCGACGAGCCGCTCGCGGGCGACCAATTGCCGCGGCTTGCAAATCGCCCACGTGAGCAGCACTACGGCGAGCAGCACCACCGGCTCATAAAACGAAACCCACAGCGCGAACGCCCAAGCCACGCCGCTGACGAGCGCCCACAGGCGCGACGGCGCCGCCGCCTGCCGGCTTTCCGCCCCGAGCGCCACGGCGATGACGAGGATCAGCAGCGATTGATGATCCGGCCTCCCGAGCACCGTCCCATGCACGAGGATCGGGTTCACCGCGAAGAACAGCGGGACCGCCAGCCAGAGCGATCCCGGTTCGTCCGGCGGGCGCGAGCCCTCGAGCGAATAGCTCGCGCTCAAGCCCCAGCGCTTCGCCCAAATCCCGAGCCAAAGGCACGTTGCCACTCCCAATAGCGGAGAGATTAACGCCCCCGCCAAATCGAGCGTTTGTGCGCGCAGCACGCTTGTCCCCGCGCGGTCGGCGACGATGAACGTGAAATCGAGAGCCCATTTCACGGCGATGATCAAATAATCCAGCGGCGCAGTCGTATGTGCTTCGATGCCTTGCGGAAAATTCTCGAAGTCGTGATGCCGCACGATCGTTCCAAAGTCCGCGACGATCATCCGCGCCCGCGTCATCCGGGAATAACAATCCGCGTCGAGAAAATAGACCCGATTTTCGACGAACACGTCGCGCAGATTGTGGCAGCGCGTGAGTCCGGCGAGGAGGGCAAAAAAGCAGATCCAAAGAGCCGATTTCAAGAGTCGCAGTTTTTCCAAAGAAAGTTGCCTGTCCATCAACATCTTGTGGTCGCCGTCTTTGCTGGACGCAATTACTTGCGGGATTAGTGTCGATCGGGCGACAAAAAAAGCTTTGTTCTTACCCCTCGCGCCCTTAGAGTCAGCGCTCAGTTTTTTCCCATCTCATTTATGTCCGAAAAGGAAGTCCAAAATCCCCAAGCCGACGCGACCGAACACGCGAATCTCAACGAGGTCAACGACACGACTTACGACTGGACGAAGATCGATAAATTGGAGGGTTTGGCCGGGGTCCGCCAGCGGCCGGGGATGTATATCGGGCCGACAGACGAGCGGGGATTGCACCACTGTGTCTTTGAAGTGCTGGATAACTCGATCGACGAGCATCTCGCGGGTCATTGCTCACGGATCGATGTGAACATTCACGTCGATGGGTCATGTTCGATCCGGGACAATGGGCGCGGAATCCCGGTGGACATGCACCAGAAGTTCAAAGTGCCGACGATAGAACTCGTGCTCACGAATCTTCACGCGGGCGGCAAGTTCGGCCAGGGAGCTTATAAGTATTCCGGGGGTCTGCACGGAGTGGGAGCGAAGTGTGTCAATGCTCTGTCTGATTGGTTCAAGGTCGAGGTGCAGCGCGACGGAAAGGTCTATCACATGGGCTTCGAGCGCGGGGTCACGACTCAGCCGCTCGAAGTCATCGGCGAGGTAAAAAACAAGAAGCACACCGGCACGTTGATTACGTTCCAGCCCGATCCGACGATCTTTACGATCACGACAGAGTTTCAGTTCGCCAAGTTGGCCACGCGGCTCCGCGAGCTCGCCTTTCTGAATCCAGGGCTTGAAATCAATCTCGTTGATGAGCGCCTCGAACCGCTGAAGAAAGAACAATACTTCTACAAGCTGGGCATCGAGGAATTCGTGCGGCAATTGGGTGAGAACAAACAGTTGCTGCACCCGAAGCCGATCATTCTAGCGGGGCGCCGGAAGGTGAAGTTCAAGAGCAAGGACCAAGTCGAGATCGAAGACGACATGATCGTGGACTGTGTGATGCAGTACAACGACAGCTACAACGACCAAATCCTTTGCTTCACCAACGCCATTCCGAACCCGGACGGCGGCACGCATCTCACAGGTTTCCGCACCGCCTTGACTCGGGCAATCAACCAATACGCAAAGGCAAACACGTTGCTGAAAGACAAGGATCCGACGATCAGCGGAGATGATGTTCGCGAAGGTCTGATCTGCGTGCTCGCGATCAAGCATCCGAACCCGGGCTTCGAGTCACAGACCAAGGTGAAATTAGTCACTCCCGAAGTGGAAGGGATTGTCTCATCGATCACCTACGAAGGTCTGATGACGCACTTCGATTCCAACCCGAACGTCGCGAAGAAGGTCATCGAAAAATGTCTCATGGCTTCCCGTGCCCGCGAGGCCGCCCGCAAGGCTCGCGAGACGGTCCGCAAGAGTGCGCTGACCGGCGGAGGACTGCCCGGAAAACTCGCGGATTGCTCCGAACGCGATCCGTCTCTGACCGAACTGTACATTGTCGAAGGTGACTCCGCAGGTGGCTCGGCGAAGCAAGGCCGGGATCGGCGTTATCAGGCCATCCTTCCCATTCGGGGGAAGCTGATCAACGTCGAGAAGGCGCGACTCGATAGGGTGCTTCAGAATACCGAAATCCAGACGATGATCACGGCCATCGGCACGGGCATCGGCAGCGGGGACCAGGAGGGGTCGTTTAACATGGCCAAGCTCCGCTACGGACGCATCATCATCATGACGGATGCGGACGTGGACGGGTCGCACATTCGCACGTTGCTGCTCACTTTCTTCTACCGCCAGATGACGGAGTTGGTCCGTGCCGGGAAAATCTACATAGCCTGCCCACCGCTGTATAAAATCAAGCGCAAGAAGCGTGAGGAATACGTCGATGACGACGCTGCCCTGAATCGGATTTTGATCAACCTAGGCGCAGACGAAGTGAAGTTCAAGAACCTCGCGGACGGGAAGGAATTCAGCGCTACGCAACTCAAGGAAATCCTCAGTTTGCTCGAGCGACTTTCCAAGTTCAGCGACTCCGTGCGCCGGCACGGCGGTGACTTCGAGTCATATATCACTCAGCGCAGCAAGGATGGTGTGTTGCCGACTTACCTCGTCAAGATTCGCGAGGGGAACAATGAGCGAACCGAGTATTTTCACGACGAGACAGAACTGCGGAATTGGGCGCTCAGTGCGGACAATAAAGACCTCAACTTATTTGACGAACCTGCGGAGCTTCCGGGCGAAAACGGTGAAGTGGTGATCGTCGAGAAGACGCAGGTCAAGAAGGGCGATGGCCCCCGCCGCCGCGCGCGTTTGGTCGAACTGCACGAATCTATCTCCGTGCATAAGCTGATCGCTGAACTGGCCCGGAAAGGCTTGAAAATCGAGCACTATTCGAACAGCGACCAACCCATCTTCAGCCTGATCGAAGGCGACGGAGAGAAGGCGGTGACGCACCCGCTTTTCACCATCCCAGACATTCTCACGAAGGTCATCGAGATCGGGCGCAAGGGAATGAGCGTCCAGCGTTTCAAAGGTCTCGGCGAGATGAACGCGAAAGAGCTTTTCGAGACTACGATGAACCCGGAGAAGCGGAAGATGTTCAAGGTCGATCTCAACGAGGACAACGCAGTCGATGCGGACCGGATGTTCACGATTCTGATGGGAGACGTCGTCGAGCCGCGCCGGCAGTTCATCGAGGACAATGCGTTAAATGTGAGAAATTTGGATGTTTGAGCTTGCTGTGTGACTACACGAGACTACAATGGTGGCATGAAGAAGAAAATTCTCTACTCAGACACCCTACAACCGATGGAGACGTCGGTCGTGCAGGAACTCGATGTGATGCCGGGGATCGGTGACACGATCAGCGTCCGTTCGGCGAAGGCGCACCTTTCCGGGTTGCTGGATTGGGTCGCGCAGGGACGTGAGGTGGTCGTCACGAGCGGGGGTGAGCCGAAGGTTCGGATCACTCCGTTCCACGATCAGAAACGGCGTAAAGTATTCCAAGGTGCGGCGGCGCATCTCCAGACGATGCCGGCGTGGAAAGGTGGTCCAACCGCGGAAGAAATCATCCGCGCAGACCGCGACGGTCGCGATTGGTAAGCCCGATGTATCTAGATACATCCATCATCATCAAGCTGCTGGTTCCGGAGGCAGACAGCGCTCTTTTTGACGAAAAAACCGTCGGATTGGCGCTGTCTTCTTCGGAACTGGCCTGGACGGAAGTGTGGTCGGCTTTGCTCGCGAAAGAGCGAATTCGACAGATCACGATCACGGAGTCGCAACGGGCTTGGCGCACCTTCAAGGGGTGGGTCGATACCGAACAGATCGTGCTGCACACTTTGAATAGCATTACTTTAAAAAAGGCGAATCACATCCTCGAGGTGTGCCATCCGGCCGTTCCGCTGCGGACGCTGGATGCAATTCATTCCGCGGCCTGCGACCTCAGCCAGGACTTTCCGCTTTGCACGACTGATAGACGCATGCGCGACGCCGCGGCTATTCTGGGATTGCCAGTCTTTCCTGAGCGTGTGTCCGCGTGACTCGATAGTTAGCAACTTACTTTCTCAAACTCTGCCCGATGTATAACCAAAACGAAAAAGTCGAACCCGTAAATGTGGCGGATGAGATGTCGAAGTCGTTCCTCGACTACTCGATGTCGGTCATCATCTCCCGCGCGCTCCCGGATGCCCGCGATGGGTTGAAGCCTTCGCAGCGGCGCATTCTGTTTGCCATGAATGAGCTCGGCGTGCAGCCGAATCGCAAGCATCTCAAGTGCGCGAAGATCGTGGGTGAGACGATGGGTAATTATCACCCGCACGGCGATCAGGCGATTTACCCGACGCTGGTTCACATGGCGCAGTATTGGGCGATGCGGGAGATGCTGATTGAGGGGCAGGGGAACTTCGGTTCGGTGGAAGGTGACCCTCCGGCTTCAATGCGGTACACTGAGGCGCGTCTCCGGCATCTCGGGGCGGCGTTGATGGACGACATGGAAAAGGACACCGTTGATTTCGTCGATAACTATGACGAGACGCGGAAGGAGCCGACTGTCTTCCCGTCGGCCTTTCCGAACCTGCTGGTCAACGGCGGCACAGGCATCGCGGTGGGCATGGCGACGAACATTCCGCCGCATAATTTGAGTGAGATCATCGACGGCGTTTGCGCGCAGATTGATGACCCGGAGATCGACCTGGAAGGTCTCATGCAGTTCGTCAAAGGACCCGACTTTCCGACTGGTTGTATGCTGCTAGGCTCCGCGGGCATCCGGCAATACTTCGCGACAGGGAAGGGTAGCGTGAGGGTGCGGGGCAAGGCAGGGGTGGAGGAACTCAAAGGCAATCGCGAGCAGATCGTCATCACGGAGATTCCTTACAACGTGAACCGCGCAGTGCTGGTCGAGCGCATCGCAGACCTGGTCAATGAGAAGGTGATCACGGAGGTTTCCGCGATCCGCGACGAGTCGGATGAAAATACGCGAGTAGTGGTGGAGTTGAAACGCGATGCGAATCCGAAGGTCGTGATCAACAACCTTTACAAACACACGGCGCTCGAATCGTCGTTTTCGGTGGCGATGTTGGCGATCGATCGGGGTAAGCCGAAGTTGCTGAGCCTCAAGGAAGCCATTGCCTGCTACATCGAGCATCGCCGGGAAGTGATCTTGCGACGCACGCGTTTCCTCTTGCGGCAGGCGGAAGAGATGGCCGAGCGGTTGGAGGGCTTTCTCATCGCGCTGGCGAACCTGGATGACTTTATCCGCATCATTCGCGACTCGAGAGATCGCGAGGATGCGAGGTCGAAGTTGCTCGCGATGAGTTGGGTGCGGAGCGCGGTTGAGAAGATCGGCATCCTGATTCGGGATGAAGCGCGGCTGGTGGACGGCCGGTACAGCTTCACGGAGCGACAGGCCAATGCGATTCTGGACCTGCGTCTCTATCAACTCACCGGGCTCGAGCGGGAGAGCATCAAGAACGAATACGATGCGCTCATTGAGACAATCAAAGACTTGTTGGACATCCTGGCGCGGGAGTCACGTGTCATGACCATCATCAAGGAAGAGCTCCGCGAGATTCAGAAGAAGTATGGCAGCGAACGTCTGACTTTAATTGTCCCCGACGAGGGGACGATCAACATGGAGGACTTGATCGCGAACGAAGGTTGTATCATCACGATCACGCACAACGGGTTCATCAAGCGGACGGCCGTGAGCGCGTTTACTGCGCAACGACGGGGCGGAAAGGGCGTGATTGGGATGGTGACTCGTGAAGGGGTGACTGATGAGGACGGTGACTTCGTCGAGAGCTTATTCACTGCGACCACGCATGATTACCTGATGTTCTTCACGCAGGACGGGCGCTGTTACGTCGAGCGGGTCTATGAGATTCCCGAGATGAGTCGCACGTCGAAAGGGCGTTCGATTGCGAACCTTTTGGAGTTGCGCAACGACGAGAAGATCGCGGCAACCATTCGGGTTCAGGGTCAGAAGACTGATAATGGAACCTGGAGCGATCAGTTGCACATCGTCTTCGCGACGCGCAGCGGGATCGTGAAGAAGTCGAACCTCAGCGAGTTCAAAAATCAGCGCAAGGGCGGGATCATCGCGATCAAGATTGAGGAAGGCGACCGCTTGATCGATTGCAAGCTCACGACGGGACTGAATGAGATCGTGCTGATCACGAAGAGCGGGATGAGCATTCGGTTCAACGAAGAAGAACTGCGTGACCAAGGCCGCGGAACGGTCGGAGTCTGGGGCATCCGCCCGGACAAGGGTGACATCGTGGTGGCGGCGGCGATTGTGAGCCAAGACTGCATGTTGCTGGTTGCCGGAGAGAAAGGGATCGGCAAGAGAACCCGCTTTGACGATGATCAAGGTCCGATTTTTCGAATTCAATCACGTGGAGGGAAAGGAGTCATTGCGATGAAGACGACGGACAAAACCGGCGAGGTCGTCGGGGCGTTGAGCGTTCGCGATTCGGATGAGCTGATGCTGATTACGAACAAGGGCCAGATGGTCCGGACCCGCGTTCGGGAGATTCGCGAGACCGGCCGCAACGCGCAGGGAGTGAAGCTCATCGAGCTCAAAGGCACGGAGAAGCTGTGTGGCATTGCGCCGGTGGTCAGCCGCGAGGAAGAAGGCGAGACGGAGGCGGAGTCGAGTTAGCCAGCCTTGGTAGAACTCGACCGACAGCGAACGGCTATGTTGCCGACCTCGGTGAGGCCGGTGAGCGTTTCTTCCAGCCGGGGTCACACACCCCGGCTATGACGGGAGGTGACTTCTTCGACGCTTACTCACACCACGATGCGGAACTGCACTTGGCCGCTGCCGTGAGTCTCGAGATATTTGTCGAGGGCGAAGGTGAGGTCGATGACGGCCTCCAGTCGCTCGGCGGGTCCGACATCGACGATGGGTACACGGGCGAATTTGCCGTTTCGCGGGTTGAAGATTTCGACTTGGGCCTTTGTTAGGTCACGCTTTGTGCGCAGGGGGGTGCCGAATGCGCTGGCGAGGATGCTTTGCTTCAAGGAGCAGCCAAAGACTTCGCTGTTGGTTTGCACGACTTTTAGCAACTCGGAGCCCGTTCCCTCGTCAGTGTTGTCATGCTTTCCAAATTCCGTGGCCTTGCCGGTCGTGAAGGATGTTCCGGGTGGGAAGCCGACGAATTGATCCATCAGGACGGCGTCGGTGAGCGCGTGCGTCTGCCAGGCATAGCCGGCTTGTTGGATCACATGGATGCCGTCCCGGATCGTGCGGATTTGACGCACGGTTTTGGAGCCGAGATCTTTGCCGCCGCGTCGCGCCGTGAGGGTTTCTGTCCCGTCGCGGATAACGGTCCCATCCGAGAAGGTCGTCTCAGTGCCGACGAGGCCGGTGGTCTTGGAGAAATTGCCGAGGAAGTGACCTTCGCTGGGGTTGGGGACGAGCGCCTTTTCGCTCTGGACCTGAGCTCCGGCAGGAGTGGCCGGGGCTGGTGATGGCTCGACGGCTGGCGTGGTCGGTTCCGTGGCTGGTGCGATTGGCTCAGCTACCGGCGTCATCGATTCGGCGGCGGGCGTGATCGGCTCGACGGCGCCGGCGCGGCAGATGGCGATCATCCTCTCGAGGTTAGCGTCGAGGATGGGCGCAAAGAACAGCAAGGTCTTCCCCGTCTTTTCGATCTCATCCCGGACCGCGTCTGCCTGATCGTCGGTGTCGATCGGTTGAGTCACTGGCGTAAAGCTGACCGGCGGGAGCGTCTCGCTGGTGAACTGGAATTCGGTGAGGTTGAACGGCGCACCATTTTGTGTCCCGGCGACGACTTGCAGCAGGGCGTTCCCGGCGTTTTCCTGTTGATGGATGAAGTCGAGAAGCAGGGTGAGTGAATCCTCGGGCGGGCGGGTTCGAGAGAAGGACATGGCGAGTAGGGGGAAGGAGTTAGTGACGCGTTTGCAGGTCCAGTTCGTTGGCGATTTCCAATGCTCTGCCGCTTGAAATATCAGACGCACCCAAGGCTTCTGAGATCACCTCGCGGGGGTCTTGACCCGTTTTCGGAGCGGGTAGAAGGAGTTTCTCCCCCGCCTTTTTGGCCTCTTCGGCGTTGGTCTTCTTGAGAATTCTGGAGGCCATCGCCACGGACATTTGCGCTTCTTTTGTCTGAGCGCCTTTGTCGGGCAAAACGTCTGGCGCGATGACGACAGGCGCGAACTTCCGGGGTGGAATGCGCGTGGGAGTGCCGATGGTCTGCACAGTTGTGTCGATCGTCCGACGCGTGATGCTCGTCATGGAGTTGACCGGGTGCGCGTGCCTTTGCTGCCTCACGGTTCCTTCCGGGCTCATCTCTTCGACGGCTTGGAGCATTTGTTTCCGGGAAGGGAGCTGGCCGACGAGTGCCGTATCGACCAGGCTGATGGCCGAAGAGACTCGCTTCACGAGAGTCAGGCCATTGGGGGTAAAGTCGGTCGAGGAAGGACTGGGGTTGAGGCTGTAATATTCCCAGACGCCGTCTTTAATCATCTCGGCGGCTTGGTTGTAGGCCTCGGCGCGGCCCTTGGCATTGAAGAGCTTCTGCAGCTCGGGGATGCCGGCGCTGCTCATGCCGAGCGCAGCCAGGGTCGTGGCGCTGTAGTTGAAAGCGGCACCGACTCCGCCGAAGGCGGCGAGGGCGACTTGCGCGGTGGACGAGACCTCGCGGGTGATGCGGCTGCGGGTGGCATTCGCGCGCATGATGATCTCCATGCTATTGGCGTAATTGATCGCCAGCCCATCGCTCACTGCGGGCGCGACCATGGGATCGGACGGAGCGGCTGCGCCGGGGTTGGGCTTCTTGCCGTAGTTGAAGAAGGTCAGCTTGTCCGTGTTGACACAGGCGGACAAAAAAAGTGACGAGGCGATTCCGAACGACAACGAAAGACGGGTCATGGGAAGAAGGAGAGTTATTGGGACATAGACAGTCACAACTCTTTGCGGAAGCATATTCGTCGATTTTTACACCCCACGGATTGGGACGCCTAAGAGACGGTCCAGGAAGTCAGGCGTCTCGCCTGACCAGATATGTCTCACCCGGCGTGTCAGGCGGGACGCCTGACTTCCTCTGCGCCGAGATCCCTTCTTTCGACTTATTACACAGTCCCTAAGATTTCGGACCTCGTACCGATCCTCGACACGCTCGCTGCTTTCCTTTTCGTTCTGCTTTCGCCGATGAAATCTACCGCCTTTTTCGCTGCCACGATCGCGTTCTCGCTGGGTGCATTTTCAGTGATCGCAGACACTTCCGCGAAGCCGATTTACAGCAATGATTTCGAGGCGGCGGAGGTGGAGAAGGCTCCGGCGGAGTTCATGATCATGTCGGGGACGTTCGTGGTGAAGGAGGAGGGCGGGGCGAAGTTCCTCGAGCTTCCGGGTTCGCCGCTCGATACGTTTGGGCTGCTCTTCGGGCCGACGCAGAAGGATGGGGTGAGTGCGGCGGCGCGATTTTTTGGGACGAAACAAGGGCGCAAATTCCCGGCGTTCGCGATCAGCTTGAACGGGGTCGGCGGCTATCGGTTGCAGGTCAGTCCGGGGAAGAAAACGCTGGAGCTTTACCAAGGCGATGAGGCGAAGGGCAGTGTCCCTTTTGAATGGGTCTCGGGCGCGTGGACAAAGCTTCGCCTGCAAGTGCGCAAGGGCGCGGGCGGGGGATTGATCGTGGAGGGCAAGGCCTGGCCGGCGGAGGCGGCGGAGCCGGCGGCGTGGCTCATTTCGCTGGAGGAAAAGGAGGAGATCCCGGCGGGCCGCGCGGGGATCTGGGGGAGTCCGTATGCCGGCACGGCGATTCGTTTCGATGACCTTGTCCTTTCCCTCGCGACTGAGAAATAACTTCACTACCCAAACCACATGACCACCCATCGACTCCTCCTCCCGACGCTTCTGTCCCTCGCCGCCCTGCCGCTTTATGCCGCCGATTGGCCACAGTATCGCGGCCTGAAAACGGATGGCTCGACCGTGGAAAAGATCGTCAAGCCCTGGACCAGCGAGCCGCCGAAGCAGGTTTGGAAGACGCCGAGCGAGGGCGGGTTCAGCTCGTTTGCGGTGGTGGGCGGGAAGGTCTTCACACTCTCTTTGAAAGAGGCCGATGGGGCGAAGCAGGAGTCGGTCGTCGCGCTGGATGCGAACACGGGGAAAGAGCTCTGGTTCGCGCCTTTGACCTTCGCGAAGTATGACGGCGGCGGCGACTCCGGCACCTCAGACAACAAGGGCGGCGATGGCCCGCGCTCGACTCCGACGGCGGACGCGACACAGGTCTATGCCATCTCTTCGCAGCTCTCGGTGCGCGCCTTCGACGCGGCGACGGGCAAGGTCGCGTGGACGCGCGACCTTCTGAAAGAGCACGGCGGGCGCAATATCCAGTGGCAGAACGCGGCGTCACCGCTCCTCGCGGGCGGGCTGCTTTACGTCGCGGGCGGCGGCGCGGGAGAGTCGTTGCTGGCTTTGAACCCGAAGGATGGCGCGGTCGTCTGGAAGGCCTTCGACGAGAAGATCACGCACGCCACGCCGGTCGCGACGAATATCCTCGGGCAGGGACAGGTCATCTTTTTCCTCCAATCCGGCCTGCTCGCGGTGGAGCCGAAGACGGGCAAGGAGTTGTGGCGCTACAAGTTCGACTACAGCACCTCGACCGCGGCGTCGCCGGTCGTGTCGGGCGACATCGTCTATTGCTCGGCGGGCTACGGCATGGGGGCGGGGGCGGTGAAGATCACGAAGCAAGGCACGGAGTTCGTCGCCACGGAGCTTTACCGGATGCGCGGAAACAAGCCGCTCGCCAACCACTGGAGCACGCCGGTGATCAAGGACGGGTTCCTTTACGGCATGTTTCAGTTCAAGGAATACGGCAAGGGGCCGGTGAAGTGCGTGGAGATCGCGACCGGGCAGGTGAAGTGGGAAAAGGAGGGCTTCGGCCCGGGGCAGGTCATCCTCGCGGGCGATCAAGTCGTCGCGCTTTCCGATGCCGGCGAGCTCGTTCTTTTCGATGCCAAGCCGGACGCTTATAAAGAGCTCGCGCGCGCCGACATCCTCGACGGCAAATGCTGGACGACCCCGGTGCTCGCGAACGGCCGCATCTACGCCCGCAGCACGAAGGAATCGGTATGCGTGGACGTGGCGGGGAAGTGAGGCAGGTTCAGGGGTGAGCCTTGGGGGGCTCAAACACCTCGGATTTTCAGGAGTGCCTTCCCACGGCGATGGGAGGCACCTTGGATTTTCAGGGGTGCCTTCCCCATGACGATGGGAAGCACCTTGGATTTTCATGGGTGCCTGCCTAATACCATCTTGCCAAAATAAGCAGACGGGTTGCGGAGCGCCCGTCCCGGAGGGACGATCGGAAATTAGCCGGTGGCGTGAGCCACCGGAACCGGTC